>JBBSLL010000001.1:0-268167 GCA_038255255.1 Lysobacterales bacterium
CATAGCCGAATTGCTGACCTCCGAGGCACTGACGGGCCAGGGTGGCGGCGGTGCAGGTGGCGCAGGCGGCGCAGGTGGGCAGTCGGCGCAGTCGACGGGGTTCCTGTCGGGGAGGGGCAGCGTGACCTTCGACGAACGCACCAACGTGCTGCTCGTCAACGACACGCCCGCCAAGATCAATGAAATCCGCGAACTGGTGGCCCGTCTCGACCGCCCGGTCGACCAGGTGCTGATCGAATCGCGCATCGTCATCGCGACGGAGACCTTCGGCCGCGAGATCGGCGCTCGCTTCGGTATTTCCGCGGGCTACGAAGATCGCAATGGCAATGTGGTGACGACCGGCGGCTCCGTGGAAAGCACGGATCGCATGAGCAATCTGGCGCTCAACAACCGGTTTGCCGGCCGGACCTCCGGCTTGCCCGTCGCGCAGCCGGATCCGTTGCTGGGCGCAGGCACGCTGGTGCCCAACCTGGCCGACCGGCTCAACGTGAACCTGCCCGTGACCAATCCGGCGGGAAGCCTGGCGCTGGCAGTCCTTGGCGCCGACTACCTGCTTGACCTTGAACTGTCCGCCCTGGAGAGCGAGGGTCGCGGCGAAGTTGTGTCGAATCCGCGCGTCATCACGGCGAACCAGCGCGAAGCGGTCATCCGGCAGGGCGATGAGGTGGGTTACGTCACCATTTCGCCACAGTCTGGCGGCGGCGCGGTGCCCATCCCCAACGTGCAGTTCAAGGAAGTGCTACTCGAACTCAAGGTGACGCCAACGATCACGCAGGACCAGCGCGTGTTCCTCAACATGAATGTCAAGAAGGACGAAGTGTCCGGCTTCATCAGCACCTCGATCGGCGACGTGCCGCAGATCCAGAAGCGCGAACTCAACACCGCCGTGCTCGTCGACAACGGGCAGACCGTGGTGCTGGGCGGCGTTTACGAGTTCAGCAAGCGCGAGGACCTGCGCAAGGTGCCATTCCTGGGCGATATCCCTGGCCTGGGCGCTTTGTTCCGCAACAAGAACCGCACGTCGGAAAAAGCCGAACTGCTGATCTTCGTCACACCCAAGATTCTCGCGCAGAGCCTACGCTAGCCGCCTGCGCGCGCTAGCGGGACTTGCTTACCACCGAGCAGCCCGAACAGATGTCTGGAGAACGTTGAATGAAATCCTTTATCCAAATCCTGATCGGCCTGCTCGCGGCGACGTTGCTCGCGGCGTGCGGCGGCGGCGGCGGCGGCGGCAGCAACGAGGGCGGTAGTTTCACGCCGTCTGAGCTCAGGGTCACCATCGACCCGGTATCCACCACGGCCACCCCCAGTTCCGTCATCTCCATTACGGTGCGGGTCAACAACAACAACGGCGTTCCGGTCGCCGACGGAACTTCGGTGACGTTGTCGTCGACGCCTTCCGACCTCGCCCTCGTTTCCTCATTCAATGCGCCCCCCAACCTCGGCCCCAGCACCACGACGACCACCCGGGGTGGCGTGGCCCAGTTCCGCCTGCATACGCGCGCCACCGGAACCGTGACACTGCGAGCAACGGCGACCGCGCAGTCCGGCGGCTCCTCGACCGCGACGCTCAACGTCAACATCGTCGCAGGCCCAGGTAACGACCAGCGCCTCACGTTCCAGACGCAGAGCACCTCCATTCCCGTCAATCCGGGCGTGCCGTTCTTCATCGGCTCGCCCTACGTCAGCGTCAGCACGATCACTTTCCGGCGCCTCGACGGCACGCTGATCCAGATGCCCGACGGAGTGGTCGTCGCGATCCAGCCGGGATCGACCGGCTTCTGCGCATTCTCCACGCTGGATGACGGCACCACACCTGATGTCAACGAATCCACGATCCCGCTCGGAAGCGGGCCGGTCGACGTCAATGCGGGCGTGGCCCTGATCTATGTGTGGTCGTTCGGAATTCCGGGCACCTGCAATATCGTGATTTCGGGTCAGGATCCGGATACCGGCGAAACGGTGTCGATCACGCAAACCTTCACCATCGTCGGTGCCACCAATACGAATCCGACCGCCGTCTTCATCGGCGCGACCACGGACCCGCTTTATGTCCAGGGTTCCGGCGGCACCACGTCGATCCCGGTTTCCGCAACGGTGCTCGACGGCAACAACCGCCCGATCGCCAATCCGGCCGTGGGCGTGAACAACGTCCGCGTCGAGATCGTCAGCGGTCCTGGCGGCGGCGAGCGCCTCACCGGCGTCAATGCGGCGGGGCAGACCGTCAGCGGCACGACCATCAGCCTTCGCACGACCAACGGCGTCGTCGGCTTCAGCCTGATTTCGGGCAACCGCACTGGCCCCGTGGTCATTCGCGTCACCGCGGATCGCGCGGACAACAATGTCGACAACGGCATCCAGGATCCGGTCACGGCGACCCGCTCGGTGATCATTTCCGACGGCCGCCTGTTCGATCTCGACATCGCCAACCGCAATGCGGTGGTGGTGGACGGCATCAGCGGGCCGGCCGGCGAACCGAATCCGATCTACACCATCACGATCACCGTTATCGCCACCGATCGCGACGGCAACCCAGTCATTCCCGGGACGCAGATCGACTTCGGGCTGATCGACACGCCGCTCGCGGGCAGCGACTTCGCGATCATGGGCAATGACGGCAATCCGCAGGAAGGCGGGACGTTCTTCAGCGCGCCGACCGGCAACTTCGGCCTCGCGGGCCCCGGTGACACACTGGTGATCTTCGGCGAGGAGATCCCGGGCCAGCGCGACATGGAAGCCGCGCGCTTCATCACGCAGATCACCAGCATCAACAGCCTGCTGGTGGCGCGTCCGTTCAATCGCAACGACACCACCGGCGTGATCGTCGATGGCGGCCCGATCTTCCCCTACGTCATCGGACGTGCGGCCAACGGCAACATCACTGCCAGTGCGGTGACGGACGAGAACGGCGTTGCCTCGGCGACCTTGCGTTACTCGCAGTCCGCGGTTGGACGACCGATTATCGTCTGGGCGCAAGGCAGCGGCATTGCCGCGAATGGCACTCCGAACCTCGTCGCCGACGTCGAGCGCCTGACCTTCGCGGGTGCCGGCCCGGCCACGCTCACCGCGCAGCCCTCGCAGGTCGAAGCCAACAGCACCCGCACCATCCAGTTGTGCCTGCGCGATGTCAACATGCGTGGCATACCAAACGCGGTCGTCGGTTTCACCGCGACCACCCCGGCAGGAGGCCTCATCACCGTCGACGGTCGCACTCCGCCCGGCACGGCGGCGACGCCTACTGGCCCGGACGGCTGCACAAACGTCGTCCTGCAGAGCCAGAACCTGACCAACGAGGGTGGAGTCGTCACCTTCACGGCCGGTGGCGCGAGTACTACCGTCACGATCAACCCAGTTGGCAGCAATATCAGTCTGAGCGCTTCGCCGAGCAGCTTCTTCGTGCCGCGAAACTTCATCGTGGCGACGACGCTGACGCTGACCGGAGTGGGCGGGCAGCCGATTGCCGGGGCATCCATCAACGTCGCGTGCCAGACCACAGGTGGCTCCCTGGAGGCGACGGGAGGAGTGACCGATGCCAACGGGCAGTTCATCTCGTTCATCAGTGGAAACGGCTTCGTGACGGATCCGGACGGACCCGGCGTGCCGCCCAATATGCCGCCAGAGAACGAGACCGGTCAGTGCATCTATCGCGTGACGGGTAATCCTACGGTTTCGGCCGGAGTCATCATCCAGGGCAACGGCATGTGCAACAACATCAGTCCGCCGGGGTCGTGCGGTTGATCCCTGCCTAGCTTGATAGGTGAATTTGAAAGGGCCGGGCAACCGGCCCTTTCGTTTGGTGGCACCTCGGTAGCTCGAATCACATAATTGAATGGCGGGCGCGTGGTGTGCATCAGAGTTCATGCCGGTGCGCCCGCGGCTGAAGTTTCTTCGCGCCGCGGGAGCGAATCGCGTGCGCGGAGGAACGGAACAAGCGCCATTCATTGCGATTGCCGCGCCTTTCCCATGGCGAGGCGGTGGCCGGGGGCGTAGCATCGATTCACTTGAAGCGGGCGAGACGCGCGATGACTTCAGCGACAGTGTCGTTTGCGGCAGGCGAGATCATCTTCCGGGAAGGCGATGCGCCGACCACCGCGTTCCTGGTGGAGAGCGGGAACACGGAAGTCTTTCGCGGGTCGCCCGATGCGCCGCAGACGCTGGGTCAGCTTGGCCCCGGCGACCTCCTCGGCGAGATGGCCGTCATCGACGACTCGCCCCGATCGGCGAGTGCGCGTGCGGCAACCGATTGCGTGCTTACCGTGATCGATCATTTCCAGTTGCGCGAACGCCTCGAGAAGGCCGATCCCATCGTTCGCGCGCTGTTGATGGCGCAGCTGCGCCGTTATCGAAGCGTACTCAGCGGACTGGACCGCACGGCGGTGCTGCGCGCGCGCGCGACGCCGCGCAGTACCGGAAAACTGGAGGCGCTGCTCGCCCCGGCTGCCGGCAAGATCCGGCTCGAGAGCCAGCTCATGGAGGCCCTCGACCAGGGCACGCTCGCGCTGTTCTACCAACCCGTCGTGGATCTCAGGGACGGCAGCCCGCGCGGGTACGAGGCGCTCGTGCGCTGGCACCATCCCGAACGCGGCGTGGTTTCGCCCGCAGATTTCATCCAGCTCGCGGAGGAGACCGAGTTGATCCTCCCGGTCGGCCGGTACGTGCTCGACCACGCGTGCAGCGCGCTTGCGGAACTGGCCCGCTGCGGCCGTACGGAACTCCATGTCGCGATCAACACTTCCGCGCGGCAGTTGCTCGACGACCGGTTCCTGTCCGAAATCCAGGCCGCGCTTACGCGCCACCACCTGCCGCCCAAAGCGCTGCAGGTTGAAATCACCGAGAGCCTCATTCTCGACATCGAGGCCGTCAGGCGCTTCATCGACGGTTGTCACGAGATCGGCCTCACCGTGCTGCTCGACGATTTCGGGACGGGTTACTCGAACCTCGGGCACGTGCACACGCTGACCTTCGACACCGTGAAGCTCGACCAGGGCTTCTCGCGACAGGCACTGACCTCGCCACGGTGTCTTGCAGTGTGCAAGGGCATCGTCGACCTGTGCCGGGCCCTCGAGGCCGAGATGGTGGTGGAGGGCATCGAAAACGCGGACCAGCGGGACCTGTTCCGCGACCTCGGGTGCGAGTACGGCCAGGGATGGCTGTTCGGCAAGCCTCTCGACGTGGAAGCGATGTTGGCCTCGCACGGAGTTGCCGGGGCGTAGCGCGCTTTCGATTGCACGTGGCAAGCCCTAGACTCGCCCGCAGCGCGCTGCTCGCTCCGTGGCGCAGGAACGTGCCGTGCGCCCAGCGATCTCCGAAGTCCTCGTAAATGTTCTGACGCATCGCGTCGTCGCGGAAGGCGGTATCGACGAACGCATCTCGAGCGCGATGCAGCCGTTCGCCGACGTGGTTTCCGGCGCGGTGTTCGCCGCCATCCCCATGTTTGGCCACCAGGTGCCGTGGATCCTGTTCTGGCTGATCGCCATCGCGATCTTCTGCACGTTCTACTTCCGCCTGATCAATGTGCGTGGTCTCGCGCAGGGATTTCGCATCATCCGTGGCGATTACGCCGAAGCCTCGCATGCCGGGGACACCACGCATTTCCAGGCCCTGGCCACGGCGTTGTCCGGCACCATCGGCCTCGGCAACATCGCCGGCGTCGCGGTCGCGATTACGCTCGGCGGCCCGGGTGCGACGTTCTGGATGATCGTCGCCGCGCTGTTCGGCATGGGCGCGAAATTCTGCGAGTGCACGCTCGCGGTCAAGTTCCGTCGCGAGCACGCCGACGGTTCGGTATCGGGCGGACCGATGCACTACCTGCGCTACGGCATCGCCGCGGAATACCCGCGCCTTGCGCCACTCGGCGCGATCCTTGCAATCACCTTTGCAGTGTTCTGCGTGTTCGGCTCCATTGGCGCGGGCAACATGTTCCAGGCCAATGCGGCCTACCAGCAACTCCTGTTCATCACCGGTGGCGAGCAGAGTTTCCTCGCGGGTCGTGCGTGGGTCTTCGGTGTGGTGATGGCGGTGCTCGTGGGACTGGTGGTGATCGGCGGCATCCGGCGCATCGCCTCGGTCACCGGGAAGCTGGTTCCCTTGATGGGCGTGCTGTACCTGCTTGCCGGAATCGTCGTGCTGATCGCGAACTACGAAAGAATTCCGGCGGCTTTTGCCAGCATCCTCACCGGAGCCTTCACGCCGCAGGGCGTCGCGGGAGGTGCGGTCGGGGTCATGCTCATGGGCTTTCGCCGCGCCGCATTCTCCAACGAGGCGGGCATCGGCAGTTCACCCATCGCCCACGCCACCGTGCGTACCGGTGAGCCGCTGACCGAGGGTCTGGTCGCGCTTTGGGAGCCCCTCATCGATACCGTCGTCATCTGCACGATGACCGCGCTCGTGATCATTGTCAGCGATGCCGCGCTGTCGCAACCCGGCGCTGAGGGCGTGGTGCTGACGTCGCACGCGTTCGGCACCGTGTTGCCTTGGTTTCCCTATGTGCTGAGCGTGTTCGTCTTTCTGTTTGCGTATTCGACGATGATCGCCTACTGCTACTACGGCACGAAGGCGACTACGTACCTGCTCGGCGAGTCGCCTCGCGTGGAACTCGGCTACAAGATTTTCTTCTGCGCGATCACCGTGGTCGGCGTAACCATGGACTTCAGCCGGCTCATCGATTTTTCCGACGCGACCTATTTCCTGATGGCCGTCCCCAACGTGATCGGCCTGTACCTGCTTGCGCCAGTCGTCAAGCGTGAGATGGATTCGTATTTCGCGAGGCTGTCGCGCGGCGAGATCAGGTCGACACGCGGCCAGCCGCAGATCCCGGTCGCTTCGCTGTGAGGAGAGCGCATTGAACATTCCAGGCGAACGCGAAGTACTGCCGTCGGCGACTCCCCCGGGTCCGGCGCCGCGCGGCATGCCGCTCCACTGGAAGATCGCCATCGGCTTCGCGCTGGGGCTCGTGCTGGGGCTCGTGGTCCACTACGCCGTTGGCGCGGATACGGCATGGGTGCAGGCGCTGACGAAGTACGTGACGCAGCCGTTCTCGACGCTGTTCGTCAGCCTCATCTTCATGCTGATCGTGCCTTTGCTTTTCTCGGCATTGGTGGTCGGCGTGTCCGAAATGGGCGATGTCCGTTCGCTCGGGCGCATCGGCTGGCGGACACTTGCGATGACGGTCGTGCTGTCGAGCATCGCAGTCGTGATCGGCCTCCTGCTGGTCAACGTATTCGAGCCCGGAGTCGGCGTGGATCCGGACACTGCGCGACAAATGCTCGCCGAGGGCTCCGAGCGGGCGCAGGCGATCGTTGCGGACAGCGCGGCGCAGCCGACCGGAATCGGCATGCTGCTCTCGATCGTGCCGCAGAATGTGGTGGGTGCGGCCTCGAGCAACGCCAGCATCCTGGCCCTCATGTTTTTCGCGCTGATGTTCGGCATCGGCATCGTGATGAGCGCCGAGACCCCGGCGATCGCCACGATCAAGCGCGGCATCGACGGCATCTTCCAGGTTTCGATGACGCTCATCGGTCTCATCATCCGCCTCGCGCCCTATGCCGTTTTCTGTTTCATGTTCAACCTCGCAGCACTGTTCGGGTGGGACTTGTTGTTCCGCCTCGCCGGCTACGTGCTCGTGGTAGTGGCGGCGCTGGCGATCCATATGTTCGTGGTCTATCCGGTTGCCCTGCGCGTGGCGGGCAACTACTCCCCTCTCCGGTTCTTCCGCGGCGTGCAGGAAGCGATGCTGATGGCGTTCTCGACGGCGTCGAGCAACGCGACGCTGCCCACCGCCTTGCGCGTGGCCGACGAGCAGCTGGTGCTCCCGCGGCGCGTCTCGCGCTTCGTGTTGACCATCGGCGCCACTGCGAACCAGAACGGCACGGCCCTGTTCGAGGGCGTCACGGTGCTGTTCCTCGCGCAGTTCTTCGGCGTAGACCTGTCGCTGGGTCAACAGATCCTGGTGATGCTGGTCTGCATCCTCGGCGGCATCGGGACGGCGGGCGTGCCATCGGGTTCCCTGCCGGTGGTGGCGCTGATTTGCGCGATGGTCAAGGTGCCGCCGGAGGGCATCGGCCTGATTCTCGGAGTCAACCATTTCCTCGACATGTGCCGGACCACCGTCAATGTCACCGGCGACCTCGCGGTGGCAACCATCGTCGCCCGCGGCGAACCTAACGTCGTACCGGCGACTTCGGTTTCCCCCGCCTACACAGCGGGGAGCTCCGCAGGGAACGACCTCTAGTCGCTCTCGAACTGGTCTTCGAACACGATTGGATCGACGAAGCGCTCGCCGGAGTTCCATGCCGGCCCGATTCTTTCGAACACGTACGCCGTCCCGGGATTGTGGGTCTGGAAACCCGGGGCGCCCACCCAGAGGACGTCGCTCTCGACTGCGACGGCATTGCCGAAGATGTCGGAAGGCCGGGGCTGCGACGCGCGCAGCTTGCTGCTGCTGACCCACATCCCGGCCACCTGCGTGAACGAGTACGCGGACCCCTGGACGCTGGCAGTATCGGTGTCGAAAATCGCGCCGGCCACCAGGGTGTTGCCATCCAGCGACAGCGACCACCCGAAGAGGTCGTTCTCGCGCCCATCGAATGCGGACAGTTCGGCGGTCTGCGACCAGCCGGTCGGGCCCCGCTCGAACACCACCGCCGCACCCTGCTCTTCGAGATCGTCCGATTCCGTGCCGGGGGCCCCGATCACGGCCCGGTCTCCATCCAGCGCGACGGCAAGCCCGAACCGGTCGCCCGGTTGTCCGCCCGATGGCTGCAGACGCTGGGTCTGTTGCCAGGTTCCGCCGACGCGATCGAAGACATAGGCGCTGCCGAACCCTTCGCCCACTGCACCGACGACCGCGCGCGAACCGTCGAGCGCCAGCGAATTGCCGAAGCGATCGTCCGGACTGCCTGCGGCCGCGACGAGCACACCCGCGAGCCGCCACTCGTTCGCAACGCGCTCGTACACATAGGCACCGCCGCGCGACGCGTTGCGGAACTGGGCGCCGACCAGGAGCGTGTCGCCATCCAGCGCGACGGCCCGCCCGAAACCGGTGCCCGGTTCGGGACTCCCGATCTCCGCGCGACGCAGCCAACGATCGCCCTGTCGCTCGAACAGGTAGACGCGAGGCATCGTACCGGCCGGCGCAGCGACGGCTGCAGTATCGCCGTCCAGCGCCACTGCTGCGCCGAAGCCCGCGGCCAACGTCGAATCCGCACCGCCCAGCCTGGCCTGGAAGCCCCATGACCCCTGCCGCCGCACGAACACCAGGGCCGCACCGTCGCGGGTGCTGGATCCTGTGCTGTTCGAGGGCCGACCCACGATCACCGTATTGCCCGACAGGGAGAGTGACTCGCCGAACTGGTCGTCTCCGGGGATTTCGCCGGCCGCGCCCGATGAGCAGGCGCACAGCAGGGCGAGAATCCCCGGCAGCACGCAAATGTTGGCAGGCAGCCTTCGTCGAACCATCGGGAAAGGCTAACGCACGATTCCCGATTGGAACCTGAAGCGGGTTCGCGGCGTGTACGCGGGCGCGACGGATCGGAGACAATACGCAGCGTTCTCCGCATCCGAGCGGAGCCATGCGCCGTCGCGTTCGCCAGCCCCCTTTCGAACCCCTTTCAAACGGAGTCGCAATGCCCACCCGCCGAGAACTGGCCAATGCCGTGCGCGCCCTCGCCATGGACGCGGTGCAGGCCGCCAACTCCGGCCATCCCGGCATGCCGATGGGAATGGCCGATATCGCCGAAGTGTTGTGGAACGAGTTCTACCGGCACAACCCGGCCAATCCGAAATGGTTCAACCGCGACCGCTTCGTGCTGTCGAATGGGCATGGGTCGATGCTCCACTATGCGTTGCTGCATCTGTCGGGCTACGACCTGCCGATGGAAGAGATCAGGCGGTTCCGGCAGTTGCACTCGAAGACGGCGGGCCACCCCGAAGCCGGGGAAACGCCTGGCGTCGAGACCACCACTGGGCCGCTGGGCCAGGGTTTTGCCAACGCGGTCGGCATGGCGCTCGCGGAGAAGCTTCTCGCGCTGGAGTTCAACCGCGGCGAGCAGTTCGTCGTCGATCACCATACCTTCGTGCTGATGGGCGACGGTTGCCTGATGGAAGGCATCTCGCACGAGGCCGCGTCCCTCGCTGGCACACTCAAGCTCGGCAAGCTCATCGCGATCTGGGATGACAACTCCATCTCGATCGACGGCAACGTGGCCGGCTGGTTCAACGACGACACGCCGGCGCGATTCGAAGCGTATGGCTGGCACGTGGTGCGCGATGTCGACGGCCACGACAGCAACGCAATCTATCGCGCGCTCGAGGAAGCGAAGGACGAAGAAGAGCGACCGACCCTCATCTGCGCGCGCACCATCATCGGCTACGGGTCGCCGAACAAGGCCGGCAAGGAGTCGTCGCACGGTGCCGCGCTCGGGTCTGCGGAAGTCGCGGCCGCGCGCGCGCAACTCGAATGGCCGCACGAGCCTTTCGTCATTCCCGACGAGATCTACCTCGGCTGGCGCGCAACGCACACCGGCCCGGCACACGAGCACCAGTGGAACGAGGTGTTCGATGCTTACGCGCGCGAATATCCCGAACTCGCTGCGGAACTGACGCGCCGCGCCCGCGCGGAACTCCCGGAAGATTTTGCCGACGAGGCCGCGCGCTATATCGCGAAGCTGCAGCTCGAGGGCCCGAGCATCGCCTCGCGCAAGGCCTCGCAGATGGCGCTCGACGCGTTCGGGCCGCTATTGCCGGAACTGATTGGAGGTTCGGCGGATCTCGCGCACTCCAACCTCACGTTGTGGAAAGGATCCCGTGACGTGAACACTCCCGGGGCCGCGGGCAACTACGTGTATTACGGCGTGCGCGAGTTCGCCATGACGGCGATCAGCAACGGGCTCGCGCTGCACGGCGGCTTCATTCCGTACGACGCGACGTTCCTGGTGTTCTCGGACTACGCGCGCAACGCGGTGCGCATGAGCGCATTGATCCCGGCCGCCGCGATCCACGTCTACACGCACGATTCGATCGGCCTCGGTGAGGATGGCCCGACGCACCAGCCCATCGAGCATCTCGCATCCCTGCGCCTGATCCCGAACAACCCGGTGTGGCGGCCGTGCGATGCGGTCGAAAGCGCGGTCGCGTGGCGATGCGCGCTCGAGCGCCGCAATGGGCCCACCTGCCTCGTGTTCTCGCGCCAGGCGCTGGCGCACCAGCACCGCGACGCGCGCCAGGTCGAAGACATCGCGCGTGGTGGCTACGTCCTGCTCGATCCGCTCGATGCGAAAGTGACGCTGATGCTCATCGCGACCGGGTCGGAGGTTGAGCTCGCGATGGAGGCCGCGCGTCATCTGACGCAGCAGGGCGTCGGGGTGCGCGTGGTGTCGATGCCGTGCACGCGCGTGTTCGATGAACAGCCGCTCGAGTACCGGGAAGGCGTGCTGCCCTCGTGGTGCCGGAGGCGCGTCGCCGTCGAGGCGGGGGTAAGCGACTTCTGGCGCAAGTACGTGGGCTTAGACGGTGCGGTTGTCGGCATCGACACCTTCGGTGCCTCCGCCCCGGCCGAAGAGTTGTTCCCGCACTTCGGCTTCACCGTCGAGGCGGTCCTCGCCGCGGCCCGCGACCTCGCCTGACAGCGGTTTTCGCGAGGAGTCGCAGGAGCGACGCGAGTCGCGATGGTCCATCCACCCCTAGGATAGGCGAGTTGCGTCGCTCCCGAAAAAGACCAGGGCTCAGCCTATCTCGACGCGGTAGTAATCGCGCAGCGCGGCGTGAACCAGGGGCAGGTGCTCGCGCAGGACGTCAGGGGCGGAAAAGTAGTACTCCGTGACCACCGCGAAGAATTCGTCGGGACCCTCCGCGGCGTACGGATCGATCGCCGTTTCTTCGTCGCGATCCACCGCGGCCACGAGCGCATCGTAGGCCGGCTGCATGGCCTGCCGCCATTTTCCGAGCGCGGTTGCGTCGAGCGGCGGAGTTCCATCCAGCACACCGTCGAGCAGGTCGAGCTTGTGTGCGATCTCGTGTGCGATGACGTTGCAGCCCGCGAAAGGGTCGGCGAGGTCTGCCTCGATGGCTGCCCAGGAAAGGATGATCGGGCCGTGGCTCCACGCCTCACCATCCAGCTCGTCGTCCCACTCGGTGACGACTTCCTCGGCTTCATCGTGTTCGTGGCGCCGCACCCGGAAAGTGCCCGGATACAGAACCACGTCGTGCCAACCGCGCCACGCGCTGCGGCCGCGCGCCAGCAGCGGCAGGCAACACGAGATCGCGACCAAAAGGCGCCGCTCGTCTGATATCTCGAGGTCCTGGACGGCGACGATATGCTTGTCGCGAAGGAACGCGGAGGCGAGCGTCTGCAATCGCGCGAGTTCAGCGGAGTCGAGGCCATCGAGCAGCCGCATACGCCGGCGGGCCGCTTCCCAGGTCTCGTCGGAAAAGACGCGCTGGGCGCGTAATCCCTGCCACCAGCGTCGAATCACTCCGGGTGAACGCGACGGGCGTCACCCGTCAACGCGGCCGTCCTGAGGAACACGGGAGCTCCGAGCGGACCGCGGATCGACGCGTTACTTGAAGGTGCCGGGAAGAAAAGACTTCCAGCGGCCACGGGGCTCACCGGCGGCGTCGCCACCACCGCCACGCGAACCACCCCCGCCGGCAGCGGCCGGCGCTGGTGCGGTGGGACGGACGCTGTGGGCGCTCCGTGCCTTGGGCCTGGTCGCAGACGACTGCTCTGCGTCGGGTGCCACCGAAATCTCACTGCCGATGGCATTGCAGAGTGTCTGGGCGGAAGGCTCGCGTACGCCTGCATGAGCGTCGGCGCAGGCAGCCAGCACGAGGGTTGCGAGCAGTCCTGTGCCGATCCGGGAGAGTGACATGGCCGCAAACTCCTGCGCCGGTGCTGGGGCGCGCTCAAAGGTCGAACGTCGAGATCTTTCAGGGATCACGTTGTGCGCGCCGGGTCCAGAAGCCACCCCGGCGTTGCAGGCGCGCCCGCGTCGAAGGATACCTGCAATCCGGAGCGGTCGCCTGTGCCGGCCGGACCGCCGTGGAAAAGCGCGCACCGCGCACTCTACACTCGCGTTCCCTGGAACTAGCGGAGTCGCATGGCATGCGCGGCGTGTCCGGACATGCGGTGCGGCACGCGCTGATCGCGGGCATCGAGCGGGTGCAGGGCCGCCGCGAGGAACTCGATCGCATCAACGTGTTTCCGGTGGCCGATGGCGACACTGGCACCAACCTCGCCTTTACGCTGGCTGCGGTAGTCGACGCCGTGCGCGACGCAGCAGAGGCCAGTGCCGGGCTCTGCCTCAGGCGCGCCGCGGAGGCGGCGCTGGACGGCGCGCGCGGCAACTCCGGCACATTGATCGCGCAGTTTGCGCAAGGAGTATCCGAGAGCGTGGGAGACGCGCCGCGGCTGGACCTGCCTGCGCTGGCGCGCGCGGCTTCGAACGGAGCGCGATCCGCGCGCGACGCCGTGGCCGAGCCTCGGGAGGGCACCATGCTCTCGGTCTTCGCCGCATTCGCGGCGGCGCTCGATCGGGCCGCAGCTTCTTCCGCAACGGGCTTCCGCGAGGGATTCACGCTCGGCCTCGAACGGGCCCGCGAAGCGCTCGCGCGGACACCCGAGCAACTTGCCGTGTTGCGCGATGCGGGGGTCGTGGATGCAGGTGCATCGGGTTTCGTGGAAATGCTCGAGGGGATAAGCGCTTATTGGCACAGCGGTCGAAGGGTCCACGCTGCGCGCCCCGCGCCTGGGGTCATCGCGGAGATGAGGGAGGCGACGCCGCGCGGGACGGCGCACTTCGCGCCGGATTCTCCGCAGAAGTACTGCACGGAGTGCCTGATTTCAGGTGCTGGTCTTGATCGCGTGAGCATCAGGCAGACGCTGTCGCGGCTTCCCCTGTCGAGCCTGGTCGTTGCCGGCAGCGACACCCGGGTACGCGTGCATGCGCACATCGACGCGCCGGGCGAACTGTTTCGCGCGGCTGAAGCTTTTGGCGACGTGTCTGGCCACAAGGCCGACGACATGCATGCGCAGGCCGCGAGCATGGCGTCGGACCAGGCCGTCGCGATCGTGGTCGATGGGGGCGCCGACGTGCCCATGGCGATCGCGGACCGGCAGGGTCTGCACTGGGTGCCCGTGCGTGTCAGCTTCGGAACGCGCGACTACGTGGATCGCGTGTCGCTGACACCACCGGAGTTCTATGCGCTGATGCGCTCGGGTGAGCAACCACCGCCGCGCACCTCGCAGCCGCCGCCCGGCGATTTCGTGCGCGTGTTCGAATACCTGACCGCGCACGGTCACGACGTCGTGTATGTCGGACTCTCGCGCGCGGTGTCCGGAACACTGCAGGCGGGAGAGAGCGCGGCTTCGCGTGTGCGCAGCGAGCAGCGCATCGCCGCCATCGACACGCGCTGCGCGTCGGTCGCGCAGGGCCTTGTCGCGATCGACGCGGCCGAGGCGGCTGCGCGCGGTTGCGACCTCAATGCCGTGGTCGCCCGTGTCGAAACGATGCGTATGCGCACGCGCCTGTTCGCCTTGATCGCGGATCCTGCCTACGGCATCCGGGGCGGACGCGCGCCGAAACTCGCGGGTCCGCTCACGCGCTGGTTGCGCGTGCGGCTCATCATCGGAATGAATGCGCGCGGCCGCATGGCGCTGAGCGGCGTGCTTTGGGGCAATACGCGACTGGCGCAGCGCTTCGCCGCGTGGCTGGGTCGTCGTTGCCGGGGCGACGCGCGGTGGCGCATCAACATCGGTCACTGCGATGATCCCGGCGGCGCGTCGCAACTGGCCGAAGCGCTGCGCAGCCACATTCCTTCGATCGACGCGTGCTGGACAGGCGACGCGGGCACGGCCATTGGAGCGCATGCGGGCCCCGGCGCCCTCATCGTGGGCGTGCAGGAGTGCCTGGACCTTCCTGCAGTCGTCGGGCGGGGGTCCGGCGCTCGGCAGGAGCGCTCGTCGTGATGGAATCTTCCGCACTGGTGCTGTTCGGAATAGCGGCATACCTGATGGGTTCCGTGTCGGGCAGTCTCCTGCTCGGTCGGGCCCGCGGAGTGGACATCCGTTCGCTCGGCAGCGGCAACGCCGGCGGCACCAATGCATTCCGCACGCAGGGATTGCGGTTCGCGGCCGGCGTCATGGTCATCGACGTGGGCAAAGCGCTGCTCGCGGTCGCGCTCGCCCAATGGCTCGCGACCCGTTGGAATCTCGAACCCACCATGGCCGCGGTCATAGCGGCGATCAGCGTCCTGGTCGGTCACGTGTGGCCGGTCTACCACGGCTTTCGCGGGGGCAAGGGCGCGGCCACCGCCATTGGGGCTCTGCTGGTGCTGTGGCTGCAGGGTGCCCTGGTTGGCGTCGCGATCTGGATTCCCGTGCTCGTGCTCGGCGGATGGGTGAGCCTCGCCACCCTTGTTGCCGGATTCGCCGTGTTCCTCGCCAGTCTCCTGTGGTCCCCGCCCGAAGCACACCCGCAGCTCATTGCATACACCGGATTCGTGGCCGGCGCGATGCTGTGGACACACCGGACGAACATCGCGCGATTGTGCGAAGGACGCGAACATCGCTTCGAACGCGCACGACTGCTGCACCGCAGGCCGCGATGACGGCCCCGAGCGAACTGATGCAGGTGCTGTCCGACGGTGCGCTTCATTCGGGCGCCGCGCTGGCGCAACGCTTCCGTG
Organism: Lysobacterales bacterium; assembly: GCA_038255255.1. Taxonomy (GTDB): domain Bacteria; phylum Pseudomonadota; class Gammaproteobacteria; order Xanthomonadales; family Ahniellaceae; genus JBBQNY01. Next base: position 15,682 of record JBBSLL010000001.1, read on the forward strand.
TGTCTCGTGCGGCTATCTGGAAACGCATCGGGCAACTGCGCTCGCATGGGGTGGCCATCGAGGCGGTGGCGGGGCGCGGCTACCGGTTGCTGCAACCGTGGCAGGCTCTCGAGCGCGAAAGGGTCCTGTGCAATCTGTCGCCCGCTACGCAACGGGCACTGGGTTCGCTGGCCATCGTGGCGACGACGGGATCGACGAACGATGACCTGCGCACTGCTGCCGCGGACCTCCCCGATCTGAGCGTGCTGGTTGCGGAACACCAGACCGACGGCCGCGGGCGGCGCGGACGGGAATGGGCTTCGCCGTTCGGTGGGGGGCTATGGTTTTCGCTGCTCACGAAGAACGAGGGCGGAGTCGGGCAGTTGGGCGGGTTGAGCCTTGCCGTTGCGGTGCTCGTTGCGGAGGCGCTCGAGCAGGTTGGCGTGCCGTGCGTCGCACTGAAGTGGCCGAACGACGTGCTTCACGAGGGCCGCAAGCTCGGCGGCATCCTCATCGATCTCGCCGGAGACTGGCATGGCCCGAGCACTGCAGTCATCGGCATCGGCATCAACGTTGAGTTGCCAGCCGCCAGCCGGGCGTCCATTGCGCGGCCCAGCGTCGACCTGTCCGAGGCGCTTGGCCGGATACCGGACCGCAACCTCGTGCTGGCGCAGTTGCTCGATTCGCTGGTGCCGGGGCTGGCGTTGTTCCGTCGCGAAGGGCTGTCCGCGTTCGTGCAGCGCTGGGACGCTCGCGACGCATTGCGCGGACGCGCAGTGCGCATGGACAGCGGCGACTCCGGTATCGCCGAAGGGATCGACCTCGAGGGGCGACTGCGCCTGCGCACCGGTGCGACGTGCGTATCGATCGGCGCGGGCGAAGTCAGCGTGCTGATGGAGGGTCGACAGGATGGATGATCGCGAAACACTGCTGGTCGACATCGGCAACACGCGGCTCAAGTGGTGCACGCTTGCCGACGCGGATGGTTCCGAACAGGGCGTGGGCGCGATTGCGCATGCGGAAAGCGACGTGGACGCGCAGTGGAAGCAGTGCCTGGTGGCGCGGCCGTGGCGCGGCATCTGGATAGCCAGTGTCGCGCGGCCGCCGTGGCTCGAGCGATTCGAGCAGTCCTGCAACCGCGTGGTGCCCGGAGTGCCCCGCCGGAGTGCGCGATCGCTCGCAGGATGCGGCGACCTGCGCGTTGCCTACCGCAACCCGGCGCAACTCGGCGTGGACAGATTCCTGGCGATGATTGCCGCGCGCGGATTCTGGCCACGCGTACCCGTTCTCGTGGCGTCGGTCGGCAGTGCGCTCACCATCGATCTCATCGGGGCAGAGGGCGCGCACACGGGTGGGCTGATCGCGCCCACGCCACAGGCGATGCAACGCACGCTCGCAAGCCTCGCTCCGCAGCTTGCCGATCTTTCCTCCCTGCCGGCGGATGTGCCGGGGACGGAATTCGCGCTGGACACGGCAGGCGGCATCGCCAGCGGCTGCGCCTTTGCGGCCATTGGCCTCATCGAACACTGTCAACGCGCCGCGACCGAGCACGGCGTTGCTCCGGTGCTCGTGCTCACGGGAGGGGGCGCGGGCGCGCTGGCCCGACACTTCGGCGCAATGGCGACCTTCGTGCCGCAGCTGGTGCTCGCGGGACTGGCACGCTACGCAAGGCTCGGACTGCAGGACCACGACACGGCTGCATGAGCGGCAGCAGCCCCTACAATCCACGCTGGACGAAAGACGGTCGCGCATGTTCATTCGCTTGCTGCTGCTGCTCCTGCTCGCAGCCAATATCGGAGTCGCGACATGGCTCGTGCTGGCCCAACGGCAGCCGGCGCCGCGCCTGCCGTTGAGCGATCCGGGTGTGCCGCCCCTGGTCCTGCTCGCCGAGCGGGCACCACGCACCCCGAACCGGCCGGCGCCGCGCGCTCCCGCACCTCGGAATCTCACGTGCACGAGCCTGGGGCCGTTCGACACGCAAGCCGACCTGCGTGCGGCCATGAACGCCTTGACACCGGTTGTCGACCGGATCCAGTTTCGCGAGCGCGCGCGCACGCAGTCCTATGGCCACGTCGTTTTCCTGCCCGCGCAACCGTCGCGCGAAGCAGCGCTCGCGTTTGCGCGGCAGCTGTCGGCACGCGGCGTACGCGACTACTACGTGGTTTCGTCCGGCGACCAGCAGAACACGATCTCGCTCGGGTTGTTCCGCGAGGTCTCGAATGCGGAACGACGCAGGGCCGAACTCGCCGCGATGGGTTTCGACGCCGAAATCGCGGAGCGCACCGAGACGCGTCCCGAATATTTCCTCGACTACGCGCACGGCGCGGCGCGAAACGTCGACTGGCGCACGCTACTGCCGGGCGCTCGGCGCCTGACCGAGCGGACCATTCCCTGCTTCTGACGCGCATCGCGCCGCCCCCGCTACAATCGCCCCCCATTGCTTCAAGCCGGAGCCGGCATAGCTCAGTTGGTAGAGCAATCGCCTTGTAAGCGATAGGTCCCCAGTTCGAATCCGGGTGCCGGCACCACAATCGGAATTCCCATGCGCGAAACATCCGTATCCCTCGACGCCATCGTCTGGAGTTACCACGAGTCCCTGCCGGAAAAGGTGGCGGAGTTCGAGCGTCTCTGGAGTGCGTGGCAGGCCGATCCGCCTTCGCGCGACGCATGCGATGCATTCCGCGTGCTGATCCATCGCATGTCGGGCGCGAGCGCCGCCTTCGGTTACGAAGACCTAGCCCAACGCGCCGTGGAACTCGAGCGGTTGCTCAAGCCCGGCGTCTGCCGTGACGAACCCTTGCCGGATGCGATCTATCGGCGAATCGAGAGCGCGGCCGCGGATCTGCTCGGTGCGCTGCGGCAACGCGCCAGTGATGCGCAGCCCCCGGCGGCGGTTGTATGACCGGACCGGAGTCCGATTCGCACGCGCGCGGAAAATCGCCGGTGGAATCCAGGTCGGCCCTCCCCGCGCTGTCGCTCATCGGTGTCCCCACCGATGTGGGCGCAGGCACGCGCGGCTCGTCGATGGGCCCCGAAGCATTGCGCGTCGCCGGATTGCCGGAGGCGCTCGCGCGCAGGGGCCATTCCGTGCGCGACCTCGGGAATCTTTCGGGGCCGGTGAATCCCTGGCGCGACCCGACCGGGGGCTACCGGCATCTTCCCGAAGTCGTTGCCTGGAACCGCAGCGTGCTGACATCGGTGTACGCGGAGTTGGAAGGCCGGCGCCTGCCGATCCTGCTCGGCGGCGATCATTGCCTGGCGATTGGCTCCATCACGGCGGTGGCGCTGCACTGCAAATCGCAGGGCAAGCAACTGCGCGTGTTGTGGCTGGACGCCCATGCCGATTTCAACTCGTCGGAGCTCACCCCATCGGGCAACGTCCACGGCATGCCGGTGGCGTGCCTGTGCGGCATGGGACCGCGCGAGCTGACGCATCTGGGCGGTGAATCGCCGATCCTGTCGCCGGGCCAGATCCACCAGATCGGGATCCGTTCCGTCGATCCGGGCGAGAAGCGGCTGGTCAAGGAAGCGGGACTCAGGATCTACGACATGCGCTACATCGACGAGGTCGGCATCAAGCGCACCATGGATGAGGCGCTCGCCGGACTCACGGACGAACACCACCTGCACGTCAGCTTCGACGTCGATTTCCTGGACCCTTCGATCGCGCCTGCGGTCGGCACCACGGTTCCCGGTGGGCCGAACTACCGCGAAGCGCAGCTGGTCATGGAAATGATCGCCGACACCGGCCGCATGGCTTCACTGGACGTGATGGAACTCAATCCAGCGCTGGATTCGCGCAACGCGACGGCCGAGCTCGCGGTCGACCTCATCGAGTCGTTGTTCGGCAAGTCCACGCTGATGCGCGACTGACGCGCGCGAAGCTTCAACAAAGAAAGGGGCCCGAGGGCCCCTTTTTCCTGCCCTGCTGGAATGCAGGCCTATAATTCCTCGAAGCTGTCGATGAACAGCCGGTCCGATGCCGCGCAACTCACTACGCTGACGTCGTCCACGTACCAGCCGTGCGGCGCGAAGCCGACACTGGTGTCCGTGATCGCGCGGAACCGGAACTGCGCGTTCTGCCCTGCGAAGGAATCGATGTCGAGGCTGGCCGTGGTGTACGGCTGCGTGCCGCACCAGGCCTGCGTGCCATTGCCCAGTGCGCCGTCGTAGAAGTCCTGCAACACCCGCGCGGCCGGGATCGGCGTCCAGGTCGCTCCGGCGTTGGTCGAAATCTCGACGAAGCCGCCGTCGAAACAGCCCGGTGCATTCGGTTCCATCGACACGTCGTGCTTGAATCGCAGCGTCAGCAGTTGCTGGCCCGTCGGCAGTGCGATGACGGGCGAAGTCAGGCGCTGGTCCGAAGCGGTGACGACGTCGACCGCGAGCCACGACCGCGCTCCGCTGAAGGGCCGTGCGGTGCTCTGCGTCCAAGTCGTGCCCGCCACGGGATCCGTGGTCCAGCCGTTGACTCCATTCTCCATGTTGTCGAAGTACAGCGTCGTGAGCGAAGAGCCTGCAGCGCACTGGCCGACCCGCGGGCGCGTGATGAAATTGCGCACGGTCGAGCTGGTTACCGTTCCGCACACATTAGTGGCCCTGACTCTCCAGAAATATCGACTGCTGAAGACGAGTACACCCGAGGGCATCTGATACGAAACGCCGCTCAGCGCGGGGCTGGTGTGCACGATCGTGCTGAACGCGGCGTCGCTCGCGATTTCCACCACGTAGGACTCGACCCCTGTCGACGCAGACCAGGTGAAGAGTGGGCTGAGCGTTGCATTGGTCAGGTCATTGGCCGGACCCGTCAACCCCGGCGCGCTCGGCGTCGCCGTGACGAAATCCACAGCAACCGTGCGTGACCGACCGATCGGAGGCGCGCCACCCGTTCCGGTCACCGTGATGTTGTAAGTGCCCGCCGTCACGGCGGCCGTGTTGGAAAGGGTCAAGGTGGACGACCCGGGTACCGCCGTGATGGAGGCTGGCGAAAAGGCCACGTTGGTGCCGGCAGGCTGCCCGCTCGCGATCAGCGTCGCGGTCCCGACGAAATTGCTGTAGCCGTGCGCGTCCACGGTGATCGAAGCATTGTTCGGCGTGCAGACCTTCTGCTGCAGCGGCACAGCGGCCATGCCGAAGCTTGGTGTTCCGCAATCGGGGAACTTGAACGAACCGGCGCGCAGCGTCCATTGCGTGCCGGTCACCGCGAAGAACTCGTTGATGTACCAGAACGTGCAATCGTCGGCGGAGTCGACGTTCATCGACGTGTAGTCGCCCCAGCGGCGCGTCGTCTGGCTCGATCCGCCCGTACCGGCGACGAACGTGCCTTCGCCCTGCGCCATCGTGCCGAGTGGATCACTTTCCAGGCGCCCGGTGTAACGGATGCCCGGGAACTCGGTGGTTCCGCCGACGCTGTAGCCCATGGCCATGTTGCCCGAACGATCCTGCGCGATCGAACCCATCCAGCGTTGCACGCCATCGGCTGGCGCGAAGGTGCTGTCCTGGTAAAGCACCGGGGTCGCGGCGCTCAGGTTGCGCAGCTCCCACCAGCGGATGCCCGCGTGGAGAGGTGTCGCTTCGACCGACTGGTTGGTGACGATCGATTCGTAACTTCCATAGTTGCGATAGGCGGCGCGATGCATCGGACGCTGCCGGTACGACAGGATGTCCACCGCGCCCAGCGGGGCGGGCTGCGGAATGCAACTGCGTCCAGTGCAGGGGTAGATCGTGTCGTATGGCGCAATCGGAATCGGCGGCGCGAGCACGAAAGTCGAGGCAGGGGGATTGGCGAAGTTGATATTGAATTTCCACACGAACAGGGCGTCGAAGGTCGCACCGTACGGGCCGCCGTTGTCCATCGATCCGACGAAGTACGCCGGGCTGCCCGCAGGTGGCGGCGTGGTTCCGTCGAGGTCGGCGGGCAGCAAGCCGTCGCCGAGGAAGCGCGCGGTCTCCGCGGTCATCTGGTTGACGAAGGAGATGATGGTCGGCGTCGGATTGCCGGCGATCATCTGCGCGCGATCTACGGCATACGCGCCAATCGAGTTGCTGCCGAGCTCGCGAGTCGACATGACATAGGCATTGGGCCACACACCGAACTTGGGATAATCCGGGAACACCGCCGTCTGGAATGCGTAGCGGAAGTACGTACCGAGCGGGTCTGGTGACGTGGAAATTGCGACGCACAGGAAAAATCCGGGTCCGTTACCGTCCGAGAACTGGGTTAGCAGCCAACGGTCGGCGAGCTGGTCGTAGAGCACGATCGGGTCGCCCGCATTCTCGACTTCGCAAGGGCCGCTGAAGCCGACGAACAGGGTGTTGATCGCCGCAGGCCCAAACTGCGAGGTGCCGGTCTTGTTGAAGATCTGGAACGTCGCGTTCGACATGCGCACGTAGTGAGTAGCGCTCACGTCACCGACGGGATCGGGCGGGTTCGCGGTGCCGGTGCCGACGTTGAAGTTCTGAGCGGGCGCAGGGATGTCGAGTGGCGGCCCGATCCAATCCTGTACGTTTCCGTCCCGATCCTGCTCGCCGTAGGTGAGCTTGCCCGGCGGGTCCGGATCGGCCATCAGCGATCCGAAGAATCCGGAGCCCTCGACATCGGGCGACGGGATAATGGGAATCGAGCGCAATGGTGGCGAGACGTCGAAGTAGGTGGCGGTCGTCGCGTAGCGGAACGTGCCTCGAACCTCGGGTTGCGGCTGGTCAGCGGCGAAGATCAACGGCGATGCGAGGGCGAGGCCGGCGATTGCCGCCGCGCGGATCAGTTTTGTGAAAGTCATGGTTCCCCCAGGTTGAATTTGGGCGATGGCGACGACGGTCTTGTCCTTGCGACTGGTTTTGGCCAAGTCGCGGCGGCGCCCATATCGCGCTCCCAGTGCAACAGGAACCGGGACCGGGTAAGGCCTGTCGAGTCGGCATCCTAACTCAACCCCGCCAGGGGATGAGTTGTTGCTCGTCCGGTGCGTGTGGCGTGCACGCACCGGCTGTCGGACGCTCGCCCTCTTGGAGACAGGGCCTCACCAGGGGTCGGGCGTGAACGAACCCGGGAACGCACGCGGCACGCGCTGCGAGTAGTGCGGCGCCGGCCAGATGCCGCGTGCAACCAGGCTTTCGTGGCGATCGTAGAACACCCGCACGATTTCGTCGGGGCGGCTGCTTGCACGCTGGAAGACGGTGGTGCTCGCCGGATCGTAGCGCCGCTCGCCGTGACCGGTACCGAGCGGCGCGGCGGCCGCGTCCGCTGACGACTGCGACTGCTGCGCCATCGGTGCCTGGCTGCGCTCGCGCCGCGCACCGGCATTTGCCGCGCGCTTGGCAGTGTCGCCGTGTTCGCCATAACCGCGATCCTCGAAGGCGACCGGCGGCGAGGCGGTGATGGAAGGAGGCGGTACTTCGCGAAACACCGCGGCGCCGATCACGCCGACATCGAGCGGTCGGCCGGTTCGCGCGGCATAGCTGTCCGGCAGTTCGGTGAAATAGAACCCGGCGGTTTCCTCGAGGCTCTTGCGCCAGCCGCGGACGTCCACCTGTTGCCACGGCGCGAGCACGTAACCTTGTTGCGACGGACTTGCGGTTCGTCCGTTGATCACGTTGACGCCGTCGACAGAAAGCACCACCAGTACGCGCTCGCCGCTGCGGTTGGCAACGCGCAGCGTGTACGCAGCGCCGGGTTCGCCTGCGACGTAGCTGTCGCCCCGGAACCGCGTTTGCGCAAAGGCGTTCCCGGCAGGATCCACGACGGTGACGTCCACCAGGGGTCCGGCGTGCGCCGGTGCGGTGGCAACGAGCAGTGCAGCCAGGGCGAGGCTCAAGCGGGCCGGCATGACGATTCTCCAAGTGGGGGTACTGTTCGAAACGCACGGCGCGCGCGCGCGGGGTTAGACGCAGGCAGTGCGATGGGCCGTGTCGCCCCTTATCAGGCGCCGCTGATCGTCACGGCGAGCGCGTCTAGGGGCATCGCCGTGGGCATTACAATCGCAACATGACTTCTGTGCAGATTGCTTCGAACGGATGACCATTCGCCACAGGGTGCTGACCGGCATCACGACCAGCGGCACGCCGCATCTCGGCAATTACGTGGGGGCGATCCGGCCGGCGATCGCGTCCAGCCAGCGCGATGATGTCGAATCCTTCTTCTTCCTGGCCGACTACCACGCCCTGGTGAAGTGCCAGGACCCCGCGCGCGTCCAGCGCTCGACGCTCGAAATCGCCGCGACGTGGCTCGCGCTCGGCCTCGATCCCGAACGCGTGTTCTTCTATCGCCAGTCCGACATCCCGGAAATCCCTGAACTCGCGTGGCTGCTCTCGTGCGTTGCGGCCAAGGGCCTGCTCAATCGCGCGCACGCCTACAAGGCATCCGTCGATGCCAACCTTGCCAACGAGCTCGACGCCGACGCGGGCATCAGCATGGGACTTTTTTCGTACCCGGTGCTGATGGCAGCGGACATCCTCATGTTCAATGCGCATCGCGTGCCGGTCGGGCGCGACCAGGTCCAGCACATCGAGATGGCGCGCGATTTTGCGCAGCGCTTCAATCACCTCTACGGCGGGCATTTCGAGGGTGGGCCGGCGCCGTTCGTGCTGCCGGAAGCCGAGGTCGATGCGTCGGTGGCGACCCTGCCAGGGCTCGATGGCCGCAAGATGTCGAAGAGCTACGACAACACCATTCCGTTGTGGCTTGAAGCCAAGGCACTGCGCAAGGCACTGCTCGGCATCGTCACGGATTCGCGCGCACCGGGCGAAGCCAAGGATCCGGGAACGTCGAACGTGTTTGCGTTGTACCAGGCGTTTGCGAGCGCGGCGGAAACGCATGCAATGCAGGACGCCTTCACCACCGGAATTGCGTGGGGAGACGCGAAGCAGCAACTGTTCGAGCGAATCGATTCGGAACTTGCACCGGCGCGCGAACGCTACCGCGATCTCATGCAGCGCCCCGTGCATGTGGAGGAAGTCCTCAGCGAGGGCGGCCGCAAGGCACGTGAGCGTGCTGCCCCCTTCATGCGATCGTTGCGCGTTGGCGTTGGCCTGAGACCGCTCGCGATGCCGGCGGAGGCCGCAGCAGCGAGGCCGGTTGCCTCGCCTGCTCCGGACAAGGCCGCGGTCATCAAGACCTGGCGCGAGCGTGCGGGCACCTTCCACTTCAAGGTGCTCGATTCAAATGGGGCCCTGATGCTGACAAGCATTGCGTTTGCGACGGCGTCCGATGCCGGGCAGGTCGTCGCGAAACTCAAGCGCGGCGTTGCGGTGGCATGCGGTCTGGACGGCTCGGCATCGCTCGACGGCGAGGAGATCGGCATGCTGGCTGACGGCGTGACACTCGACGCGTTGCGTGCTGCCATCGGGCAATCCGGCACCTAGGGCAAATACGCAAACGCGTGACCGCGCGCCGACACCGCTGCCCGCTGTGCGTCGGCAAGCCACGTCTGGCTCGGGCTCGGGCGACGCGCCCCGATACCGATCAGGGCCGCACCAGTGCTACCAGCTCGCGCGCCTGCGGATCGAACGGACGGGCCGCCTGCAGCGCGGCGACTGCGCGCAGGTGTTCCGCGCGCGCGGGTGCAGACCGGGGTTTCTGGCGGAAGGCCGCAGCAGTCGACCATCCGCGAGCCACGCGCGTCGGCCACGCCCGTTCGCCGAGTTGTTCGCGGTAGCCCGAGTGCGCAAGCCGCGCAGCGGAAAGGCATTCTGGAATGTCATTCCGGACGCAGGCGATTCGGGCTTTGAGCAGATCAAGGTCGGGTGACGTGGCGCTGCCCAGTCCCCGGTCCGCGAACTGCGCGGTGGCGGCGTCGAGGGATTTCGCGGCTTCTGCCGCGTCCCCGTTTTCAAGGGCAGCGGTCGCGCGCCAGCGCAGGAAATCGATCTGTTCGACGTGCGGCGCCGAATAGGTTTGCTGCACTTGTGGCCACCATCGCCCGAGCAACGATCGCGCCTCGTCTGCACGGCCAGAGAGAAGATGCGCCTGCGCCTGCAACGACACCAGCCGCAACTGGGCCCGGGTGTCCGGCTCAGGTTTGGAGCGCTCGGCTACCAGAAGCCGATCGAACTCGCGGGCAGCCTCTTCAACATTGCCACGCTCGAGCGCGACCTGCGCACGCGTGGTGTCGACTTCGCCGCGCTTGGGGTGCGCGTCGCCCAGCGCCGCGCGCCAGATCCGGTCCGCTTCGTCGAGTGAAGTGGCAGCCGAAGAGTCGTCTGCGAGGTTCAGGAAATTGCGCGCTTCGTTGTAGTGAAGCGTGGCCAGCATGTCGGGATCGGCCTCCGGCTGGCCATCGAACACGCCGCGCGCACGGACGTACCACAGCGCGGCCTCGCGGTAGCGGCCCCGCAGGCGCAGGATGCCGGCCAGGGCGTTCATGACGTAGGCATTCATGGGGTGCGTCGACGGCATCACGCGGGCCGCGATGGCAGTGTTCTCGCGGGAGATCTTCTCCGCCTCGGCGAGCTGGTCGAGCTTGCGCAATGCCAGCGACAGATTGTGTCGGGCGCGCAGGATCGCGGGATCGCCTACGCCATGTCGGCGCTCGTGGTCCGTCACGAGCTGACGCAGGCGCTTCACTGCTTCCTCGTTCTGATCGTCCGCATACAGGGCCAGCGCATAGTCATTGAGGGCGATCCGGATGCGGGTCTCGTGCTCACCGGGACGCGCCTGACGCGCCATCGCGACCGCGCGGCGCAGCTCGATGCCGGGCTTCTTCGTTCCGCCGTAATCCAGCAGTCGCGCCCTGGCCAGGTCGAGGTCTTCGGAACGGGACTCGATATTCTGCGCGGCGTCGCCGAAGTACGTGCGGAATTGCGGCGCGGCGACGACCCGGCGCCACCATTTGCTTTCCACGCGGGAGATCCGGTCGCGCAATTCGACTGCTTCCTTTGCCCACCTCGCACCGTTTTCGATGTCGGCCTGATGCGAGGCCATGTCCACCAGATCGACGAGCACGTCGAAGCGCGGTCGCAGCGTCTCGCCCTCGGGTGGCAGTAGTTCGAGTGCGGACTCGAGTCTCTTGCGGGCCGTGGCGTAGTCGCCGAGATAGAGGTAGGCGTTGCCAATGGAGTTGTAGAGCTCACCAGCGGTCCGGGGCTGGTTCGCGAGCTCCGCGATGCGCTTGCTGCCGCCGTCGAGCAGGGATATCGCAGTCACCGGTTCGCCGTCGGACTCCTCGGGCCGCGACTCCTGGAAGAGCGACACGATGAACTGCTTGACCGCTTCGGCGCGTTCCGCCTCCTGGCGAGCGGCGCGTGCCTGCGCGAGGCTGACGCCCGTCGCAATGCCGAGCACCGCGAAGATCGCGACACCGGCAGCGACCGGGATGCGATGGCGTCGCAGGAATTTTCCGGCCCGGTAGGCGAACCGCGGTGGAACCGCCTGCACGGCGCGCCCGTCGAGGTGCCGGCGCAGGTCCTCGCAGAATGCGGCTACCGACGGATAGCGATCCTGTGGGCGCTTTTCCAGTGCCTTGTGCACGATGAGGTCGAGGTCGCCCGTCAGTTGCCTGCGCAACTGCGCTGGCGTTGCTCCCCGCTGCGCAGCGAGCCCGGTCAGTACGCCCGGATCCGTCGGCAATGCCGCCTGCATCGCCGGGGCCTCGAGCTCCAGCACCGCGCGCTGCATCTTGAAGGGCGTCGCATTGGGTTGCTGGAAAGGCCGCGCGCCCACCAGCAGCTCGAACAGGATGATGCCGAGCGTGAACACGTCGGTCGCCGCACTGTGCGGATCGCCGCGGATCTGCTCCGGTGCCGCGTATTCCGGCGTGTGGATGAAGGTGTGCGGAGAAGTTGCTTCCTGGTCCTGTTCGTCGAGCAGCGCGGCGATGCCGAAGTCGAGAACGTGCGGACCTCCATCCTTGTCGATCAGGATGTTGGTGGGCTTGAGATCGCGATGGATGACGAGTTGCTGGTGTGCGTACTGCACCGCCTCGGCGATGCGCAGCACCAGCGCGGCGCGCTCGCGCACCGGCAAAGCCCAGCGCGCGCACCACTGGCTGAGGTTCTCGCCTTCGATCAGCTCCATCGCGAACCACGGCGAACCGTCCTCGAGCACGCCGCCGTCGTACAGCCGCGCAATCGCCGGGTGTTGCAGGCGCGAGAGGATCTGGCGCTCGCGCTCGAAGCGTCGGCGCGCGTCGCTGCCCTCGTAACCACTCCGGATCAGCTTGAGCGCGACCTGCTGCGTGAATCCGCCCGCGTTGCGCTCGGCAAGGTACACCGCGCCCATGCCGCCGTGTCCGAGCAGTTTGACAAGGCGATAGGCGCCAACGTGCTGGCCGAGGCGTGCTTCGTTGTCCTGGCGCGGGCCGGCCACCACTTCGGTGTGTTCGAACCGGTCGCCCCGATGCGCGTCGAACAGTGCGGCCCGATCGTCGAGAGGACCCGCCGGCCGGCTGTCCGCAGCGAGCAAGCGCTCGACCGTCGTGCGCAGTTCTTCATCGGGTCCGCAGCGCGCTTCGAACCACGCGACGCGCTCGCACTCCGGCAGATCGACCAGCTCGCGGAATATCGACAGTGCCTTTTGCAGCGTGGCGTTTTCCGCGGCGTCATCCATACCGAGCGACCAGGCCCTAGGCTCTGCTCAGTTCAGCGTGCAACAACGCCCGCGCCGCGCGCCAGTCGCGCATCGTCGTGCGCAGCGACACGCCCAGCGTCTCGGCCACGGCGCCGAAGTCCAGCCCGCCGAAGAAATGCAGCTCGACCAGCTGCGCCGATCTCGCGTCGATCGCTTCGAGGCGCGCCAGCACGCGATCGAGCTCGAGCACGTCGATCGCAGGTTCGGGCGCTGCGATGCCCGGCTCGCCAGTCAACGAGGTGATCGCGAAACCGCCCCCTCGCTTGTCCGCATGCTTGCGCTTTGCCGCATCGACCAGGATCTGGCGCATGGCGCGGCTGGCCAGGTTGAGGAAGTGCGCGCGCTCGAGCGCGTTGCCGTCGACCTTCGCCAGCTTGAGGAAGGCTTCGTGCACCAGGCCCGTTGTCTGCATGGTGCCCGGGAGCCGCGCAAGCTGCCGATGCGCGAGCACGTGCAACTCGTCGTAGAGGCGCTCGAATGCGCCGGGAGCGGAAGCTGGTTCCTGCGGAGTTGCCACGGGCGCGTTCCCGGCTGTCAGGCGGTCATTGTGCGCGGGGCATCGTCCAATGAACAGGTGGCAGTCGACATTGTTGGCGCTTCCGCGCGCGCCGCGACCCTTGTGTCAGGTCGGCGTTGCCGACCTGAGCTGCGGGCATCCCGTTCAGTGGGGCGAGGCGAGGTCGTCGAGCATCGCCTTGAGGAAGCGTGCGGCCTCGCCGCCCGTGCACGCGCGATGATCGAAGGTCAGCGAGAGCGGCAGGACGCGATGCGACTCGAAGCCGCCCATCACCGGCGTCATCTGGTGCCTGCCGCGCCCGGCGGCGACGATGGCGACCGTCGGCGGCACCACCACGGGCGTGGCGTAGCGGCCCGCGAACATGCCGAAGTTCGACAGCGAGATGGTGTAGCCGGAAAGCTCGGACGCGGCGATCGATCGATCCTCGACCTGCGTGCGCAAACGTCGGACGGCTTCGCGCACGCCGCGCGCATCGAGCATGTCCGCGTTGCGCAGCGCGGGTACGAACAGTCCATCTTCGGTGTCGACCGCGAGCCCGATGTCGACCTGCCGGTGCAGCGTGCGCATGAGCTTGTCGCCGTCGAACCAGGCATTGAGCGCGGGCACCGCGCGCGCGGCTGCCACGATCGCGCGGACCAGGCGCGCGGTGAGGTCCTCGCCCGGAGCCCACGCGTGCACGTCGGCGTCGTCGGTCAGCGTCGTCGGCACGACCTGCGCGTGCGCTGCCGCCATCACGCGCGCCATGTTGCGACGCACGCCTTTCAGTTGCTCGGGCTGGCCGGTGGCGACCACGCCAGGCGGCTGGGTGCGCATGGGTTTGCCTGCTGCCGACAGCGATGTGCGCGCCTCGGAGTCGCTGCGGTTGCCGGACTCCGCGCGCGGCGTGGATGATCCGGGGCCCGAACTGCCGCGATCCGAGGACTCCGCTCGCGGCGAGCCGGTCGAACCATGGACGGAGCTCGCAGCAGGGGCGCCGACTTTCGCGCTGCCATCGCCCGCCGCGCGCTTCACGTCTGCCATCGTCACCGCACCGTCCGCGGCGCTGCCTCGCACCCGCGCCAGGTCCACGCCGAGCTTGCGTGCAAGTGCGCGCACCGCCGGCATCGCCTTGACGCCGCCGATCGCAATGGATTTTTCGCTGCGCACCGCATCGGAGGATTGCATCGCGCCCACCACGGTCCCCGCATCGGCACTCTTGGCCGGCGGTGCGGTAGGCCCTGGAAGATCGCCGCCGACATCCGACGCAATCACGGCGTCGCCGTCGTCGGGCGCGGGCGTCGGCTGACCGGCGCCCTTGTGCGCGGCGGGCGGGCCGTGGTGATGCCCGGTGTCCTGTCCCTCGGCGCGTTGCGGCGCATTCGGGTCGACCTCGAACTCGGCGAGCACCGAGCCCGTCACGATCACGTCGCCGGTCGCGCCGCCGAGCTTGCGCACGGTGCCCGAAAAGGGCGACGGCACCTCGACCACGGCCTTGGCGGTTTCCATCGAAACGAGCGGCGCATCGAGGCGGATGACATCTCCCACCTTGACGAACCATTCGACGATGGTCGCGTCAGGCAAGCCTTCGCCGAGATCCGGCAGGTGAAACGGTTTGTTCTTCGCCATGTCAGTCCTTGTCGATCCGCGCTGCGGCGCCGGCGGGAGTCCACCTGGCGACGCGCTGGGTAATGTGTCCGATCACGCGGGCGCGTGTCATCAGCTCGAGGAGAGCGCGCGTTTCGCCGCGGCGACGATGCGCTCGACGCTGGGCAGGTACTTCATCTCGAGCCGGAACAGCGGAATGTGCGTGTCGTAACCCGTCACGCGTTGCACCGGCGCGACGAGGTCGTACATCGACTCCTCCGCCAGCCTGGCCGCGATCTCGGCACCGAAGCCCGCGGTCTTCGCGGCCTCGTGCACGATCACGCACCGCCCGGTTTTTGCGACGGATTCGGCGATGGTCGCGAAGTCGAGCGGTTTGAGCGTGGCAACGTCGATTACTTCGGCGCTGATGCCTTCGTGCTCGAGCGCTTCGGCGGCTTCCAGCGTCTCCTTGACCTGCGCACCCCACGTCACGAACGTCACGTCGCTGCCATCGCGCAACACGTAGCAGACGTCGAGGGGCAGGGCTTCGCCGTCGTCGGGAACCTCTTCCTTGTATTGACGATAGATGCGCTTGGGTTCGAAGAAGATCACCGGATCGGGGTCGCGGATTGCCGCCAGCAGCAGCCCGTACGCCCGCGCGGGCGACGAGGGCATGACCACGCGCAATCCCGGCACGTTGGTGAAGATCGATTCGTTCGCTTCGGAGTGATGCTCCGGCGCGCGGATGCCGCCGCCCCAGGGCACGCGCAGCACCATAGGGCAGGTCATGCGTCCGCGCGTGCGATAACGGAGGCGCGCCGCATGGCAGATGAGGTGATCGACCATTGGATACACGAAACCGTCGAACTGCGACTCGGCCACCGGCTTCATGCCTTGCGCTGCAAGGCCGACCGTAAGGCCCGCGATCATCGTCTCGTCGAGGGGCGTATCGAGCACGCGCGTCGGGCCGAATTTGTCCTGCAGCCCGGCGGTCGCACGGAACACGCCGCCGTTGACGCCGACGTCCTCGCCGAGCACGACCACGCTGGGGTCGTGCGTCATCTCCCATGCCAGCGCCTGCGTGATGGCTTCGATGAGGGTGATCGCGCTCATGATCGCGGCCCCGAAGCGCGTGCCGCATCGATGGCCATGGCCTGCGCGCGTTGCGCCGCCACGTCGGAGGGCATGTCGCCGTGCAGGTAATCGAACATGGCCTCGACCGGTTGCACCTTGCTTTCAAGATACGCGTTGATCTCGACGTCGACCCGCTTGCCGCATTCCTCATTCCACGCGGCCTCTTCGGCCTCGCTCCACCAGCCCTGCGCGGTCAGCCAGTTGCGCATGCGGATCATCGGCTCGCGCTTCCATCCCTCCTTGACTTCATCCTCGCCGCGATAGCGACGCGCGTCGTCGGCGGTGGTGTGGTCGCCGAGGCGGTAGGTGATGGCCTCGATCACGCTGCCGCCTTCACCGGCGCGCGCGCGGGTGATCGCCATTTCCACGACGTCGAGCACCGCGATGAGATCGTTGCCATCGACCTGCACGCAGGCAAGGCCGCCCGCCAGGCCCTTCTGCGCCAGCGTCGGCGCGCCGGTCTGCATCTTCCTGGGCACGGAGATCGCCCACTGGTTGTTGACGATGACGCCGACGTAGGGAAGCTTCCACGCACCCGCCGCGTTGATCGCCGCGTAGAAATCAGTCTTGGAAGAGCCTCCATCGCCGCAGATCGATACCGCGACGCGCGGTTCCTTGCGCAACTTGAACGCGAGCGCCGAACCCGCCGCGTGCAGGCATTGGGTCGAGATCGGCACGCACCACGAGAAGTCGTGCGCGGGGCCGGAGAAATCGTTGCCGCGTTCATCGCCGCCCCAGTACATCAGCACGTCGCGCGGCTTGACCCCGCGCATGAACTGCGCCGCGTACTCACGGTAACTCGGGGCCAGGCAGTCCTCCGGCCGCATCGCGGCGCCGATGGCGACGTGCGCGGCTTCATGCCCCAGGCACGAGGCGTAGGTGCCGAGCTTGCCGGTGCGCTGCAGCGCGATCGACTTGGTGTCGAACACGCGCGTGAACAGCATGGTCTTGAACAGCTCCACCATCCGCGCGCGATCGGACGCGACCGCGGGCAGGTCCTTCGACAAGGGTTTGCCGTCCGCGTCCAGCCACGCGATGTACGGAATCTGGAACGACGTGCCGCGCTCGCTCATGAGGACTCCAATTCGAGGCCGCCAAGGTTAGCAAACCTGGGGGAGGCGGCACCGGGAGCGTAGGTGGTGCCCCTCCATGGGCGCGATGCCATTGGTCACGTCCGAGCCGCGGGTGCGTCTAAGTGCGGCGTGCCACCACGCCGAGTCCCACGATGGCGAAAAGCACGGCGAGCAGTAAGCCGCCCCGCTCGGAGACGGCGGGGACCGTTGATGCGATCGTGGTGGTAGCCACGACGCGGTTGTTTGACTGATCAGGGTCTGGGCTTGCCGATTCGACAGAGGCGACAAAGTCGAAGTTCGCGCGACCTTGAGTGTTTCCACTGACAACGACAGTGCCCACGAATTCCGCGACGGCACCGGGAGCCATCTGTGGGAGAAAGCAAGCCCAGAATGGAGGAGGCAGAGGAAGCGAAATGCACTGCCAGCCCAGCGGGCCCCGCAAGTTGCTGAGGTACGCAGGAGGGAAAGGTCCGTTTGGAAAATTCGGATGCGCAAGACCGGCGCTGAGACTTACGTTTTCCGCTGGAGCCGGACCTCGATTGGTGACTCGAATCCGGTAGGTTGCGACGGCGCCCGGGGCCACGGGATCCGTGGCTTCGAGGATCTCGACTGCCACATCTGCCGTCGATCCCGCCAGTGCGGGACCGGGCGCTGAAACGGCCACTGCGAAGGCAAACAGCACCGCACGGGCGGCGCGCATCGTAACCGAAGGCACCTTCAATAAACCACGCCTGCGCCAGAATCCAACTGGTGAGCGCATCGCTGCGTTTATTCCGGGCGCAGAGGTAGACAAGTTCGACTCCGTACAAGAGCCACAAGCATAGCCCGCTCGAGGAACGGCTGGGCCTATACGAGTTCGTACCCTTTCCCCAACTCACACCCCGGCCTTCGCGCATAGCGCTCAGGCGTTCGTGGTCGCGCGGCGGGTTCTACGCGGGTTCGCACCCTCTCCCCAACCCCTCTCCCGGGGGGAGAGGGGCGAGTCACGCTTGGGGTGTCAGTGCACGCCCGTCGAGTTCTCTTTGTGCCTTAGTGGCGGCGGGCGCTCGCGCGCATGCCGACCATGCCGAGCATCAGCGCGAGGAAGGCGAGCAGGGCAGGCGACAGCGTCGGTACACCGACTGCGGTGCCGACGCCGCCGCCGACCGCGAAGGTCGTGGCATCGCCACCGGCCGGTGTGCCCGGGTTGTCGGTCACGCCGCTGGACTCGTTGGTGCCGTTCGCATCGGCATCGAAGCGGAATGTGCCCTGGTTCGAGATCACGGTCGCTTCCGGAGTAGTGGCGGGAATGCGCGCGGTGATGGTGATAGTCACCGTGCCGCCGGCCGGGATTGCTCCGTTCCACGTCACGGTGCGCGTGGCGACCGTCGCCACCGCCGTACCCGAAGTAGCCGACGCAGACACGAGTTCGAGCGGCGCAGGCAGAACGTCGGTGAACTCGTCGCCCGGGTTGTCGAGCTGGTTGCCGCCGCTGTTATTGCGCAACACCACCGTGTAGGTGAACACCGAGCCGGGCGCGAACGGCCCGGTCGCGGTCTTGGTGCCGGTGATCACCACCGGCGCGTTGACCGTCGTCGTTGCGGTCGCAGTGTTGTTTCCCATGACCGGATCGGACGCCGTCGACGAGATGGCTGCGGTGTTGCTGATGACCGTGCCCATCGCCGTGCCGCTTGCGACCTGCACGACCAGGGTGAACACCGCGTTGCCCGCCGATGCGAAACTCGGGTTGGTGCAGCTCACCACGCCGCCCGCGCCAACCGCAGGCGTGGTGCACGCCCAGCCTGCCGGCGAAGCCAGCGACACGAACGTAGTACCCGCCGGCAGCGTGTCGGTGACAGCGGTGGACGTCGCCGCGCTTGGGCCTGCGTTTCCGGCCGTCAGCGTGTACGTGATGTTGCCGCCCGCGAGCACCGGATCCGGCGCGTCGGTCTTGGTGATCGACAGGTTGGCCGTTGCCGTGACCGCCGTGGTCGCCGTCGCGGAGTTGTTTGCGGCGTTCGGGTCGCTCGTGTTGCTGGTGATCGTGGCTGTGTTGGTGATGGTGCCCGTAGCCGTGGTTGGGGTGCGAACCACGATCGTGAACACTGCCGAGCCCGGCGCGAACGAGGGGTTCGCGCAGCTCACGGTCGACTGGCCGGTCATCGTGAAGATCGTGCACGTCCATCCCGCAGGGCCGGTCGCCGACTCCACGGTAAAGCCCAGGCTGAAGGTGTCGGTCATCGTCGCATTCACCGCGGCATCGGGACCTGCGTTGGTCGCGGTGATCGTGTAGGTGATCGTGTTGCCAGGCACCACCGGATCGGGCGAGTCCGTCTTCGTGAGCGACAGATCCGCGATCGCGAAGCCCGCTACGCCGAAGAACGCAACGACCGGATCGTGGTCCGACAGGCGCGACGGGGTCGTCGCGTTGTTCCGCTCGAGCGCGTTGAAGTCCGCATTGATGCGCGGGTGCTCCGCGCGCTCGCTCGAGGTCGCAGTCAGCATCGCCTGGTTGACGAGCACATGATCGAGCGACTGCGCGTTGCCGCCAAAAATGAACGAGTAACGCTGCGCGGGCACGGCCTCGAGCAGCGCCGTCAGATCCGGATTGACCAGATCGATGCCATCGCCCGGGACTGCCGTCTGGTCATTCGGTGACGGCATGCCCTCGATGACGCCAATCGAATCGACCAGGCCATCGTTGAACTCGAATGCGTTGAAATCGCCGATCAGCACGATGCGTTCGAGCGGGTTCGTGGTCTGGCGCGCCTGCACGAGGTTGGCGAGCGACTCGGCCTGCTTCTGGCGCTTGGCGCGCACGCGCTCGCCGGCGGTGGCCCAGCCGTTGGAGCCGACCGCCAGTGAATCGACGCCGATCAGCGAGCGCAGGTGGTTGACGATCACCGTGACCGGGAAGGTCGCGCCGGCCGAATTGTTGACGACTGCGTCGAGACGCAGCGACGGACGATCGTTGAGCAGTTCGGTCGACGCGTCCGCGTTCACGAACAGCTCGCCGGCATTCTCCTGCACCACCGCGTTGATGGTGACGCGCGGCGTGGTGCCCGCGACGATGGCCTGCTTGATGAGGAAGCCGACGTCGATGCCGCCCACGTCGTTGCCCTCGACGAGGCGCGCGGTATAGAGCGGATTCGGCTGGCCCGCTGCCACGGCATCGTCGTTGATGCGCGTGGCGAGCGACTGCAGGGTCGAAAGATTCTCGACCTCGACCACGCCGAGGATGTCCGGCGTGCGCAGGAAGTTGCGGATGCCGATCGACGCCTTGTTGAGGCGCATCTCGAATGCGGCCGGCGTGAGCACGGGCTCGCCGATGCCCGGGTCATTGACGGTGTCGAAGAAGCGCTCGAGGTTGTAGGACGCGATGGTCAGTTCCTGCGCCGTCGGGACCGTGACCGCAGTCGGCGTCTGTCCGCCACTGAAGGTCGGTACCGTCGCCGCGTCCTGGTAGATCGTGTAGCGACGGAAGCCGTAGTCGAGCGGGCCGACGAGGTTCAGCACCGTCGCGCCCGAATTCACGTTGAGCTGCGTGCCGCCTGCGCCATCGCTTTCGACCGCGAACAGCTCGGGATTGGAATCCCAGCGCGGGATCGGCGGGATGGTGCCCTGCGGCGGCGGATTCGGCGCCTCGATGCCGGGTTCGCGGAATGCACGCGCGTTGCCGGTCACCACGGCGTGGAAGATGCCGTTGCTGGTGGCCGTGGCATTGGGTTCGCTGACGTTGCCGCCGGTCGGGCCGTTGGCCGTAGCCGAAGCCACCGACACGCGCATGCCCTCGACGCGCTCGAGCTGGTCGAATGCGCCCGCAGCTGACGGGAACGCCAGCGTGAACGGGACTGGCGCAGGCAGCGGATTGCCCGCCGACAGCTCCGTCACGGTGACAAAGGTCAGTTCGGTGAGCGGCGGCTGCAGCGGATCCTGCGACGGCACGAACTCGACGACCGTGCCGGCCACCTGCACGAGGTCACCGACCACAATGGTCGCCGCCGGCACGCCCGCGGTGAAGACGAAGATGCCTTCCGACGTGAGCGGATTCGCATCAGCGGTCGCATCGGGTTCCTGCATGAAGAAACCGTTGCTCTTGCGACCGGTGACGATGCCGCGCGTGGTGACGGTCGAACCGACCAGCGGAGACGATGCGCCCGGTCCCTGTATGTCGTTGATAGGGATCAGCGCGGCGTCGTCGTTGTTGATCGTGCCCTGGCCCTGCGCATCACCGACGGTTGCGCCGGTGACGTTGGTGACGTTGACGAAGAACGTCTCGTTGGCCTCGATGTTCGTGTCGCCATTGACAGTGACATCGAAGGTGTACGTCGACGAACCGGCCGGGATGGTCTGACCAACCAGGGCGCGTGCAACGTAGTCGCTGTCCGCCGTGGTCGCCGTGTTGTCCGCAGTCGCGATATCGAAGGTCACGCCGCCCGCGCCCGCAGGCGCAGTCAGGCTTACGGTGAAAGTGGCGGTGACGGTGCCGACGTCGCCTTCGGTAACGGCGACATCGTTGATGGAAAGCGTCGGCTGTCCGCCGCCGGCGGGGTTCGGGGTGATCGAGAAATCGTCCACCGCGAGGCCGTCATCTGCGCTGGCCGCATCGACGTCGCTGAAGCGGATCCAGAACACCGCTCCGGCCGGGATCGACAGCGAGGGGATGTTGGCCGCGACTGCGGTGCGATTGGGGTCAATGTTGCCGTCGCGTGCGCCTGCCGTACCGGTGTTGGTCGGCGTCACGAAGTCGAGCGAGTTGACGTCGGTGTACGTGCCGGTGACGAGGCTCGTCGCGTCGGTGCTGATCTGGAAATCCAGTTGGTCGTTGCGCGCGGCCGTACCGAGGCGCCAGTGCTCGCCGGTGTACGCCACGCCGAGCGACGTGATCGTCACTCCGGTGTTGTTGAGGAAGCACGCGCCGATCGTCGGAACGAGAGTGCCGCTGCGGAGTCCGCCGAAAGCACGCTCCGCCGTGCCGGTGGCGCCAAAGCTGTAGGTATCGCCGCTGTTGCTGCCGCCGGTGCCGCCCTGGTAGGCGCCATTGTTGTTGCCACTGGTTCCAGATTCCGCCAGATACCAACCGGCAGGCAGGACCGTGTTGGTGGTGCCGGAGTTCGCGAGCGTGTTGAAGTCCTGGGTCGCCGCAGTGCCCGCAGCAGCGAGGCTCACGCACGTGGTGCCAGCGACTGACAGGCTGGGCGCGGTGGACAGCGACAGGAACAGGCCCGCGAGCAGTGCGCCGCGCGGCAAAATTGAAAACGGCATGGGAACCCCGGCAGATAAGCGCGCCACGTCACCCCGACGTGCGCAGGCGGGCGAGTCTATAGAAGTCACGTGACGCTGCAACCTCGACGCCGGATTTCCCGCGGCCGGCTTGAGATACGCTTGGTCACGAACGAAGCGGGCGGCGGAAATCGCGCGCAGGATGGTCCCCACGCCTCCGGACAAGCACATGACCGACGCCTCGCATCAACGGCCGCTGGAACCCGGATTGCACCTCGATCTCGAGGGCAAGCTCGATTACCACGAGTACCTCAAGCTCGACGCCCTGCTGTCTGCGCAGGTGCTGCGCTCGGACCCGCCGCATCACGACGAGATGCTGTTCGTGATCCAGCACCAGACCTCCGAGCTCTGGATGAAGCTGGTGATCCACGAGCTCTCGGGCGCCATGGCGCACCTGCAGGCCGACCGCACCGAACCCGCACTCAAGATGCTGGCACGCATCGAACGCATCCAGTTGCAGCTGGCCGAGCAATGGTCGGTACTCGAGACACTGACGCCGAGCGAGTACCTGCAGTTCCGGCACATCCTCGGCCCTGCATCCGGCTTCCAGTCGCGCCAGTACCGCACCATCGAGTTCCTGCTCGGCAACAAGCAGTCGGAGCTCGTGGAAGTGCACAGGCACTATCCGGAGGCGCATGCGGAACTGCTCCGCGTGCTGGAGGCGCCGAGCCTCTACGACGAGTTCCTGCGCTGGCTGGCGCGTCGCGGGCATGCCGTTCCCGAGTCGCTGCTGACGCGCGACGTGCGCGAACCGCACGTGCGCGAACCCGCACTCATCCCCGTGTACAAGCGCATCTACGAGGACACCGAGCGCTTCTGGGAGGAGTACCACTTCTGCGAGGAACTGGTCGACATCGAGTCGAATTTCCAGTTGTGGCGCTTCCGGCATTTGCGCACCGTGCAGCGGATCATCGGCTTCCGGCCGGGCACGGGTGGGTCGAGCGGGGTGTCCTTCCTGCGCCGCGCGCTCGACCTCACGTTTTTCCCGGAACTCTTCGACGTGCGAACGGAGCTCTCGACGCCATAGGTGAACCCCGCTCCCCACGGGAGAGTGGAACGAGGCCATGCTGCGCCGCAGCACGATTTTGCATTGACGCGTCGCGTGGCGAGGCGCTACATCTTCGCGTCTTCCCCTTGTCATCTTGAGAGCGCAGCCGATGAGTGCAAACGCCGCTGAACCCGCGGGTCCGCCGCTCATGTCCCCCGCTGGAGCCGTAGGGGGAGGCGCGCCGCCTCAATACCCGCAGGTGCTCGGCCATCCACGTCCCCTGTGGATGCTGTTCATGACGGAGTTCTGGGAGCGCTTCGCGTTCTACGGCATCCGCTGGGCCCTGGTGCTCTACATCGTCGCGCAGTTCCACGCCGGCAGCGGCACCGGCGAGGCGAGCGCCAACCAGATCTACGGTGCGTATCTCGCGCTGGTGTACGCGGTGGCGATTTTCGGCGGCTACGTGGCGGATCGCGTGATCGGCTACCAGCGGTCGATCCTCGTGGGCGCCGTCATCATGGCCGCGGGCCTGTTCATGATCGCGATGCCGAGCGAGGCGATCTTCAAGCTTGGCCTTGCCACGATCATCGCCGGCAACGGCCTGTTCAAGCCGAATATCTCGACGATGGTGGGCAAGCTGTACTCGGTCTCGGACGAACGCCGCGACTCAGGATTCACCATCTTCTACATGGGCATCAACCTCGGCGCGATGGTGGCGCCGATCCTGACCGGCTGGCTCGCGAGCCGCGTCTTCGGATCCGACGCGTTGCCGGATTACAAGGTCGTGTTCATCGCCTCCGGCTTCGGCATGCTGGTCTCGCTGGTCTGGTTCTGGTTTGGCCGCCGCCAGCTCGAAGGCGTGGGCGCGCCTCCCGTCGGCGCCGAGAGCGGCACGCGCGTGCTGATGACGACGCTCGGTGCGATTGCGGCCATCCCGGTGCTCTACTTCCTGCTGTCGCTCGGCGCCAGCACGCTGCAGTGGATCCTGCTCGCGTTGTTCGTGGGCCTCGGCGCGATGTTGCTGATCGAGGGCATCAAGACCAGCAAAGTGCAGCGCGACATGGTGATCGCGATGCTGATCATCTTCGCCTTCAACGTGCTGTTCTGGATGTTCTTCGAGCAGGCCGGCAGTTCCTTCAGCTTCCTGTCGGACAAGATCGTCGACCGCGAATTCGACAACGGTTTCCTGTGGCCTAACGCCTGGTTCCAGTCGGTCAATTCACTGGCCATCATCACACTGGCGCCGCTGCTCGCCTGGTTGTGGGTGGCGATGGGCAGGAACAACCCGTCGATCCCGCGCAAGTTCAGCCTCGGGCTCATCTTCAATGGCGTGGCGTTCGCGCTGCTGATGTTCGCGCTGTCGTCGCTGGTCGATCCCGAAACGCTCAAGATTCCGTTCTGGACGCTGTTCATGGTCTACGTCATCCAGTCGGTCGGCGAGCTGTGCCTGTCGCCCATCGGCCTGTCGATGGTGACAAAGCTCGCGCCCGTCAAGCTGGTGGGCTTCGGCATGGGCGGCTGGTTCCTGTCGACCGGCATAGGCAACAACCTGTCCGGCATCTTCGCGAGCCACGTGAGCGGCGCGGAAGGCATGACGGTCGAGTCTGCGTTCAGCGGCTACACCTTCGGCTTCTGGGCGCTGATGATCCCGGGCGTGCTGCTGTTCCTGATCGCGCCGCTGATCCAGAGGCTCATGCACGGCGTGAAGTAAACCGGCTGTTCGAAAACCCGTAGAGCCGAGCTGTGCTCGGCTGATGCGCTGCAAGGACGTTGCAGGACAACGCCAGTCGCGATCGCAGATCGCGGTATGCGCGGTGGAGCATCTCTGCTCCACCGCGCCAGGCAACGCGCCTGAGGTTTGAAGTGCGCTTATCATGCGCGGCCGCGCCCGATCGCCAGGATGCCGATGTCCGCAACGACCGCTGACCAAAAACCGTTCGTGCCACCGCCCGGCGGCGACTTCGTCGGCCATCCGCGGCCACTGTGGATGCTGTTCGGCGCCGAGTTCTGGGAGCGCTTCGCCTACTACGGCATGCGCGCGCTGCTGGCCGTGTATGTCGCGACCACGTTTTTTGGATTGCTGCCGGAGGGCGAAGCGCGCGCGCAGGCGAGCCTGACCTATGGCGCGTATACGGCGCTGATCTACGCGACGGGACTTTTCGGTGGATTCATCGCCGATCGCTATCTCGGCTACCGGCCGTCGATCATGCTCGGCGGCTCGCTGATGGCAGTAGGGCTCTTCCTGCTGCTGATTCCGGACCTGACCTGGTTCCTGTTCGGCCTCGCGGTCATCGTCGTCGGCAACGGCCTGTTCAAGCCCAACATCTCGACCATGGTCGGGCAGCTGTACGCGCCAGGCGATGCGCGCCGAGATTCCGGCTTCACCATTTTCTACATGGGCATCAACGCGGGCGCCGCGCTCGCGCCGCTGATCTGCGGCACGCTGATCGGCGCGCACTTCGGCTACAAGTGGGGCTTCTTCGCGGCCGGCATCGGCATGGTCGCGGGGCTCATGGTGTTCGAGGGATTGCGCGGATGGCTCGGCCATGTCGGCATGTCGCCGGAGCCCGCGCGGAACGCAGCACGCACGTTCAAGGTCCTGCTCGGCTGCATCGCGGCGGTGCCGATCGCTTTCCTGATGCTGAGCCAGGCGGAGATCGTCGGTTACCTGCTGCTCTTCATGATGGTCGGCCTGGCGGTGTATTTCATCGGCAGCGGACTGCGCAGTGGCGACCGCGTGCAGACGCATCGCTACATCGCGATGCTGTTGCTGTTTCTCGCCAAGATCCTGTTCTGGGGCATGTTCGAGCAGGCCGGTTCGTCGCTCAACTTTTTTGCCAAGGACTACGTCGACGCGCCGTTCGACTTCACGCTGTTCCAGTCCTTCAACCCGCTCTTCATCATCCTGCTGGCCCCGTTCTTCGCATGGCTCTGGCCCCGCCTCGACGCCCGTGGCATCAACCCCTCCATCCCGCGCAAGTTCGCCATCGCGCTGCTGCTGGTCGCGCTTGGCTTCACCACGCTGGTGCTCGGCATCCATTACCTGCAGGACGACGCCGGCAAGGTTGCATGGAGCCTGCTCACGCTCGCGTATCTCATCAACACCATGGGCGAGCTGTGCCTGTCGCCGATCGGGCTGTCGATGGTGACCAAGCTCGCCGCGGCGAAGGACACCGGCATGGCGATGGGCGCGTGGTTCCTATGCACCGCGATCGGCAACTACGCGGCAGGCGCGATCGCCGCTGTCGCGTCCGGCGGCACTGCCGCGGAGGGCATCGGACAGTACGCCGAGACCTACACCCAGATCGCAATCGGCGGCGCTGGCCTGGGCCTCGCCTTCCTCGTATTCGCGCCGCTCATCAACAAGCTCATGCACGGCGTGAAGTAGCACCGGGTTGCGATCCGTGCGGACAGGCGCGGACTTGTAGAGCCGAGCTGTGCTCGGCTGAAGCGCAACCGACACGAGAGCAGCGGAGCGCAGCTCCGCTCTACCAGAGCATGTGGATCAGGCAAGCAGGTGGCGGAGGTTGGGCAGGTACTTTTCGGCCGAGCCTGTGTTGACCGCGACTACGCGCTCGCCGGTCTTCACGAGCGCGCGATCGAGCAACTCCGGCAGCGCCGCGAGGCACGCGGCGCCTTCGGGCGATATCCAGAGGCGGTCGTCGCGCCATACGCGCGCCAGTTCCTGCGCGATGTCTTGCTCAGTGACGGCAACTGCCGCGCCGCCGCTCGCGCGGATGATCTCGAGCACGCGCGCATGTCCCACGCCTCCTGGAACATTGAGGCCGACGGCGAGCGTGGTGTCGCGTGGCACGAGCGCTTCGGTGTCCGTCGCCCCGCTCTCGAACGCGCGCACGAGCGGGGTGGTCACTTCCGATTGTACGCACAGCATGCGCGGCCGGCGCGAATCGACGAGGCCGAGCGACTCGAGCTCATCGAACGCCTTCCACATGCCGAGCACCCCGGTGCCTCCGCCCGTCGGGTACACGATGGCGTCGGGCAAGTGCCACTGCTTGGAGCCCGCGCGCGGTTCGGCGAGTTCGAGGCCGAGCGTCTTCTTGCCTTCGATGCGCCAGCCCGGATCCTGGAACGTCGCGACGTTGAACCACCCATTGCGCCAGTACTTTTCGCGCAGCAACGCCGCCGCTTCGCGGATAGTGCCCTCCACGAGTTCCAGGGTGACCCGGTCCGGATACATCTTCGAAAGTGCCGCCACCTGTCCGAGGATCGGCATCGGCGTGTTGCCTGGCATGGCAACGACCACATCGAGCCCGCCGGCCAGCGCATAGCGCACCAGCGAATCTCCGGCGTTGCCCTGCGTTGGCACCGCGAGCCTGCGCAACCCGAAGCGTCGCGCCTGCGCGGCAACCATCGCCATGCCACGGTCCTTGAAGCTGCGCGTGGGATTGGCGCCGAAGCCCGCGTGCGGCTGACCCTCGTCCTTGAGTTCCAACCGCAGGCCGGCCGAGACGGCCAGGGGGTGCGCGCTGTAATCCAGCGACGGCGTCGCGCCTTCGCCCAGCGCAACGATATGGCCCGCGTCCCCGGCATCGTCGATATCGAGCGCGAGCAATCCGCCGAAGCGCCACATGTCGCGGCGATCCGGGCGATACCACGCGCCATCCGGCCGCTCCCCTGCAAGGCGCTCGAGGTCGATCACCACCTCGACGGGCCGCCCGTCGGCCGGATCGAGGTTCATGAGCTGGTCTGCCGGATACTCGATGCCCGAGGCGATCCCGCGCAGACACCGCACGAAACTCATGGCAGCCGCCCGCCAACGCACGCCTTTGGCCGGGATCGGGGCCGCGATATGGGTAAAATCGGGTGCATTGTCATCGCGGAAGCTCGTCCGGGCGCGTGGTCGCGCAGGATCGTTCGAAACACCGCATCGACGCAATCAGGAACTGCCATGAGCGCCCAGCCCAATCTCGGCATGCAGGTCACGACGTTTGAAAATCCCATGGGAATCGACGGTTTCGAATTCGTGGAGTTCGCAGCACCGGTCGAGCAGCAGCAGACGCTCCACGATTACTTCCACCGAATGGGGTTCTCCCCCGTGCTGCGGCATCGGACGCGTCCCATCACCCTGTACCGCCAGGGCGGCGTCAACTTCCTGGTCAACGACGATCCCGAATCATTCGCGGCCGACTTCGCGCGCAGCCACGGGCCGAGTGCCTGCGGTTTCGCGATCCGTTTCCAGCGACCCGCGGACGAGGTGCTCGCGACCGTGCTCGGCAACGGCGGCGAAGCCATCGATGACAAGGCCGACACGCGAGCCGTCGACGCACCGGTGGTCAAGGGCATCGGCGATTGCATGCTTTACCTGGTGGACCGTTACGGCGAGCGTGGCTCGATGTACGAGGAGTTCCTGCCGGTGCAGGGCGAGGACGTTCATCCGCCGGGCTTCGGATTGACCTTCATCGACCATCTCACGCACAACCTCTACTTCGGCAACATGCAGAAGTGGTCGGACTACTACGAGCGGCTGTTCAACTTCCGCGAGATCCGCTACTTCGACATCAAGGGCGCCAAGACCGGGCTCGTGTCGAAGGCCATGACCGCGCCCGACGGCGTGGTGCGAATCCCGCTCAACGAATCGTCCGACCCGAAGTCGCAGATCAACGAATACCTCGACACCTACAAGGGCGAGGGCATCCAGCACATCGCCTGTTTCACCGACGACATCTATGCGACCGTGGAGAGGATGCGTGAGAACGGCATCGACTTCCTCGACACGCCGGCGTCGTACTTCGACGTGATCGACGAGCGCGTGCCGAACCACGGCGAAGACGTGGCGCGCCTGGCGCGCAACAGGATCCTCATCGACGCGGATGTCGAGACCAAGCAACGCAAGCTCCTGCAGATCTTCACCACCAACGCGATCGGGCCGATCTTCTTCGAGATCATCCAGCGCAAGGGCAACGAGGGCTTCGGCGAAGGCAACTTCCAGGCGCTATTCGAATCCATCGAGCGCGACCAGATGCAGCGCGGCGTGCTGTGAGTGGCGTAGTGGCATGAATGCCTCGAATGAAAGCCGGTACCAGACGGGGTTCGGCAACGAGTTCGCGACCGAGGCGGTGGCGGGCACGTTGCCGGTCGGGCGCAACTCTCCGCAGCGCGTGGCGCATGGTCTGTATGCGGAGCAGTTGACGGGCACCGCGTTCACGGCGCCGCGCAGCGAGAATCGCCGCAGCTGGCTCTATCGCATTCGCCCCGCGGCCATGCACGGGGCCTTCGAGCGCTACACGCGGGCAGGATCGACATCGCCGCTGTTCCACGACCAATTCGACGAAGGCCCGGTCACGCCCGACCAGCTGCGCTGGAATCCGCAGCCCGATCCTGAAGCCGATACGGATTTCGTGGATGGTCTCTTCACCATGGCCGGCAACGGCTCCGCAGCAGGCCAGCACGGCGTCGGCATCCACGTTTTTTCCGCCAACCGGTCCATGCAGGCGCGCCATTTCTACAGCGCCGATGGGGAACTGGTCATCGTTCCCCAACAGGGCCGGCTGCGCATCGCCACTGAACTCGGTGTACTCGACATCGAGCCGCAGCAGATCGCGGTGATTCCGCGCGGCATCCGGTTCCGCGTCGAGCTTCCCGATGGAAAAGCGCGCGGATACGTCTGCGAAAACTTCGGCGCGGCGTTGCGCCTGCCGGAGCTTGGACCGATCGGCAGCAACGGGCTCGCCAACCCGCGCGACTTCGAGACGCCGCATGCCGCGTTCGAGGATCTCGATGAAGCAGGCGAGCTGATCGCAAAGTTCCAGGGTCACCTGTGGCGCGCCACGATCGGCCACTCGCCGCTCGACGTCGTCGGATGGCACGGCAACTACGCGCCGTATCGATACGATCTCCGTCGCTTCAACACGATCGGTTCGATCAGCTTCGATCATCCCGATCCCTCGATCTTTACTGTGCTCACTTCACCGAGCGACACTCCCGGCACGGCCAATCTCGACTTCGTGATCTTTCCGCCCCGCTGGCTGGTCGCGCAGGATACGTTCCGCCCGCCATGGTTCCACCGCAACGTCGCCAGCGAGTTCATGGGCCTCATCCATGGCGCGTACGACGCCAAGGCTGAAGGCTTCGCCCCGGGCGGCGCGTCCCTGCACAACTGCATGACCGGCCATGGCCCCGACGCCGCGACGTTCGAGAAGGCGAGCACGGCGGACCTGTCCCGACCCGATGTCGTGCAGGACACGATGGCCTTCATGTTCGAGACGCGTGCGGTGCTGCGTCCGGCCCGACAGGCACTCGACGCCGCGCATCGTCAGCGCGACTACCAGGCCTGCTGGGCGGGGCTCAGGAAGAGCTTTCGCGACCCCAGCTGAAGATGCGGCCGGGGATTCCAAGGCCCCAGCATCCGTTCAGCGCATCCCCGCAATGCTGGTCCGATCCCGCGCCGCGTTCCGCGCCGAATGCCCGAGGCAGCCCATGTCGCGCTTTGTTCTCCCGCTGTTTGTCGTGCTGGCTGGTCTGACCGCCTGCGATCGCAATCCGCCGAAGCCGGTCGACGCGAAAGTCCCGCCGACGGTCGCCGCGGTGCCGGCGAACGTGCCCGCGCTGCCGAGCGTCCCTGCGGATATCGCCGAAGCCGCTCCGGTCAGGCAGGCCCCGCGCCAGCCGCGCGCGCAGCCTGCGACCCCGGGCGCCGCGCCGCGGCAAGCCCAGGCCGAAGCAGATGTCCCGAGGGACGATGGGCGTACGCCAGGCTACGACGGCGAATGGTCTCCGGAAGATGATGCACCTCCCATTCCCGAACCCGGCTTCGATCGGGATGACGAAGACGCGCGTGAAGACACGCAACGCGTCGGGAGCCACTGGGGTGGTGTCGGCGACGCGCAGTTCGGCATGGATTTCGAGGAAGTCGAGGACTCTTGGCCGGGCAGGTTTCGCGGCGACGATTCCGGCGAGTGCTTCTACGCGGAAACGGGACGGGCCGGTGCAGCGCTGATGTTCGAGCGCGGGCGCTTCGTCCGCTACGACGTCGACTCGCCGGCGTTGCAGGCGCCGGGTGGCGGCCAGGTCGGCATGGAATTCACGGAAATTCTCGAGGTGTACGGAAGGGTCGAGCGCCTCCCGCACAAATACACTGATGGCGAGTACCTGAGGGTCGAAAGCCCGCGCGGCGACAGCGTGCTGGTATTCGAAACCGATCCGGACGGCGTGGTCACTGCGTGGCGCATCGGCGTGGAACCCCAGGTCGATTACGTCGAAGGCTGCTCGTAGGGGATGCCGATGCTCATGCGCGACCACGCCATGATCGGCGACAATCGGCACGCATCCAAAACTGCGGGGTGACATGAAACTCGGAAGTCTCAAGAAAGGCGGCCGCGACGGCACGCTGATCGTTGTATCGCGTGACCTGTCGCGCGCGGTGCGCGCAACCGGCATCGCCCCGACGTTGCAGTCCGCGCTCGACGACTGGTCCAACGTGGCGCCGCGGCTCGCCGCGCTGGCGGAATCGCTCGAACAGACCGCGCAGGCCAGCAACGGCGCCGCGGTATTCGCGCTCGATTTCGCGCAGCTCGCATCGCCATTGCCGCGCGCCTACGAGTTCGTCGACGGCAGCGCATACCTGCCGCACGTCGTGCGCGTGCGCAAGGCGCGCGGCGCCGAAGTGCCGGCGTCGTTCTACACCGACCCACTGATGTACCAGGCGACCTGCGCCGGGTTCCTCGGGCCGCGCGACGACATTCCGGTGGTCAGCGAAGACTACGGAATCGACCTCGAGGCCGAAGTCATCGTTGTGACCGACGATGTGCCGATGGCGGTCACGCCCGCAGAGGCTGCGCAGCACATCCAGCTGATTGGCCTGGTCAACGACGTCAGCCTGCGCAACCTCATCCCCGCCGAACTCGCCAAGGGCTTCGGCTTCCTGCAGTCCAAGCCGCGCTCGGCGCTGTCGCCGGTCCTCGTCACGCCGGATGAGCTCGGCGACGCGTGGCAGGGCAGCAAGGTCCACCGCCCCCTGGTCACGCACGTCAACAGCCACTGGTTCGGCGCGCCCGAAGCCGGGGTCGACATGCAGTTCGACTTCGGCCAGCTCGTAGCGCACGTCGCGAAGACGCGCCCGCTCGCCGCGGGGACGATCGTCGGATCCGGCACCGTCGCCAACGAGGATACTTCGCTGGGCGCTTCCTGTTTCGCCGAACTGCGTACCGTGGAGACCCTACGGGACGGCAAGCCGTCGACGCCGTTCATGCGTTTTGGCGACGTGGTGAAAATCGAAATGCTGGACGCCGAGGGTCGGAGTATCTTCGGGGCCATCGAACAGCGCATCACACATCACGCGACCTGAGCGCGACAGGAGGCTTGCGGTGGCAAAGACGATCAAGCTCTACAGCTACTGGCGTTCGAGCGCGGCGTATCGCGTGCGCATCGCGCTCGCCCTCAAGGGGCTCGCCTACGACACGCACCCCGTGCACCTGATGCAGGGCGGCGGCGAGCAGCACCATCCGGATTTCCTGGCGCTCAACCCGCAGGGCTTCGTTCCGGCAATGCGCGACGGCGAGCGGATGATCACGCAGTCCGTTGCGATCATCGAATACCTCGAGGAAACACGGCCCGATCCTCCACTGCTTCCGACCGGATCGCGCGAACGCGCCTTCGTGCGCGAGGTGGCGCTGGCGATCGCCTGCGACATCCACCCGCTCAATAACCTGTCGGTGCAGCAGTACCTCGAGCGCGAGTTCGACGCGGACGACACGGCGCGCGAGAAATGGATGCACCAGTGGCTGGGACGCGGATTGGGTGCCGTGGAGAAAATGCTCGACAACAACATTTCGCTCGGTCGCTTCGTGGGGGGCGAGGGCCCTGGCATGGCCGAGTGCTTCATCGTTCCGCAGATGTACAACGCGCGCCGGTTCAAGCTGCCGCTGGACGGCTACCCGCACCTGGTATCGATCGACAAGGCCTGCGCCGCATTGCCCGAGTTCCAGGCCGCGCATCCGGACAACCAGCCCGACAGGCCTGCTGACGCGTGACCGGCGTCAGGTCGGCGAGCCGACCTGCACTACGCCGTGCCCAGGTAGGTCAGGTCGCGCAGGCGACCTGACACACACTCGGCCTAATACCCGGTGAAGGGATCCGCCGAGTTGATGTCATTGGCGCCGCCAAGGGTGTCGCTACCCTCGGACAGCCGGATACGCAGCGATAATCCATCGCGCGAGTCGGCGGACCGCAGCGCCTCTTCGAGATCGATCTTGCCGTCCTTGAAGAGCCGGAACAGCGCCTGGTCGAAACTCTGCATGCCTTCCTGCAGGCTGCCTTCCATCGCAGCCTTGATCTCGTGCACCTGCCCGCGTCGGATGAGGTCGCGGATCATCGGCGTGTTGATGAGGATCTCGGTCGCGGGCAGCCGCTTGCCGTCGACGCCCTTGACCAGGCGCAGCGAGATCACCGCCTTGAGGTTCAGGGCGAGGTTCATGAGGATGTTCTTGTGCGCGTTCTCGGGGAAGAAGTTGAGGATGCGCTCGAGCGTCTGGTCCGCGTTGTTCGAGTGCAGCGTCGCCAGGCAGATATGGCCGGTCTCGGCGAACGCGATCGCCGATTCCATCGTGGTGGAATCGAGGATCTCGCCGATCAGGATGACGTCGGGGGCCTCGCGCATGGCGTTCTTGAGTGCCGCGTGGAAGGCGTGCGTGTCGAGCCCGACCTCGCGCTGGTTGACGATGGATTTCTTGTGCCGGTGCAGGTATTCGATCGGGTCCTCGATGGTGAGGATGTGCCCCGTCGACGAACTGTTGCGATAGTCGATCATCGAGGCCAGTGCGGTGGACTTGCCCGAACCCGTTGAACCGACGACCAGGATGAGCCCGCGTGGCTCCATGATCAAAGACTGCAACGTGGCGGGCAGCTTGAGCGCCTCGATCGAGGGGATCTCGCTCTTGATCGCGCGGATCACCATGCCGACTTCGCCGCGCTGCTTGAACACGTTCACGCGGAAACGTCCGGCGTCCTTGACGGCGATGGCCATGTTCATCTCGAGGTCGCGCTCGAAGGAGGGGACCTGGCCTTCGTCCATCAGGGAATACGCGATCTTCTTGACCATCCCGGGCGGCAGGCCGGTGCTGCCGAGGGGATAGAGCTTGCCCTCGACCTTGATATAGACCGGTGCGCCGGTGGTGAGGAACATATCGGACGCGCCCTTGTCCGCCATCAGTTTCAGGAAATAGCCGATGTCCATACGCGTTTCCTCAACTGCTGGCGGGGCGTCACGAAGCGGCGGTTCGAACCCGGGAACATACCAGAGCGCTCCCGTGTACAAAGCAAGCTGCTCGCCACTTTTCGCCGCTCGCCGCAGACGTTGTTCTCCCGGGGTTCCCCATTGCGATCATCACGTTTTCTTGCGGTTGCCCGCCCCCCGCAATCGGAGTAGGTTCGGGGTCGCAGTGGCCGCATTCGCGCCCTGCGCCAGCGAGTCCCAGCCGATGAATCGAGTGTCTCCCTCCGTTGCCGACAGCCTTGTACCAAAGGCTGGGCGCAACGCAGGTGATGCCATGTCACGCTCGAGCATCCGCATCCCACAATCGCCGATCGATGCACGTCTGGCGCGTGAAGCGATTGGCCATTGCCGACGGAGGTAGCCGATGTTTGAAGGTCAACAGCACCAGGTCGAAGCCAAGATGCAGTCCGACTCGGAATTCCGGCAGCTGTATTTCCGGCATCAGGAACTGGACAAGCAGGTCCTCGATGCCGAGCTCGGCGTACTGCCCATGGACGACATGACGCTGCACCAGCTCAAGAAAGAAAAATTGTGGGCCAAAGACAAATTGACACAAATGTGGGACATCCCTCAGCCGGCATAGCCGACGTCATCGCGCCACCGAGCCGATGAGCAACGACGGGCCCCAAACGGGGCCCGTTGTATTTCAGCCCTTCGCAGCGCCTATCCCGCACCAACCTCACCCAGAAAATTCCCTGGGGGATTCAGTGCGCGATGTCGATCGCCTGCTCGGCCCATTCCTGCTCGCTGCCATCCCGTCCGCGCAGGCGCAGGCCGAGCCAGTGGCGGCCCGGCGTGAATCCGGACGCGTCCACTTCCGCGCGGAAGCCGACGTTCGGGTGGTCCGGATCGCGTGAGCGACCCTTGTAGAACTCCGCGACCCAGGCGTCGTGATGCCGCATCGTGGCTTCCGCGACCGGCGCGCCGTCGAGCGTGATCGTCACGCCCTCGACGCCCACGTGGTCCTGCAATGCCCATCCCTCCACTACGAACCTGGGTGGCACTGCGCGCGCCGGCTCCGGCGACTTGATGTGCGCGACGGCGGGTGGGACGCATCTCTCCCCCGCACCGGCCGTCGTGCCCCGCGCCGGCATTGCGAAGAGCGCGAAGCGCTGCTGGCCGTGGTCGACATTCACGAAGCGGGGTGGCGGCAGGCTTCCAAAGTGATCGCAAAGCTGCTGGTAGTGCCGCACGAGCGCACTGAACTTGACCTGGGTGACGCCGACCATGAGCAGCAAATTCTCGGCCCGCGCATCGCTGCGGCCCTGCACGCCCACGACATCATGCTTGGGCTTGCCCGGAGATTCGAGCCCCCACAAACGAAGCTGTGGCGCGCGACCGTGTTTGTGGTTGAGCGGATGGTCGAGCACCTCGATGCGCGGGTCGCCCAGAAGAAAACCCACCTCCGCACCGACCTTGAAATTGTCGGCCACCAGGCGCGTCGACCCCGGCATGCCCGCACGCATCTCGCGTACGGCCTGCGCCAGTGGATCCCAGCCAGCGAAATTGGCGGGATACCACTTGCCCGCGGCGGCCTCGACGCGCGCGCGCGGCACCGACGCCACCAGCAGGTAGGCGAAAGCCACGACGAGGCCTAGCGCGGCAGTCGCCCATGTCGCTGCGCGCAATCCGCGCGGCCAACGGGCGAGCGTGCCCGGGAGCACGAGCAGCAGCGCGAGGTAACCGGGTAGCGGCCAGTGGAAACTGACGCGCTCGGTATCGGCAAAAAAGCCCAGTGCAAAGAATGCCAGCACGATGAAGCCACCGAATATCGCGAACATCCGCGGCGCCGGTGCTGCGGATCGCATGGCGTTGTGTGAGGCGGCTGCCAAGGCGAAGAGCAGCAACGGCGTCACCAGTGCGAACTGGATCAGGACGAACCATGCGCCCTCGGCGTGGAACGTCCACGGATGCCGGTCCACCAGCTGGAAGCGCAATCCGGCATCGGCGTTCTGGAAGTTCCAGGCCAGCAGCGGCAACCAGGCCAGCGCACCCACCGCGATCGCGAGCCAGCTCCGGGGATCGCGCAGCGCACGTCGTCCCTCCTGCAGCATGAGCAGGGCGATGAGGCCCGCGCCGATGATGGCCGCGAAGCGGTAGTGGCTGAGCGCGCCAATCGCCAGGCCGAGCGCCATCTGCGCCGCGTTGCGCCAGTCGACCCTGCGCAGCATGCCCGCCGCGGCATCGAGGCACAGCACGGTGGCCAGGGCCATCGCGACATCGGGCAGCGCAAGTACGCCGAGCGTACCCGCAAGCGGCAGCAGCAGTGCGAGGGATGCCGCCTGCCAACCGGCCGCCGCACCGAACTCGCGCGCCGTCATGCGCGCCACGAGCCACGGCACGCAGCCGGCCAGCACCAGGAATGGTGCGCGCAATGCGAGCGCGTGCTGGCCACCCATCTCCACGCCGAGACGCGCCAGCCATGCCGTCAACCCGGGCAGGTCCGAGTACGCCATGGCGAGGTGCTGGCCCTCGAGCCAGTAGAAGGCTTCGTCGACGAACAACGGCAGGCGTATGGCAAGCGCCACTTTGGCGACGGACACGACAGCGAACAGCAGCAGGAACCGGCGGTGCCATATCCCGGAGTCGTCCAAGCTGTTGATCCGCGCCGGATGCTGTTCCGACAAGTCTGCGGCCTTCGTTGGCAAGCCAGCAGGATAACGGCTCGGCAACGTTGCACGCCCCGTTCATTGCACCGATCCGAAGCCCGCAGGAATGGGCGGCTATCATTGCAATCATGAAAAACGTGCCGGAGCAGGCGATGGCGGTAGCGGAAAGCGTTCTCGATCTGATCGGCAACACGCCGATGGTGCGCGCGCGCCGTCTCGACACCGGGGTGTGCGAGCTGTTCCTCAAGCTTGAAAGCCAGAACCCGGGCGGCTCGATCAAGGACCGGATCGGGCTCAGCATGATCGACGCGGCGGAAAAGCGCGGCGACATCAAGCCCGGCGCGACGCTGGTGGAAGGCACGGCCGGCAACACCGGCATCGGGCTGGCGCTCGTCGCCCAGCAGCGCGGCTACAAGCTCGTGCTGGTCGTTCCCGACAAGATGAGCCGCGAGAAAATATTCAATCTCAAGGCCATGGGCGCGGAAGTCATCCTCACCCGGTCCGACGTGGCCAAGGGCCACCCGCAGTATTACCAGGACCTTGCCGCGCAGATCGCGCAGGACACGCCCGGCGCGTACTTCATCAACCAGTTCGGCAACCCGGACAATCCGCGCGCGCACCACGAAACCACGGCCCCGGAAATCCTCTCCCAGATGGAGGGGCGCGTCGACGCCATCGTGTTCGGCTGCGGCAGCTCGGGCACGATGACTGGGCTCTCGCGGTATTTCGCGGAGCATTCGCCCGACACCGAATTCGTGCTGGCCGATCCGGTCGGATCCATCCTCACCGAGTACATCAACGAGGGCCGCCTCAGCACCAAGAGCGCGTCGTGGCTGGTGGAAGGCATCGGCGAGGACTTCCTGCCCGAAATCGCCGACTTCTCGCGCGTGAAGAAGGCCTACGCGATCAGCGATCGCGAAAGCTTTCTGACGGGTCGCGCGTTGCTCGAAGCGGAAGGGATCCTCGGAGGTTCTTCCACGGGCACGCTGGTGGCGGCAGCTTTGCGCTATTGCCGCGAACAGACCGAGCCGAAACGCGTTGTCGTGTTCGTCTGCGATACCGGCAACAAGTACCTGTCGAAGATGTACAACGACTACTGGATGCTCGACCAGGGATTTCTGGATCGCGAGCCGAGCAACGACCTGCGCGATCTCGTGATGCGCCCGTACGAGCAGCGCGACACCGTGGTGGTCGCGCCCGGCGACCTGCTGGTGACGGCGTACCAGCGCATGAAGCTCTACGACGTGTCGCAGCTCCCGGTGATCGAGGACGATCGCATTGTCGGGATCCTCGACGAGTCCGACGTGCTGCTGCATGTGTATGGCGACGAAGGGCGCTTTCGCGACCCGGTCGCGACTGCCATGGTGCGCAAGCTCGAGAAGCTCGACGTGAGCTCTCCGGTCGAGGCGCTGTTGCCGGTGTTCGAGCGTGACCACGTTGCGATCGTCGTGCAGGGCGAGAAATTCGTCGGCCTGGTCACGCGCATCGATCTGCTCAACTTCCTGCGTCGCCGCGCCGGCTGATGCAACGGACAGCTGATGTCGACCCTCGAAGTCGGTGACCGCTTCCCCAACGTGCTGATCCGGCGGGAAGGCTCCACCCAGTCCTTGTACAACGCCGCGACGGGCAAGCCGGTGCTGCTTGCGTGGGGGGCAGCGCACGAGACCTTCGCCACGCTCGCCAGCGATCTCGCCATCGAATTCCTACTGCTCGGCGACGCGGACGAGCAGCCCGGCGTCGATTCCCGCCACGACGCACCGCGACTGCTGGCGCCCGCCGATCTCAAGCAGCGCGTTGTCGGGCAGCTGCAGTCAGGCGCACTCTTGCTCGAGCCCTCGCTGCGCGTGCTGTCACGGATCGACGCGAGTGCCCGCGATGCCGGCACGCTGAGCGCCGCCCTGTGCGCCGCGTTGGCCGCCGCGGATATCGGAGCCAGGGATTCGGTCTCGAATCACGCGCCCGTGCTGCTGGTGCCGCGCGTGCTGGAGCCTGCATTGATCGAGCGGGTGCGCGACTGGTTCCGAACGGGCGGCGAAGGCCAGGATTCGGGCGTGATCGTGCACGAACGTGGCGAGCCTGTGTTCCGCCTGGACCCCACCGTCAAGATGCGACGCGAGGCCCGCGTCGAGGACCCGGATCTCGACGCGGAGCTGCACGATCGCCTGATGCGCCGCGTGCTGCCCGAGATCGGCCGCGCGTTCTCGTTCGACGTGAAGCAGCGCGAGGCGTTCAAGGTGTTGCGTTACCAGGCCCCGCCCGCCGTCGATGCAATGGACACTCCAACTGCAGCCGGCGGATACTTCCGCGCCCATCGCGACAACGACGCGCGCGACGTCGCGCACCGGCGCTTCGCGATGACCCTCAATCTCAACAGCGGCGAATACACCGGGGGCCGCCTGCGCTTCCCCGAATTCGGCCCGCGCGAATACGAGGCGCCGAGCGGCGGTGCGCTGCTCTTCTCGTGCTCGCTGCTGCACGAAGTGACCGACCTCACTGCGGGCACCCGCTACGCGATGACC
The DNA here is from genome assembly GCA_038255255.1 of Lysobacterales bacterium. GTDB lineage: Bacteria > Pseudomonadota > Gammaproteobacteria > Xanthomonadales > Ahniellaceae > JBBQNY01. Next base: position 55,115 of record JBBSLL010000001.1, read on the forward strand.
TCGTTTCTTTTCTGAGCCAGCGAGGTATAGGTGGGAAGTGGTACCGCCTTGCCTCCGGGTGAAGCCTCTTATCCTGCGGCAAGGCGATACCGCTTCCCACTCCGGACTTCCGAGTTAAGCCTCTCATCCTGCTGTAGGGCGATACCGCTTCCCACCCCGGACTTCCTACGGGTGCCCGGCGTGGTGGGTAGGCTGGCCGAGCGATTTCGACAGGACTTCGGTCCAGCGGACTCCCGCTTCTATCTCGCCGGCGTGCCGCGATTCGGCTTCCGCTAGGTCGCGCGCGCGCGCCTCGTTGTCGTAGTTCCGCCCCGTCTGTTTCGCGTAACGTTGCAGGACACCGCTGGCGATCGCGGCGTCGATGTCGCTGTCGACGGCTTCGAGCTCGAGGTGGCGTGCGAGCTGTGCGAGGTGTTCAGCGGGACGCGAGAGCATGGAGTCGCCATCGACACGAAGCACGCGATCGGAAGTCGCGAGGTCGCGTGTGAGTCTGGCGAATCGTTCGGTTTCGACCAGCCACGACAGGGCGATGCACTGCGCGTCGTCGAGTCGCGAAAGGTCAATTGAGTCGTCGCGTGCCCATTCGTGCCATGTCGCGAGCCTGGGCACCGCGTCCGCACGCGCCTGCGCGCGCAGCGCGGGATCACGCAGGTATGCGGCGAGATAGCGCGGCAGCGGCAGGTCCAGCAGGATCGCGCGATCGGCCGGCCGCGCGGCCAGCAGTGCCGGTGCGAGTAACGATGCCGTGCTGGTGGCCTTCACCACCACGCGATCGCTCGGGAAGTAACCCCGTGCGAGGAGGTCCGCGACCAGCGCGAGCGCCGCGTCGACACGTTTCGGAACGTCGCCAGCAGAAGCCCCGTCGCGCCGCAGCGAAGCTTCAGCCAGGGCGAGCAAAGGCAACGACTCACGGACTCCCAGCACATCCGGCAACTGGTCGAGCAAGCGGCTGAGCAGCGTCGAGCCGCAGTGCCCGACATGGAAAATCCACCTCAAGGCGGGCTGCGTCCGTGACGTCGCCGACACGGCAAGTTGCGCATGTGCGCCAAGCAGATCGTCGAGTCCGTAGTGCCAGCCGCCCAAGCGCTTGCCCGCCAGCGCGCGTTCGTCGAGGAAGGATGCGTTGTAGAACTCTCGCGGCACATCCAGGATGTCCGCGCGACCACCGGCCACGTCAAGGCCGTAGAGGTAGTAGCGGGCGCTGTCGAAGAGACGGGCAGGTGAGGGACGCACGCGGTGCTCGGCCGGCGGACAAGCGGGAAGTCTAGCGACGCCACGCGCACGCGGGCACTCTCACCGGCTCACGCCTGCGGCATCCGGACTGGCGCTGCCACGCGTGCACGGCGACAATGCAGCGCTCCTGCGCGCAGAACTCCCCATGACCGACTCCTCACGGCCGCACGGCCTCGGCACCCGCGCCATCCACGCCGGGCAGTTCCCCGACCCTTCGACCGGCGCGATCATGACGCCGATCTACCAGACCTCGACCTATGTGCAGTCGAGCCCCGGGGAGCACCAGGGTTTCGAGTATTCGCGATCGCACAACCCCACCCGCTTTGCGTGGGAGCGCTGCATCGCCGATCTCGAGGGCGGCACGCAGGGTTACGCGTTCGCGTCCGGATTGGCGGCCACCGCGACGGTGCTCGACCTGCTGCCGACCGGCAGCCACGTGGTGGTGATGGATGACGTATACGGTGGGACCTTCCGTCTCTTCGAGCGCGTGCGCCGCCAGTCAGCGGGCCTCGATTTCACGTTCGTGGATCTGGACGATCCGGCCGCGCTTGCCGCGGCCATGCGACCCAACACGCGCATGATCTGGGCGGAGACGCCGACCAACCCGATGCTCAAGCTCATCGATCTCGAGCGCCTCGGCAAGTTCGCGCGGCAGCGTGGCGTGTGGCTGGCCGTAGACAACACCTTCGCATCGCCGATGCTGCAGCGCCCACTCGAGTACGGCGCGCATCTCGTGGTGCATTCGGCGACCAAGTACTTGAACGGGCACTCCGACATGGTGGGTGGCGTCGCGGTGGTCGGCGACGACGCGGAACTGGCCGAGCGCATGACCTTCCTGCAGAACGCGGTCGGTGCAGTGCAGGGGCCCTTCGACAGTTTCCTCGCGCTGCGCGGCCTCAAGACACTGCACCTGCGCATGCGTGCGCATTGTGAATCCGCACTCGATCTCGCGCAGTGGCTCGAAAGCCACCCGCAGGTCGAGCGCGTGATTTATCCGGGACTTGCGTCGCACCCGCAGCGCGAACTCGCGGCGCGGCAGATGGACGGTTTCGGCGGCATCGTCAGCGTGGTGATCCGGGGCGGCCTGCCGGAGACGCGCCGCATGATGGAGGCCTGCAAATTGTTCGGGCTGGCCGAATCGCTCGGCGGCGTCGAAAGCCTCATCAACCATCCGGCCATCATGACCCACGCCTCGGTGCCTGCGGAGAATCGCGCCAAGCTGGGTATCTCGGACAACCTCGTGCGGCTCTCGGTCGGCGTCGAGGACGTCGAGGACCTGCGCGCCGAACTCGACCACGCGCTCCGCCAGGCTGCATGAACGCCGGGCTTCCCGTGCTGCTGTTCGATCTGGACGGCACGCTGATCGATTCCTTCGAAGGCATCACACGCTCGATCGCGCACGCGTTCGCGCAACTCGGCGAGCCCGGGCCGGAACCGACGGCGTTGCGTGGGTGGATCGGTCCGCCGCTGCGTGACAGCTTCGGTGCGTGGTTCGGCGATCCGGTTGACGCGCGCATCGAAACCGCAGTTGCGCACTACCGCACGCGGTTCGATTGCGTGGGCTGGCAGGAGCACACGATCTACGAGGGTGTGCAAGAAGTCATTGATGTACTCGCGGCGCGCGGACATCGGATGGCGGTTGTGACAGCGAAGAACGAGTTGCACGCGCAGCGCATCGTCGAGCATCTTCCCTTTGCGCAGCACTTCGAGCAGGTGGTGGGGGCAACGCTGGATACCTCGCGCAGCGACAAGACCGAGCTCATCGCGGAAGCGCTGGAGCGGTTGCACGTGGCGCCGCGCCATTGCGCGATGATCGGCGATCGTCGCTACGACATCGAGGGCGCGCTGGATCACGGCATGCGCGCGATTGGCGTCGGATGGGGCTTCGGCAGCGGCGAGGAACTCGAGCGCGCCGGCGCAGAACGCGTGATCGCGACGCCTGCCGACCTCGTGACCCTGCTGTCGTAGAGCCGAGCTATGCTCGGCTGAGACTCTCGAGCGAACACAGCTTTCGTAGAGCCGAGCTATGCTCGGCTGGGACTTTGAGGCGCCACAAGCGGAGCGCAGCTCCGCTCTACAGAGTGCGTGCAGGCCGGCGGACAAGAGGAAAACAATGATCGAGCTGGCACGCCGCACCAAGATCATCGCCACGCTGGGCCCGGCGACGGATGCGCCGGGCGTGCTCGAGGCCGCGCTGCGCGCCGGGGTCGACGTCGTAAGGCTCAACTTCTCGCATGGCGATCACGCTTCGCAGGCCGCGCGTGCCGAGGCGGTGCGCGAGGTCGCCGCCCGGATCGGTCGAGAGGTCGGCATCCTGGCAGACCTGCAGGGCCCCAAGATCCGCATCGAGCGCTTTGCTGCAGGCCGCGTGTCGCTGCGCGCCGGGGCTCCCTTCACGCTGATCGCCTCGCACGATGCCCCTCCGGGCGACGGGACCCAGGTGGGCGTCAGCTATCTCGGCCTGGTCGACGACCTGCGCGCCGGCGACACGCTGCTGCTGGACGATGGCCTCATGCAGCTTGCCGTCGAGCGCATCGAGGGCGACCGCATCCACACGGTGGTCATCAACGACGGCGAGCTGTCCGACCGCAAGGGTCTCAACCGGCTCGGCGGGGGACTCTCGCTCGGGGCACTGACCGACAAGGATCGCGCCGACATCATCGCGGCTGCGCGCATCGGGGTGGATTTCCTCGCGGTGTCGTTCTGTCGCGAAGCTTCCGACATCGATCAGGCGCGGGCTCTTGCGCTCGATGCCGGATTGCGCGCCGCGATCGTCGCCAAGATCGAGCGCGCCGAGGCCATCGAGAATCTCGACGCCATCGTGCGTGCGAGCGACGTGGTCATGGTCGCGCGCGGCGACCTCGGCGTCGAGATCGGCGATGCCGAACTCCCGGGCCTGCAGAAGAAGATCATCCGCGAGACGCTGGCTCGCGGACGCGTGGTAATCACGGCAACGCAGATGTTGCAGTCGATGGTGTCGTCGCCGATCCCGACGCGCGCCGAGGTTCTCGACGTGGCGAACGCGGTGATCGACGGCACCGACGCCGTGATGCTTTCCCAGGAGAGTGCGGCCGGCGCATACCCGGTCAAGGCCGTCGAGGCCATGGTGCGCATCTGCCGTGGCGCCGAGCGGCAGTTCGATGCCGATACCGATTTCGAGAAGGAGCCGCGCGATCTCGAGCGCGTTGACCAGGCCATTGCGATGGCCGGCATGTTCCTGGCCGAGCACATCCGAGTGCGCGCGATTCTCGCGCTGACCGAATCGGGAACCACCGCGCGCTGGCTGTCGCGCTACCGCTCGCCGGTGCCGATCTTCGGGCTGTCCCGGCACGACGAATCGCGTCGCCGCATGGCGATGATGCGCGACGTGTACCCGGTTGCGTTCGACAGCCGCGGCATGTCCTCGCGCGACGCGGCGCGCGCCGCGATCCGGGATCTGCATGCGCGTGGTGCGCTCGAGACTGGCGATAGGGTGCTGTTCACCAGCGGCGATGCCATGGAACAGCGCGGCGCCACCAACACGTTGCGCCTGTTGCAGGTGGGCAACGCCGGTGAAGCGGAAGGCGTCGGCGCGTTATAGCGACTGGTTGAAAGGCTGGGCGTCGCGGCGGAAGGCGGTATCGCCTTGCCTCCGGGTGAAGCCTCTTATCCTGCGGCAAGGCGATACCGCCTTCCGCCTCCCGCCACTCGACTCAGGTCCGATTCGCTCTTTTGCGGAAGCTTCGTGGCGCCGGGGCGGCGATGCCGTGCCGGGAAGCGTGGGCGACAGGGATGTCGCCCTCGCAGCGTACAGGGATGTATTCACAGCGGTTCCCGGCGCGGCAGCGGCGCTCCGGCGCGTGCGGGATCGAGCTAGTCGGCGTGGCTTTCGCTGGGCTTTCGCATCAGTTCGAGGACGACCTGGCCTACAATTACCGGCTCGCACGAGCCGATCCGGAGTGGCAATGAGCATCGAACAGTTGGTCGACACCGCACAGGCGATGGTCGCGCCAGGCAAGGGCATCATTGCCATCGACGAATCGACCAGCACCATCCTGAAGCGTTTCGAGTCCGTCGGCATCGAGTGCAACGAAGCCAACCGGCGCGCCTATCGCGAGATGCTGCTGACCGCCCCCGATCTGTCGGATCACATCTCCGGCGCGATCCTCTACGACGAAACGCTGCGTCAGTCGACGCGCGACGGCCGCCGTTTCACCGACGTGATGGCCGCCGCCGGCATCCTCCCGGGTATCAAGGTCGACAAGGGCGCGCATCCGCTCGCCGGATTCCCGGGTGAGCTGGTTACCGAAGGCCTCGACGGCCTGCGCGACCGGCTGCGCGAATACCACGAGCTCGGCGCGCGCTTCGCCAAGTGGCGCGCGGTGATCAACATCGGCGAGGACGCGCCGACCGCGACCTGCATGGAAGCCAATGCGCATGCGCTCGCACGCTATGCGGCGCTGTGCCAGGAAGCCGGCATCGTGCCGATGGTCGAACCCGAAGTCTTGATGGACGGCGACCATGACATCGACACCTGCTACGACGTGACCGAGGCCGTGCTGCGGGCGCTGTTCGCCGCACTCTATGAACACGGCGTGCTGCTCGAAGGCACCATCCTCAAGGCCAGCATGGTCATCGCTGGCAAAGATTGCCCGGACCAGGCCGATATCGACGACGTGGCCGAGTACACCCTGCGCTGCCTGCGCGCGACCGTTCCGGCCACGGTGCCGGGCATCGTGTTCCTGTCGGGCGGACAGAGCGACGAGAGCGCGACCGCGAATCTCAACGCGATCAACCAGTCTGAAAACCTTCCGTGGACGGTTTCGTTCTCGTACGGCCGAGCAATGCAGACGGCCGCGTTGACGTTGTGGGCCAAGGACATGCACAACAACTACGCCGAAGCGCAACGCACCGTGGCCGCCCGCGCGCGCGACAACGGCCTCGCTGCGCTCGGCCAGTGGCGCTGAGCGATCCGGGGAAACAGCGGCGCGCCGCCTGATCGCGGAGCGCCGGCACTACGCACTCGCGGCGCCGGCAGTGCTTTACCGCCCAGATGCTCGATGCCCCGAGTGGGCTCGAACGTACAGGCAGGCAGCATCCCCCGGGCGGACAGATCCGTCATGCGTGACCGCTCGATAGGTCGACGCTTTCATCTCGGCTTCGCCTTCGGCACGCAACAGTCAGGAAATGTCCACGACCGCTCCAACTCCTCCGAATTGCCGCACCGTGCCATTCGTCATGGATCTCGAACCCGGGATCACGCAAACGTGGTGCGGTTGCGGGCGCAGCGGTTCTGCTCCGTGGTGCGACGCGCACGCCGCCGCGTGCAGTGAACGTTCGCTCGAATTCGCGGTCGAACGCGCTCGCACGGTGTGGCTTTGTTCCTGCCTGCGCACCGACAATCCCCCTTATTGCGACGGCTCGCACTCCCTGCACGAGGACGCTTCATGAAGTCCGCACCCGCACATCGGCGAACTTCGCGGCGCCAGCGGATCGTCCTGATGATTGCGGCCACGGGCCTGCTGGTCGCCTGCGGGAAGTCCGAGGAACCCGGCCGTGGGGGAGGTCGCGATCCGAATCGCGAGATCGGCGTGGTGCTGGTGGAGGCGGCCACGCAATCCTGGGGCGACGTGTTGCCGGTGACCGGCACCGCGCAGGCCAACGAATCGCTGACCCTGACCGCAAGCGCGACCGAACGCGTCACCCGCGTGGCATTCGACGATGGAGAGACGGTCGCGAAAGGCCAGGTGCTCGTCGAACTTGCCCGCAGCGAAGAGAGCGCGGGCATCGCCGAAGCGCAGGCGGCGCTGGCGGAGACCGAACAACAGGTGCGGCGCCTCGAGCCTTTGGCCACCCGGGGCATCGTGCCGCGTGCGGATCTGGAGACGCAGCGCGCCGCGCGGGATGCGGCGCGCGCGCGCGTGGCGTCGGCCAATGCCCGGCTCGGCGACCGTGTGATCAAGGCGCCGTTCGCAGGCGTGCTGGGACTGCGCCAGATCAGCACGGGAACCGTGCTGTCGCCCGGCGACGCCATCGTGACGCTCGACGACGTGTCGAGCATCAAGCTCGACCTCGGTGTTCCGGAGCGCGACCTGGGCAGGGTTGCCCCGGGCCAGGCGCTGGTCGCCACCAGTGGCGCGTTTCCCGGAGTCGAATTCCCCGGCGTGGTAACGACCATCGACAGCCGCATCGATCCGCTGTCGCGCACGGCCACGGTGCGCGCGCGCCTCGAAAATCCCGATGCCAGGCTGCGGCCCGGCATGCTGCTCGGCGTCGATCTCATCGCGCAGCCGCGCGAGGCCGTGGTGGTGCCCGAAATCGCGGTCCAGGCGCGCGGCACGTCGCAGTATGTGATGGTGGCCGGCGCCGAGGGCACCGCAGAAGAAAGAACCGTCACGGTCGGTTCGCGCCGCCGCGGCATGGTGGAGATCGTTGACGGGCTCGCGACGGGCGAACGCATCGTCACTGACGGCCTCGTGAAGCTTCGCGACGGGGCCCGCATCGCCGAAGTCGATGTACGCGGCAAGCCTGTGGACCCGACGGCCACGCCGCCGGCGGCGGAGCGAGCCGCGAAGTCGAATCCTGTCCCCGCCAGCCCCTCTCCCGCCGGGAGAGGGGCCGGGCAGTAGCCGGGCCCCTGCGATGGTCCTTTCCGATCTCGCGGTCAAGCGTCCGGTGCTGGCGGTGGTCGCCAGCCTCATCATCATCGTGGTGGGAGCGCTCGCCTTCACGCGGTTGCCGCTGCGCGAGATCCCGAGCATCGATCCACCGGTCGTGTCGGTGCAGACCAGCTACCCCGGAGCCAACGCGGGCGTCATCGAGGCGCGCATCACGCAGCCGCTCGAGGACGCCATCTCCGGCATCGAGGGCATCCAGCTCCTGCAGTCCTCGAGCCAGAACGGCCGCTCCAACATCACCATCGAGTTCGCGCTCGACCGCGACATCGAGAGCGCCGCCAATGACGTGCGCGATGCGGTTTCGCGCGATGTCGACAACCTCCCCGAGGACGCGGAAGCGCCAACGGTAGAGAAGGCCGACGCCGACTCCGAAGTGGTGATGTGGCTGAACCTCGAGGCGCCGGGGATGGATCCGCTCGCGCTCACCGATTTCGCCGAGCGGCAGATCGTCGACCGGCTCTCGTCGATCGACGGGGTGGCTACGGTCAACGTCGGCGGCGGCCAGCGCTACGCGATGCGCATCTGGCTCAAGCGCGACGAACTTTCCGCACGCAATCTCACCGTGGCCGACGTGGCCGCGGCGCTGCGCCGCGAGAATGTGGAGCTGCCTGCCGGCCGGCTTGAATCGGCGGAGCGCGATTTCGTCCTCCGCCTGAGCCGCAGCTACCGCGGCGAAACGGATTTCGAGTCGTTGCCCATCGGACAGCGCGACGGCCGGGTGGTCACGCTCGCGGAAGTCGCCGATGTCGAACTCGCTTCCGCCGAGATCCGCAACGACTTTCGCGGCAACGGGTCTCAGCAACTCGGCCTCGGACTCATCAAGACGTCCACGTCCAACTCGCTCGATGTCGCCAAGGCCGCGCGTGCGGAAATGGAAGCCATCAACAAGACGCTGCCGAAAGATGTGAAGCTCGTCGTCGCGTTCGATACCACGATCTTCATCGATGCGGCGCTCACCGAGGTCTACAAGACGCTGCTCGAGGCCACGATCTTCGTCGTGCTCGTGATCTGGTTGTTCCTCGGCAGCTGGCGCGCGGCGCTGATCCCCGCGGTGACTTTGCCGGTGTGCATCCTCGGGGCCTGCATCGCGCTCGCGGCCTTCGGGTTCTCGATCAACCTGCTGACCCTGCTGGCACTGGTGCTCTCGATTGGACTCGTGGTCGACGACGCCATCGTGGTACTCGAGAACTGCCAGCGCCGTGTGGACCTTGGGGAGCCGCGCCTCGTCGCGGCATTCCGCGGGGCGCGCCAGGTGGCGTTCGCGGTGATCGCAACGACCGCGGTGCTCGTGGCCGTGTTCCTGCCGATTGCCTTCATGCAGGGCAACCTCGGGCGTCTGTTCCGCGAGTTGTCGGTCGCGATCGCGTCAGCGGTGGCCATCTCGGCGTTCGTCGCGTTGACGCTGAGCCCGATGATGTGCTCGAAGCTGCTGGTGCCACACGATGCCGAACGTGGCCTCACGCGCCGCGTCGACGACGCCATGTCCTCGTTGTCAGCGCGCTACGGGCGCATGCTCGGTCACGCTCTGGGGCACCCGTGGGTCGTGCTGATGGTGATGATCGCGGCACTCGCGGCCGTGGGCCTCCTCGTCTGGACCCTGCCCAAGGAACTGACGCCATCCGAGGATCGCGGCGCCTTTTTCGTGCAGGTGCAGGGCCCTGAAGGCGCCGGATTCAGCTACATGCTGCCGCGCATGGCGGAGGTCGAGAAGCGGCTCATGACGCTGGTCGACGACGGCACCGACGCGGAGCGGCCGGTCGCGCGCATGAACATCCGCACGCCGCGCGGATTCGGCGGGGGCGGCGAGGAGTTCCATACCGGCCAGGCGACGATGTTGCTCAAGCCGTGGAACGAACGCGACGTAACGACCGACGACGTCGTACAGCGCGCGAGCGCATTGCTGGCCGGCATCCCCGGCGTGCGAGCCTCGGCGCAGGCGCGCAGCGGGCTGGTGCGTTCGTTCGGCCCGCCGGTGCAGCTGGTCCTGCAGGGGTCCACCTACGAGGAACTCACGGCCTGGCGCGATCGCGTCCTCATCCGCATGGAAGACAATCCGAACCTGGTGTCACCGGATTCCGACTACAAGGACACGCGGCCGCAATTGCGCGTCGAAGTCGACCGCGCACGCGCGGCGCAACTCGGCGTCAGCGTGGCGGAAATCGGCGCGTCGCTCGACACGCTGATGGCCGGCCGCCGCGTGACCACCTTCCAGCGCGAGGGCGAGGAGTACGACGTGCTGCTGCAGGCCCAGCGCGACGACCGGCGCGACCCCGTCGATCTCACTTCCCTGCAGGTGCGCTCGCAGATCAGCGGCGAACTGGTGGCACTGTCGAACCTCGTCAGCTTTACCGAGCTCGCGGAACCCGGCTCGCTCAACCGCTTCAACCGGCAGCGTGCGATCACCGTTTCGGCCAACCTGGCGCCCGGCTACACGCTCGGCGAAGCCATCACGTGGCTCGAGGACGTCGCGCGCACCGAAAGCCCGGGCACGTCCAATCCAATCGACTGGAAGGGCGAGGCGCGCGAGTACCTCAAGACGGGCTCTTCGGTCGTGTTCACCATGGTGCTCGCGTTGCTGGTCGTGTTCCTGGTGCTGGCGGCGCAGTTCGAGAGCTTCGTGCATCCGCTGACGATCATGCTGACCGTCCCGCTGGCGGTGCTGGGCGCGTTGCTGGGGCTCGCACTGTTCGGCGAAAGCCTCAATATCTACAGCCAGATCGGCATCGTGATGCTGGTCGGGCTCGCGGCGAAGAACGGCATCCTCATCGTCGAATTCGCGAACCAGTTGCGCGATTCTGGACGGGATATCCGCACGGCGATCCTGGAGTCGTCGACTACGCGCCTGCGCCCGATTCTGATGACTTCGATCTCGATGATCGTGGGTTCGCTGCCGCTGCTGTTCGCGAGCGGTGCGGGCGCGGCAAGCCGCGAGGCGATCGGCGTGACCGTGGTGTTTGGGCTCATGCTCTCGACACTGCTCAGCCTGTTCGTGGTGCCCGTCGTGTACCTGCGTCTGTCGCGGCGCAGCGGTTCACCCGAAGCCGTGGCCCGCGCGCTCGACCTCGAGCTCGGTGCGCACCCGCTCACCGACACCAACCACTAGCGCCGCAACGTCCTACGCGGACGGCGTCTCTTCGCGGGGCAGGTGCACCGTAAATGTCGTGCAGGCGTCGGTGCTCGACACCGTGATATTGCCGTGGTGGGCAGCGGCGATTTCCCGGGCGATGTGCAACCCGAGCCCGAGGCTGGTTTTCCCGGGCTCGGAGTCATGGTCGTCGTGGCTGAGCTGGGTCATCGGCTCGAAAATCGTGCGCAGTGACTTTTCCGACATGCGCTTGCCCTTGTTCGACACGCTGAAGCACACACCGGTATCCGAGCCGTCGACCTCCACCTGTATCGGGTGGCCCTCCGCGCCGTGCTGGGCCGCATTGCCCAGCAGGTTCACGAGGAGCTGGTGCATCCTGACCGCATCGAGGTCCGCGTCCCGTCTTCCTGCGATGGAAACTTCATACGTGCATCCGGGATGCATGGCGCGCGTATCTTCGACGGCCGCCTCGCAGATGGTGGCCGTGTCGACTGGCGCCCGTTTGATCTGGATGCCCTTCGCCAGCTTGATGCGTGACAACGCCAGCAGGTCGTCCACCATCGCCGCCATGAAGCGGGCGGATCGCGACACCGTTTGCGCGATCTTCGCGGTCCCGCCGTCTGTCAGGGGCTTGGCGAGCAGCGCCCCGGCCATGGTCATCGCCGCAAGCGGCCCCCTGAGGTCGTGACCCAGGATGGCGTCGTACATATCGCGAGCCTGTTCCGTCCTGGACGAATACGTCACGATGGATTCGGCGAACGCCTGGTCGATGGCCTCGTTGAAGCGGACCACATCATCCAGGGTCTGACTCGTGTTCTTTTCGATCAGCGGCAGCCACATCCGCAACACGGTCGCGCGCAACGCACGGAACTCGGCGCTGAGCTGCAGCAGCGTGAAATGGTCGGCATGGCGGCCGCGCCCGTGCTTTGCTGCCGGGCTGGAATCGTTGTTGTCTTCGGTGCCCTGGGACTTTTCAAACTGCTCTGTGGCTGTCTGGGTCGAGCCCAGGTCCCTGGCTATTTCCCGCAACATGCTCTCCGCATGGTCGCGCAGGTCCTTGAGCGACATGTTGTCTGCGGCGGGAGTCATCGTGAGGGCGTAACTGTCCCATTCGACGAGTATTTCGCCCATGTGCTCCTTGATGAAGGACGACAAGCGCATGCATCACCGGCTCTTCGGCAGGGGTCCGAGCGCATGACCCTAACGCCAACTCCGACACAATCCTAGTCTCCGGGGGCTGGACGCTTAGCCCCGCGCTGCCACAGCCGTCGTTGCCGGAGCAGTGCCGGGCGGCTCCCTAGGGGGCGCCTTACACCACCCCGGTGGCGTAGAACACGGCGATGATGACGAACACCGCGGCCGTCTTGATGAGCGTGATCGCGAAGATGTCCTTGTAGGCCTGGCGGTGGGTGAGACCCGTGACGGCGAGCAGCGTGATCACAGCCCCGTTGTGCGGCAGCGAGTCCATTCCACCCGACGCCATCGCGGCGACCCGGTGCAGCACTTCCATCGGGATGCCGGCGGCCTGCGCGTTGGCGATGAAGGTCTCGGCCATCGCCGCGAGGGCGATGCTCATGCCGCCGGAAGCCGAGCCGGTGATACCGGCGAGCGCCGTGACGGTCACCGCTTCGTTGACCAGCGGGTCAGGGATCGCGCTGAGCGCATTGGCGACGACGAGGAATCCGGGCAACGCGGCAATGACCGCGCCGAAACCGTACTCGGACGCTGTATTCATCGAAGCCAGCAAAGCGCCGCCTATCGCCGTGCGCGTCCCGCTTGCAAAGCCTGCAAAAACGGGGCGCCAGGCGAACGCGATCACCGCGAGGATGCCCACGAGCAACGCGCCCTCGACCGCCCAGATCGCTGCGACCTTGGCTACTTCCTGCACGACCGGGGGCGCGTCGCCGACGACTGCGGGATCAAAGGAATGCGTGGTCCCGTAGACGCGCGGAATCCAGGTGGTGAACAACTTGTTGCTGATGCCGACCAACACCAGGGGAAGAATCGCCACCAGGGGATTCGCAAGGCGGCCGCCGACGAAAGCCGCGGGTTCGTTCAGCAGGTCGCTGCCCTCGGCGTCGATGCTGTAACCCTCGCCCCGCGCGTGCGCCACGCGCCGTCGCCACTCCAGATAGCTCATTCCCAGTATCAGGATAAATATCCCGCCGAGGGTGCCGAGCCACGGCGCGGCCCACGTGTCGGTGCCGAAAAAAGCGGTGGGAATGATGTTCTGGATCTGCGGCGAGCCCGGCAACGCGTCCATCGTGAAGGTGAAGGCGCCGAGCGCGATGGTTCCCGGGATGAGGCGCTTGGGGATGTTGCTCTGGCGAAACAGTTCCGCCGCGAACGGGTACACCGCGAACACCACCACGAACAGCGACACGCCGCCGTAGGTCAGGACCGCACACACGGCGACGATGGACAGCATCGCCTGGCCTGCGCCGAACAGGCGGATGGTGAAGGCGACGATGGACTTCGAGAAACCCGAGATCTCGATCAGCTTGCCGAACACCGCGCCCAGCAGGAACACCGGAAAGTAGAGCTTGAGGAAGCCCACCATCTTGTCCATGAAAAGGCCGGTGAACATCGGCGCGACCAGCGCTGGATCAGTCAGCAATACGGCCCCGAGGGCCGCGATCGGCGCGAACAGGATCACGCTGTGTCCGCGGTAGGCCACGAACATCAGGAACGCGAGCGCGCCCAGAACGATCAGGAACTCCATTGCCCCGCCTTGCACGAACGCCGGGCTGCAGTGTCTTGGCTCGCGTGCCCGCGGCCCACTGTACGAATGTCCAATGCCCGGTCGCGCCGCATGGCCCTAGCCTTCGCAACAATCCACGGTGGCCGTGATACGGCACCGTCATCCGCTGTCGGTCGTTGTACGCAAGGGGGCATCCATGAAGCGCAAGAGTCTGAGCCTGGCAATCGCATTCGTCCTGCTGGTACCGGTGGCGTGGGCGCAGGACGTGGAGGGCGACAGCCCCGATCAGGACGACACCGGACAGACGGCCACGCTCGAGGCGATCACGGTGACAGCGCGCAAGCGTGAGGAAACGCTGCAGGACGTGCCCATCGCGGTCACAGCATTCACCGAGGAAACCCTCGAAAAACTCAACATCGAGGATCTCGGCGACCTCGACTCGCAGGTGCCGAACCTCACCATCTATGCGGCGCGGGGATCCAGCAGCACGGTCACGGCCTACATACGCGGGGTCGGGCAGTCCGATCCGCTGTGGGGTGTGGATCCTGGCGTCGGCATCTACCTCGATGATGTCTACATCGCGCGTCCGCAGGGCGCGCTGCTCGATGTGTTCGATGTCCAGCGCGTCGAGGTTCTGCGCGGCCCACAGGGCACGCTCTACGGCAAGAACACCATCGGTGGCGCGATCAAGTACATCTCGCGTGGCCTCGTGCCCGAAACCGAGGGTTCCGCTGCGCTCACGGTAGGCAGCCACAGCCAGTTCGACGTCAGGGCGGCCATCGGTGGATCGCTCGGCAGCGACAGGCTGCGTGGCCGGATCGCGGTCGCGAGTCTCAACCGCGACGGCTTCGGCGACAACGTCCGCACGGACCAGGGCGTGTCCGACAAGGAGATCCTGGCGGCGCGCGCGCAATTGGGCGCCTTCCTGAGCGAGGACTTCGACATACAGTTCGCATTCGACTGGATGGACGACCAGTCCGGCGTGCGCGGCGCACAGATGCTCGCGGCCAATCGCTTCGCGCCAACCTTCGCGCCGCTCGACGACCGCTACGACGTGCGCAACGGCATGCTCAACATCAACGATACCGACATGAACGGCGCGTCGGGTGTCGTCAACTGGCGTGCCAGCGATGCGTGGACCTTCAAGTACATCCTCGCGCATCGCGAGTCGGACACCGAGACCAACATCGACTTCGACACGCTTCCGAACATCATCGCCGACGTCACGGCCATATACAGCGACGAGCAGGTGAGCAACGAACTGCAGGCCAACTACTACGGTGGTGGTGCCCTGAGCGCGGTGATGGGCATCTATCACTTCGATGGCGAGGCAGGCGGACGCGTGCTCAACAATTTCTTCAACGCGGCGTTCGGCGACACCCAGGGCGTGGTCGATACCAACAGCCTGGCGTTCTACGCCGACGCCAGCTACACGCTCAGCGACACGTTCGAGCTTGGTCTCGGCGCACGCTACACCGACGAGGAGAAGTGTGCGGACGTGTTCAACCGCGCTTTCACCAATGCCAACTTCAACGTGCCGCTGCGCACCGTGGCCGACTTCGACCGCTGTGTCGACTTCCAGAATCTCTCACCCAAGGTCTCGCTCGACTGGCAGTTCAGCGACAGCGTGATGCTGTACGGCGTCGCCTCGCGCGGTTTCAAGTCGGGCGGATTCAACATCCGTGCGAACGCCGTGGCGGTACCGCGCTCGGCGGAACCCTTCGACGACGAGCAGGTCGACAGCTACGAAATCGGCGCGAAGATGACCCTGCTGGACGAGAGCCTGTTCCTCAACCTCGCGTACTTCTACAACAAGTACAAAGACATCCAGCTGTCGGTGTTCACGAGCTTCGACAGCAATGGCGATGGCGTCGACGATGCGTTCTTCGGCGATTTCACCAACGCGGGCAAGGGCACCGCCCAGGGCATCGAGGTCGAGTACCAGTGGCTGCCGACGGAGCACTGGCTGTTCTCCGGAAATGTGGCGTGGCTCGACGCGGAGTACGACGAATTCCTCGATCGCGGCGTCAATATCGCCGACCGGCAACGCTTCACCAACGCACCGGAGTTCTCCGGCGCTGTGAATGCGGAGTACCGCACGACCTTCGCCGGTGGTGATCTGTCGGCGCGCATCGGCTACAGCTACCAGAGCGAGGTATACCCGACCACTGATCTGTCCGAGGCAATCCGGCAGGGCGGCTACGGCCTCTTCAACGCGGGGGTCATCTGGCGGACGGGTGATGCGTGGACCTTCTCCCTGCAAGGCACCAACCTCACCGACAAGGAATACCGCACGACGGGCTACAACATCGGCGTGCTCGGGATCCTGACGGGTTTCTACGGCCCGCCGCGCCAGGTCACGCTGACCGCCAAGTACGAGTTCTAGACCGTTTGCGCCCGGGCGCCCCGCGCCCGCGTCGAACGTTCGCAGCGACTCTCGCCCGCACGCGGAGTCGCTGCTTTTTTTGTTGCGCCGAAGCGTCTCAGCCGAGCGTATGCTCGCCCGATGATTAATCGCGGTCCGTTCCTGACAGCCGCCGGACACTGCGCATGCTGAGTGTCGGCATCGTGGTGCTGGCCGCGCTGTGCTGGCTCGGAATCCTGTTCGGCATCGCCCTTTACGCGGAGCGCCACCCGCACGTGCTGTCGCGGCAGTGGCCCTACGTGTATTCGCTGTCGCTCGCCGTGTACTGCACGTCGTGGACCTTTTTCGGCACCGTAACCCAGGCCGCGCGGTACGGATGGCCGCTGCCACCGACATTCGTCGGGACCATTCTCCTGTACGTGTTCGCCGCCGGCGCGCTGGTGAAGCTGGTGCGGCTGGCGCGCGAGTCCAACGCAACTTCGCTCGCCGACTTCATCGCGACCCGGCTCGGCAAGAGTTCCTGGCTCGCCGCGACCGTGACGCTGGTGGTCGCGCTTGGACTGGTGCCCTACATCGCGCTGCAGCTCAAGGCCGTGGCGATGAGCTATGCGCTGCTGACGCGTTCCGGTGAGGCCACGCCTCCGTCCGTGTGGCAGGACAGCGCGCTGTACGTGACGCTGACCATGGTGCTCTTCGCAATTGCGTTCGGCACGCGCCGCGTCAGCGCCGCCGAACACAATCGCGGACTGGTGCTCGCGATCGCGTTCGAGGCGCTGTTCAAGCTCGCCGCCATGCTGGCCCTGGGCGCATTCGTCTGGTTCGGCCTCGACCTTCCCGACGTGGCCGTGCGCGCACCGCTGCGCGCACAGACCGGCGCTGGATTTGCGCCGCTGGTGCTGCTCGGCGTGCTCGCGATGTTCACTCTTCCGCACCAGTTCCACGTCGGCGTCGTCGAGTGCCGCGACGAGCGGCATGTGCGAACCGCGCGCTGGCTGTTCCCCTTGTACCTCGTGCTGATCGCGCTGCCGCTGCTGCCGTTGGCACGTGCGGGAGAGGCAGTGCTCGGCGCCAGCGGCGTGTCCGCGGACCTGTACGTGCTGGCTTTGCCGCTGTCGCAGGGTTTCGAGGGATTGGCCCTGTTTGCATTCCTGGGAGGCTTGAGCGCAGCCACCGGCATGGTCGTGGTCAGCACGCTGACCTTGAGTCTAATGATCGGCAACCACTGGCTCGCCCCTGGTTTGTTGCGCGGCGCCTGGCTCTCCAAGGGCGGCGACCTGCGTGGCCAGGTGCTGTGGCTGCGGCGGCTCGGGATCTTCGGAATCATGATGCTGGCGTGGGCGTACAGCCGGTTGATCGCCAGCAACGAAGCGCTCGCCGATGTCGGCGCCGTGTCGTTCTCCGCGCTGGCGACGCTGACACCGGCGCTTGCCTTCGCGGTGTGGCGACCGCAAACCCCGCCACGCGCCGTGATCGCGGGCGTCGCCGCGGGCTTCGTCTGCTGGTGCTGGGCGTTGTTGCTGCCGATCACGATCGAGGCGGAAGTCGTTTCCTCCACGTACCTCGCTGCGCCGTTCGGACTCGCGTGGCTGGCGCCGGATGCGCTGTTCGGGTTGACAGGCTGGAGCCGCGTCGGGCGCGCAGTCGGAGCGAGCCTCTTCGTCGGCGGCATCGCCACGCTGCTCGTCGCCGGTCTCGGACATTCCGCCAGCCGGCGCGATGCGAGAGGCTTCGATGCGCGCACACTGCGCAGCGCCGGACGCCGGTTCCTTCCAGCGGACGGCATCGAGGCGCTGCTGCACGGCGCGCCGCCCGATGGCGAGGTGTCCGACGCGATCGAGGCACGGTTCGAGCGCGAACTGGCGACCGTGCTCGGCGCGGCGTCCGCCCGTCTGCTGCTCGATGCGGCGCGACGCGAGGCCGGCGCATCGCTCGAGACCGTGGCCGCGATCGTCGGCGAGGCGACGCAGGACCTGCGCTTCAACCAGCGCGTGCTCGAAGCCGCACTGCAGAACATGAGCCAGGGCATCAGCGTGGTGGATGCCGACCTGCGGCTGGTCGCGTGGAATCGGCGCTACGCGGAAATTTTCGAATTCGACGACGCGCTGCTCAAGGTGGGCCAACCCATCGCGGACCTGAGCCGCTTTGCGCTCGCGCGAACGGGCCACCGCGGCGACATCGAAGCCGCGCTGGATCGCAGACTCGCCTTCATGCGGGCGGGCACTCCTCATCTCTCGGAACATCGAATGCCCGATGGAAGCATCGTGGAGATCCGCGGCAACCCGATGCCGGGCGGTGGCTTCGTCGCCACGTTCACCGACGTAACCGCATTCCGCAAGGCGGAAGGCGCACTGCGTGAAATCAACGAGACGCTGGAGCAACGCGTAGGGGAACGCACGGCCAGCCTCGACCAGGCGCGCCTCGAGGCAGAGCGCGCCAACGAAGCCAAGAGCCGCTTTCTCACGGCGGTGGGCCATGACCTGTTGCAGCCGCTGCACGCTGCGCAATTGTTTACCGATGCACTCGCGCAACAACTCGCGGGAGACACCCAGCGCGCGTCACTGGGGCAGATCCGGGGCGCGCTCGATTCCACGACCGATCTGCTCACAGGGCTGTTCGACATCGCGCGACTGGAAGCCGGCGGCCTGGCGCCGCAGCCGCGCGACTTCCCGCTCGCGGAGCTGCTCGACCCGCCTGCGTCCGAGTTCCGCGCGTTGGCCGCGGAGCGTGGTCTCGAGTTCGGTTTCGTGGCGACGCGCGCGTGGACGCGATCCGATCCGCAACTGTTGAGGCGTGTGTTGCAGAATTTCCTGGCCAATGCGGTGCGCTATACGGACCGCGGGCGCGTGCTGCTCGGCATCCGCCGTGAAGCCGGCCGATTGCGCATCGAAGTGCACGACACCGGGCCCGGCATCGCCAGGGAAGAGCTGGCCCTGGTGTTCGAGGAGTTCCGGCGCGGCGAAGGCGCGGTCGGGCAGGGGCTGGGCCTCGGTCTCGCGATCGCCGATCGCATCGCGCGACTACTCGACGTACCGCTGCGCGTGCGTAGCGGTGTTGGACGAGGCACGACGTTCGCGCTGACACTGCCGTGCGTGTCGCCAGGTTCCGCAGGAGAAGGGGTGCCGGCGACGCGGCCCGCACTTGCCGGGATGCGCGTGCTGATCGTCGACAACGATCCACTGGCGCTTGATGCGATGCGCGCGCTGCTCGAAGGCTGGGGCTGCGTGGTGGACGCGGTCGCCGATGGCGACGGCGCGAGGGCGGCGGTGGGGGAGCACGGTGCGACGCTGTGGCTACTCGACTACCACCTCGATGCGGGAGACACCGGCGTCGCCCTCTACACCAGGCTTGCCGCCGAATTCGGCATGCGCTCAACGTTGATCCTGAGCGCCGATGACAGTGGCGATGTGCGCCGCGACGTGCTCGAGCATGCCCTCGTGCTGTTGCAGAAGCCCGTGCGTCCGCTCGCGCTCAAGTCCGTGCTCGACCGACTGCTCGCGATGCGCGCGTAGCTTCCCCCTCTCCCGCTGGAAGAGAGGGGTTACGCATGGCCCATCATTGCGGTGTGGAAACGGGTTACTTGCCGCGCCGCTGTGCGAGCGCGCTGCCCGCCGCCGATTTCGTGGCCTTGGCACTGCGACCATCGGAGAGGGCTTTCGACGCCGCAGTGGCAGCCTTGGGTGAGGTCTCTTTGTCGGGTGACTTGCGCTGCGCCAGCGCACTGCCTGCGGCGGACTTCGACTTGGCTGCCGTCGATTTGCTCGACAGCGTCTTCGACGCATTGGTTGCCGCGGGCTTGGACGTGACTTTCTTGGTCGCCATGCGCTTGTCTCCGAAAGGTTTGGGTCAGGGGTTTTGCGTGCGGCAAAACGCCGCGTCCCAAGACTAGTCCAAGCGTTCGACCGAGCCTTCCGGATGCGCCTACCCCGGTCGTGCAGCGTTCACGCTGGTGTCTGGCGCGCCGGGTCGGTGATCTCGAGTTCGCGCAGGATGACGCTCGCCTGAGTCCGGTTGCGTGCGCCGAGCTTCTCGAAGATCGCGGAGAGGTGTGCCTTCACCGTACGCTCCTGCACGCCGAGGCGATCGGCGATTTGCTTGTTGAGGAGGCCTTCCGCGACGAGCACCAGCACGCGGAACTGTTGTGGCGTCAGGCTCGCGAGACGCGCGGCGAGATTGGAATCCGCCGGTGCCGACGGCGCGCGGGTGACCGCGGCACGAAGCGCGGGCGGCAACCACTGTTCGCAGGCGAGCACGGCGCGGATCGCGCTGCGCAACTCGTCGAGCCCGGCGCTTTTCGGGATGTAGCCGGCAGCGCCGTGATCCAGTGCGCGACGCACTGTGTGCGGGTCTTCGTTGGCGGACACCAGCACCACCGCGACCGCCGGAAACTGCGCACGGATGGCGGCGAGCCCCGCCAGCCCGTGGTTCCCGGGCATGTGCAGGTCGAGCAGCACGAGGTCGATGCCCGGTTCGGCCTCGAGTGCGGCGAGTACGCTGTCGAGGGAATCGGCCTCGCGCACTTCCACGTCGGCGACCGCGCCCACCGCCGCATTGCGCAGCGCGGCGCGGAACAGCGGGTGATCGTCGGCGATCAGCAGCGAGGGCATGCGTGCGCCCTGCTACTGGATCGTCCAGCCGCCATCGACGTCGATGGTGTGTCCGGTGATGTTGCGTGCGGCGTGCGACATCAGGAACGCGGCGATGCCCGCGAGCTCATCGAACTCGATGAACACGCCCTTCGGCATGGGTTTGAGCATCACCTCCGAGACCACCGCGGCTTCGGAAATGCCGCGCGTGCGCGCCTGGTCGGTAATCTGCCTGTCGACGAGCGGCGTTTTCACGTAGGTCGGGCAGATCGTGTTGATGGTGATGTCGGTGCCGGCCGTCTCCAGCGCGACGACTTTGGAAAATCCCAGCAAGCCGTGCTTGGCGGCGACGTAGGCGCTCTTGTACGGACTCGCCACCAGCGAGTGGATCGAACCGATGTTGACGATCCGACCGAAGCCCCGCGCCCGCATGTCCGGCAGCACCGCGCGCGTCAGGCGCGCGACGCCGACCAGCATCACCTGCACCAGGAATTCCCATTTTTCCATCGGGAAATCCTCGAGCGCGGCGACGTGTTGAAGGCCTGCGTTGTTGACCAGGACATCGACCGGTCGTGACACCGCCGCGAGACATGCCGCGACGCTTGCATCCGAAGTGACGTCGAGCACGCGCGCCTCGGCCGACGCACCGCTCGCGAGAATGCTCTTGGCGACGGCCTCGGCGGACTCGGTGGCGATGTCCGTCACCACGACATGGTGGCCGGCGCGCGCCAGTTCGACTGCGATGCCGGCGCCGATGCCGCTGCCGGCACCGGTGATGAGGATGCAGCGTGGGGATTGTCCGGTCATGCTGGAAGCCTAGCAGTCCGGCAGTGACGCGCCGTGGTACGAAAGTACGATGCGCCGGCGCGCGGCGCTTGGTAGCGTGCCGGCATGAACAGAACCCTGCTCCTGCTCCTGCCCGCGTGTACGCTGCTCGCGTGCGCAAGCACGCCCCCGCCACGCGCCGATCGGCCAGCCCACATGTTCACCGCACAACGAAGCACCGGGCATCGCGGCGACGACGACCTGTTGACGGCCGGCCTCGGCCTCGCGGGGTTGCAGTCGATCGTCCCGCCGCCGTTCGCGGATCCGGAACAGCCGACCGCATCCGAGCTGCGGCGGCGCGCGATCTGGAGCAACTGGCGTGGCATTGCCGATCTCTCTCCGACTGGCGGTTACGGAGACTGGTACGGCAGCTTCGCCGCGGTTCCGGGCCGCGAGTTCCACGCGTTTGCGACCGTGCCGGGCGCGCGCCATCCGCACCGCGTCATGGCGCAGGTGCCGGATGCGTTCGTGCGCGAGAAGCCGTGCCTCATCGTCACGGCCGCGTCGGGCTCCCGCGGCGCGTACGGAGCCATCTCGGTGGCGAGCGCGTGGGGATTGCCGAAGGGCTGCGCCGTCGTGCACACCGACAAGGGCGCGGGTACCGACTGGTTCGACCTCGATGCGGGCCTCGGATTCCGCGCGGATGGCACGTCTGGCGCACGACCGGAAGCCGCGGCCTTTGCACCGGACAGCGGCACCACCGGCGTTGCGTTCAAGCATGCGCATTCGCGCGACAACCCCGAGGCAGACTGGGGGCGCCACGTGGGCCAGGCCGCGCATTTCGGCCTGCATGCGCTCGGAGAGGCATTTCCTCAATCCGCGCCCTTCACCTTCGCCAACACCCGAGTGATCGCGGTCGGCATCTCGAATGGCGGCGGCGCCGTGCTGCGCGCGCTGGACCTTCCCGACGACGACGGGTTTGCGATCCCCTTCGACGCGGTGGTGGTCGGCGAGCCCAATATCACCGTGGAAGGGGCGCGTCCGCTTTACGACGTAGCCACGGAGGCTGCACTGCTGATGCCGTGCGCGATGCTGCACCTGAAAGGCCTGCCGCAGCCGCCGATGGCCGCGCAGTCGACGCCGGGCTGGACGCTGCGCTGCGCTTCGCTCAAGGCGGCGGGCATCCTCGAGGGCGTCGACACCGCAGCGCAGGCACGTTCGGCGTACGACAAGTTGATGGCGAACGGCTGGACCGATGCCGCATTGCGCGCAGGCGCACTGTCGGTGGGTTTCGACGTATGGCGCGCGGTTGCAGTGACCTACGCGTCGGCCTATGGCCGCTACGGTGCGGGCGAGCATCCGTGCGGCTTTGCGTTTTCTGCGCAGAATCCCGACTTCAGCCCGCGTGCCGCCACCGCTGCGGAGCGCGTTTCCTGGTGGAGCGACGCCGCTGGAATCCCGCCGGGCAACGGTGTTGGCATCGTCGATACGCGCCTCGCCGGCAGCGACCCATTCCTGCCGGGGCTCCAGTGCCTGCGCGCGCTCTGGGACGGCGCCGGCGCGGACGCCGAACGCCTGCGCAAGGGCGTGCGCGAAGTGCAGGCATCGCTGCCGCGCGCCGGCGTTCCCGTTTTCATCCTGCATGGCGTCGACGATGGCCTGGTGCCGATGGCTTTCACCAGTGCGCCGTATGTCGCCATGGCGAAGGACGCGGGCCGCGACGTGCGCTTCTGGCAGGTCCGCAACGCGCAGCACTTGGATGCATTCCTCGCATTTCCGGAGTACGGCGCGCGTTATGTGCCCCTGCTTCCGTACGTGTTCGCGGCGCTGGACCGGGTGTCTGCCCATCTGGACGGCCGCGCGCCGATGCCTCGCGATGCAGTGATCGACGCACGTCCGCGCCCAGCGGACCGCCCGCTGTCGGCCGCAGACCTCGCCATCCCACGCTGATCGCTACAGCGCGAGGCGTGTAAGCTCTGCGCCGGGTTTTTGCGCCAGGTTCGAGTCGATGTCGAAAAAGTTGCGGGATGTAGCGGTCGGGTCGCCGCTCGCGCGGTGGGTCCTGTTGATCGCGTGCGCGATGGCGGGCGGGGTGTCGCCGGTCGAGACCCATGCGCAGGACAAGCCCTCTGCGGAACCCTCGCGCCAATACAGGCTCGATTACACCGCCGAATTCATCCCGGCGCGCAAGGGCGCGCGAGTGAGCATCGCCGCGCGGCCCGATGAGGGCCGGCTCAAGGTTCTCGACTTCTACATGCCGGCGGCGCGTTACGTCGATATTCGCGGCGATGGCCGCATCACGCGCAATGGCGACCGCGTGGTGTGGGTCATCCCGCGCAAGGGCGGCACGCTTGGATTCTTCCATCTCATCGACCACCGGCGTGCATCGGGCGCGTACGACGCGCGCATCACGAAAAACTGGGCCATCGTTCGCGGCGATGACCTGTTTCCCGCTGCAATCACCACGGCTACACGCCATTCCGATGCCCGCGCGCGCCTGCACTTCAAGCTTCCGAAGGGCTGGACCAGCGTCGAAACGCCGTACCTGCCCACGCGCAAGTCCGGCGGTGGACTGGTGGTGGCCGGCTCCGGGCGCATTCTCGAACGCCCAACTGGCTGGATGATCGCAGGCCAGCTCGGCACGCGTCGCGAGAAGATCGACGGCACCTCGGTGGTCGTGTCGTCTCCGATCGGGCAGGGCATGCGACGCCAGGACATCATGGCGATGGTCAACTGGCATCTGCGCGAGATGGACTCCGCATTCTCCGGACTCCCGCGCAAGATCCTTATCGCGGGTGCCGGCGACCCCATGTGGCGTGGCGGATTGAGCGGGCCACGTTCGCTGTGGATGCATTCGGATCGTCCCCTGATCAGCGAAAACGCCACCAGCTCGCTGCTGCACGAACTGGTGCACGTCATTACCGGAATCAGCGGCGCCAAGGGATCCGACTGGATCGTCGAGGGCATCGCCGAGTTCTACTCGGTCGAATTCATGCGCCGTGCCGGCACCATCTCGCGGCACCGGTACGACCTTGCGCTGGAAGGCATGCGCAAGCGTTCGGCCGACATCAGGAGACTCGATGCGCGCCATTCCACCGGCGCCGTGACCGCGCGCGCCGCGTTGCTCTTCGCCGAACTCGACGCCGAGATCCGCAAACGGTCGGGCAACAAGAAGCGCCTCGATCATGTCGTGAGGTTGCTGCGCGAGAAGAACCGCGTGGGTCCGGCAGACCTTCGTGCAGCGGCCCGCGAGGTACTCGGCCGGGATTCGGCGACGCTCGCCGCAAACCCCCTGCTGCGCTGATGTCGGCCGCGGTCACCACCGGCGCGGCCACGCCCGGGCGGTTGCGGTCGCTGATTGGCGGGTCGGTCGGCAACCTCGTCGAGTGGTACGACTGGTACGTCTACTCGGCGTTCGCGCTGTACTTCGCGAAGAGCTTTTTCCCGCAGGGCGACTCCACCGCGCAATTGCTCAACGTTGCCGCCGTGTTCGCGGTCGGTTTCCTGATGCGTCCGCTCGGTGGCTGGCTGCTCGGCTGGTACGCGGATCGCCACGGTCGCCGCGCAGCGCTGACGCTGTCGGTACTGATGATGTGCGCGGGCTCCCTGATGATCGCGCTGACTCCAGGCTACGCCACGATTGGCGTGGCGGCGCCGGTGCTGTTGGTCGTCGCGCGGCTGCTGCAGGGTCTTTCGGTGGGCGGCGAGTACGCCGCCTCGGCAACGTACATGAGCGAGATCGCCGGCGCGAAGCGGCGCGGATTCATCGCGAGCTTCCAGTACGTGACGCTCATCATGGGCCAGCTCGTCGCGCTCGGCGTGCTGCTGGTGCTGCAGGCCACGATGTCCGAAGCCGATCTCGAGCACTGGGGCTGGCGCGTGCCGTTCGTGATCGGCGCGCTGTGCGCCGTAGTCGCCCTGTTCCTGCGGCGCGGCATCCTCGAAACGGATTCGTTCAACGCCATCCCCCTGGCCGAGCGCCGCGGGTCGATCCGCGCGCTGCTGGCCTATCCGCGCGAATTGCTGTTCGTTCTCGGGCTCGGCATGGGCGGCTCGCTCGCGTTCTACACGTTCACCACCTACGTGCAGAAATTCCTCGTGAACACCGCGGGCTGGACCAAGCCCGCGGCGACCCAGCTCTCCACGCTCACGCTCGTCGTTTTCATGCTGCTGCAGCCGCTGTTCGGCGCCCTGTCGGACCGCGTCGGCCGCCGGCCGCTGTTGATCGCGTTCGGCGCGCTGGGCGTCGTCGGTACCGTGCCTGTCATGGGTGCACTGGCTGGCGTGCAGGATTTCTGGACCGCATTCGTGCTGGTGATGGCCGCGCTGATAGTACTCAGTTGCTACACGTCGATTGCCGGCGTGTTCAAGGCCGAACTGTTTCCGGCCAACGTCCGCGCACTCGGTGTGGGTTTGCCCTATGCGATCGGCGTCTCGCTGTTCGGCGGAACCGCCGAATACATCGCGCTGTGGCTCAAGTCCATCGGCCACGAATCCTGGTTCTACTGGTACGTCACCGCATGCATAGGCGTGGCGCTGACCGTGGCGCTGCTGATGCCCGACCCGCGCAAGCATTCGCGTATCGTCGAGCCCTGAGTTCCTCAGCCGTCTTAGGTCAGGTCGGCTCTGCCGACCTGACGTTGGTGGTGGGTGGCGTCAGCTCGGCAGAGCCGACCTGACCTACCTTGTGGGCGGTGGCGGCGCCGGCGCAGCAGGCGGCGCCACGGCGACGCCGAAATCGACGTCGGCATTGGCGGCCAGCCAGAGCAACGCGGCCCACGCCGCAGTGTTCTGGTCGATCGCCTGTTTGTCGATCTTGTCGAGCGTGTCGTTGTCGGTGTGGTGATAGTCGAAGTAGGTTGTGCCGTCCTGCGCGAGGGAAAACCACGGCACTCCCTGGGCAACGAGCGCGGTGAGGTCCGGCCCGGCAGTACCTGCGGTGTCCGTCCATTCGACGCCGAGGGGCGCGAGCACCTGCGCGATCTCGCGCATGACGCGAATACCTCCGGCGCCGGCCGCCGCGCGCAAGGCGTAAACGCGGCCCGCGCCAAAATCCGATTCGCCGACGAGCACATGCTTTTCGCCGGCAGCGAGCGCTGCCGCGGCGTAGGCCTTTCCGCCCCAGATGCCGTGTTCCTCGTTTGCGAAAGCCACCACGCGCAGGGTGCGCGCCGGCTTTCGATCGAGCTTGCCGATGGCGAACACGGCACCTGCGGTAATGCCGATGCCGGCGGCATCGTCGAGCGCACCGGTGCCGAGGTCCCATGAATCCAGGTGTGCGCCGGCCAATACGATCTCGTCGGGCCGCGTGCTCCCGGTTATTTCGGCGATGACGTTGTGGGAGTGAACTTCGCCATCAAGGCCCACGTCGAGCGCGAGCCGGATACGCACGGGACGACCGCGTTCGAGCAGGCGCGAAAGCAGGTTGGCATCCGGATTGGAAAGCGCCGCGGCGGGAATCTCGGTTTCAATGAGCGGCAAACCCGATGCGGATTTCGGCGCGGCAGCTACGCGCTCGGCGTCGGCGAGCGCCGTCGTCAACGACAATCCCATGCCCGTGTGCGGGAACCGGTTGTTGTCGGTGCCGATCGACCGGATCAGGAGGGCGACCGCGCCGAGCCTCGCCGCAGCGGTGGAGCCTTCGGAACGTGCTGTCACCGCCGGTGTATACCCTGCGCCATCGCGAAGCCGTTCCATGCGGTTGCCGATGTACACGATGCGGCCTCGCACGTCCTCCGCGCTGGCTGCCTGGAGCGCCGCGAGTGTCGAGAACGCGACGACCTCTGCCTCGATCGGCGCCGCGCCGGTGCCTTTCGAGTAGCCGAGCGCACGCACAGCGAGTGAATGCGGGAACGGAGCGATCACTTCCGCCGATTCGGAGCGCCTCAGCCATTTGGGATACGTGACGGGCTGTACCCATACCTTGTCGAATCCGAGTTCCCTGTACTTCGCCTGCGCCCACGCGACAGCGCGCGCATCGTTCGGGGAACCTGGCATGCGCGCGCCAACCTCGGTGGTGAGCGACTCGGCGATCAGGAAGGCTTCGCTGCCGCGTACCAGCCGATCGCGCAGCTTCACGGCGGCAGCGATGTCGGCGGACTTGAGTACCGGTTCCGTGGGAGGCGGGGCGGGGTCGACGTTCGGTACTGAAGCGTCAGCTTTCGTCTGCGCAAACGCCGCCCCGGAGGTGAGGGCGGCGGCGAACGCGGTCGCGACAAACAACAGCGATGCCGCCACCCGACGCGGGGCTGTCGTGCCGATTGCTGGGGCCATCAGGAAACGCGCGCCCGCAGCAGGTCGCGGATCTCGGTCAGCAGCAGCACGTCCGCGGGCGGCGCAGCAGGCTCGGGTTCCGGCTGCCGGCGGAAGCGGTTCACTGCCTTGACCACCATGAAGATGGCGAACGCGACAATCACGAAATCCAGCAACGACTGCAGCAGCATTCCATACTTCAGGAGCACCGGCGCGGCGATTTCCTTGCCGACAGCATCGAACTCGCCGGCCTTGAGGACGACCGCGGCGTCCGAGAGGTCGAAGCCGCCGAGCAGCATGCCCATGGTCGGCATGATGATTCCGTCGACGAATGCCGTGACGATCTTGCTGAAGGCAGCGCCGATAACCACCGCGACAGCGAGGTCGAGCACGTTGCCGCGCATCGCGAACTCGCGGAATTCTTTCATCATGGACATGGACGGTCTCCCCGGCGACGAACGAAAACACAGTCTAGACAGTCGCCCTTTCGGCGTCAGGCCCCGCAATGCCCGTCGTTTCGACGTAAGTCAGGTCGCCTGCGGGGACCATTACGGCACGCTGGGTCAGGTCGGCGCGCCGACCTGACCTACAGGGTCCGGCTCGCGCCTCTTGTTTCGATGTAGGTCAGGTCGCCTGCGGCGACCTGACGTCAGGCCTCAATGGCCGATGCGCAGTTCCAGGCGCGCGGTGTCGGCAAACGTCGCGACCACGCGGTCGCCGCGTACCAGCGGCCCCACGCCGGCCGGAGTGCCCGTGAAGATGAGATCGCCGGCAGCGAGCTCGAACAATTTCGACAGCTCGTGGAGGATCGCCGGCACGTCGAAGATCATCTCGCCGATATCCGCACGCTGCCGAACCTCTCCGTTGACCACGATTGCGAGTTCGCCGTGTGTCGGATGGCCGATCTTGCCGGAGCGGTGGATGGCGGAAATCGGCGCCGAACCATCGAACCCTTTGGCCGTGTCCCACGGCAGGCCTTTCGCTTTCGCCGCCGCCTGCAGGTCGCGGCGGGTCAGGTCGATGCCGACCGCATAGCCGAACACGTGCCCAAGCGCGGCCCCGGGTTCGATGTCATTGCCGCCGCTGCCGAGCGCAACGACCAGCTCCACCTCGTGGTGAAGGTTGGAAGTGCCGCGCGGATACGCGAGCGTGGCGCCATCGGCGACCACCGCGTCGGCAGGCTTCATGAAGAACGTCGGCGTTTCGCGATCCACCGGCGCGCCCATCTCGCGCGCGTGCTCGGCATAGTTGCGGCCCACGCAGTAAATGCGGCGCACAGGGAATCGAAGGGTGGAGCCGGCAACCGCCACGGTGGGCGACGGCGACTTCGGAATGGCGAAAATGTCTGACATGGAGCTGGGAGCCGACGAATGGAGCCGTGAGTTTGCCATGCATGAGCGGGGAAGCGCTTCCGCTGGAACAGCGCGAGTCGCAACCTGCACGTCCCAACCGTCCGTGATCCCGTCGCGGTGAGTCGCAACCTGCACGCAAACATGCCTCGCACCCGTGGCGGTCGGTCGCGATCTACACGTAATCATCACGTTTCGTTCGGATCTTGCTCCGATTCATTGGGCGCGCTGCCCGAAGATGATGCCTGTCACCAGCAACGGGTGACGAATGGCGGGGTGACGCGTCGCGCGACGCCGGTCAAACTTGGTCACATGAATACCGTAGTCTCCTCGCAATGAACGAACCCGCCGATCTCCTCAGGGAATTGCGTATCGACCGCAGCGCGCCGCCCCCTCGCCAGGGTGAAGCGCGTCTCTGGACCTGGATCGCGGCCGTCGTCGCCACGGTCGTGGTGGCCTCGGCTGCGCTGTGGTGGTTCGGCGCGCGCGGCGGAGTCGAAGTGCGCAGCGCGCCGGTCGAGTCGGTGACGGACAGCGGCGGCAGTGCTTCGAACTCCGTGCTGGACGCGACCGGGTACGTCACCGCGCGTCGGCAGGCGACGGTGTCGGCCAAGATCACCGGCAAGGTTTCCGAGCTACTCATCGAGGAAGGACAGCGGGTCGAGAAAGGACAGGTGCTCGCGCGGCTGGAGCCGATCGACGCCGAAGCGCAGCGCAAGCTGTCGCAGTCGCAGCTCGCCGCCGCGCGCAGCGAAGTCTCGCGGGCGCAGGTGCAACTGGCGCTGGCCGAAAAGACCGTGCGCCGCCAGCGCGAATTGCGCAGCCGCAACATCGTGGCGCAGTCGCAGCTCGACCAGGCCGAGTCCGAGCGCGACGGCCTGCGGGTTGCCGTCACCAGCGCCACGCGCAACGTCCAGGTCGCCGCCGACAGCCTCTTGCTGTCCGACATCGCGCTCGACAACACCGTGGTGCGTGCGCCGTTCGCGGGCGTGATCGTCGCCAAGGCCGCGCAGGAAGGCGAGATCGTGTCGCCGATTTCCGGCGGCGGCGGCTTCACGCGCACCGGCATCGGCACACTGGTCGATATGGATTCGCTCGAGGTGCAGGTCGACGTCAACGAGGCCTACATCGGGCGCGTGCAGCCCAGGATGCCCGTCGAGGCGGTGCTCAACGCCTATCCGGAGTGGAAAATTCCGGCGGAGGTCATCGCCATCGTGCCGACCGCGGACCGCGGCAAGGCCACGGTCAAGGTGCGCATCGCGCTGCTCGAGAAAGATGCGCGCATCGTTCCGGAGATGGGCGTCAAGGTGAGCTTCCTGGAGCCGAAGGCGACGGCGCCGGCGAACGCCGCGCCGGTGCAGACGCTGGTCGTGCCCGCGGGAGCCCTGGTGGAAGTCGAAGGCGAGGACAAGGTCTTCGTCGTCGTCGACGGGCGTGCGCGCCAGCGTGACGTGTCGCTGGGCCGGACGCTCGGCGAGAACCGCGAAATCCGCGACGGCGTGCGCGCCGGCGAGATCGTGGTCGTCGATCCGCCTGAAGGCCTCAAGGACGGCGCGCGCGTGCGCGAAGCCGACGCCGAGTCGGACGACGCCCCGTGAACGAGCAATCTTCTGAACTCGCGCCGCCAGGCGCGATGGCTGTCGCCTGTTCGATCGGCAGCATGGTGTCGCGCCCTGCTTTTGCAGGTCAGGTCGCGCAGCGACTTGACGGTAGCCCTCGGCGCGTACTGACGTCAGGTCGGCCGAGCCGACCTGACCTACGCAGAGCGCCCGCATTCGCCATTTCCGGCGCGCCGTACGGCGCGATCCACATTCCCCATAAATCCAGCGCGTTGCCAGGAGCTCCCCGACCATGACTGCACTCGTATCGCTGCGCGGCCTCACCAAGAGCTACACGCGCGGACCCGAAACCATCCAGGTGCTGCATGGCATCGACCTCGACATAGAGCAGGGCGACTTTGTCGCGCTCATGGGCCCGAGTGGCTCCGGCAAGACCACGCTCCTCAACCTGATCGGCGGACTCGATTCCCCAACTTCCGGTGAAGTCGAAGTCGGCGGCCAGCGCATCGACCAGATGAACTCTGGACAGCTCGCGCACTGGCGCAGCAACCACGTCGGCTTCGTGTTCCAGTTCTACAACCTCCTGCCCGTGCTGACCGCACAGAAGAACGTCGAGCTGCCGCTGCTCCTCACCAACCTGTCGGCGGCGCAGCGCAAGCGCAACGCCGAGATCGCGCTCGAGCTGGTCGGTCTCAAGGATCGCGGCAAGCACAAGCCGAAGGAGCTGTCGGGCGGCCAGGAGCAGCGCGTCGCGATCGCGCGGGCCATCGTCTCGGATCCGCAGTTGCTGGTGTGCGACGAGCCGACCGGCGACCTCGACCGCAAGACTGCCGACGAGATCCTCACGCTGCTGCAGCGGCTCAACAGGGACCAGGGCAAGACCATCATCATGGTCACGCACGATCCCAAGGCCGCTGATTTCGCGACGCACACCGTGCATCTCGACAAGGGCGACGTCGTCGACGCGCCTGCGCTCGCCGCGCACTGAAACTGGTTCCCTTCTCCCCGCTGTACGGGGAGAGGGAAGGATGACGTAGCGGTACGGAGCTGCACCTGACTTTGTGGGAGTAAGCGTCACATGAAATATTTCGAGTTGATCTGGACCGCGCTGTTCCGCAGCCGCACGCGCACGCTGCTCACGCTGTTGTCGGTCGCAGCGGCCTTTCTGCTCTTCGGCCTGCTCGACTCCGTGCGCGTTGCATTCAATTCGAGCACCAATGTCGCGGGCTACGACCGCCTGATCACGTCATCCAAACTGTCGATCACGCAGATGCTGCCGTATAGCCTCACGCCGAAGGTCGAAGCGGTCCCGGGCGTCAGGAAGGCCGTGTACGCCGCGTGGTTCGGCGGTTACTACCGTGATCCGAAGGACTTCTTCCCGAACTTTTCCGTCGGCCCAGGCTTCTTCGACGTCTATCCGGAGTACCAGATTCCGAAGACCCAGGTCACAGCATTCGAGAACACGCGCACCGGCGCTGTCGTCGGCGAGGCGCTGGCGAAGAAGTATGGCTGGAAGATCGGCGACAACATCCCGATGCAGGCGACGATCTTCCCCACTGGTGGCAGCAATACGTGGCAGATGACGCTGGTCGGCATCTTCAAGGTGACTGACGCGAAGCGCGAAGGCGAGGAAAAGCAGCTCGTCTTCAACTGGAAATACTTCGACGAAGCCAACGATTTCGTCAAGAGCCGCGTTGGCTGGTACATCGTCAAGCTGGACGACGCGGGCGATGCGACGCAGGTCGCGCGCGCCATTGACGCGATCTCCGAAAATTCCGATCACGAGACCAAGACCCAGACCGAGCAGGCATTCAACCAGGCTTTCATCAAGCAGTTCGCCGACATCGGCCTCATCGTCACCGCAATCATGGCGGCGGTGTTCTTCACGCTCGTGCTGCTGACGGGGAACACCGTTTCCCAGTCGATGCGCGAGCGGATCCCCGAGCTCGCGGTGCTGAAGACGCTGGGTTTCTCCAACCGCGCAGTGCTGTGGCTGGTGCTCGGCGAGGCGGTCCTCCTGCTGTTCCTCGGCGGAGCTCTCGGCATCGGGCTCGCTCAGGTGATGATCCCGAGCATCAGCGCCGCCAGCGGCGGCATCGTCTCGCTCCCCTCCATCCCGCCCGAGACATGGGCCGTCGGCTTCGCACTCATGCTGGCGATCGGCATCGCGGTCGGCATCCTGCCGGCGCTGCGCGCGATGCGGCTGAACATCGTCGATGCGCTGGCGAATCGCTAAGGACCTGACGACATGAAGAAACTGCTGGGAAACATCGTCGTCCTGCTCGCGCTGGCCGCGGGCCTCGCCGCCTGGATCATGCTTCCCTGGTATGGAGTGCTGGCGCTCGCGGCGGCGCTCGCGCTGTGGTTGGCGCTCACCGCCAAGGGTCGCCAGACGACAGCCGTTGCCGCGGTCGGCGTCGGCAGCCTGCGCGAGCGCGCCAGCGCGTCTGCAGTGATCGTCATCGGCATCGCCGGCGTGGTCGCCACGCTCGTCGCGATGCTGGCGATGGGCGAGGGCTTCGAACAGACGCTCAAGGGGACGGGCAGCGAGACGAGTGCAATCCTGTTGCGCGGCGGTTCGCAGGCGGAGACCAACTCCGTGATCCTGCGCGACCAGGTGCCGCTGATCTCGTCCTTGCCAGGCATCGCGCGCGGGGCGGATGGGCGGCCGTTGATCTCGCCGGAGTTGTCGCAGGTCGTCAACATGGTCACCAAGGCCGACGGTACCGACGCGAATGCACAGCTGCGCGGCGTCGGCGAGCAGGCGTGGCCGCTGCGTCCGCAAGTCAGGATCGTCGAGGGCCGCAAGTTCAAGCCGGGCCTGCGCGAGCTCATCGCCGGACGCAAGGCGCAGTCGCAATACAAGGGCCTCGGGGTCGGTGAGGTACTCGAATTCTCGAACCAGCCGTGGACCGTGGTCGGCATCTTCGAGTCGGGCGATTCACATGAGTCAGAACTCTGGGCCGATGGCGAAGTGCTCGCGTCCACGTACAACCGACAGTCGTTCCAGTCGCTCACCGCGAAACTCGACGGCAAGGATGGGCTCAAGAAACTCAAAGCCGCTCTTGCAGAAGATCCTCGCCTCAAGCTCGACGCCTCGACCACGCGCGCCTATTACGGCAAGCAGTCCGAGGGCCTGACCAAACTGATCCGTGTCCTCGGCATCGTGGTCGGCACGATCATGGGCATCGGCGCGGTGTTCGGTGCGCTCAACACCATGTATGCGGCAGTGGACGGCCGTGCGCGCGAGATCGGCATGCTGCGCGCGATCGGCTTCCGCGGTTTGCCCGTGGTGACGGCGGTGATGCTGGAAACGATGTTGCTCGCGCTCATCGGCGGCATCTTCGGCGCCGCGCTCGCCTGGGTGGCGTTCAATGGCTACACCGTGTCGACGCTCAGCTCCAACTTCAGCCAGGTCGTGTTCCAGTTCCGCGTTTCACCGGAGTTGCTCTGGACCGGCATCAAGTGGGCGCTCGGCATCGGCCTCGTCGGTGGCCTCTTCCCCGCGCTGCGCGCCGCACGCGTCCCCATCACGACTGCGCTCCGCGCCGCGTAGCCCCGCGCGATGGAACGCCTCTCCCGGCGGTAGGCCACCACCTCCGGGTGAAGCCTCTTATCCTGCGGTGGTTGCCTACCGCCGGAAGAGGCGGCGCGCCACCGTCCGCAAGTCTGTTGCGCGTCGAAAAGCGCACGGAGCGCCGGACGAGTGGGCGCGCAGCGCCGGGTGCCGACCTGTCTTTTACCCTCGCCCCGCGTGCGGGGGTGAG
Source organism: Lysobacterales bacterium (assembly GCA_038255255.1). Lineage (GTDB taxonomy): Bacteria > Pseudomonadota > Gammaproteobacteria > Xanthomonadales > Ahniellaceae > JBBQNY01. Next base: position 89,430 of record JBBSLL010000001.1, read on the forward strand.
GACGAGCCGCTTGCGAGCCACCGGCTCGCGCTCGTACGAACGCACAAGCGGAACGCTTGGGCCGGGGTACGGAGTGGGGTGGCGCGCAGCGCCGGGTGCCGACCTGTCCTTTACCCTCGCCCCGCCTGCGGGGAGAGGGTGGCGCGCAGCGCCGGGTGAGGGGCTGCACCCGCACGCATGCCAACTGCTGGCACGATGTCGCCGATGAACCTCACCACCGGCTTCGCCATCTGGGCCTTGAGCCTGCTCGCCATCGCGGCGCTGGGTAGCAGCCGCACGAGTGCGCGCGTCGGCGTCATCATTGCCGCTGCGCTGATGCCATTGCCGCTGTTTGTCGACGGCCATCCCATGCTGCGAGCCGCATTGGCTTTCGTGCTCGCGGTGCTGCTCGCCGCGGCGGTAGAGTTCGCGTCGGGGCGCACGCATCCGAGCTTCGCGAGGCGTTTCATTTTCATCGTCTCGCTGCACGGACTGATCGACACCTTCACTGCGCAGTCAATGCCGCGCCGCTTCGATCGCAACGCCGTCGTTCGCACATTCGTCGCTCTCGCGCTGGCTGCCGTCGCATTCTCCTTCTGGCGCAACACCTTCGATTGGCCACCGGTCTTGCGAGGGATTGCATGGACCCTCGCCGCGACCGTCCTCGTGCTCGCCGTCGCCGAAGTCATGACATCTTCGGTGCGATTCGCGACCGCCCTCTTCGGCGTGCAATTGCAAGCCGTCCACAACCGGCCGCATCTCTCGCGCACCGTCGGCGAATTCTGGAGCAAGCGCTGGAACCTCATGACCGGCCGTTGGCTCCGCACGCACGTCTTCATGCGGTTCGTGCGCCGCAGTCCCCTACTGGCGCTGCTTGCGACCTTCACGCTCAGCGCCGCGATGCACGTCTACCTCATCCTCGTGCCGGGCGACCCGCAGTCATGGCTGATGTGGGCCGCGTTCTTCATGGCCCAGCCGTTTCTGATTCTCGCCGAGCGCAAACTCCACGTGCGGCACTGGTCGAACGTCGCAGCCCGAACCTGGACCATCGGCTCCCTCGTGCTCCTCTCGCCCCTCCTATTCGTCCCCATCCTCAAGTTCATCACCCCCATGAGTTGAACCCCTCTCCCCCCGGGAGAGGGGTAGGGGAGAGGGTCCGATCTCGCTGCAACGCGACAACCATGCCTGCCGCTGTCCCGAGAGGAGCCGTGCTTGCACCGAGCATGAATTCAACAAACCGCCTCCGCTGCCAGTCATCAGAAAAACGGCATGATGCCGCGATGCCGAATTCCAACATGCCATCGACGCGGTCCGCGCGAGCGTGGCGGGCAGCAGCCGTCTTGCTGGTTCTGCTGCTCTCCGCCGTTTGCGCGCAGGCCCAATCCCAGAGCCCGCCGCCCGCCGACCCGCTGGTCGATCGAATCCTGCAGCCGCCGATGCGCAGCATGCCGCGCATCGAGCGGGCGTGGGACGCGCTGCTGCCGCGCATCGGGTCGCGTCACGAGACCGTGCTGACCGATGACGGGGTGCGCATCGCCTACACCGTCATCGAACCCGGTGCGTTCGCGCTGCGCCCGCGGCTTTCGTTCGACCGCAAGACCTGGGACTTCGACGTCGTGCTCGAACCGAAGAACCCCGCGGCGCGGCCACCGGCCGTGGAGGGAACGGTAGTCGCGACCCATGGCTGGGGCCTCGACGCGCGCAGCGTGCTGCCGTGGGCGGTCCTGTTCGGCCAACGCGGTTACCGCACCGTGCTCGTCGACCTGCGCGGCCACGGCCGCTCGGGTTCCTCGCCCATCACCTTCGGTCATCGCGAGGCGCTCGACCTCGCCGCCGTGATCCGCGAACTGCGCAGGCAGCAGCGCGTGCGCGAGCCGCTGGCGCTGTTCGGGGTGTCGTACGGCGCGGTCGCCGCCATCCACGCCGCGGCTGATCCGAAGGTCGGCGTGGATGCACTGATCGCAATGGAACCTTTCACCAACGCCGGCGACGCGGTTCGCCGCATGGGCGGCTTCGCGAAGGAAGGCGGCAGCGGCAGCTGGCGCAAGCGCTTGGCGGCCTGGTGGGCGCGCACGAAGATCTCGAACGAACAGTTTGAGTCCGCGCTCGACCGCGCTTCGCAACGCATCGGCACCGACCTGCGCACCCTTGACACGGCGCCCGCCCTCGCACGCGTGCCGGTCTGCACGCTGCTGATCCAGGGCGGCGCCGACACGCTCGTCGACCTGCAGGCGGTGCGCGCCATGGCACGCGCGACCGCGGCGCGCGTCGTTTACGCGGAAGCTCCGAAGGAAGGTCATCTGACGTTGCCCGCGCGCGTCGACTGGCTGGGCCAGCCGGTTGCCGACTGGCTGGATGCGGCGCTGACGAATTCGGCAGATTCCGCACGGCCGGCATGCCCGGCGATCAAAGCCGCACACGACAGCCGGCGACGCCAGTCGCTCGAAAGCCTCGCGGCTCCGCCAACCTGACCAGAACCTCGCGTCCAATCGGCTGCGTGTTTGCGTAGCATCGAATGGACATTGCATCGACATTCCAGAAGAAGGCGACAACGAGTGCCCCCCATGCCCACCGTCGTCGTGAGCCCCTACTCGAACGAGTGGCCGGTCGCATTCGCTCAAGCCCGCGAGGAGCTGACGGCCGCGTTTGCACCGGTGGACACACACGTCGAGCATATCGGCAGCACCGCGGTACCCGGCCTTGCCGCAAAACCAGTGCTGGATGTTCTGCTCGGTGTCAGCGAACTGCGAGAGGTAGAAGCCAGGATCGCCGCCCTCGAACTACTGGGCTATGACTACGTGCAAAGGTACGAGCGCGAAATTCCCGATCGGCGCTACTTTGTAAAGCCCTCGCTCGCGGGGTTGCGGCTTCACCTTCACGCTGTCGAGCGCGGCGGTGACATCTGGCGCAGGCATCTGGCATTCCGCGATTCGCTCCGTGCAGATGTGTCGCTTCGAGAGAAGTATCAAGCACTCAAGAGAGAACTGGCGGCGAAGTTTCCGTACGACAAGTCCGCGTACCAGGCAGCGAAGGCGCCTTTTATCCAGGAAGTTCCTGCGGGCAACGGTGATTGCACGGTCAGCGCTGCACTCGGGCTGGCGCCGCCGTTTGGCTCGCGTTGACTCCATAGCAGTGGACTCGGCAAATTCGCGCGGGCAAACCGTTGCATGGCGAAGGAGCAAACAATGGTCGTAATTTCCCTGCTGGGTATTCCGCACGACGACAACTCGTCGTTCCTGAGGGGTGCCGCGGAGGCACCCGCGCATATCCGCGGCGAATTGCAGTCCGACGCGTACAGCCTGTGGAGCGAAACGGGCGTTGACCTGGGTGCTCCGGGCAGGCTGGTCGATCTCGGGGATATGGCGTTCGAGAAGAACTCGGATCCCTGGGATTTGATTGAGCGCGACGTGGGTCGCGCGCTCGACACTGGCGGCCCATTGATCTGCCTCGGTGGCGATCACGCGATCACGCACCCGATCGTGCGCGCGGTGCGCCGCCGTCATGCCAGCCTGACTATCGTGCATATCGACGCGCACGCGGACATCTATCACGCGTTCCAGAACAATCCGAGATCCCACGCATCGCCGTTCGCGCGGATCATGGAAGAGAAGCTCGCGGACCGGTTGATCCAGGTGGGGCTGCGCACCGTCAACGATCATCATCGCGACCAGTTCCAGCGATTCGGCGTCGAGGCGATCGAGGCCGCACAGTGCGGCGAAAAACTGCGGTTCGAACTGGCGACGCCGGTTTATTTATCGGTGGACATCGATGCGCTCGACCCGGCCTTTGCGCCTGGCGTTTCGCATCGCGAGCCGGGCGGCCTGTCCACGCGCCAGGTGCTCGACCTCATTCATTCGATCGACCAACCGATCGTGGCCGCCGACATCGTCGAGTACAACCCGCGGTGCGACATCTCGAACATGACGGCGACCGTGGCGGCAAAGCTCCTGAAGGAAATAGCCGGCATGATGGTCAAGAATGGCGATTGACACGAGATGCAATGTGCGAGCCAGTTCGCGCCTCTGCATTCATTTCCCACGCCGATTGCTCAGGCCCATAGCGCCTTCCCGCGCGCGCGAGCGAACCGCCTGGGATCAAGTCATCGCGAGAACAGCTGCGCGACGTCGCTGGTTTCGAGCGCGCGCCATTCGCCCAGGGGCAGATCGCCCAACGACAGGCCACCGATGCGCTCGCGGTGCAGCGTTTCGACGTGGTGGCCGATTGCGGCGAACATGCGGCGCACCTGGTGATAGCGGCCTTCGGTGAGCGTCAGGCGCGCCGTGCGTGCGTCGAGTACGTCCATGCCCGCGGGCAACAGCGGCGTCTGTTCCGATTCCAGCATCAGCGTGCCGCTGGCGAACGTGGCCGCTTCGTCGCCGCGCAGCGGACTTGCCAGCGTTGCCACGTATACCTTGGCGAGGTGCGATTTCGGCGACGAGATCCGGTGCAGCAGGGCGCCGTCGTCGGTCATGAGCAAAAGTCCGCTGGTGTCGCGGTCGAGCCGGCCGACGGTCGAGAGCAGCGGCGAGCGCAGGCGCCAGCGCGCCGGCAACAGGTCGTAGACGATGCGTCCCTGGTCCCTGGTCGAACAGGTGTATGCGATGGGCTTGTGCAACATGATCAACAGGCCCTGCGGCGCGTCGAGTGGCTCGCCATCGATCAGGATGTCCGCGTGTTCCACCTTGTCGTCGGCGTAGAGCACTTCACCTGACGCGTCGGTGATGCGGCCTTCGCGGAACATCGCGGCGATCTCCTTGCGGCTGCCGTAGCCGAGGTTACCGATCAATCGCACCAGTCTCATCGTGCGGCCTCGCGTCGCGATCTCTGAATGCGCGGAGCGGAGGGCGTAGGCAGCGCGCCAGAGGCCTTTGTGGCCTCCACGACCTTGAAGCCATGCTCCTGCGCGACCAGTCGCGTCGTTCCAAAGTGCGCATTCAACACGGCCTCGTACGGCAGATGCCGGTTGGCGACGAGCCACAGTCGCCCGCCGGGCCGCAGCGCTTTGGCCGCTGCAGCGATGAAGGCCATGCCGAGTTCCGGGCGGTCGCTGCGATCCCGAGCGTGGAACGGTGGATTCGTCACGATGAAATCGTACGCTCCCGGAATGGCCGTGGTGACGTCGTGCCAATGAAAGCTTGCGGCACCGCGCGACGCAAATGCGGCGAGGTTCACTCGCGCAAGGTCGAGGGCGCGCGCCTCGGCCTCGAACAGATCCATCGTCGCGTCCGCGCACCGCGTGAGCACTTCGGCCGCAAGGTACCCGTAGCCGGCACCGAGGTCGGCGCCGCGCCCGTGCAGATCGGAGGGCAGGTGAGCAGCGAGCAATGCGGATGCCACGTCGACGCGATCCCATGAGAAGAGGCCCGGGCGACTTAGGAAGCGGCCGTCGAGGATGGGCCTCGGCGCATCTAGCGCCAGCCATTGCGCAGCGAGCTTCGGGTCGGCGGCATCCTGCAGCGGTGCGGTCCAGAACACGCGGCACTTGTTCTTGGAAATGACGTGCAAGGGACCGGCAAGCCGTGCGAGATCCGACTCGCCGGACTTTGCACCGGAGTCATTGGACATGCTCGCGACCACGATCCCGCCCGGTGCGGTAAGAGCGATTGCGTGGGCGAGCAAGGCGCGCGCCTCGTCACGCTGCCGCGGTGGCAGCACCAGCACCAGCGGGAACTTCGAACCGTCGTCGGCAATGCGAAGCATGTAGCCGCTCTTCTCGAGGCTTTCGAACTCGGGCTTGAAGGACTGCTCGCACACCAGCCCAGGCAGGCGCTGCGCAGACAGCGGCCATCCGTGCTGCGCGCGGAGGAACAGCGCGCTGCCAGGCCACGACAGTGCACCCGAGGCAAACGGAAGAAGCAGGGTTTCAAGCGCAGCGATCGACATGCCTCGAAGTTTAAGCGGCATCTGTTTCCGGCAGCCAGTGCTACTGTAGTATCACTTCATGCGAACTGAACTAGTCACCACGCTCAAGCGCCAGGCCACCGACCTGCTCGCTGATATCGAGCGGGATAAGCAACCGATTCTCATCACACAGCACGGCCTGCCGAGCGCTTATCTCGTGGACGTCGAGAGTTACGAGATGATGCAGCAACGCATGAGCGTGCTGGAGGGTATCGCCCGCGGTGAACAGGCGATCGCCGAAGGGCGGTTCGCATCACACGCGATGGCGAAGAAGCGACTTGGGCGATGGCTGAAATAGTCTGGTCGGAGCCTGCGCTAGCCGACCTCGATGCCATCGCCGACTTCATCGCCATCGAGAACAGAGCCGCCGCCATGGCGCTAGTGCAACGCGTCGTCGAACATGTCGGGCAACTGGCCCGGTTCCCGGATAGCGGCAGCAGGCCGAGAGAGCTCAAACGATCGCGTTACCGGCAGATCATCGAGCCGCCGTGCCGCGTGTTCTATCGCTACGACGGCTCGACAGTCTTTATTTTGCACGTGATGCGATCCGAGCGCCTGCTTCGAACGGCGAAGCTGGCCAGTGGCAAGCGTGCCCGATGAGTGCCATCCATAATCCGATGTTGCTGGTGGGAGGTGTGCTGAGTGCGTTCGCTGCGCTGCTGCACCTCGGCTGCATCGTGTTCGGCGCGCCGTGGTATCGCTTCCTCGGCGCCGGCGAGCAGATGGCACGGCTGGCCGAGGCCGGTTCGCCGCACCCGACGCGCATGGCGCTCCTCATCGCCGGCATGCTGATGGTCTGGTCGGCCTACGCCTTCTCCGGAGCCCGCGTGCTGCCGCGCCTGCCGCTGCTGCGTGTGGCGCTTTGCGCGATCACCTTCGTGTATCTCGCGCGTGCCGTCGCCTTCCCATTGCTGTTTCCGATGTTTCCCGGCAACTCGATGACGTTCTGGATCACGAGCAGTGCGATCTGCGCGGTGTTCGGGATCGTGCACCTCATCGGCCTGCGGCAGGCGTGGCCGCGGCTGTGAACCGTCCCGGCTGGCGAAGCGCGCCGATTGCCGTGGCCTGCGTCGCGTGGGCAGTCGCGGCACCCGCTAGCGCCTCGCCGTGACCGCGCGTTGAAGGACGTGTGTTCGACGGGGCGATACTGGTCTAGAGTCCGCAAAGCAGATGCATCGCGAGACGGTGGCGGCCGCCAGCGCAGCGCGCCGACTCGCCACGCCAGGTGGCTGGCGCGTCCCACCCGGCATTCCTCTCCAGAAGGTGCAGAATCACCGTGAAAGACATGAAGGGGATCCGCCGGTTGCTGGTGATCACGGGCATGATCCTCCTGGTGCCTGCGCTGCTGTGGCTTGTCGCCGGGTTGGCGGGGCTGGTGCCCACCGACGCCGCGGCGATGGCCGGCACTTCCGGCTTGCGCATCCTTGGCAGCGTTGCCGTAGCTGGTTGCCTGCTGGCCGCGATCGGTTCGTGGGACGATTGAATCCAGAATTTCTCCATGGAGTGCGCAGTGATGATCAAGCAGTCCGATGTCTTCATACTTCTGGCAGTGGTGATCTCCTTTTTCCTCTCGGCGTACCTGTGGTTCTCAGGGCAGCGGGAAGAAGGCGCCTTCACGGCGCTGTGGGTGCCATCCATCCTGTGCTTCGGCATCTATTTCAAGCTGATCACGCAGGGAGATCGGCGCAAATGAGCACAACCACCATCCTTTACTTTGCGGTCGGCGTCTTCAGCCTGATGACGATCGGCATCGTGCTCACCTTGCGTGAATTCAAGAAGCTGCGCGACGAATCGCACCGCGACGACCGTCAGGACGGACGCTAGGTACTCAGGGTGCAGGCGCGGGAACTGACCGGATCTCGACCAGCGAACCCGCGCCCAGCGTGACCCCTACCGGAGCTGCGTACCCGCGCGCGCTCTCCCTGTGTAGCGCCGAGCGTCCTCGGCTCGGAACCTGCCAATGAACCCTTCGCCGCGAGAAACCGAGGAACTGCAGGCCGCGCTCCGCGAGTTTGCGCGGGAGCGCGACTGGGATCAGTTCCACACGCCGAAGAATCTCGCAGCCGCGCTGTCGGTCGAGGCCGCCGAGCTGCTCGAACACTTCCAGTGGCTCACGGAGGAGCAGAGCCGCACGTTTTCTGCCGAAAAGCGCGAGAAGGTCGGCGAGGAAATCGCCGACGTTCTGCTCTACCTCCTGCAGCTGGCCGACAAGCTCGGCATCGACCCGATCGAGGCGGCCAAGTCCAAGATGCTGGCCAACGCCGCGAAGTATCCGGTCGACCGCGCTAAGGGCAGCATGACGGAGTACACGGAACTGTCGTAAGGATGAGGCGTGGAGGCAGTTTGGCCCAGTTCGCTTTCTGGATGCCTTGGCCCAGTCCTGATTACTGAGAACTGTCCTTGGTCGGACCAGTGAAGCCTTGATGGAAGGAGCGTCATGAAAAAGTACCGTGGCGGAGAAGATATCTATCGAGAACTCGTGGAGGACTCTGATCAAAGCTGGCTGTTGGGGCTTGTTGCGTTTGCGGTGGTGGAAGAGCAGCGAATAGAGTGGATGCGACATCACGAGGTACTCACTGGTGTAGCCCCTTCTGCGGAGCAGGTCCGTGGTTGGTATGAACAACAACCCGCCAGTGTCTTGCTCCGAGCGAAAGGGACGGCCGAGAACGCGCTTCAGGTTTACTCTCAGGAAGTTTCAGCGGTCTTGGACCAGGAATATCGGAGAGAGATCGAGGAGGGAATTCTCGTCGGTGAGATCAGAGCGATGAATCGGTTTTGGCCGCAATTCGGAGTGAATCTTGCGGGAGGCTTCGTAAGCTCCATACTGTTTGCTGCGCTTATAATATTGGTAGCGTTCCTTGTCTTGAACGACACTTCGCCTGTGGATATCGTCAAAGGTATGAAGCAATAGATGGAGGCACCTAGTGATGTCGAACAAATCGGTAGTTACTCAAGTCAGGGCTGCATCTGCTGCGTCGAAGGTGTTGAGGAGCGATGCAGGCAGCAAGGCGTCAAAGTCTGCAGCTGGCTCCGCTCTCGCGCAGCGCAAGTCACCATCAAAGGACACTTCTGCGAAAGCTGCAACTGCGGCTTCAAAGACCCTCCGAAGCTCGGATTCAAGCAAATCCGCGAAGACTTCGGCAGGTTCGGCGCTCGCCCAACGTAGAAAGGTGTAACGAGGCAACGCGAGGGGAGGGGCTCGGGTGCGTATCGGCGGTTCTCGGAAGTCTGAACGTGCGCCCCGCCGGGCGATAGATAGCGTGGGGTAAGACTCGGGTAAAAATCTGGCGGACTCGGCTTGCTCGAGCGCAGGCAACCTTACAGTTGTGGGCTAGCGACAGTGTCTTAGGGGTCGGGACTTGACAGACAACACCCATGACGCATCGGAAGGATTCGTCGCGAGGTGGCAGGGCATTAGTGCGTCCGAAGTTTCCACCTCGCAGAGCTTCCTGCTCGATCTGTGCCGCCTGCTCGAAGTCGACGCGCCGCACGCGACGGCCGACATGGAATACATGTTCGAGCGACCCATCACTTTCCGGCATGGCGATGGCAGCACGAGCGCCGGACGCATCGACCTTTACCGTCGAGGCGCCTTTGTCCTCGAGTCCAAAAAACTCAAGGCGGCGGGCCACACGAAGGGCTTCGACGATGCAATGTTGCGCGCGCGCAGCCAAGCGGAAGGTTACGCGCGCGCGTTGCCCGCAACCGAGGGACGGCCTCCGTTCCTGGTCGTCGTCGACGTCGGCAACCGCATCGAGCTCTACTCAGAGTTCTCTCGCTCCGGTGCGACGTACACGCCGTTCCCGGACCCGGCCAGCCACCGCATCGAGCTCAAAGCGCTGCGGAAGCCGGAAATCCGCGAACGGCTTCGCACACTCTGGCTCGATCCCCTCTCGCTTGATCCGAGCCGAGAGGCCGCGCGTGTCACGCGCGAGATTGCCAAGCGACTCGCGCAGCTAGCGCGGAGCCTTGAACAGTCGGGTCACGCGCCCGAGTCGGTGGCGCAGTTCCTCATGCGCTGCCTGTTCACGATGTTTGCCGAAGACGTTCGGCTACTGCCGCAGGACAGCTTCCGCGACCTTCTGACCAGACATGCGGAGCAGCCCGAAGTGGCCATGCGCATGCTCGCGCAGTTGTGGCGCGACATGGACCAGGGCGGATTCTCGGCGGTGCTCGCCGGGGACGTCTTGCAGTTCAACGGCAAGCTGTTCAAGGAGCCGCATACCCTACCGCTCGATGTGGTTCAAGTGCAACTTCTCATCGAAGCGGCGCAGGCCGACTGGAAACATGTGGAGCCGGCGATTTTCGGCACGCTGCTGGAGCGCGCATTGAGTCCGACCGAGCGGCACAAGCTCGGCGCGCACTACACGCCGCGCGCGTACGTGGAGCGGCTGGTGCTGCCGACGGTGATCGAACCGCTGCGCGAGGAATGGAGCGACGCGCATGCGGCCGCGCTCACGCTGGCCGCGGAGTCCAGGCCCGACGAAGCGGTGCGCGAGTTGCTGCGCTTCCACCGTCGCCTCTGCAGTGTGCGCGTGCTCGACCCCGCCTGCGGCAGCGGCAATTTCCTTTACGTGACCCTCGAACATCTGAAGCGCCTCGAAGGCGAGGTGTTGAACGCGCTCACCGAGCTCGGGCATCGCCAGACGGGCCTCGCCATCGGCAGCGAGCGCGCGGACGCGGTGGGCGGCGAGACCGTCGATCCGCACAACCTGCTCGGCATCGAGATCAATCCGCGCGCCGCAGCGATCGCCGAGGTCGTGCTTTGGATCGGCTACCTGCAGTGGCACTTCCGTACGCGCGGCGACGTGCGTCCGCCGGTGCCCGTGATCCGTGACTTCCGCAACATCGAATGCCGCGACGCCGTGCTCGCTTACGACCGCATGGAATACGTCACCGACGAACGCGGCGTGCCGGTGTCTCGCTGGGACGGCAAGACGACGAAGCCATCCCACGTGACCGGCGAACCGGTGCCCGACGACACCGCGCGCGTACCCGTGGAGCGCTACCTCAACCCGCGCAAAGCAGCTTGGCCCGAAGCCGACTTCGTCGTCGGCAACCCACCCTTCCTTGGCAAGGGTGAGAAGCTGCGCCAAGCTCTGGGAGACGGCTACGTGGACGCGTTAAGCGGAGTGTGGAAAGAAGTTCCAGATTCTGCGGATTTCGTCATGTATTGGTGGCACCACGCCAGCAAACTGGTGCGAGCCGGAATGTTGGAGAGATCCGGCTTCATCACTACCAACTCGATCAAGCAAGTGTTCAACAGACGTGTTGTCGACGCCGCTATCAGCGACAAGAAGTGGCCAGTGTCGTTGACGTTTGCCATTCCTGATCACCCTTGGGTAGATTCGGCAGACGGTGCCGCAGTTCGAATCTCCATGACTGTCGTAACGACGGGCGCTTTTCGGGAAGGCCGACTTCTTTCCGTTTCTGCGGAAGTTGCGAGTGATTCGGATGAACCTCGCATCGAATTGCGCGAGCAGCGCGGCAGCATCCAACCGGACCTTCGCATTGGCGCCGCAGTCGCCCAATCAAGCCCGCTGCGCAGTAACAAGGGCATCACGTCGATGGGTGTGATGTTGGCAGGCTCGGGTTTTATCGTTGATCGACAAGCAGCAACTCGACTCGGTCTTGGAGCTCTTCCCGGTATCGAGAAGCACATTCGTGAGTACCGTAATGGCCGAGATCTGACGCAATTGCCACGAGGGGTACTCGTGATCGACCTTTGTGGTTTGACAAGCGATGAGGTGAGATCACGATTCCCTGCAGTCATCCAGCACGTCATAGAACATGTGAAGCCGGAACGGGAGGCAAACCGCGACGAGGCATTCCGTGCAAACTGGTGGTTGTTTGGTCGAATCCGACCCGCGTTGCGGAGCATGATTGCTGGGCTCCCTCGCTACATCGCGACAATCGAAACGAGCAAGCATCGCTTCTTCACATTCGTCGATTCCGACATCCTCCCCGATCACCGCTTGATCTGTTGGGGGCTTCGAGATTCGTGGCACTTAGGCGTTCTTTCATCTCGAATGCACGTGTCCTGGGCACTCGCAGCGGGTGGAACGCTGGAGAATCGCCCGGTCTATAACAAGTCGCGCTGCTTCGATCCGTTCCCGTTTCCCGCGGGCAACGGCGCGGGATTGATAGAGCGAATGGGGACTCTCGCCGAAGCGCTCGATGCCCACCGCAAGCGCCAGCAGGAGCTGCATCCGGGCCTCACACTCACTGGTATGTACAACGTGCTCGACGTGTTGCGAAGCGGCGAGCGGTTGAGTGCGAAGGAGCGCGCGATCCACGAACAGGGACTGGTCTCCGTGTTGCGCCAGTTGCACGACGAGCTCGACGCTGCGGTGCTTGAGGCCTACGGCTGGTCCGATCTGCTGCCGCTGCTGCGCGTCGCCCATGGCAACGACGCGCCCGCAGAGGGCGCATCGCGTGACGACGCCAAGCGCGCGTTCGACGAAGCTATTCTCGAACGTCTGGTCGCACTCAACGCCGAGCGCGCCGCCGAAGAGGCACGCGGCCTAGTGCGCTGGCTGCGCCCCGACTTCCAGAATCCCACGCAGCAAGTGGCTCCCGAGCAGACCGAAATGGACGGGGGCAGAGTCGACGCCGACGCAGACACCGGCGCCGCCATTGCAGCCGCGAAGCCGCAGCCGTGGCCGAAAGATGCGGTCGCGCAGGTGCGGGCCGTCTCCGATCTGCTGTCCGCAACGCCGAGCCCGCTTACCCTCGAAGATATCGGCAACCGCTTCACGTCCCGCGGCCCATGGAAGAAGCGCCTCCCGCAACTCCTGCAAATGCTCGTCGCCATCGGCCGCGCCGAAGAGCAGGGCGATCACTATCTCGCAAGGAAGTAACTTCATGCTTACGTCGCGGTGCTGCACACGATGAAGGGACTGCCTCACCATCGCCCCAGGGCGGATGGCCAGCTATCCGCGGACTCTGAGAATTCTTGCCGAGGAATCGGGTAATGCCTGAAGTCCTCTACCTGTTGCTCGGCTGGCTGTTGGGCCTCTTCGGTCCAGGAATCGTTGAACACATCCGCAGTCACTACGATCGAAGACACTTAGGTGTTGCGATTCGGACTGAGGCCCTCGGAATTCAGAAGAGGTTGGCAGTCACTAGCTTCCGGTTAGCACAGACTTACGGAGACATGTCTCGAGATTACCTTGTCTGGTTGAAGCAGAAATTGGCCGATCCTTCTCAACGTGAAGGTCCCGCGAATGTGCTGGCGGCCATAGATGCCATGCTTCTCGTCCCAGAAGCGGAATTTGTGTCGGTCGTAGCGCAGAATCGAGCGCAACCCGGCTCAGCCCTTGGGCTGAAGCGCTTCACATCGAGTTTCATAGATACAAACTTGCTTTCGCTCAACCGCTTCCCGACGACCTACCAAAGTCTCGTGCACGAATTTCGAAACCAACTCGACATTCTCAACCAAGAAATTGAAATGGCGATGTCCTTCCACCGAATGACCTTCGATTCATCCCTCAGTGTTGCGAATCATGCAGCCGTGAGCAGTGAGTTGAGCAAGCGATACATTGACATTCAGAAGGTTTGCATTCGGGCGGCTGACAAACTTCAGGAAATCATCGACTTCGATCTGAAGCGTATCTAACAGAACGAGGGCTCCGACCCTTTTTTCCGGAAGCCATTTTCCGGAGAGCCAGTTCGGCTTTTGTCCTCCTGCAAGCGAGTACCATCGCCGCAAAACTGCGGCGGAAGCGACAGGGAGATAGCGATGAAGGGATGTGCACGAGACCGCCGTTCGGCACGGCTGATCAAGACCAGCATGAGCGTGCTGGCGTCACTGGCGTTACTGGCATTGCTCGGCGGATGCGACAAAGAGCCGAAGCCGGAACGCGAGCCGATCTTGCGCATTCTGTCGTGGAACACCTTCGCCCTGCCGACTATCGCCGGCCAGATGGGCCAGATCAACATGGACGAGGAGGACCGCGGGCGGGCGGTGGCCAAGCGGCTCAAGCAGTCCCCCTACGACGTGATCGCGCTCAACGAGGTATTCGACGAGACGATCCGCGATGCCTTGCTCGACGAGGCGCAGTCCGGCCCGCAGCGCTTCCGATTCGTGGTGGAAGACCTTGATGGCGGCGGCGCGGAAGACAGCGGCTTGGTGCTGCTCTCGCGGCTCGACCCGATCCGCTTCAGCGCGCCGGCACCGCAGCCGTTTCAGCATGGCGGCTTGCCGTCCGTCCCTACCGACGGGACGCTCGCGCCCTTTCCCGGAACCCAGGCGTATCAGGACACTCGCAACTGCGCGGACATGGACGTGTGGCTTGCCGGCAATAACGTCGACGCCTGGGTCTCCGGCAACGGCGACAATTGCCTGATCGCGTTTCACCGCTATCGCCATTGCACCGACGAAGCGCCGGAAACCGCTGGCGATGTGGTCGATACGGTGATCGATCCTTTCCTGCCGCTGGGCGCTGAGTGCGATGCCGGCAAGGGCGTGGCTTATGTGAGGCTCAAGCAGCGCAACGGCAAGGCGCTCGACGTTTTCTGGAGCCACACGCAGGCCAACCTCACCTCGCCCGAATACGAAGAGCCGCTGCCCGATTTTCTGAGCGAGCGCGATGGACAGCTGGCCGAACTCGAAGCGATGGTGGCGCAATGGTCGCCCAGCGTAGAGCGCGACGCGGTGATCCTGGGTGATCTCAACGTCGATGGCATGAGGACGGATGGCGAGTTCAAGCAGGAATACAGGAAGCAACTCGCCAGCGGCGATGATTCGCGCTTCGGCAAGCTCGGCTTTCGCGATCTGTGGCCGGAAGCCTCGACCAAGGAAGACCAAGGCGAAAGCTGGAGCACGCGCAACGACCACGTTCCCGCCGAAGCCAGGGACGAGCGGCTCGACTACGTGCTCTGGCGCGACCGCAAGGGCAGCATGGGCTGCGACCAGCACCCGAAAATCGAACGCCACTTCGATCATTTGAGGGCCGACGGCAGCAGCATTGATCTGTCCGATCATTTCGGCGTGGGCGCCGAAGTGCGTCGCCGTGGCGATGCCATCGACAGCGATACGCCGGAGCCTTGCAGCCCAAGCCTCGCGCGCCTGCGTGAGAAGCTGCCGAACGGCGGCGAGATGAAGGGCAAGCTGGCCACTCCCGGCGCGTGCCACTGGCTGCGCATCGAACAAGGCACCTGGACCGTTACCAACAAGGGCGCGGAGCCGCTGCGCATGGCGGCCTTCGCCGCGCGCGATGTCTCCGAGCCACTGGATTTCTTCCGCGGCGATGCAGAGGTGCAGAGCTTCGACAAGACCGAAGACGAAGCGCAGGTCGCCACCGAAGAGCCCTTCCTGCTCAAGATCTGTTGGCAAGACCCGGCACGCACCGGCGTCTACAACCTGCTGCTTGCACCCAACGTGGGTCAGGACTCGCAGCATCCCGTGGTGCTGCCCCTTAATCGCGAAGTGAAGCTGGCCTACGGGCAGCAGTTCGGAGCGAACCCGAACAACCTCATCTGGACGCTGGTGCAGTTGCCGAAAACCTTCAGCACCGACGGCCACGCGCTGCGCGTGGAGCTGGGCGAGCACGCCGCCACGCCGCTGCGCACCGGTACCGCGCCGGCGGGCGCTGCCGAGTCTGCAATCAACTGGATCAACGACTTTGTCGCCGACGAAGGCCTGCTGGGTATCGGCACGCAGGGTGGCCCGGCGCCGGCCGAGCTGTCCGTGGTGCTGGAACGCGAAGACCCCGCCGACGCATCAGCCCTGGTGTCCTTCAGCGCACGCGTGCTTACCGATCATCACGAAGTGAAACTCGGCGTGCTGGAATGCGTCGAGCAGGAAGATTCCACTGGCGACGACCGGATCCGCATGACCTATAGCGCCGATGGCAGAAGCCACGACATCGTCGATCTCGGCGCCTTTGACGAAGGCCAGGATGTAAACCTGTCTGGGCACAACAAGTTCGGCAGCAACTGGGTGCGCGGCGAAGTGAGCATCACGATCTATGACCAGGACGGTGAAGACCTGGAAGACGATGTCACCAGCGGCAACGCCCTGGACAACCTGGGCAGCGTCACCATCGGCGACTTCGCCGGCGATCCGGCCGTCAACGCTGAGCTGAAAGACGGCGTGAAGAAATTCACGCAGGACGAAGCGAACTACCGGCTGGAGTTCTCGCGGCAGCGCTAGCCCGACGAAGTGGGCTGCATCCACACCTGCCAGGGGCTCGAGCTCGACTACGTCGGTGTGATCATCGGTCCCGACCTGATCGCCCGCGGTGGCGTGCTGCAGACGTCGCCTGAGCGCCGCTCGCGCATGGACCGCTCGATCCGCGGCTATAAGCGATTGATGAAATCGGATCCGGAAGGCACGCGTCAGCGCGTGGACGCGATCATCCGCAACACCTACCGAACCTTGATGACGCGCGGCCTGAAGGGCTGCTACGTCAACTGCGTCGACGTCGAAACTCAGGAATACTTTCTCAGACTAACCGGCGTTGGAAAGGCACTCTGACCCCGTTCTTGGCGCTGCACGCTGCCTTCACGGCCGCAGCCGGTAGCGTGCGCTTACCTCCGCGACCCAGAGTGTCCCATGCGCATCCTCGTGCTGCTGTTCGCCCTGGCCATGCCCGTGGTTGCGTGGTTCTCGAACGAGGGCGCGTTCGGCCCTGACAACGGCACGATCTCGGGCCGCTACCCGACGTTGCTGGTCGCCGCGGGCTACGCCTTCGCGATCTGGGGGCTCATCTTCCTGCTCGACGTGGTCTACGCAGTCTGGCAAGCCACGGGCGAACGCCGACGGGACCCGACGCTCGCGCGCATTGCCCCGTGGGCCGCGGCGGGATTCGCACTGACCGCGCTGTGGATGCCGTTCTTCTCGAAGGGCTGGTTCTGGGCGTGCCTCGCGGTCATTTTTCTCGCGCTCGCGTGCCTCGCTCATTGCGCACTCGTTCTCACGCGCGATGAGCAGCAGTTGCCGCGGCAGTGGTTGATGGCGTGGACGCCGCTGTCGCTGCACGCCGGCTGGCTGTCGGTCGCGGCCTTCCTCAATCTTGCGCAGGTGATCGTGGCATATCGGCTGTTGTCCACCACCGACATGCTCGGCTGGAGCCTCGTCCTGTTCGCGACAGCGGCAGTGGTGCTGCTCACGTTCAATCACCGCATGCGCGGCAACGTCGACTTCGTCGCGGCGGCGGTATGGGGCCTCTTCGCCATCCATGTGCAGCAGTCTGGATGGGATCTGCCCGGGGCCGACGTCGCGGCATGGGTGGCGCTCGGCATCGCGTTCGCGCTGGCTGCACAGACGGCTTGGCTGCGCACGCGCGATCGCGACGGCTTTGTGCCAGGGCGATCCACGCACTGAAGGAAAAGGGGTCAGATCCCTTTTTCGGGCCGCGGCTTGCGCGGTGCAGTTCCGGCGCGCTTTTTGCTCGCGGTGGGCGACGCGGGCTTGGCGGTAGGTTCGGGCACGATGGTTTCGCCGCGTTCCAGCATCGCTACCAGCGCGGCAATTTTCTTCGCACGTCCGGCGGGCGTTTTCATGTTGTTGGTGCGGAAGGTCAGCGCGAAGAGGTTCTGGCGTCCTAGGGACGCAACCATTTTTTTCGCGCGAGCGTTCGCCTCGATGGCAGCACGAAGGTCGTCGGGGAGAGTCGCTACGGTCGAGTTTCGGATCGGCGCGTACGCGGCGTCCCAGCGGCCATCGGCCTTTGCCGCGTCGATGTGCCGCTGCCCATGCGGGGTCATGCGATGGGCTGCGGTCAACCGGCCGACGTGTTCGCGATTGATCTGGCTCCAGACACTTTTCGCCTTGCGCGGCGTGAACCGTTGCAGGAACGAACGATCGTCGAAGCCCTTCCGGATGCCGTCTATCCAGCCCCAGCACAGCGCCACGTCCAGCGCCTGCGCGTAGGTGACCGTGGGCATGCCCGAGTCCTTCTTGTGGATCTTCAGCCACAACTCCGTCTCGCGGAAGTGATTCGCAGCAAGCCATGTCTCGAACGCACGCCCCGTTCGAAAGCTCCTGATCTTCTTGGCGTCGGGAGTGATTGAAGCCATCGCAAGCGGGATCCGAAGTGTTGCGCGTCAGGAACTAGCCCGGCCAGCGCTCGTGCGCAGGCAGGGCGTGCAGCCCCGCCACCCAGCCAAGCCGCTCCGCAGTCTGGATCTGCATCGTTGGCTTCAAGGCTTCGGGATCGTCGAGCGTCGATGCCTGTAGTTCGACCACGCCGGGCAGCATTTCGGCGTTGGCGTAGAGGATGCCGCTACCGCAGTCGGCGCAGAAGCCGCGCATCGCCGCGCCGGACGAGTTGAAGGTCTTCAGCGTGCCCTTGGTCACGCGGAATTGCGCTTCGGGAAATTCGGCCCAGCTCACCATCGGTGCGCCCGCGCTGCGGCGGCAGTCGCCGCAATGGCACACGGACACCGAGTTGGGAGTACCGACCGCCTCGTAGGCAATCGCGCCGCACAGACACCGCCCGGAATGCGTCATCTCGAATCCCCCGTTAGCAAGAGGCGACGGACTCTGTGCGTCTCGTCGCCTGTGCCGCCGATCTTATCGTTCCATTACAAAACCTATGCGTCCGCGATTGCCGGCCATGCAACAGCGCTCCAACGCGCGACACCCCTTCGCAAACGCTCGTGCCTCGCGGCGCCCCTGCATGTCCCGGTGCATGGCTGACGCGAGAAGGGGCCCGAAAGGCTCACTGATCGGGAATTTCCGCCTCGACCAGCTTGGCAAGCAGGAACAGCGATTCCTGCCAGCCGAGATAGCACGCCTCGACAGGTATCACCTCGGGCAGCCCCGACTGCTCGATGCGCAGTTCGGTGCCTACCGAAACCTTTTGCAGCGTGATCGTCATCTTCATGGTGCCGGGCAGGTTCGGATCGTCGAACCGATCGTTGTAGACGAGTCGCTCGCCCGCCACCAGCTCGAGGTACTCGCCACCGAAGGTGTGGCTGCTGCCCGTCGAAAAATTCGTGAAGGACATTTTGTACGTGCCACCAACCTTCGCATCGAGGTGATGTACCTTGCCGGTAAATCCGTGCGGAGCCATCCACTTGACCAGCGCGTCCGCATCGAGGAACGCGCGATAGACGCGCTCGGGCGGCGCGCGCAGCACGCGGTGCAACAGGATCGTATTGGTCGACAAGGGCTTGCTCCTCGATGGATTGCGATGCAGCGTGCATGTAAAAATCAACCCGAAACCAGCTACGAGGCGTCGACAGCGCAGAGCACGACCCGGCGCCGGCCCCGCGCGGGATCACTGCTTGCGCGGCAGGTTCTTGTCGACGATCGCGACCAGGATCAACAGGTACGCGAGCAGCCGCACCAGATAGATGGAGGGCCGTTCCTCATGGGCCGCCTTGGCGAGCCCGAGAAAAACCCGGTTGACCGCTTCGATTCCGAAGGAAAGAGCGAACAGCAGGAAGAAGCGGTCCAGCGTGCTTCGCCAATAGCGTAGGAATATCAGCGCGGCCAGTGCGAATCCCATCGCGGTCGCGCCCGTCAGGAGCTGGTCCAAGGTCAGTCCTCCTCGAAGATGAGGCCGTAGAGCAACAGCGCCACGGCAGCGAAGGCGGATGCGGATCGCCAAATATGAAGGCTCATATCCGGGAACACGAATGCATCGAGGATCAGCAGGATGCTGTTGCCGGTCAGCGCGACGAAACAGAGCCCACTCCAGAACAGGAACTTGTGCCGCAAGCGCGCATAGCTGACCAGGAGCAACGCCGCGCAGGCCGCCGCCGTGAGCGCGCAGAATGTATAGATGAGCACGACCATCGGCCTCTACTCCTTGCGCCAGCGGAACGCATCCGCGAACCGGCGTGCCTTGGGTTCGCGATTCGAATGGATCAGTCGGGTCACGTCGATGAGGTGGGTGTTGTAGGTCTCCGCCACCTGGCGTACCACCGCCTCGATTTCCGGTGTGCGCGGCGAGTAGCGAAAAGTCGGAGGGTCGCTCGTGTCTCGCGTCACCAGCCCCGCTTCGACGAGATCGTCCAGAATCGCCTGGGTCGCACGCTCTGTCTGGTAGAGCCGCGCGGCGACAACCGGACAATCCCAGATTGCCTCGTGCTGCTTGCTGCCACTGAGCAGCAGCAGGCACTCGAGGTGCGGCACGGTGGGGATGCAACTCCCCAGGAAACGCCGCACGTTGTCGTTGATTGCCCTTGCTGGCACGTTCTGCGTCGTCCTGTCCTGTCAGGGCCAGCTCTGCAAGTGCGCGAACGCTCCTGGCTGGCATGCTGCGGGTTGGATGGTGACCATGATAACGCGTGATGATCGCGAAGACCCGCGCGCAGCCGTCAACTCGACGTGAGCAGATCCGGGAATTGCCGTGGATGCGAGCGCAGATATTGCACAGGTGCTTTCACCGAAGCACCGAAATGTGCGGCTGCGTGCCATGGCCAGCGGGGGTTGTAAAGCATGCCGCGCGCCAGCGCGACCATGTCGGCATCACGTGCGACGAGTATCGCCTCTGCCTGATCGAAACCGGTGATGAGACCCACGGCGATCACGGGCAGAGCGACTTTCGCCTTGACGGCGCGCGCGAGCGGCACCTGGTACCCCGGCCCGACCGGAATGTCCTGCGCCGGATGCAGGCCCGCACTCGACACGTGGATTGCGCTGCAGCCGCGTTGCTCGAGGGCCTGCGCGAACAGCACCGTCTCTTCGATGTTCCATCCTCCATCGATCCAGTCGGTGCCGGAGACGCGTACGGTGACGGGTCGATCCGATGGGAACGCCGCGCGCACCGCATCGAAGACTTCGAGCGGGAAGCGCATGCGGTTCTCGAGGCTGCCGCCGTATTCGTCTTCGCGCTGGTTGGAGATCGGCGACAGGAACTCGTGCAGCAGATAGCCGTGCGCGACGTGTAGTTGCACCGCGTCGATCCCGATGCGCGCCGCGCGGCGCGCTGCGTCTGCAAAGGAGTCGCGCACGCGGGCCATTCCGTCCCGGTGGAGCGCACGGGGCGCGTTGTCGTTAGCGTGGAACGGCAACGGCGAAGGCGCGACGGTCTGCCAGCCATTCGGAGCATCGGGTGCGAGTTGCGCGCCACCGCGCCACGGAATTTCGCACGAGGCCTTGCGCCCCGCGTGTGCGAGCTGGATGGCGATGGGCATGTCGGACCACTTGCGGATGCTGGCCAGCGTCGCCGCCATCGCGGCTTCGGTGCCGTCGTCGTAGAGGCCCGTGTCGGCGTAGGTGATGCGGCCTTCAGGTACGACGGCGGTGGCTTCGATGGTCAGCAATCCCGCGCCCGACAGCGCCAGCTGGCCGAGGTGGATCAGGTGCCAGTCCGTCATGCAGCCGTCGACCGCGGAGTACTGGCACATCGGGGCGATCACGATGCGGTTGGCGAGCGTGATCGAACCGATCGTGAGGGGTTCGAAGAGCTTGGGCGTGGACATGGGTACTCGTCATCCAATGGAATGTTTGCAATTGTGCTGCCATCGACCCATTCGGCGTTCAGGCATGCGCGGCCATATTTGACACACTTGAACCGAAGGTGGCACCGCCATGACCCGTACCAGAATATCCACGCTTTCCCTCGCGATGCTGTCCTTGCTCTGCTGCTACCCGCTCGCGCATGCACAGGAAGTCCCTGCGGAGACCGAAGAACCCGCCGCCGCCGAGGCAGCAGCAGCCGCGGAAGCCACCGCGAACGCGAACGCAGAAAAGTCCGCCGGTGTCGACGACTCTGCGGAGGACATGCAGACACCTGATGGACCGGACACTTCCGGAGCCCCCGGCGGAGAGGCGCAGCCGTCCGTCGGCGCTTCCACGGAATCCATGCCTTCCGAAGAGCAGAACGTGTTGCGTGCTCAGGTCCTGCTCGATCGCGCGCACTTTTCGCCTGGCGAGATCGACGGACGATCGGGGTCCAATTTCAAGGCGGCGCTTGCCGGTTTCCAGTCCAGCCGGGGACTGGCCGCCGATGGCGTTCTCGGGCCAAACACATGGACCGAACTCGAGCGGGACGCGGTTCCGACGCTCGTCGAATACACGGTGGGCGCCGAGGACGTGAAAGGGCCTTTCCAGGAATTGCCCAAGGACATCCCTGAGCGCGCGAAGCTGGACGCGCTGGGATTCACCAGCGCGAACGAGGCGCTGGGCGAGCGCTTCCACGCGAGCCCGAAATTGCTGGCCTCTCTCAACGAGGGCACCGACATCACGGTAGCGGGTACCACCATCAAGGTGCCCAACGTCGTGGATGCGCCGCCACCCGCGGCACCGGCGCAGGTCATCGTCGATCGTTCGGACCGGACGCTGATGCTCGCCGACGCCGACGGCAAGATCATCGCGCAGTTCCCGTCGACGACGGGCAGCAAACACGACCCGCTGCCGATTGGCGACTGGAAAGTCGAAAGCATCGCTGTCGATCCGGTGTTCTATTACAACCCGGAGCTCTTCTGGGACGCGGATCCATCAGACGAAAAGGCCAAGCTTCCGCCGGGTCCGAACAATCCGGTGGGCGTGGCATGGATCGACCTGTCCAAAGAGCACTACGGTATCCACGGTACGCCGGAGCCGTCGCTGATCGGCAAGACCCAGTCGCACGGCTGCATCCGACTCACCAACTGGACGGCGTCGATGCTGACCGGAATCGTGAAGGCGGGCATGCCCGTGGTGCTGCGTGAGTGACAGGAAACGACCGGCCGGGCGGCGCGGCAAAGGCGCCGCGCTGTTCCTGGCGGGACTGGTGCTCGGTGCAGTGGGCATGTGGTTCATGCCCCCGGATCGGACTCCGCCCGCGCAACCCGAACTGCAACCGGAACCCACCGCACCGGCGGTAGCAGTTGAAGAACCGGCCGCGCCTCCGGCGGTCGTCCCAATCGTGCCCGCGCCGGAACCCGTACCTGCGCCCGATCCCGTGCCGCCGCCCGATCCGTCAGTGCCTCCGTTGTTGACGGAAAGACCGCTGCTGCCGGTGCCGGAGCGGGGGCCTGATCCCGACGGCTCGCTTCCTCCCGCGCCTGACTCGTCGCTCGGGATCGATATTCCCGTCGCGGGCGTGCAGTTTTCCGATCTTTCCGACACGTTTTCTGATACGCGCAGCGAAGGTCGCAGCCACGAGGCGATCGACATCATGGCGCCGACCGGCACGCCTGTGCTGGCGGTCGACGACGGGCAGCTCGTCAAGCTGTTCAACAGCAAGCCCGGCGGATTGACGGTTTATCACTTCGACCCGACCGGCAGGCACGTGTACTACTACGCGCATCTCGACAAGTACGCACCGGGCCTCGTCGAAGGCCAGTCGGTGAAGCGCGGAGACCTCATCGGTTATGTCGGTTACACCGGCAACGCGAACCCGCAGGCACCGCACCTGCACTTCGCGGTCATGGTGCTCGGACCCGAGAAGAAGTGGTGGCAGGGCACGGCGCTCAATCCGTATGAGCACTTCCGGCGATACTGATCGCCGCAAATGTGGCGTATGGGTGCTGATGGACGCGTCGATCGGCGGGTCGGAGACCCGCCCTACGGATCACGCCGACATGCGCGGGTTGCGCCGCGCGTCGATGGCGGGTCGGAGACCCGCCCTACGGATCATGCCGACGTGCGCGCGTCGGGCCGCGCGTCGATCGGCGGGTCGGAGACCCGCCCTACGCGGCGGTACGCAAGGTGCGGTTGAACAGTTCGATCGTGCGACGCCACGCTTCGCGCGCGGCGGCTTCGTCGTAGCGCGGGGTCGTGTCGTTGTGGAACCCGTGCTGGGTGCCATCCGGCTGGTAAAGCGAGTAGCGCGTGCCGGCAGCCTTCAGTGCGGTCTCGTATGCGGGCCAGCCAGCGTTGATGCGCTCGTCGTTAGCTGCCAACACCACCAGCAGTTCCGCCTTGATCTGCGCGACGTCCTCGAGCGGCGCGGCGTTGCCATAGAACGGCGCCGCCGCGGCGATGCGCGGCATGCGCGTGGCAAGCAAATTGGCGATGCCGCCGCCCCAGCAGAATCCGACTGCGCCCAGTCGCCCGTTGCCGCCCTTGAAGTCCGCGAGCATGCGTGCGGCCGCCAGGAAGTCCTCGCGCGTCCTGTCCTGGTCGAGCTTTGCGAACAATTCGCGCGCGGCGTCTTCGTCTCCCGGGTACCCGCCGAGCGGGAACAGCGCGTCCGGCGCGAATGCAATGAAATTCTCCAGCGCGAAGCGGCGCGCCACGTCTTCGATGTGCGGATTGAGGCCGCGGTTCTCGTGCGCCACCAGCACCAGCGGCAACGGGGCGAGGCCGGCGCTCGCAGGCATCGCGATATAGCCGCTGCCAGTGCCGTGGCCCTGCGGCGACTTGAATTCCGTGCGGCCGGTGAGGATGCGGCTGTCGTCAGGCGCGACCTGCTGCGCCGCGGCGAACTGCGGACTCAGTGCCGCGAGCAGCCCCGCCGCCGTCGTCGCTCCCACCGCGAAGCGGGCCGCTCCCGCGAGGAAACCGCGCCGATCGATGATGCCGTGCACGTACTGGTCGAACAGGCGCAGGACCTGCGGATCGAAATCGCTGGCTTTGGAACGTCTGTTCGGCATGGAAGTCTCCGGGCATCGAGTCGGGTTGCGGTCCGCACCTGCCTTGCACCGTCCGACCGCGCCGGCGTCCGCGCTTCGGAATGGACCATCGGCGGGGTTGTCGCATCGTAACGGCTGGCGTCCTGTCGGGTGCCGGCGCCATCACTCCAGATGCGGATTGCGCATCGGCTCCACGCCCGCCACATCCGTGCTGGCCGACACGCGCGCGACCTGCGCTTCGACCTGTTGCCGGATCAACGCATCGAGCGGCACCTTCTGCTGGTCGAGCAGGCGCCGGTATGACCGGATGGCCTCGGCCTTTTTCCCGAGTCGTACATATGCATTGCCGAGTTCCACGCCGGTGTCTACTTTCTGCGGCATCAGCGCGGCGACTTCCTCGAGGCGCCTCGCCACCAGCGCCCAGTCCTTGCCGTTTTCCTTGTAGATGTAATCCATCACCCGTTCCGACAAGGCGCCTGCCCGCATGCGCGGTCGCACGAGCGTGCCTTTCCAGATGCCGATGTGGCCGATTCGGGCTTCCTGTTTCATGTCCTTGAACACTTCGCGCGGATCCCAGTTCCACGCGGGCCACGGCAACGTGCTGGGCATGGTGTAGACGAAGTAACCCTCGAATCGACCCTCGACATTGGTGTCGTCGAGCGATTCGACTGGCCGTCGGTAATTGAGCTTCGCCGCGCGGAGCTGCGATTCCCCGACCCAGTAGTCCACGTACATGGGCAGTCCGCTTGGCGCAATCTCCTGATCGTGGAATGCGCGGAGCTCGTGGAAGCGCTGGCCGAGATCGAGTCCCTCGTTGCCGAAGTACCGATAGGCGTTCGAGGTGCCGCCCACCAGTTCGTTGTGGTACTCCCACAGGCGCGGTTCGCGGATCGTCATGGCGAACGCCGTGACCAGCAGCGCTGCGACCGCGGCGCCTGCGAGGCGCGACCTGCGCTGCCACGCCAGCGCAACCGCGCCGCCGCCGACCATTGCCGCCGCGGCAATCAGCGGGAGCGCGTGCCGCACCCCGCCCCAGACTCCGCCGGAGCCCGCAAGCGCGAGCAGGTGGAACGCGGAAACGCCGAGCAACGCCCAGAGCATCCACCGCGTGGCACTCGCCAAGCGCGCGCCCCACAAGAGAAGCCCGCCCAGCGCGGTGAGCAGCATCAGCGCGACGGGCAGCTTGGAAGCGACGATCGCGGGCCACGAGTACCACGGTGCCTTGCCCTGGACGCGCTTGCCCCAGATGAAGTGTTCGCTGATGCCGCGACCCTCGACGCCGGTGCGCACGGTGTCGGCGAGTCCCCAGAGATAGGCGCGCGGCAACAGGTGCCAGCGGTCTGCGAAGGCGATTCCGCCGCGCCAGTGGCCGAGCTTGAGTTCCGCGATCTTGCCTTCGGTGGGGCGATTGAACCCGTCGCTGCCATCGGGCGCGGCATGGAAGCGGAAGCCGTATTGCGCCCACAACACGACCACGGCCAGCAATCCCACCGCGCACGATTTGCCGACCCGCAGGAGCACGCCGCGCACGCGTCCTTCGCGCCAGCCGAACGCACACGCGACGAGCAGCACCGCAGCGAGTCCGCCGAGACCCGCGAGCGCCGAGTGCTTCGCGCCGAGCGCAAGCCCCACCGCAACGCCGCTGGCGACCACCCAGCGCCACTGCCATGTCGCAGCCAGCAGGCCCGCGGTTACGACCGCGATCATCAACGTCAGCGCGAGCGGCAGGTCGGTCATCACCACGGGCAGGTGCGCGCCGACCGTGGGCTCGAGTGCGAGGAACACGAGCGTGCCCGCGGCCCACGCCCAACCGCAGGCGTGCCAGAGCAACAAGCCCAGCGCGAGCAGCAGTACCCCGTGGAAGGCCCACATGGCAAGGCGTGCGGAGGCCTGGGCGCGCTTCGGGTCGTTGTCGACGAACATCGTCTCTTCGACCCACTTGCGCTCCTGCGTTTTCTCGCTCAACACGGTGGCCGGACGAAGAAGAAACTCGTCAGGCATCGCGCTGCCCACCGCGAGTTTCACCAGCGGCGGATGCTCCGGATTGAGGTTGAACTCGCCAGTGCGGACGTAGCTCGTGCCGGCCACGATATGCCAGGCCTCATCGATCGTGAAACTGTCGAGCCGCGTGCCGATGGACGAACGCAGCACCGCCAATGCTGCCAGGACCACGAGGGCGGCGATCCCGAACAGCCTTTGACGGGGCCACCTGGCGCTGGGGATTGCCTGAGGGAAGCCAGAGTTCTCGTCGCGCATGCGTGCGTATCCGAAGCCGCGGGTTACTTGTTCAAAACGAGCTTTGCCCGTCGCAGGTGCCAGAGAAGTTCCCGATAATTTACGTGACGTCCATCACAGTTTGAGTTGATCACGCGGATCGAATTGTGACCGCTTCCAGATGGCGCTTTTACTTCTGGCCAGCCTTTTTCGCGTCGACGGATCATCAGGCGAAGTCCGAATCGTCCAAGGCGACACATCCTGCGCCTGTCACTGCAGGAAACATGCTGCATTGCAGGATGACACCTGGAATACCCGCCCCTAGGCTCGCGCAGGTTTTGTGTCGTCGGGGCGACAACGCAGCGCGGCAGTCCTCCAACGGAGCGGCGAGATCACTCGACGAGCTCCATCCCTCTGGGTCCAAAAGTCACAGGAGTCTCGAATCAGTGAAATCCACTACACGTCGTGTGTCGCTGCTGTCCGTCGCCATCGTTGGCGCGCTCGGTGTCTCGTCGGCCTTTGCCGGCGGACGTTCCGACCTGGTACTCGAAGCGCTCGGCAATGGCACTTCGCATATTCCCGGCGAGCTGCTCGTGCAGTTCAAGCCTGGCACCAGTGACGCCGACGCCCGCGCGGTTCGCGCCGGCGTGAACGCCGAGCGCCTGCAGGTTGTGCACAACGGCCCGGGCGGCCGCCTCGAGTTGCTGCGCATGGCACCGGGAATTGCCGTCTCTGACGCGGTGCGCGGTCTCGAAGGTGATGACGCCGTCGAGTTCGCTGAACCGAACTGGGTCTACTACCACAGCGCAACCTCCAACGACACGTACTACACCAGCAACTCCTTGTACGGCATGTACGGCGACGCCACGACCCCGGCCAATCAGTTCGGTTCGCAGGCGGGCGAGGCGTGGGCGGCTGGCCATACCAACTGCGGCAGTGTCTACGTCGGCATCATCGACGAAGGCTACATGTACACGCACGAGGACCTGGCTGCCAACGCCGGGACCACGGGTGACGTACCGGGCAACGGCGTCGACGACAACAACAATGGATTTATCGACGACACCTACGGGTGGGACTTCGACGGCGGCAATAACACGGTGTTCGACGGCCTCAACGACGATCACGGTACGCATGTCGCGGGCACCATCGGCGGCGTGGGCGGCAACGGCAAGGGCGTGGCGGGCGTCTGCTGGAGCGTTAAGCTGATCGGCGCCAAGTTCCTGGGACGTAACGGCGGCACGACAGCCAACGCAATCGCCGCAGTTGATTACATGACGGGCCTGAAAAACAAGGGAATGAACCTGGTTGCCACCAACAATTCATGGGGTGGCGGTGGTTTCTCGCAGGGCCTCAAGGACGCGATCTCTCGCGCCAACACCGCGGACGTCCTGTTTATCGCCGCCGCGGGCAACTCGGGCGCCAACAACGACACAACGGCAAGCTATCCGAGCAATTACGACGTCCCCAACGTGATCGCCGTTGCGGCGACCACGAGCACGGGCGCTCTCGCAGGTTACTCGCAGTACGGCGCAGTGACGGTGGATCTCGGTGCCCCGGGCTCGGGAATCTGGTCGTCGGTTCCGAAGCGGGTGTCGGGCAATGTTGTATCGGGCTACGCGAGCTACAACGGGACCTCCATGGCCACGCCTCACGTGTCGGGAGCGGCAGCGTTGTACTCGGCGTACCACGCGGGCGCAACTGCAGCGCAGATCAAGAGCGCAATCCTCAGCACAGTCGTTCCGACGCCATCGCTCAACGGAAAGACTGTGACGGGCGGCCGCTTGAACGTCAGCTCCTTCTGACGCCAGGCAAGCTCCTCACTGCATGACGAAGGGCCCGGTCATCCGGGCCCTTTTTTATGGTTCGCCCCCCAACTCCGGGGAAGGACGCAAGCCGGCACCGAAGAGTGTGACCGCCGCCCCCGATCTGCTACGCCGGCAGGGTTCGAGACGCGTTGCGGGTTGCCCGCTCTCGTATCCGAAGGCATTCTTCTCTTCCCGGCGGGAATTCAAGAGGGGTGCGAGATGGTGTCTTCGGTCCTTGTTGCTTTGGCGGCACTCGTGGCTTCCGCTGCCGGTTCCGGCGCCGTTGCAGAAGCCACGGCCCCGGTTGCAGAACCGGCGCTGACGGCGACGTTCGCCGATTCGTCACTGAAGTGGGGACCCTGTCCCGAATTCATTCCGGCAGGTTGCGAGATTGCCGTGCTGCACGGAGACCCCGCCAAAGCCAACGCCGACGTGTTCTTCAAGGTGCCGGCCGACTTCACGATTCCGCGCCACTGGCACACATCCGCGGAGCGCATGGTGTTGGTTTCGGGCGAGTTGCACGTGACGTATCAGGGGCAGGCGACCCGCGTCATGAAGGCCGGCACCTACGCGTATGGCCCGGCGAAGGTCGCGCACGAAGCGCATTGTGCAAAGGGCGCGCCATGCGTGCTTTTCATCGCCTTCGAAGGCCCGGTCGATGCCGTGTCGAGTGAAGCGCCCGCGACCTCCGCCGCACCTGCTCCGGGGGACAACGGGAAATAGCGAGCGGATCAATCCCGCTTGAGCAGGGTCTTGAGATTCGCGAAGGGATTGCTGGTGGCCGCTGCGGGCCTGTCCTCGGCATCGAGCGCGCTGCCGCCGGTATGGTCGATGTACCGCGAGTGCTCGTTGTCGTGGCAATAGACGCAGAGCAGCTCCCAATTGCTGCCATCGGGCGGATTGAAGTCGTGATCGTGGTTGCGGTGGTGCACGGTGAGTTCGCGCAGATTGGTGCGCGTGAACTCGCGCGCACAGCGGCCGCAGATCCACGGATACATCTTGAGCGCGCGTTCGCGGTAGCCCTGGTCGCGCAGCTCTGCATCGCGGCGCGCCTGCTGGACGATCCGGTCCAGCGCGGCCTCGCTTCCGGGGATCCGCTTGCCGATCGACATAGGTTCCTCTCATCGCAGCTGGGGCTGAATTCACAGTCTGACCACATCACGTCGCCACGCCAACACGGATCGATACAGGGTATCGTGGCGGCCCTTTCGTAAGCACAGTGCGCCGATGCGCAGCTTCTTTCTGCTCCTGCTCCCACTGCTTTGCAGCGCGGCGCTTGCCGCACCGGGAGATGCGCCACGGCACCCGGCGCGGCTTGTGCAAGGGACGTTCCACTCTGCTTCCGACCAGCAAGCGTTCCAGAACGCTCTGGCGAAGTCGTTTGGCGGCGAAATTCGAATTTCTCCCGAGAGCGTCGCCTCCGGAGATGGCGCGGAGTTTGATCGCTTCGGGCACTCGGTCGCGTTGTCCGGCGACACCGCGCTTGTTGGAGTGCCGTTCGATGACACGCTGGCGGGTGAAAATGCTGGATCCGTCTACGTGTTCACGCGCAACGGCACCGCGTGGACGCAGCAGACCAAGCTTTCCGCTGCGGACGGCGCAGAACGCGATTTCTTCGGCTACTCGCTGGCGTTTTCCGGCGATACCGCGCTGGTGGGTGCAAGCTTCGACAGTTCGGCGACCGAAATCAGCGTTGGTTCGGTCTATGTCTTCACGCGCAGCGCAAACGTGTGGACGCAGCAGGCAAAGCTCACCGCCAGCGATGGGGCGGGGGGCGATGATTTCGGTATCTCGGTCGCGCTGTCTGGCGACATCGCACTGGTGGGTGCAAATCGTGACGACATGCCAGGAGCTTTCGATGTCGGTTCGGCCTACGTTTTCACGCGCAGCGGCACTGTTTGGACCCAACAGGCCAAGCTCATCGCCGGCGATGGAGCGCAATACGACGAGTTCGGTATTTCGGTCGCGTTGTCGGGCGACACGGCGCTGGTCGGGTCGCTTCGAGGCGACACGCCGACAGCAATGGATGCCGGTTCGGTCTACGTTTTCGCCCGCAACGGCGCAGTGTGGACGTTGCAGACGAAACTCACCGCGAGCGATGGCACTCAGAACGAACAATTCGGGTCCTCGCTTGGTTTGTCCGGCGACACTGCACTGGTGGGGGCCCTCGCAGACGACACACCCGCCGGCCCCGATGCCGGTTCGGCCTTCGTGTTCACCCGCAGCGGCACCGCATGGACGCAGCAAGCCCGGCTCACCGCCGACGATGGCGCGGCAGGGGACTTGTTCGGCAACTCGGTGGCACTCTCCGGCGACACGGCACTGGTAGGCGCCTTTTTCCACAATTCGCCAGTCAGTGAAAATGCCGGTTCGGCCTACGTCTTCACCCGTAGCGGCAATGTGTGGTCGCAGCAGAGCAAACTCATCGCAAGCGATGGTGATCGGGCCGATCAGTTCGGCATCGCGGTCGCGCTGTCCGGGGACACCGCGGTCGTGGGGGCGAACTTCGACGACACGTCAGCAGGCGCCAGGGCCGGTTCGGCCCATGTTTTCACGCGCAGCGGAACCGTTTGGTCGCAGCAGGTCAAACTCACCGCGGGCGATGGCGGGGCAGGAGATCAGTTCGGTTACTCGGTGGCCTTGTCTGGCGACACCGCGCTGGTGGGGGCGAACCTCGATGACAAGCAGGCACCCACGGATAACAGTACGGATGCAGGGTCGGCCGTCGTCTTCATCCGCAACGGCACGGAATGGACGCAGCAGGCTAAGCTCATGGCGGACGACGAGTTCGGAGCCAACGACTGGTTTGGAAACTCGGTCGCGCTCGACGGCGACACAGCCCTCGTGGGGGCAGTCTTTGACGACACGTCGACGAGCCCCGATGTCGGTTCGGCTTACGTTTTTACGCGCAACGGCAGCGTGTGGTCGCAGCAGGCAAAGCTGACCGCCGCCGATGGGGCAGCGGACGATCTGTTCGGCTACTCAGTCGCGCTGTCCGGTGACACGGCGCTGGTGGGGGCGCGACTGGACGACGCGCCCGGTGCGGTTGACATAGGTTCGGCCTACGTCTTCATCCGCAGTGACGCGGTGTGGACGCAGCAGGCCAAGCTCACTGCACGCGATGGGGCGACGGTCGATCAGTTCGGAAACTCAGTGGCACTGGACGGCGACACCGCACTTGTTGGGGCTTTCCAACCCGGGCCGCAAGACGCCGATGTCGGTGCCGCCTATGTCTTTGCCCGCAGCGGCGACGTGTGGACACAGCAGGCCAAGTTGACAGCGGACGATGCAGCGTACGGCCATTTGTTCGGACACTCCGTCGCGCTCTCGGGCGACACTGCGCTGGTTGGGGCAGTTGGAAGCAACGCGCCGACAGCCAACTTCGCCGGTTCCGCATATGTCTTTACACGCAGCGGCAACGTATGGATGCACCAGGCCAAGCTCAACGCCGGCGATGCAGCGCCGGGCGATCAGTTCGGTCACTCCGTTGCGCTGGTCGGCAATACCGCGGTCGTGGGGGCGCCTTTCGACGACGCGCCGACACAGATCGATGTTGGGTCGGCCTATGTATTCACCCGAAGCGGCACGGGTTGGACGCCGCGCGTGAAGCTCACAGCCAGCGATGGGCGAGAGAATGACCAGTTCGGCTATTCGGTCGCCGTGTCGGGAGTCACCGCACTGGTAGGAGCGTATCTCGACGACAGCGCCGTGTCCGGCAATGCGGATGTGGGTTCGGCGTACCTCTATTCGGACAACTCCATGATCTTCTGGGACGGATTCGAGAGTGTCCCGTGAGTTCTGTGAACGTGGGGATGTAGCGAAATTCGCGTGCGCGGCAACTCACGCGGTGTCGGCGATAGTGCGTTTTGCAACCGGAACGGCGATTTCAGCGCAGCCCCGCTGTGGCTTCCGGGGATCGAGCGCGCCGGAGTAGAGTCGCGATTCCGTCGCCGACATTGAGGGAGAAGCGTGCCATGCCGAAGTTCGTGATCGAGCGGGATATTCCGGGCGCGGGCAACCTGTCGCCACAGGAACTCAAGGGCATTTCGCAGACGTCATGTGGCGTGCTCAGCGCCATGGGTCCGCAGATCCAGTGGCTCCAGAGTTACGTGACGGGTGACAAGGTCTATTGCGTGTACATCGCGCCGGACGAGAAGACTGTGCGGGAACACGCCCAGCGGGGAGGCTTCCCGGCCAACCGCGTTTCGCAGGTCTCGTCGATTATCGACCCGACGACCGCGGAGTAGCGGCAGGACCGCGTGCCCCGGTTCCGGCCGGGGCGCCGATCAAGCAGCATCATTCCGGTGGAGTATCGTGGGCGCACGATCGCCGGGCGGGGGACGCCGATGCGCATCACGATGCTGCTGTCGCTCGCAATCCTGTGCGGCTCCGCGCATGCGCAGACCACCCCGTTTCCGATCCTGTTCGTGACGCAGGTGCCGGTGCCCGTCGACTTCGCGACCATCGGCTCCACGTTCGCCAACCACATTCCCACGATGCGCGCGGTCTATCGAGGCGGCGATCTCTGGATACGCTACGGCGACGGCACGCTGCGCAACCTGACGGAGGAGCGCGGACTCGGAACGAGCGGGTTCCAGGGCGCGAACTCGATCGCGGTGCGCGATCCGCACGTGCACTGGAACGGCACCCGCGCGATCTTCTCGATGGTGATCGGCTCACCGCCGGCGCAGTTCGCGTTGATCGATCCCCGCTGGCAACTTTACGAAGTCACCGGGATGGGCGTCGGACAAACCGCGTCGATTACGCTCGTGCCGAACCAGCCTACGCAGTTCAACAACGTGATGCCTGCCTACCTGTCCGACGGCACCATCGTGTTCGCCTCCGATCGCCCGCGCAATGGCGCGATGCACCTGTACCCGCAGCACGACGAATACGAGTCGGAAGACACGTTGACCGGCTTGTGGCGGCTCGATCCAGCGAACGGCAACCTGAAACTGCTCGATCACTCGCCCTCGGGCGATTTCGATCCGCTGGTCGACAGCTTCGGGCGCCTGCTCTTCACACGCTGGGACCATCTGCAGCGCGACCAGCAGGCCGAAGTCGCGATGTTCAACACGTTCGACTGGGTCAGCGAAGACGCCAACGCCGCATTCGCACCGCAGCGCACCGAAGTGTTCCCCGAGTTGCGCGTGGCGCCCGTGGGTTCGACGGTCAATGGCCACAATTTCAACAATTTCTTTCCATGGCAGGTCGCGCAGGACGGCACCAACGCCGAGTTCCTCAATCACCTCGGCCGCCATGAATTGCTGGAGTTCTTCGATCGCAGTTTCACGAGCGATCCGAATCTCAGCGAGTTCAGATCCGCGATTTCCGGCCGCACCAACCCGAACCCCATCGAGAACCTGTTCTACCTCGCCGAGGACCCGACCCAGGCTGGCCGCTTCCTCGGCATCGACGCGCCCGAGTTCGACACGCATGCATCGGGACAACTGGTGCGGCTGCAGTCTCCGCCGAGCGCGAATCCCGACGACATCTCGATCGAATACCTCACGCCGCGCAGCACCTTCGGCACGGAGCCGGGTCCGACGCATTCGGGGCACTACCGCAATCCCGCCACGCTCGATGATGGCCGCATCGTGGTTGCACACGCGCCCGAGCAAGGAGGCGTGGACAACCTCGGCTCGGTCACTGCGCCGATCCCGAACTATCGTTTCCGCTTGAAATTCATGACGGCGGGCACTGGTGGTTTCATGACAGCAGGCGCGCCACTGACGGGCGGCATCACCAGGTCGGTGTCATGGTGGAACCCGGACCAGATGGTGACTTACAACGGCGAGTTGTGGGAACTCAGTCCGGTCGAAGTGCGCGCGCGCCCCGTGCCGCCGAACATTGTCGAGCCGCCGCTGGCGGCGCCGGAACAGCAGGCTTTCGTGACCGCCGGTGTCTCGGAAGCGGCATTGCGGCAGTTCCTGCGCCAGCAGAATCTGGGATTGATGGTGGTGCGCAACTCGACCCACCGCGATAGGGCGGACAAGCAGCAGCCTTACAACTTGCGTGTGCCGAATGGCGTACAGACGGTCGGCCCCGGCGGTGGCACGATTTACGACATTGGCCACTTCCAGGCTATCCAGGGTGATCAGGTACGGGGGATCGGCGGCACCGGCTCGCCCACGCCAGGCCGGCGGGTGCTGTCGCGTTTCCTGCATGAACCTGCCGCCATTGCCAACAACCTGCCGAACGCGGGCGGTCCCGAGGGTAGCGCGCGCATCTTTCCTGATGGTTCCAGCGCATTGTTCGTGCCGGCACGACGCGCGCTCAGTTGGCAGACGACCGCACCGGAGGGCACGCCCGTCGTGCGCGAGCGCTTCTGGCTGACGTGGCAACCGGGCGAGATCCGCGCCTGCGGCGGTTGCCACGGCATCAACCGCATGGGCCAGGCCGGACAACCCGAAGCGACCAACATGCCGCAGGCGCTGGTCGCGCTACTGCAGAACTGGAGCGCGCAGAACGGCGGGCCGATCTTCTCGAACGGGTTCGAGTAGCGCACGGTTTGCGTGGTGGCTACAAGGGCCTGCGGTGCAGCCTGAGCCGCACCGCAGCCGCACGAATACCGGCAGGCCTAGGCCTTTTCTGGCAGGAAACTCGTGTCGAGGAAGTACTGCTTCGGATCATTTGCATTGACCATCGCGTCGATGGTGTCCTTCTTGCAGAAGTCGGTCGGGTCGTACCAGATGTTGTCGCTGTAGAAGAGGTGCAACTTCTGGGTGGCCGGATCCTGCCACTGCGAACAGACGCGCCACGGACTCTTGCCGTTGACCTCGAGGCCAGTGTTCTGCTCGACGGCGTGGAATTTGGTCTGGATACGGGTGCCGTGCGTCTCGAGCCACTTCCGCACTTTCTTGTTCTTGATGCCGCCGACGAACAGGAACCAGCCGATCAGCGTGACGATCACGGCGAAGAATCCGAGGATCAGCGGTCCGAACCAGTTCTCCATGAAGCTGTCGAGGCGCGCGCGCTCGGGCGTGGTCTTCGAGTAGAGCACCTGGACCTTTTCGCCGCGGTCGTAGGAAGGCGAGCTCGATGAGCTCGAAGTGGTAAACGTGAGCGTCCTGCCGTCGGCGATCGTGTATTCGACGACCGGCTTGTACATGGTCTTGGTCGTGCCATCGCTGGTCGAGCGTTCGGTTTCGAAATCGATGACGGTGCCTTCGGTCTTGAGGCCCTCGGACTTGAACTTGAGCGTGGACTGGCTGAGTGCCCAGGTGCCCCAGAGCATGCCGAGACCGATGAGCAACGCGAAAAATCCGCCGATGATGCGAGCCATGAATTCATCCCCCTGGATGCGACGCACCTGAAGCGCGCCTGCGTTGAGTTTTCATCCCCGGCCTTGCTGCCAGCGCCAGGCCCCGCGGGCGAGTTGTCGCCCCAGTGGGTTATACGACAAACGCGCGCGGGCAAGGCCACGGTTCGTCTACGCGGCCGCGCGCCTTTCGTTCGCCGCAATCACGCGATTGCGGCCTGCGGCCTTGGCGGCGTCGAACTGGTGCATGCTGGTGGCCTGCCGCGCAACGCGCGACGGTCGACACCATTGCGGAGGGCGGCTTGGATGTCGAGGTACGTGTGGCAGTGCACCGCATGCGGCCTCAAGCCGACGTGGCTCAGCGTGTGCGCGTCGCGCAGCATCGCCGCCTTCATCTGGGACGAGCTCGCGCCGAGCGGATGGGACCAGCGCTTGCTCAAGCGCAAGTGCACGTGCGGGCGCTCTGCCTTGCGCATCACCTACAGGTTGCGGCGCGGTGATCCGGAGCGCGTCAGCATCAACCGGATCGTCGGTCTGCGTTCCGCGGATGATTATCTGCCGATGCTCTGGGAAACCTTCCGGCACTCGACTCCACGCACGGCCTGGATCGACTTCAAGTACCAGCGCGGGCGCAGTCCATGGGGTCTCACCAAACGCCTGGTGCTCACCAGGGGGCAATTGGCGCGCCTGCTGCGCGCGTACGAAAGGGCTACCGCTCCCGGCCCGTAGCGGCCGGCGCATTATTGCGAACGTCGGGTCAGCAGCAGTGCGACACCCAGCAGCGTAATCGCCGACGCGACGTAGTCGAGCGTGGTGATGCGCTCTCCGGCGAGCACGGCGCCGAGCACGAGCGCGATGGGTGGATTCACGTACGCATAGCTGGTGGCGAGCGCGGGGCGCACATGCTGCAGCAGCCAGACGTAGGCGCTGAACGCAATGATCGAGCCGAACACGATGAGGTAGGCCAGCGCGAGTCCGGCCTTGAGCGTCGGCATCCCGCTCGGCCACGTGCCCGAGGCGATCGCCAGGGCTGTGAGCACCATTCCTGCCACCACCATCTGCGCGGCGGTGTTGACGAGCGGCACGGGCATGTCCTGGCGCCGACTCCAGACCGAGCCGAAGGCCCATGCCAGGGGTGCACCAAGCAAGGCGAGCGCGCCAAGCGGAGAGGCACGCAGTTCGCCGCCCGCATTGAGCAGCACGACGCCGGAAAACCCGATGACCAGGCCGAGCACGTCGCGACGCTGCGGCCACGTTCCGTACATGCCGGCGAACAGCGCCGCCCATAGCGGCATCGAAGCGACTGCCACCGCCGCGAGGCCGGAGTCGACGGTCTGCTGCGCGTAGGCGACCAGCGTGTTGGCCGCACCGAGCAGCAACACCGCGGTGACCGTGACGTTGCGCCACTGCAGGCGCGTCGGGGCGGCGTGGCCACGCCATCGCACCCAGCCATAGAAGGCAAAACCGGCGATGAGGAACCGCACGGCTCCAAGGCCGAGCGGCGAAAAACTCTCCAGTGCAAAGTGGATGCCGAGGTACGTCGAACCCCACACCAGGTACACCAGCGCAAGCGCAATAGCTGTGGCCGCCGCGCTTGGGTGACGCAGGGGCGCATCGCTCATACCGGTTCCACGCAGTTTGGATTCAGCCGACCCGCGCGGGTTCGGTGCAGTGGGTCAGCCGGCTTGATCGTTGCGCGGCGTGGAGGAATCGATGACCCGGAACTCGCCCTCGATCACGCCCGCCTTCGCCTCGGCGCGCGGCGACTGGGGCTGTCCCTGCGGGGGACGCCGTCCAAGGCCCAGCGCGCGCAGGCCGACCGTCAACAGCGCGCCCGTCGCGATCAGCACTGCCCCGATCAGCGCGCCGCCGAGGGCGAGCAGCGTGACCAGCAGGGCGAGAACCGTGCGCGCGAACGACGGAGTCGAGGGTGTGTAAGCAGACATCGTGGGTTCCGGTAACTTGGCGTGCGGCGGAGCACGCAGCATTGGACGCGCGCCCCCAGCCCGCAAGTGCCGGAAGAGAGTGTCGTTCATGCGTCGACTGTGCAATCTGGAAGATTTCGAGGACGGTCGGCTGGTGGCGCTGGACCGCGCCGCGGCGCCGGAGCCCGCCGCGTGCACTCCGGAGGGGCAAAAGAACCCGGCAACAATCCAACACCCTGCCGATATCGACTCGGTGCTGGCGCTGCGTGAGGGAGCCCGTGTCCGGATGTGGCAGAACGTCTGTCCGCATGCCGGTCGCCGGCTCGACTGGGCGCCGGGTCGATTCCTGCGGGATGGAGACCATCTCGTGTGCGCACACCACGGGGCAGTGTTCGAACTCGACGGAGGCAAATGCGTCAGCGGGCCGTGTCGCGGCCAATCGCTCATGGCGATCGAGGTCGATGTCCGCGAAGGCGAAGTCTGGATCGCCGACCCCGAGTCGTAAGGCGCCGTCTGGTTCGACAGGCTCACTACGAACGGCCAACAGCTCACCACGAAGCTCAGAATACCCAGTTGACCATCAGCATGGACAGCACCAGGTAGATGAGGGACATCGGCACGCCGGAACGCCAGAGGTCGCTGGCGCGGTAGCCGGCTGGGCCTGCGACGATGGCCAGCGTCGGATTCGACGTGCTCAGGAAATTGTTCGAAGCGGACAACACCACCAGCATCGCGAACACCAGCGGATCGGCGTCGGCGGCGAGCGCCAGGTTGACCGCCATAGGCACCATCACGACGGTCGCGCCGACATTCGAGATCACCTGCGACAGAACCGCCGTCAACACCGCGACGGCGAGTTGCAGGGTCCAGCCCGGAACATCGTCGAGCCCGCGGATGAGTTCCTGCGCGGTCCACGCCGCGGCACCGGTGGCGTCCATCGCCCACCCGAGCGGGATCAGGCAGGCCATCAGGAAAATCGTCTTCCAGTTGATCGCGCGATACGCCTCGTCCATGTTCAGCACGCCCGTCACCAGCATGCCGATCGCGCCGACCAGCAGCGCGACCGCGAGCGGCAGGTCGGTCACCAGGGCCAGCACCATGCCGAGTGCGAAGAACCCGAGCGCATTCCAGAGCTTGTGCGGGCGTTGCTCTTCCTTGGGATAGTCGGTCACGACCACGAAGTCGTGCTCTTCGGCGGCCTGCGACAGATTGTTCCAGAGGCCGTGCAGCACCAGCGTATCGCCCTGGCGGATCGCGACCTCGCGCACGTTGTCGCGGAAGATGCGGTCGCCGCGGTTGATCGCCAGCACCGAAATCGCGTGCCGCGTGCGCAACCGCAGCTCGGCAATGGTCTTGTTGATGTAGCGCGAGGTAGGCGGGATCACGACCTCGGCGATACCGGCGCGCGCCGGATTGAACATGTCGCCGAAATTGCGCAGCCGGGGCAGCATGCGCAAGGAGTTTTCTCCTGCCCATGCGCTGATGGCGTCGCGCTCGCCCATCACGCCGAGCACGCTGCCGATCCAGATCATCTGGTCGCCGGGCGGCGACAGGCGCGCGTCTTCGCCGGTCTTGAGCGCCAGGAGCAGCGGCGCGCCCGAGGTTGCCTCGAATTCGCCGATCGACTGGCCGACGAGCGGGGAATCCCGCGTGACGGTGGTCTCGAAGACTTCGCCCTCGATGCCGTAGGCATTCGCAAAGTAACTCTCGGTGCGCTCTGGCGTTGCGCCTGCGCCTTCGTCCTCGCGCGGCAGCACGCGATCAGCGAAGAACCAGAAGTAGGCGAGGCCCGCCGCGAGCAGCACGAGTCCGATCGGTGCAATGGCGAACGGTTCGACCGCGTGCATCGCGGCTGCGCCGGGCGGAAGGTTGCGGTTCGCGGACTCGATCAGGTCATTGAGCAGGATCTGCGGCGAGTTGCCCACCATCGTGATCGTGCCGCCGAGCATGATGCAGGTGGCCATCGGCAGCAGCAGGCGCGCGAGCGGCAACCCCGTGCGGTTCGACAATCGCGAAGCGACGGGCAGGAACAGCGCGGCCACCGCCGGGTTCTGCATGAAGGCGGACACACCCCCGCTCATCGCGCACAGCAGCAGCATCAGGCGCTTCTCGTGGCCGCGCGCGGCCTTGAGCAGCCACTTCGCCGCGAGCGACAGTACACCGGTGCGATCGAGTCCCGCACCCAGGATCATGGTCGCGAGGATTGCCATCACTGCGTTGCCCGCGAATCCGTCGAACAGGCGGTCGATGGGCACCAGGCCGGTGATACCGAGCGCTACCAGCACGATCAGGGCGGTGACGTCGTTGCGCATCCATTCGAGCGAAAACATCACCATCGCGAAGCCGGCCAACGCCAGCACCAGCAGCATTTCCGGACTGAGGCTGATTGACCCGTCCATGGCGCCGTCAGACCGCCGTTTTCAACATGTCGCGGGTTCCCCCCGAAGGGTCGCAACCAAGTCCCAGACGCCGTGACCGAGGCGCCGGCCACGCCGCTCGAAGTGCGTTGCGAATCGTGCTACAGCCCCTTGCGCAACAGTGGGGACATCCGCCGACGCGGAGTCGAAACTGATTTCCAGATGCGGGTCGGCGCGCAATGCCTCGCGCATCTGTTCCGCATAGTCCTGCCAGTCCGTGGCCAGATGCAGTACGCCGCCCGGAGCCAGCCGCGATGCCGCGAGTGCGACGAATTCCGCCTGCACCATCCGTCGCTTGTGGTGCCGCAGTTTCGGCCAGGGATCGGGGAACCACACCCGGATTTCCGCCAGCGAACCGGGCCCGATCTCATCGCGCAGGACTTCCAGCGCGTCGTGCCGGTACACGCGCACATTGTCGAGACCCGTGGCCGCGGCGGCGTTGAGCAACCGGCCCACGCCCGGGCGGTGCACCTCGACGCCGATGTAATCACGCGCCGGATCTTCCACAGCGCTGGCATGCAGTGCTTCGCCGTTGCCGAATCCGATTTCGAGCACCCGCCGCGCCCTGCGCCCGAAGACCGCGTCGAAGTCGCGCAGCGCGCCCGTGTATCCCAGTCCGTAACGCGGCCAGTGCGCCGCGAAGGCCCGCTCCTGCGCGGGCGTGATCCGCCCCTGGCGCAGCACGAAACTGCGGGGCGAGCGCGGCGCACAGAGGGAATCCGTCTCGAGGTGTGCCGCAGGCTTCAACCAATCACTCCCTCGAGGGGACTCGACGCGCTGGCATTGCGGCGGCGCGGAATGCGGCCCGCGAGAAACGCATCGCGCCCGGCCGCCACCGCGAGCCGCATCGCGTGCGCCATGCGGATCGGATCGCGCGCACCCGCGATGGCCGTGTTCATG
Source organism: Lysobacterales bacterium (assembly GCA_038255255.1). Taxonomy (GTDB): domain Bacteria; phylum Pseudomonadota; class Gammaproteobacteria; order Xanthomonadales; family Ahniellaceae; genus JBBQNY01. The sequence goes on from JBBSLL010000001.1 coordinate 130,294, forward strand.
AGTACGCCGTCGCAACCCAGCTCCATCGCAATCGCCGCATCCGACGCGGTGCCCACGCCGGCATCGACCAGCACGGGCACTTTTGCGTTCTCCACGATCTCGAGCAGGTTCCACCGATTCTGGATTCCGAGCCCCGAACCGATGGGCGCAGCGAGGGGCATGACCGCGACGCAACCCAATGCCTCGAGCTGTCGCGCAACGATCGGGTCGTCCGATGTGTAGACCATCACCTGGAAGCCGTCGGCGACGAGCGTCTCGGCGGCGCGCAATGTTTCCACCACATCGGGGAACAGCGTCTTCGCGTCGCCGAGTACTTCGAGCTTCACCAGCGAGTGCCCGTCGAGCAGTTCGCGCGCGAGCCTGCAGGTGCGCACTGCATCAGCCGCGTTGTAGCAGCCGGCGGTGTTCGGCAGGATCGTGTAGCGATCGGGCGTCAGCACATCCAGCAGGTTGGGCTCGCCCGGGTTCTGGCCGATGTTGGTCCTGCGGATCGCCACTGTCACGATCTCGGCGCCCGACGCTTCCGTGGCGAGACGGGTCTGTTCGAGGTCCCTGAACTTGCCGGTGCCGGTCAGCAGTCGCGAGGCGTAGGACTTTCCGGCGATGACGAGCGGGTCGGGCGGCGAGGCAGCGCGTGCGAACGTGGTCATGACGCATTATCGCCCGGGCAGCCGGCTCCCGCACGCACGCTGGCCTGAAACAACCGCCTGGACCCTCGCGCATAAAGTTCCCTGGGCCGCTGCCCGTCGATGAATTCGCCGCGTGCTGCCTGAAGCCCGCCAGTTCCCTTTCCGCCACGGGCTCGTCGCGGGCGTCTTGAAATCTGGCGTGCTTCGGCCGAAGCTCACGGGACCCATTCCCAGTCCATCGAAGGAGCAACCCATGAAGTATGTCGACGGCTTCGTGCTGCCGGTGCCCAAGGACAACCTGGCGGCGTACCGGAAGATGGCGGCCAGGGCGGGCAAGGTGTGGATGGAGCACGGGGCGCTCGAGTACGTCGAGTGCGTGGCGGACGACGTCAACCCGGGCAAGCGCACGTCGTTCCCGCAAAGCGTCAAGCTCAAGGAAGGCGAGGTCGTGGTGTTCTCGTACATCGTCTACAAGTCGCGCCGGGATCGCGACCGCATCAACAAGCTGGTGATGGCGGATCCGCGTCTCAAGGACATGATGGATCCCAAGTCGCTCCCGTTCGACGGCAAACGCATGTTCTGGGGCGGCTTCAAGGGCCTCGTCGAGCTCTGACGGCTACTCGAACCCGTTGGAGAAAATGGCTGCCGGGTCGATGACGAAGCTCCACACGCCACGGCCGAGTGTCCCTGCGATCAGCGTCTGCGACTCCGGCAGGTAGCGAAGGTCGAACACCAGGACATCGGGCAGGCCGGCACCGAGCAGGGACCACGACGTCGAGGCGACCGGCGCGAAATAGACGCCCGAGCGCGTGCCGAGCGCAACGCCATCGCCGGAGTTCGAAGGGATGAACTCGATCGTCCGGTAGTCGCGCGAACTGATGGAGTCGAGGTTGCCCGTGACGTCCTGCCATGTGGTGCCGCCGTTGGTCGAGCGGAACACCTGGTTGTCGTCGATCGCGAACACGTGCTGGGTGTCATCGGGATCCATGGCGACATCGGTGATCGTGGCGGCTCCACTCGGCAGCGCGGTCGTCGCGACGAACGCATTGCCTTCGCGCCGGTGCACCGCGCTGCCCTTGCCGACGTAGGCCGCGCCGGGGTTGCCATTGGCGCCATAGGCCATGGCATTGCGGTTCGCGCCTGGCGGCCCGAGCGCGATTATCGAGGGAGTCGTGGTGGTGACGTTGGTCGATTCGTAGATCGTATTCAGGCCGCCGACCAGCATCCGCGAAGGGTTGGCCACGCTGAGTTCGACCGGCGTCACGAATTGCGGATCGGCGATGCTGAAAAGGGACCGGTTGCTTACGAAAGCGTTCGAAGCGTTGTATTCCGCGCGCCGGAAGCCGCCGAGGTTCTGCGAGCTCAGGTACCGGTAGCTGCCCGCGAGACCCAGGGTCAGGTCGTCGATCGACGCATCGCCGCCGTCGCCACCATTGATATGCGCCCAGCGTGGATCGTTCGCCGCGCGTTGCTGGTGCGTGCCGTTGTCCTGGGTACCGATCATGATCACGTTGGCCACGCGGTCGTGATCGAGATCGTGCACCTCCATCAGCGTCAGGTTGCCGATCACCGAAGCCCATGTGGCTGCAGCGCCGGGCGTGGCGCGGCGATAGATGCCGCCGTCGTCCGACTGCAGCAGGTTGTTATTCGCGTCGAACATCATGGCGCGACTGTCGGCATGGGGAGACGTATTGCCGCCGCCGCTGCCATGGATGATCGAGAACTGGCTGCCCGCAGGCCGCGAGGCGTCGCCGCGCTGCACGTTGCCGGTGAAGGGGCTGGAGGTGATCCGGTCACCGCTCACGTACACGATGTCGGGATTGACCGGATCGGCGGCCAGTGCGGTATTGACCGTGCCCTGGCCGCCGGGATGCACGGGCGGCACGTCCATGGGCGTCCACGTGGCGCCCTGGTCGATCGATCGCGCGACCGCGGCGATGGCGCCGCTGTTGATGATCGCGGCATACACGGTTCCACCGGGTCCGGTCGACAGGCGCATGGCTGACGTGGCGCTGCCGAGGCTGGCGAGGCCCGCCGTCACGTCGACCCAGCTCACGCCGCCGTCGTCGCTGCGCAGGACCTTGGGCGCCGCGCCGCGCACCGCGATGTAGAACTGAAGGTTATTGTTGCGGTTGCCGACGAGGTCGAAGATTCCGCCCGTCGGCAGGTTGCCGAGTCCGGATGCCAACTGGAAGAGAACGCCGGAATTGACGCTGCGAAATAATCCGCCGGTGGTGGTTGCGGCGAGCAGCACCGGTCCGCGCGCCGCGACCGCGATGATCTTCTGTCCGAGCAAGGCAGGCGGGTTCAACACCGTCCAGCTGTCGCCCCCATTGGTCGACCGGTACATGCCGATCTCGTCGTCGCCGCGCTGGGCGAAGTTGCTCCAGCGTCCGGTTCCGGCGACCAGCGTCTGCAAAGTTGGATCGAGCGGATCGAGGGCGATGGCACCGATCGACTGCGAGGGCAGGTGGTCGGTCAGCGGCGTCCACGCGGGTCGCGCCGCTGTCGCGTTGGTGGTTTTCCAGATTCCCCCATTCACCGAACCGATGTAGAGAATGTCGGCATTGGTCGGATGCGCCGCGATCGACTGGATGGCTCCCGTCACTTCGTTGTCCGGCGGCACGCTGACCTGCGCGCCTTGAGTGGGCGACGGGCCGAGCGACCTCCAGGCGCCACCCGCGAAGTCGCTGGTGACTTCGGGCCTGGCCGGCGGCATCGTCTGCACCCGCTGTTCCGCCGGGTTCACGGGCTCGGCGCCACCGCTGCGCTTTCTTTCCTCGGGTGGCGAGGCAGTCGCATGCTTGCCGGTCAGCGAAGAACGGGGATCGAGCGATGCGCAACCGGCTGCCGCCAGGCACGCGGCCAGGATGCACAGTCGCAATGCATGAAGGCGCCGCCGCTCGCGGCACCCGGAGATTTTTGCAGGCAAGTGAGTCCCCGTTCCTGGTCGCGAGCGCTCGGGTCGCTCCGCGTTCCGGCGAGAGTATAGACAGCCGCCCGCGCGATGTGGCCAGGCGGAAGCCTGGGTCAACCGCCGCCCAGTGCCCTCACGATTTCAATCCGGTCGCCGGGCTGCACGGTCACGCAATGATGCTGGCTGCGCGGCGCGATCGCGCCGTTGACTTCAATCGCGACGCGCGCATCGCGCAACCCCTCCCGGTCGATCAGTTCGGCCAAGGTAACTGGCGATGGAAGCTCGCGCGATTCTCCGTTGAGCGTGATCTGCATGGCAGGGATTCCCGTGACTCCGCTTCGTAATTTGTTCTCGCCGGAAGCGACCCGGAACGCGAACCATGCCGAACCTACTTCGCCGCAGCGCCCCAGATCTGCTTGAGGCGCTGGTCGCGCCCGCAGCTGTAGCGGTAATACTTGTAGCGCACGGGATTCTTCAGGTAGTAGTCCTGATGGTAATCCTCTGCCGGGTAGAACTCCGTCGCGACGAGGATCTCCGTGGCGATGGGCTGCTTGAACGCGCCACCGGAAGCCTGCAGCTTGCGCTTGCTCGCCTGTGCCAGACGCATCTGCTCGGGGCCGACGGTGAAGATGGCGCTGCGGTACTGGTTGCCCACATCGCAGAACTGGCGATTCACTGCGAACGGGTCGATGTTGCGCCAGAACACCTCGAGCAACTTCGCATAACTTATCTTGCGCGGGTCGTACGTCACCTCGAGCACTTCCACGTGGCCCGTGCCGCCGGCGGATACCTGCTCGTAGGTCGGCTTGTCCACGCTGCCACCGATGTATCCGGAGACGGTGGACTTGACGCCGGGCAGCTTGTCGTACGGCGGTTCCATGCACCAGAAGCATCCGCCGCCGAATATGGCGATTTCATCGCCGGTCGAGGCGGCGGGGGCCGGGACGGGCTTCGCGCGTTGCTGCTGCGCGGAGGCGAATGTCGTCACGCCCAGCATCGCCATCGCGAGCAGGATATTCCGCAGCCTCGATACGCGACTCGACAAAAGCATCTGGAACTCCTCGATGGCGTCACGCCGACAGGGATAAAGTGCAACTATTGAACGGTCCGCGCCGTGAGCCGGCGGTGAGGACGGCGGCGGCGCACTTTGGAGTAGAGGATGAGTCGCGACGGGCACGAAAGTTCAAGCGTGGGCGCGGGGCGCTCGACCAACGGCAGTACGGAAAAACTTGCGCGCGTCGGGAAGTCGGGCTGGCGCTGGGTCGTGCTGCTCGCGCTCGTCGCGGCGATCGCGTGGGCGTGGCAGTCGGGCGTCGCCGATTCGCTGACGCTGGCAGGCCTCAAAGGCCATCAGGCGAGCCTTGAGGCGTGGGTGGCAGCGAACCCCTGGCGCGCGGCCGGCCTGTTCTTCCTCGCCTACGTCGCGGTGACGGCCGCGTCGATACCGGGCGCCGCCGTGATGACGCTCGCGGCCGGTGCGCTGTTTGGACTGGTCCAAGGCACTTTGCTGGTGTCGTTCGCCAGCAGCATCGGTGCGTCGCTCGCGTTCCTCGTCGCCCGCTTCGTGTTGCGCGACAGTCTGCTTGCGCGTTACCGCGAGCGCATGGAAAAGATCGACGCGGGCATCGCGCGCGACGGCGCGTTTTACCTCTTCACGCTGCGCCTGGTGCCGGTATTTCCGTTTTTCCTCGTCAACCTCCTGTCCGCGCTGACATCGCTCAGGCTGGTGACCTTCTACTGGGTCAGCCAGCTCGGCATGCTGGCCGGCACCGTGGCCTACGTGTATGCGGGCACGCAGCTGGCGCGAGTCGACACGCTGCGCAGCGTGCTGTCGCCCGGCCTGATCGGCGCATTCGTGCTGCTGGGACTGCTGCCGTTGCTGATGCGATTGCTGTTGCGCGTCCTCGCGGCGCGGCGCGTCTACAAGGGACATCGCAAGCCGCCGCAGTTCGACTACAACCTCCTGGTCATTGGCGCAGGATCCGCGGGCCTCGTGTCTGCGTACATCGGGTCCGTGCTGAAGGCGAAGGTCGCACTGGTCGAGCGCCACCGGATGGGCGGCGATTGCCTCAATACCGGTTGCGTACCGTCCAAGGCACTGCTGCGTACCGCGCGGCTGCTGGCGGAGGCACGCGACAGCGCACGCTATGGCGTGCGCGCCATGCGCGCAGAGTTCGATTTCGCGGAGGCGATGCAGCGCGTGCAGCGCGTGATCGGGAAGATCGAGCCGCACGATTCGGTTGAGCGATACGAGGGATTGGGCGTCGACGTCATCCTCGGGGAGGCGCGGATCGTCTCGCCCTGGAAAGTGGAGGTTGGTGGCCGCAGGATCAGCGCGCGCAATCTGATCCTGGCGACCGGCGCCCGCCCGCTGGTGCCGGACATCGCAGGCCTCGATACGGTGGAATACCTCACCAGCGACACGGTCTGGAATCTGCGCGAGTTGCCCGGGCGCCTGGTGGTGCTGGGCGGCGGGCCGATCGGTTGCGAGTTGACGCAGGCATTCGTGCGCTTCGGCAGCACCGTGACGCAGGTGGAAATGGCGCCGCGACTGCTGCCCCGCGAAGACGCGGACGCCGGGCAGGTCGTGAGCTCGCAACTGTCGGCGGAAGGCGTCCACGTCGCGGTCGCCCACAAGGCCTTGCGCGTCGAGGCGCATGGCTCGGGCGGACGCCTGGTCTGCGAGCACGAAGGCCGCGAAGTCGGTTTCGATTTCGATGTGTTGCTGCTCGCGCTCGGACGCACCGCCAACGTCGAAGGATTCGGCCTCGAGGAACTCGGCGTGCGCCTGACCGACGCGCGCACCATCGAGGCGGACGCGCTGATGCGCACCAACTTCCCCAACATCCATGTGTGCGGAGACGCCACCGGCCCGTTCCAGTTCACCCACGTCGCGGCGCACCAGGCGTGGTACGCCGCGGTCAACGCGCTGATCGCGCCGTTCTGGTCTTTCGACGTCGATTACCGCGTGATCCCCTGGGCGACTTTCACCGACCCCGAAGTCGCGCGCGTGGGCTTGTCCGAGGACGAAGCGGAGAAGAAGGGCATCGCCGTCGAAGTCACGCGCTATGACCTCGACGATCTCGACCGGGCGATTGCCGAGAGCGCCGATCGCGGTTTCGTCAAGGTGCTCACCGTGCCGGGCAAGGACAAAATCCTCGGCGCGACGATTGTCGGTGCGCATGCGGGCGAACTGCTCGTCGAGTTCGTGCTCGCGATGAAGCACGGCATCGGCCTCGGGAAACTGCTGGGCACCATCCACATCTATCCGACGATGGCGGAGGCGAACAAGTACGTGGCCGGCAACTGGAAACGCGCGCACGCGCCGGAGCCCGCATTGCGCTGGGCGGAGCGGTTCTTCCGCTGGCGCAGAGGCTGATCGATGAAGCTGCAAGGCCGGCTCTGGTTGTGCATCTGGCTGCTGTGCGCAGCGATGCCAGCACGTGCGCAGTTCGATCACGGACACGCTGCGTGGACAACGCAGTTGCGACAGCACGTGCACTGGAACGCCGATGGCACGGCAAGCACCGTCGATTACAGCGGATTCGCCCGGGAAAGCGCGGCGCTGGACGGCTACCTGAAAACCCTGGCCGCGGTACCGCGCCGCGACTACGACCGCTGGACCTGGCCACAACGGCAAGCGTTCCTGATCAACGCCTACAACGCGGCCACGGTGCAGTTGGTGCTGACGAGGTATCCGCAACTGGACTCGATCAAGGACCTCGGCGGATTGTTGTCGTCGCCCTGGAAGCGAAGTTTCATGCCGCTGCTCGGAAAGTCGCGCAGCCTCGACGATATCGAGCACGGACTGTTGCGAGGAGCGCCCGAGTATCGCGATCCACGTATCCATTTCGCGGTGAACTGCGCCTCGATCGGCTGTCCTGCGCTCCGGTCGGAGGCGTTTACCGCCGCCAGTCTCGATGCCCAGCTCCGCGACCAGACGCAGCGCTTCCTGCGCGACCGCAGCCGTAACCGGCTGCGAGCAGGAGCGCCGTTGAAGTTGGAGCTGTCCTCGATCTTCGATTGGTATGCCAGGGATTTCTCCTCCATGGGCGGAGTCCTGGCGTTCGTAGCCGACTACGCAGATGCCATGGGCGCCAATCGCGAGCAGGTCGCACTTCTACGAAGGCGCAATGCCAAACTACATTTTCTGGACTACGACTGGTCGCTCAATGACACCGCGCCACACGACCGATGACACTCTGATCGACACTGGGATCGTTCCTATGGACACCACCGACACAACGCTCGACGACGTGCGCCACTATTACGGCGAGGTGCTCGAATCCAGCCGGGATCTCAAGACCAGCGCCTGTTGCCCAGCCGAGGCGATGCCGCCGGCGCTGCGCAAGCTGCTCGACGACGTGCATCCCGAGGTCAAAGATCGATTCTACGGCTGCGGATCGCCGCTGCCGCCCGCACTCGACGCCTGCACAGTGCTGGATCTCGGCTGCGGCAGTGGTCGCGACGTGTATCTGTTGTCGCGGCTGGTGGGTCCGCACGGGCGGGTGATCGGCATCGACATGACGCCGGAGCAACTGGAGGTTGCGCGCCGTCACCAGGACTGGCACGCGCAGCGCTACGGTTACGCGCAGTCCAACGTCGAATTCCGCGGTGGCGTCATCGAGGACCTTGTCGACGCGGGCATCCCCGACGCCAGCATCGATGTCGTGGTTTCGAACTGCGTATTGAATCTTTCGGCGGACAAGCCGCGTGTTTTTGCTGAGATTTTCCGCGTGCTCAAGCCCGGCGGCGAACTGTTTTTCTCCGACGTGTTTGCGGATCGGCGCATTCCGGAGGCTCTGCGTCGCGATCCTGTATTGCTCGGCGAATGCCTCGGCGGTGCGATGTACACCGAAGACTTCCGTCGCACCATGGCGGCGCTGGGATGTGCGGACACGCGTATCGTTTCGCAGAGCCCGATCGCTTTGCTCGATGCGCAGATCGAAGCCAGGATCGGCATGGTTGGATTCCGCTCACTCACGGTGCGCGCGTTCAAGCTCGATCTCGAGGACCGCTGCGAGGACCATGGCCAGGTCGCCACGTACCTGGGCGGTATCGGCCAAGAGGGCGATGAGCGGCATGCCTTCGTGCTCGACGATCACCACCGCTTCGAGACCGGGCGGCCGATGCTGGTCTGCGGCAATACCGCCGCCATGCTGGCAGCTACGCGTTATGCGCCATATTTCCGCATCGATGGCGACAAGTCGAAGCACTACGGATTGTTCGATTGTGGTCCCGTTCCCGCCAGCATTGCCGCGGGAGCGGCGGCCTGCTGCTGAGCATGCAGGCCATCGGGACCAGGTTGACAGTGGTGGTGCCGGTGGGTCCGGGCGATGCGCTGTCGCCGCTGCTTCGTTCTCAGCTCGAACTGTTGCCGGCAGACAACGAGTTGCGCCTTGTCTGCGCCAACGACGCCGATGCCGTCCGCAACCGTGGGCTCTTGGATGCACGCTGGCAGGGCCGGACCGCACCGGCGGGCCGAGCCGCGCAGCAGAACAACGGGGCCGCTGACGCGACGGGAGAGTGGCTCTGGTTCCTGCACGCGGATTGCGAGCTCGCTCCGGCCACTTTGCCGTCGCTCGCGCGGTTCATCGACGTTGAAGATGACGCACTCGGTTATTTCGATCTGCGTTTTCTGGGCGATGGTCCGGCGCTGATGCGTGTGAATGCTGCGGGTGCCTGGGTGCGCAGCCGATGGTTTGGGCTGCCGTTCGGGGACCAGGGCTTGATCCTGCCGCGCGCAACATTCGAACGGCTCGGCGGATTCGACATCGCGCTCGCGCGTGGGGAGGACCACGATCTGGTCTGGCGCGCGCGTCGTGCGGGCGTGCCGCTGCGCCCCGTGGGCGCGCCGCTCTACACCAGCGCACGCAAATACGCGGAGCGGGGTTGGTGGACCACCACCGCGGGGCACCTCAAGGAAACCTTCAGTCAGGCGCGCCGCTTTTCCCGCACGATCGACGTGCGATGAGCGGCGCGCTGGCAATTTTCGTCAAGACACCCGGTCTTTCCGCAGTGAAGAGCCGACTCGCGGCGGAGTGGGGTGAGCATCTCGCGGTTGATTGGTATAGGCAGGCGGCGAACGCGGTCGCCTCGGTCGCGCGCGTGGCGCGCGACCGCCACGGCGTCAGCGCGTACTGGGCCGTCGCCGAAGCCGAACTCGACGCGTTCGATGCATGGCCCGGCCTGCCCGTCATCGCGCAGGCAGAGGGTGATCTGGGTACGCGCATGGCGCGTGTGCATGCAGAGCTTGTCGCGCAGCACGGATTTGGCCTGCTGCTCGGAGCGGATTCGCCGCAGCTCACCCCTGAACTGCTCGGCGACGCGGCGCAATGGCTGGCTGCGCCGACGCCCCGACTCGTGCTCGGTCCTGCGCACGACGGTGGCTTCTGGCTGTTCGGCGGCAACGTCGCGCCGCCGTTGCCCATGTGGACCGAAGTCGCTTACAGCTCCTCCGACACCGCGCAGCAGCTGCGCCGCACAATGCGCGATCAGGGCGAATGGCTGACCTTTCCCACGATGACGGACGTCGACCACATGAGCGATCTGGGCGCGGTCCGCACCGCATTGCATGCGCTGCCGGATCCAACGCGGGAACAACAGGCGCTCGTCCGCTGGATGCTGGCGCATGAGAACCTGTCGCCATGAGCCTCGTCGATTTCATCGCCAGTCACGAAGCGACGCTGCGCGTGGTTGGCTTCGCGCTCGCGCTGGTGCTGCTCGCCGGTGCCGAGCGGGTCTGGCCCGCGCGCGGCGATGCCCGTCCCGCACGCCGCCAGCTGACCAATGCCGGCCTGATGCTGATCGACACGGCACTTGTGCGACTTGCATTTCCGGTGCTTGCGGTGGCGCTTGCGCTCGACGTGCACGCGCGTGGCGGCGGCCTGCTTGGTGCGATCGACTGGCCGCTGTGGCTGGAGATGCTGCTCGCCTTGCTGATCTTCGATGCAGCCATCTACTGGCAACATCGAATGCTGCACCGGATTCCGCTGCTGTGGCGATTGCATCGCGTGCATCACAGCGACACTGCCTTCGATGTCAGTCTCGGCGTACGATTCCACCCGCTGGAAATTGCCGTTTCGATGGCGATCAAGCTCGGTCTCGTGCTGGCCCTCGGACCACATCCGGCAGCGGTGGTCGTCTTCGAGCTTCTCCTGTCGGCCTCCAGCCTCTTCACTCACGCCGATTTTGCTTTTCCGCCGCGCGCCGACCGCGTGCTGCGTACCGCGGTCGTGACCCCGTCGATGCACCGTATCCACCACTCGGTGCATCGCGACGAAACCGACAGCAATTACGGGTTCCTGCTGTCGCTGTGGGACCGTGTCTTCGGCAGCTATCGCATCCGCCCGCGGGAACCCGAGCGCAGCATGGCGGTCGGACTGCCGTACTGGCGCGACCCGACGGCGCTGGCGTTCGGTGCGTTGCTCCTGCAACCCTTGCGCAGCGTGCCCGCCGCACGCGTCCAGGCCGATCCCGATCCGGCGATGACGGATAACCCGCATGCATGACACATGGCCCCTGCTGCAGAACAGCGACTTCCCGCGCATCGAGCGCGAAAGATTCGACACGCTGCAGTTGAACCTCGGTTACCTGTGCAACCTGAGTTGCATCCATTGCCACGTCAATGCGGGCCCGCGCCGCACCGAGCTCATGTCGCGCGACACCATGGACCTCGCGATGGCCGTTGCGCGGCGCCACGGCGTGGGCACGCTCGATCTGACCGGCGGATCGCCGGAGATGAATCCCGACTTCCGCTGGCTGGTGAGCGAGGCGCGGACTGCGGGCATTAAGGTCATGGACCGGCTCAACCCGACGATCATGGAAGAACCGGGATACGGCTGGGTGGGCGAATTCCTCGCGGAGCATGGAGTGGAAGCGGTAGCGTCGTTGCCCTGCTACAGCCAGGCCAATGTCGACGAGCAACGCGGCAAGGGCGTGTTCGAGTCGTCGATCCGCGCGCTGGCCTCGCTCAATGGCCTTGGATACGGCCGTGCCGGGAGCGGGCTGGTGCTCAATCTCGTCTACAACCCGAATGGCGCATTCCTGCCGCCGGAGCAGGCGCAGCTCGAGGCGGATTACCGCAAACTGCTGCGCGAGAACTTCGGGCTGGAGTTCAACCGGCTGTTCGCGCTCGCCAACATGCCCATCCAGCGCTACGGCTCGTGGTTGCTGTCGAAAGGGCTGTTCGACGGCTACATGGCGACGCTCTCGGGCGCGCACCGTGCCGAAAACCTGGACGGGGTGATGTGTCGCTCGCTGGTCAGCGTGGATTACCTCGGATATCTCTACGACTGCGACTTCAACCAGATGCTGCACCTGCCGCTCGGCGACACCGGTGAGTCCGGCGCGATCGATGAGAAGAACCGGCCCCACCTCCGCGACCTGCTCACGGCCGCCCCCACACGCCGCATTGCCACGGCGCGACACTGTTATGGATGCACTGCGGGGCAGGGATCGAGCTGCGGCGGCGCATTGCATTGAGGCTGCCCGCGGCTTCTGGTCACGCGGCCGGGCCACCTACAATGCTCCGCCCATGGATACCCTGACCACGCCACCACCGCCGCGCCGACTGTCCGTCGCACCGATGATGGACTGGACCGATCGGCACTGCCGCTTCTTCCACCGGATCCTGGCGCCGCACGCGCTGCTGTACACGGAGATGCTGACGGCTGCGGCCGTCGTGCACGGGGATCGCGCGCGCCTGCTGCGCAACGATCCCGCGGAACATCCCGTCGGGCTGCAACTGGGCGGGAGCGAGCCGGAGCTCCTCGCCGCCGCGGCGCGGCACGGCGTCGAGGCGGGCTACGACGAGATCAACCTCAATTGCGGGTGCCCTTCGGATCGCGTGCAGGCCGGGCGGTTCGGCGCCTGCCTGATGCGCGAACCGGAGCTTGTCGCTGCGTGCGTGGCGTCGATGCGCGACGCGGTTTCCGTGCCGGTCACGGTCAAGTGCCGCATCGGTGTCGACGACATGGACGACGAGGAAGGTCTCCGCGCGTTCGTGGATACGGTAGCGGCGGCGGGCTGCGATACCTTCATCGTGCACGCGCGCAAGGCGTGGCTCAAGGGCCTGTCGCCCAAGCAGAATCGCGAGGTGCCGCCGCTCGACTACGCGCGTGTGGCGCGACTCAAGGCCGCGCGCCCCGGCTTGCACATCATCCTCAATGGCGGCATCGGCAAAGTCGAGGATGCGACCGCGCACCTGGCCAGTTTCGACGGCGTGATGCTCGGACGCGCTGCGTATCACGATCCCTATCTTCTCGCCCTGCTGGATGCGCGTGTGTCTGGTGGCGCACCGGTAACGCGTCGTGCGGCACTCGCCGCCATGCGCCCTCACGTCGAGGCGCATCTCGCGGAAGGCGGGCACCTGGCGCAGGTCACGCGGCACATGCTGGGGCTCTTCCAGGGCCTGCCGGGGGCGCGCCAGTGGCGGCGCGTCCTCAGCGAAGGCGCGCATCGGCCCGGCGCGGATTTCGAGCTGGTCGAACGTGCCGCCGCGCACGTTGCCGACACCGGGCCATTGGCGCACGCCGCCTGATGCACGCGGGGATTTTCTTCGACGTCGAGGCGTATGCGCGCGCACAGGCGTCGGCCCCGCTGGGAATCGACGCGGCTCCCACGGCGAAGGCGGCGCTGGTGGTATCGCCCGACGGGTTCCGTGTGTCCAGCCAGACCAGCAGCGACAACCGCTACATGCGCACCGATCACGTCGCGGATGCGGCGCGGGCGCATGCGCAGCACGCGGGCCTGGTGCGTGCCATCGATCGCTGCGTCCCGGTCGTGCGGTTCCAGGGCGACCCCGCGAGCCCCGATGCGGTGTTCCCCAACAATGCATTCGCGACCATCAACGGACGACTGATCGTCGGGGCGATGCGACATCCGGAACGAAGGCTCGAAGCCATGAGGCGCGACATCCCGCGGTTTTTCCGTACGCGGCTCGGTTATGCGGTCGAGCGCCTCGGCGACGACCCGGCCTGCGTCGCCGAGCTGACCGGAGCGCTGGCGATCGACCGTGGCCGGGGCATCGGCTATTGCGGATTGAGCGAGCGTTGCAATGACGCAGGCGCGCTGGCGATGCACGAGGCGTTCGGGCTGCGGCGGACGTTCGTGTTCCAACTGGCAGCCGGCGAGTACCACACCAACGTCGTGCTGGCCGTCCTCGCGTCGAAAATGCTGCTGATATGCCGGGAAGCCTTTGCCGATCCGCGTGCCGCCGACGCGATCGCGGCGCTGTACGCACCCCATGTCGCGTGGCTCGACCCGGACGAGAAACGTGGCTTCGCCGGCAACGCGATTGCGCTCGACGACAGGACCGCCTGGTGGAGCGAACGAGGCGCAGCGTCGCTCCGCCAGGCCTCGAAAAGCGCCATCGATAAGAGCGGCATGCGGATTTCCGCGGTGCCGCTCGATGAGATCGAGACTGCCGGGGGCAGCCTTCGCTGCTGCGTCGCGGAGGTTTTTTGACACCCACCCGGTCGCGTAGATGGCGAACCTGAACGAAATGCAAGGGTTTCCGGCACAATCCATTCAGGAAAGTTCAGGACGGATTCAAAGCCGGGTGCATAGTCTGCGTGATGACCCTAGAGAAGCGCCCCTCCCAATGACCCGCCTCCGTGCAGTTTTGATTCTCCTGGTTGGCGCGGTGTTGGCCGCGAGCGCCGTGGCGGCCCGTGGACAGTCGCCCGGGAGCAGCGGCGCGGCAACCCTGCGCGAAGCGGTGGCGATGGTGGAACGCGACACGGGTGGCCGCATCCTCGACGCGGAGACCGTCACCACCGGTTCGACCCGTGTCTACCGGATCAAGGTTCTCACGCCGGACGGAACCGTTCGCGTCGTGCAGGTCATGTCCACCGATTCGAACGCATCATCCTGATGCACACCACACGCACCACAGCACGAACCTACGAAGGGGCAGCGCATGCGCATTTTGCTGGTTGAAGACGAAGCACCGCTCCGCGAGACGCTCGCCGCGCGATTGCGCCGCGAAGGGTACGCCGTGGATGCAGCAGCGGATGGCGAGGAAGGACTCTATCTCGGCCGCGAGGTGCCGTTCGACGTGGCCATCATCGATCTCGGCCTGCCCAAGATGTCGGGCATGGAGCTCATCACCACGCTGCGCGAGGAAGGTGCCCGGTATCCGGTGCTGATACTTACGGCCCGGACCAGCTGGCAGGACAAGGTCGAAGGCCTGAAGACAGGCGCGGACGACTATCTGGTCAAGCCGTTCCACGTCGAGGAACTGCTGGCGCGACTCAACGCGCTGGTACGCCGCGCAACCGGCTGGTCCAAGCCCGTGCTCGAATGCGGGCCCATGGTGCTCGACACGACCGCCCAGACGGTGACGGTCAATGCCAAGGCCATCGACCTCACGAGCTACGAATACAAGGTGCTGGAATACCTCATGCTCCACGCCGGCGAGCTGGTGTCCAAGGCGGACCTGACTGAGCACATCTACCAGCAGGATTTCGATCGCGATTCCAACGTGCTCGAGGTGTTCATCGGGAGGCTGCGTCGCAAACTCGATCCCGACGGCGAGATCAAGCCGATCGAGACGGTTCGCGGACGCGGTTACCGCTTCGCGATTCCGCGCTCCGAGTAGGGGCCAGGCCTCGGCGGCGTGCGCCGCATGCGCATCGGTTCGATGTCCCTCACCGCGCGGGTGGCCCTATCGGCCATCCTGGCGCTGGTCGCGTTTCTCGGGCTGACCGGCTATGCCCTCGAGCGCGCGTTTTACGATTCGGCGGTGCGCGCCATGCAGGATCGCCTGCGCTCGCACATCCATGCGTATCTGTCCGGATCCGATGTCAGCGTCGCCGGGGAGCTGATCCTGCCCGAAGTTTCGCCGGACCCGCGTTTCGACATTCCCCATTCGGGTCTTTACGCCGCGGTGGTGGGGGGCAAGAACCGCTGGAGATCCTCGTCGGCGATAGGCCTGGACCTGCCGCTCAAGACCGAGCTCGCGCGCAACGAAGAACGGTTCATCGGGCCCATGGATACGACGTCCGGAAAAGTCTACGTCGAGAGCATGGGCATCGCGTGGGAGGTGCCGAACGGACAACCCTTGCCGCTCACGTTCCACGTCGTCGAGGACGACTCGCACCTGCGCGGGCAATTGCAGGTATTCCGGCGCACGTTGTGGATCTGGCTGACGATTGCGGCAGTGCTGGTCGTGGCGGTACTGCTGACGGCGCTGCGCTGGAGCCTGATGCCGCTCAAGAGAGTGGAGCGCGACGTGGCCCGCATCGAGCGCGGCAGCCTCGAACTCCTCGCCGACGACTACCCGAGCGAGCTCCGTACACTGACCCACAGCATCAACGACTTCATCGACAGCGAACGCGAGCAGCGGATCCGCAACCGTCATCGCATGGGCGATCTCGCACACAGCCTCAAGACGCCGCTCGCGGTGATCCGCAATGCGCTCGAGAACCCTGTCGAGAGCGCGGCCCTCGAGGGTGTCGTTGCGGAACAGGTGCGGCGCATGGACGACATCGTGGCGTACCAGCTCTCGCGAGCGGGGACCGCCGGGCACACCACGTTCTCGGCACCCGTGGCGGTATCCGGCGTGGCGGAGGAACTCGTGGGCAGTCTCGAGAAAGTGCACGCGACGCGGAACATCCTCTGCGAATTCGAGTTGTCGCCCGACGCGTGCTTCTTCGGCGACCGCGGCGATCTCATGGAAATCCTGGGTAACGTGCTCGACAACGCCTTCAAGTGGGCTGAGCGGCGCGTGCTGCTGTCCACGCGCTCCATAAAGGGTCGCCGCCGCGACGGCCTCGAGATCCAGGTGGAGGACGACGGGGCCGGCATCGACGCGGTCACGATGGAGCGCCTCCTGCAGCGCGGCGTGCGCGGCGACGAGCGCGTCGAGGGCCACGGCCTTGGACTCGCCATCGTGGACAACCTCATCCGCGACTATCGCGGGGAGCTGCTTGTCTCGAACTCGACCACCCTCGGCGGTGCCTGCTTCCAGCTGCGCTTCCCGCCATTGAACTGACCGTCCCGCGCTGCGGATGCGGGTCGTGCCGCCGGACCTCGGGTGGGGGCTTGCCGCGCGCGCGTGGCGAGGACTACCCTGCGCGCCTTGCCGCTGATACGTCGCTGCTGTGCATCGCGGGTGTAGCTCAATGGTAGAGCTGCAGCTTCCCAAGCTGCTGACGAGGGTTCGATTCCCTTCACCCGCTCCAATCCACTCCGCTCCGGAAAGTGCATGGCTGCCAAGTCGCTGGAAACTCCACCCATCGTCGTGGGCTGGCGCGAGACGCTCGCTCTGCCCGCACTTGGCATTGTTGCGATCCGGGCGAAAGTCGATTCGGGCGCCCGCTCGTCCGCGCTGCACGTGGAGCATGCGGAGGAGTTCACTGAAGGCGGGATGCCCTGGATCCGATTCGCGGTGCAGCTCGGGGTGCCGGGCGTGCCGGAGCCGCACTTCAGCAGCGCGCAGATCGTGGACCGTCGACCGGTCACCGATTCGGGCGGCCACACGGCAGAACGGGTCTTCATCCGCACCGCCATCGAACTCGCCGAGCGAAGCTGGCCGGTTGAAATAAACCTGACCAGCCGCCGCAATATGCTTTTCCCGATGCTGCTTGGCCGTACGGCCATGGCCGGGCGGCTGCTGATCGATCCTTCGCGGGCTTTCGTGTTCGGCGAACCTGCCAAAGTGCATCGCGCCAAGCGCCGCTGATCGACGCCGCCTCACGCTCGCCCACCTGCTCGACACTCGGAAACGCATCTCGATGAAGCTGGCAATCCTGTCGCGCAACAGCAAACTCTATTCGACGCAGAGCCTGCTCGAGGCCGCGCGCAAGCGCGGCCACACCGCGCGCGTGCTGGATCCGCTGCGGTGCTATATGAGCATCGATTCGGATGCCATGGCGATCCACTACAAGGGTCGTGCGCTGACGGGCTACCACGCCGTGATCCCCCGCATCGGCGCGTCGGTGACTTTCTACGGCACCGCGGTGCTCCGGCAGTTCGAGATGATGGGCGTGACGACCCTCAACAAGTCCGACGCGATCCTGCGTGCGCGCGACAAGCTGCGCTGCCTGCAGATGCTCGCCCAGCAACGCATCGGCCTGCCCAAGACCGTGTTCGGAACCTATCCCGACGACACCGACGACCTGCTCAACCTGCTGGGCAAGCCCCCGCACGTGCACAAGCTCGTGGAAGGCACGCAGGGCGCTGGCGTGGTGCTCGCCGAAAAGATCTCGGCGTCGCGCAGCCTGATCGAGGCCTTCCGCGGGCTGTATGCGAATTTCCTGATGCAGGAGTTCATCGGCGAGGCCAAGGGATCCGACATCCGCTGCTTCGTGGTGGGGCGCAAGGTCGTGGCATCCATGCGCAGGCAGGGTGCCGCCGGCGAGTTCCGCTCGAATCTCCATCGAGGGGGCAGTGCCACGTCGATTGAACTCAGTCCCGAGGAAATCGAGGCGGCAGTGCGATCCGCGGCGACGATGGGGCTCTCCGTCGCCGGCGTGGACCTGCTGCGGTCCAAACGCGGCCCGCTGGTGCTCGAAGTGAACTCTTCCCCGGGGCTCGAAGGTATCCAGGGCGCCACTGGCGTGGATGTTGCCGGGGCAATCATCGAGTACCTCGTCGCGAAGGTTCGCCGAGACAGCCGGCGCGGCGGAACTGTGCCGCCACGCTAGGTGGATTTCCGCACTTGACCAGACGCTCCGGTATTCTCCGAGGCACCATGCCAGCCATTTCCGAAACACCCATGCGCGTGCTCGTCGTCGAAGACAATTCCGACATCGCGGCCAACATCGGCGACTTCCTGACCGATCAGGGCTTCGTGGTCGATTTCGCCGGCGACGGCATCACCGGCCTGCACCTCGCGGTGGTAGATGATTTCGATGTCATCGTGCTGGATCTCAACCTGCCCGGAATGGACGGCCTCGAGGTCGTCCGCAAGCTGCGCGAAGACGCACGCAAGCAGACGCCGGTGCTGATGCTCACCGCGCGCGATTCGCTCGAGCAGAAACTCACCGGCTTCGAGAGCGGCGCCGACGATTACCTGGTCAAGCCTTTCGCGCTGCAGGAGCTGCTGGCGCGCGTGCAGGTGCTCGGCCGCCGCGGCAAGGGGCCCAAAACGCGTCTGCTCGGCGTCGGGGAACTCGAGTACAACCTCGACACGCTGACCGTGAGTCGTGCCGGCAAACAGCTCCAGCTCAACCCCACCGGGCTCAAGCTGCTGCAGTGCCTGATGGAATCCTCCCCATCCGTCGTGACGAGACGCGAACTCGAGATGCGCGTGTGGGGCGAGGAGTTGCCCGACTCCGACAGCCTGCGCGTGCACATCCATGGGCTTCGCCAGGCCATCGACAAGCCCTTCGACAAGCCGCTCATCCACACCCGCCACGGCATCGGTTACTGCCTGTCCGATCCGGATGCAATACCGGCGTAGGCTCCGCAGCCGCATCGTCGTCTCGTTCCTGCTGCTCGGAACCCTGCTGACGACGCTGTTTGCATTCGCCGTGCTGCTGCTGCGCAACCGGCTCGAAGAACAGCTCATCAACAATACGCTGCAGCGCGAGGTCGCGAACTTCGTCGAGTTCAAGCGCGCCAATCCGGATGAGTCCGCGCGCTTTGCGTTCTCGCGGGAAATCATCGCCGATGTCTTCGGTCCGGCGAAGTTCGCGAACATTCCGTTCGCCCATCAGAACCTCGACACCGGCGTGTACGACCGGGTGGATGAGAGCAGCGGCGGCACGCGGTATTACAAACTGGCCGTGCAGCGCGACAGGGACTTCCGGGGATACCTGCAGTACGACTACACGCAGGAAGCGCTCAGCAACCGCCAGCTGGTCGTTGCGCTTGGGGTGACCGTAGGCGTGTTCGCATTGCTCAGCCTGCTGCTCGGTATCTGGTCGTCGCGTCGCGTCATCTCCCCCGTGACGGAACTGGTATCGCGCGTGCGCGGTTTCGCACGCACCGGTCGCCACGATGCGCTGGCCCCACACTTCGCGGCGGATGAGGTGGGTGAGCTGGCCGCGGCCCTCGATGACTATTCGGGTCGCCTCACCTCGGTGGTCGAACGCGACCGGGAATTCAATGCGGACGTCAGCCACGAGTTGCGCACGCCCTTATCCGTCATACATGGCGCCACGGAGCTGCTGCTGACGCAAACGGATCTGACGCCAAAAACGCGCGAGCGCCTGCTGCGCATCGAGCGCGCCGTGCGTCAGTCGACCGAGCTTACGACCGCGCTGCTGCTCCTCTCGCGCGGCGAGAAGCAGGGCCCCAGCGACGGGGAGACCAGCGACGTCGGCGCCATCGTCGAGCAGGTGATCGATGTATGCCGCAACCAGCTGGGCGCCAAGCCCATCGACATCCGCCTGCAGCGGCTGGCTGCGCCCGAAGTCGAGGCACCTGCTGCGGTGCTCGCGGTGGCCATGACCAACCTCATCGGCAACGCATTCAAGTACACCCGGGAGGGCGGCGTCGACATCACGGTGCACGAGGATAGGGTCACGGTCATCGACAGCGGGCCCGGCATCAACGCGGAAGAAGCGCAGCGACTGTTCGAGCGTGGCTATCGCGCGCGCGGTGTCGATGCGCCGGGTTCGGGGATCGGGTTGGCGATCGTGCGCCGGCTCTGCGATCTGTACGGGTGGCAGGTCAGTCTCGCTCCGCGCTCCGACATGCGGGGGACCGTCGCGGAGCTGCGTTTCGTACGCGCATAGCGCCCAAGCCAAGCAAGCTCGGCTCTACAGAAGGGGGCAAGGGCGCTGCGAACCTGTAGAGCGGAGCTTGCTCCGCTGCCGTTCATTCAACCGGGGTAAGCCAGCCGTCGCGCGCGGCAGTAGTGCCTTCGAATAGTCCGAAAAAGAGTTTCTGGATACGCAACGTGAGCGGCCCGGGCTTGCCCGCACCGACGGGTTTGCCGTCGACCGAACGGATCGGCGTGATCTCGGCCGCCGTGCCGCACATGAAGACTTCGTCGCACAGATACAGGTCCTCGCGCGGGATGTCGCGCTCCACCAATGCGATGCCCTCGTCGCGGGCCAGCCGCATCACCGTATCGCGCGTGATGCCGCGCAGCAGCGCGGCGCTGACCGGCGTGGTGTGAAGTTCGCCGTCGAAAACCAGGAACAGGTTCTCGCCGGCGCCCTCCGACAGGAGACCCGTGGACGCCAGCGCGATGCCCTCGCCGAATCCCAGCCGCCTGGCCTCGCGGGCAATGAGCTGGCCGGAGAGATAGTTGCCGCCTGCTTTCGCTCCCGCCGGAATCGTGTTGGGCGCGAATCGCTGCCAGCTCGACACGCACGCATCGATGCCGGCTTCGAGCACGCCGTCGCCGAGGTAGGGCCCCATGTGCCAGGCAGCGACTGCGACATCGGTGGGCGTATCGGCGGACAGGCCGAAGCCGCCGAGACCGCGATAGGCCACTGGGCGGAGATACGCGCGAGCCAGTCCGTTGGCCAGGACCACCTCCCGGCACGCCTGCACGAGCACCTCCTTTGCATACGGCATCTCCATGTCGTAGATGCGGGCGGAAGCGAACAGGCGCTTGAGGTGATCATCGAGCCGGAAGATCATCTGGCCGCGTGGCGTCGGATACGAACGGATGCCCTCGAACACCGACGAGCCGTAATGCAGCGCGTGCGCCATCACGTGCACGGTTGCCTCGCGCCAGGGCTTGATCGCGCCGTTGTGCCAGATGTGTTCGGGATAGGTGATCGGCTGGCTCATCGCGGGCTCCGTGCGGTCGCGCTTACTTTACCGGCTGGGCGACGCGCCATTCGGGCCGCGTGATGGATGGGCGCGGACGAAGGTCAGAACGCGAGCCAGAGGCACTCGCTGTGGCGGCGGATGGCGAGCCGCGTCTCTTCGCCTTGGGTGTATTCGCCGCCGATGGCGGCATGGCGCACGGCGATTGCATTGGGTGCCGGGCGGGGAGGCGGATCGTCCACATAGGGATCCCAGCCTGGCGGTGCGGTTGCGAAGTCCACGAGGTCGTTGGTTTCGGGCAGCAGGCGAAGCTCGATCAGTTCCCGGTCCACGAGCCGGCGCAGCCGTGTAGTAATGGCCTTGCCCCCGCCAGCCGAGACGCCGGTCCAGAGGAACAAACCACTCAGGTAATTGACGTCGCGGCGTGCGAGCCCCGTCTCCAGGCCCGCGAGCAACGCTTCGGGACTGGCCGCGGGGCACCCGGCGACGAGTCCGCGCGGGCCGCTGTAACGCACGGATTCGCGCGGGCCGGCAGTGGCTGCGCCGGGAGCCGCGTCGGTGGCACGTATGCCGCGCATGTCGCGCGAGGGCATCGAGAGCGCGCTGCACGGCTGGTCGGTGAATACATCGGTGCCACCCGGTCCGACGCAGCGATGGATCGCCGCCGACGCCGGGGCCGCGTAGAGTCCCGCGAACGCGAGCAGAGTCAGAGCGAACCGCAACATGGCTGCATCATCGCTTCGGCGCCGTGAACCGCCGCTCAAGGCGCCGCGGCCGAGTTCAACTCCACGCGAGATGCCCCTCCCCCGTTTGGCTAGCAGCGCCCCTGGCGCGGCTGGTTCAACATTCAGGTCGTATGCTTCCAGCTTCCGGTCCTCGCCCCGAAGGAGTCAACTCAAGATGATTTCCGCGCACGCGGCGCTCGAAAGACTGCGCGAGGGCAATGGCCGCTTCGTCTCCGAGATCTGGGGACGCGAAGCGCTGAGGGACAGCGCGCGGCGCATGGAGGTTGCCGCAGCCCAGGCACCTTTCGCGGCGATCCTTGGATGCTCCGACTCGCGCGTGCCCGTCGAGATCGTGTTCGATCAGGGCCTCGGCGACCTCTTCGTGATCCGGGTCGCGGGCAACATCGTGGCGCCCTCGCAGATCGGCAGCGTCGAGTTCGCGGCGGAACGAACCGGCACCCGGCTGGTGGTGGTGCTCGGGCACACGCAGTGCGGCGCCATCCAGGCCACGATCGAAACGCTCCAGCAGCCTTCGGAGCGACAGTCGCGCAATCTCAACTCGATCGTGGACCGTATTCGGCCGTCGGTCGAAGGCCTGCTCGGCACTGAACTTCGGCACGATCCCGACGCTCTGGTCCGGCACGCGGTCCGCGCCAACATCCGCGCGTCCGCCGATCACCTGAGGCACGGTTCGCGCGTGATCGAGCACCTCATCGAAAATGAAGGCCTGCTGGTCGTCGGCGCGGAATACTCGCTCGAAACGGGTCTCGTCGAGTTCTTCGACGGCGTGCCCTGAGCGGCGAGCCCGGATGAGGTGTCAGGCGGCGGCGCGGTTACCGACCTCGCGCGAGTGTTCGAGGAAGAATCGCAGCATCTCGCGGCTCGCATCGGGGCCCTGGGGATCGGTGTAGGAACCCTTCGGGCTTCCGCCCGACCAGGCATGGCCTGCGCCTTCGATGATCCAGTGTTCCGCTTCGGCGTGCTTGTCGCTGGCCTTGAAGACGCGACGCGAATAACGGCGTCCCGACGCATTGGCGGAATGGTCGCGCGAACTCGATCCCTGACGGTCTCCCACCACATGCTCGCCATTGCTCGAATGCACCGTGTCGTCGCTGTCGCCGTGGAAGACGATGATCGGCGCACCGCGCGCCGCGACGGACGCCGCGGTGACGCGGGTCGCAGCGCCAGCCGCGCCGCTCTTCATGGCTGCGAATGCGGAGCCCATGTCGCTCGCGGAGCCGGGCGCCAGTCCCGAGTGCACGCCCACCGCGGCGTAAAGGTCAGGGTATTCGCGACCCATGATGGCAGCCATGGCTCCGCCTGCCGAAAGCCCGGCGATGTATACGCGGCTGGAATCCACTGGCTGCGTCGCCGTAATGTGGTCGGTCAAGCCCGCAATCAGGGCCGGTTCGCCCGAGCCGCGATGCTGGTCCGACGACTGGAACCAGTTCCAGCACTTGTAGGCGTTCGAGCGCGGCGCCTGCGCGGGATAGAGCACGATGATGCCGAGTTCCTGCGCGAGTTCATTCATGCGCGTACCGGCCGCAAAGTCGTCCGGATCCTGCTTGCAGCCGTGCAGCATCACTACCAGCGGGAGCTGTTTGCCGGCAAATCCGCGGGGCGCGAACAGCTTGTAGTGGCGCGTGCCGGCCGTCGTCGCATAGGTGCCCGAGGTGAAGCCGGTGACTGCGCGATCGGATCCGTCAGTGCTGGCGCGTGCGTAGCTACCCATCGAGTCGTCCACCACGCGGAAATCCGCGTCGATGGTCGGCCGATCATCGCTTTGCGCGCGGGCAGGCGATTTCCCGCCGAGTGCCCGCTGGATCGCAGCCGTGGCGTCGACGAGCTTTCCGGCACGCGTGAGCGCGGTGGCGCGGCCGAGCAGTTTGGAAACCAGGGGTTTGATGTGCGTTCTCCAGGGTTGCGTGCCGCAGATTCAGCGAATGCGGTCGGCCAGTGCGGCCTTGACGTTGGCGGGAGCGCTGAGCGCTCCCAGTATCTCCAGCGAATTGAAGGTCGCGCGCGCAAGCTCCGGAGTCACGTCCGCGGCGATGCTCGCGAGACCCAGAACTTTCACATCGAGACGCTCACCAGCCGTGCGCACGGCTTCAAGATCCGCGCGGGTGAAGTGTTGCAGGCCCATCCTTAATGTTTTCCGCGCCACCGACTGGCGCAACACATCGCCGTGATGCAGAAGCTGTTGGCGGATCGCGTTGCGGATGAAATCGCTGCGATTGGAAAAAAATCCTTCCTGCACGAGCAGGTCGATCTGCCCCAGGTCGACGAAACCGAGGTTGATCGTGATCTTCTCGCTTTCGGGAACACCCGTGCTCGATCGGGAGAGTGCTTTTCCAGCCATACGACATCCTAATGGCATCCATATGGATGGTCAACAGCACCTTGACCCTACGTGGGCACCCCTGCCGCAGTGGTTCAGTTATTGGCGACGGCGGTCGAAACTGCCCGCAACGGGAATCGACAGATCCGCGGGCGGCACGCTCGAAGGGTCCAAGAGTTCGACGCGATTGCGGCCCTTGTCCTTGGCGGCGTACAGCGCCTTGTCGGCGTGGATGATGAGTTGCTTGAGGTTGTAGCCGGACCAGCGCGACGAAGTGACGCCGAAGCTGGCGGAGATCGGAAATCCGACGCCCGTGCGCTCGTTGGAGAGGTCGGCGATGGCGAGGCGGAATCGCTCCGCCAGATCAACCGCCTGCTCGGGAGTGAGGTCCGGCAGCACGATGCCGAACTCCTCGCCACCCAGGCGCCCGATGATGTCGATGGAGCGCAGGTGCGCCTGGCAAGCCTGCACCGTGCGCCTGAGCACGGTGTCGCCCGCGCCGTGGCCGTGCGTGTCATTGACGAGCTTGAAGTGATCGAGGTCGATCAGTACCACGCAGGCCTCGCGCCCGCCTTTCCTGCAGTAGGTGAGGATCGCCTCTGCCGCATCGGCGAAGTGCGCGCGGTTGAAGATGCCAGTCAACCCGTCGCGCCTCGCCAGCTTCATGAAATGGATCTGCGAGCGCTTCGTGTTGTAGAGCCACATCGCGATGAACGCGAGGACCGACAACAACAGGAGGATGTAGAGACCGCGGGTCTGCACCACTGAACCCGCGACTTTCTGTTCCAGCTGCAACACCTCGTTCTGCTTGCTCAAGGCCTCGATCTGCTGCTTGCGCTCCGCCACCTGCTGCTGCACGGAGTGAAAGGCAATCGCACGCGCCCCCGATTCAGTCAGATAGCCCTTGTCTGCCTGCTTGTATCGCTCGTGCCACCGCAGCGCCGATGGGTAGTCGCCACGCGCCCGGGCACCCTGGTACAGAATCCGGTAGGCGTCCACGAGCGGCTTGGTGAATTCACTGGTATTCGTTGCGGCAACGGCGCGCTGGGCATGCCGTTCTGCGAGAACCGGGTTCCCTCGTTGCCAATACACCTCTGCCAGCACCGAGTCGAACTCGGAAATCAGCCGAACGTATCCCGTTTGCTTCACTTCGGCCGCGTGGGCAAGCAGGAGATCGAGCGCCGCCTGCACGTCGCCGCTGGCGAGCTGCAGGTTGGCGACATACAGGCGGACCAGATTGGCGTAGATAGGCTCTCCCACCCGCACGCATTCGGCGATGGCGTCATCGAAAACCGGACCGGACGATTTCAGGCGACCCAGCCGGTAGAGCGACTCGACGCGCAGCTGGCCTCCCCGGCATTGCGCGCTGGGAGTCGGCTTCTCCTTGAGCAGCCGTTCGGCGTAAGCCTGGCCGAGCTCGAACTGGCCCGCCTGGTTGTAGTGCATCGCCGCGACGACGAGCGCCTGCTCGCGGGCATCGGGATCGCGAATGGACGGCATGGCCGCGAGGACATCGCTGAGCCGCGAGTAGCCTTCCGGATGCCGCCCGGCGATGGCGAGGGCGTTGACGACAGTGACACCCGCCCGGAAGCGCAGCGTCGGATCCGTGCCGTTCGAGAGGACTTCCGTCAACTCCTCAATGGAGCGCTCGTACTCGCCCAGGTAGGCGGCCTGCCATCCTCTGAGGTAACGCAGATGCGATTCCTGCACCGGAGACAGGTTCGTC
Organism: Lysobacterales bacterium; assembly: GCA_038255255.1. Lineage (GTDB taxonomy): Bacteria > Pseudomonadota > Gammaproteobacteria > Xanthomonadales > Ahniellaceae > JBBQNY01. The sequence continues at coordinate 156,305 of JBBSLL010000001.1, forward strand.
CGCTCGCCGATTTCCTCGAGCAGCAAGGCGAACGAGGCATTGTCCTTTCGTTTCAGGTCCTCGGCGCGCGCGAGCAGCCCGGCGGCATCCTCACCACCGCTCATCGACCATCCGAGTGCACACAATCCGAGGCAAGCCCACCCAGCCAGAACGGCCGGATGGAACTTGCGTGGTGCGGTCATCCCGGTCGCGCGTCAGGCAACGCGGCGTACCGACGGACTCCGGGACGTGCCCTCATCTTCGTCGTCGTCGCGTTGCGGGGATTCTTCGTCCTTGTCCTCGTCGTCGCGGGCCGGTGCGATTGAACAGAAGACCTTCGTCGGAGCCCCGACGAGGGAAACCAGCAAGTCCCGGTCGGCTTCACCCAGCGCAGCGCAGACGCGGGCGTCGACACCTGCCGTCAGCGCCCTGATCGAAACTTCCCCGGGGGTCGAACCGCGGGAATCGGAATCGCTACCCAATTGCTCCAGAAACGAAAAGACGCTGGTCATGAGAACCCCTTGATCATGGTTGCGAAGTCCGGGACGGGCCGTCCCGAAGCCGGGAATCTACACTGTCCGGGCGTCGCTGGTCCTACGCCGCAGCAGCTTGCGCCAGCCACTGGCCGGACGATCAACAGTCACACGACCGCGCGCAAGTGCGGCCGCTTCGCCAGGCGTCCGGTCGCATCGCCATCCAGTCGCGCGAGCAGCTTGCGCGTTGCGTGATCGGGTTCGAGTTTGTACGCCGGAGGCAGTACAAGCGTGTCCTCTAGGCTAATGTCTGCTGCAGGGAGGTCACGCAGCGCCATCCGCTCGACCCGATGGCTGGAAATCGGCAGCGTGGCTGCGCGATACACGATGATGCCGTGATCGAGCGGGTAATCGCGGGCCAACCGGTCGACCAGGACTTGGCGGTACTCCGGGCCGGTGGAAAACTTTGCGAGCGAGTAGTCGCCGACGATGCCAACCTGCCACAGAACCAGATAGGCGCTTGGGTCGAGCCGGCGCTTGTAGAACAGCAACTGGCTGGCCTCGAAGTGCTGGCAGCCGTATTTCCCGGGATCGATGCCGAGGTCGGCATACAGGCAGTCTTCCGCGGAGATGCCGGGCTCCATGCGAGCTTCGAAGCCTTCTTCGCGCGCAACCGCGATGGCCTTGTGCGAGGGCCACGCGAACACTCCCGGATGGCCATAGAACGCGGCGCACACCTTCCGGCCGGCACGCACTTCGCTCAGCATGGCGCCCACCATGCCCTTGTAGCTGTCGAGTCGAGAAGACCCTTCCTTGTAGAACGGCTGCAGGCTGCGGACGTCAGGATGCATCTCTTGAAGCCACAGCTCTACGATCCCGTCCGAAACCGCCGCAAACACCACGTCAGCCTTTTCGATGTAGCTGCGGGCGAGGGGCGACAGGTGCGAGCCGAGCGTCATGCCGACGCCGACGCAAGCCAGGCTTCCTTTCGCGCGCTCGGTCATTGTTCGAACTCGGCCATCTGGTCAGCGGGAGCGAAGCGACGATAGCCGAGAGGACGACCGATCGGTAGCGGCGTGCGCAAGCTCGATGGGACTGGGCGCCCTGAAAGCGCTGCGAACTCAGGCCAGCGTGAATCGCTCGCGGGACAGCAGCCAGGTGCGATTGGCGAAAGGCCCGGGGTCGGGCCGGGCGTCGACGGGCTCGAAGCCGATGCGCGCAACCATGCGTTCCGAGCGCGTATTGAGCGTGGAGACATGACACTGGACCTTATCCAGCGAAAAGTTGCTGAAGGCGCAGGCAATGACGGCGCGCAGCGCTTCGGGACCGAGACCGCGTGCTCGCGCGGAGGCCACGAGCATCACTCCGACCTCGGCGCAGGCACCGTCGACAGTCGGGTCCTCGCGAAAGTTGAATATGCCGCCCAGTCCGATGGTTGCGTCGTCGTGGCTGTGGGTTGCCGCCAGCATGGCCCGACGCAAGGGTTGCCGCGTCCATGCGCGAAGGCAAATCGCAAACGACTTCTCGACAGCGCTGCCTGTCAGCGGATCGCCGACTTCCCGCATCGTGTCGGGATCGGTGTAGAGGGCGCGATACACGGGCCAGTCTCGAGGCGCGACCGGCCGAAGCCGAAGCCTCGGAGTTGCCAGATGGAAAGCGCCCCGAGCGATGCCGCCTGCGGTTTGGGATATTGCCGCAACGTCCATGCTATGCGCGGCGGCGGTCGAACACCTGTTGCAGCGGCAGCTCCGGCGCAGCATCCGAACCATCGAACATCGCCACGCTATTGCGGCCGCGGCGCTTGGCGTCGTACAGCGCCTTGTCGGCATGGATGATGAGCTGGCGCAGGTTGTAGCCGGACCAGCTGGAAGAGGTGACACCGAAACTTGCCGAAACCGGAAAGCCTACGCCGGTTTCGTGGCCGGACAACCCGACGATCGCGAGCCGGAACTGCTCGGCCATCTGCGTCGCGCGCTCGGCGTCGCAGTCGGGCAGCACGATGCCGAACTCCTCGCCGCCAAGGCGCCCCATGATGTCGATCGAACGCAGGTGCGCCTGGCAGGCCTGGACAGTGCGCTTGAGCACGATGTCGCCCGCGCCGTGCCCATGCCGGTCGTTGACGCGCTTGAAGTGGTCGAGATCGATCATCACCACGCACGCCTCGCGACCGCCTTTCTTGCAGTAGTCGAGGATGCTCTCCGCAGCGTCGGCGAAGTGCGCGCGGTTGAAGACGCCGGTCAACCCATCGCGGCGCGCGAGCTTCATGAAGTGCAGCTGCGAGCGCTTGGTCTTGTAGAGCCACATGGCGATGAAGGCGAGTCCACCGAGCAGCAGCGCGATGTACAGGCGGCTCGTTTCGACGGCCTTGGCGCCGAGTTCGCGCTCGAGGTTCAACACTTCGTTGCGCTGCTCGAGCGCCTCGATCTGCAGCTTGTTCGCGACTTCCTGGCTCTTGACCATCTGGAACGCCAGCTCGCGCGCGCCGATGTCGTCGAGAAAACGTTTGTCGGCAGCGGCGTAAGTCTCGTGGAATGCCAGCGCAGCGTCGCTGTCGCCTTGGGAGCGGGCAATGAGATAGAGCAGCCGGTTGGCATCGACCAGCGGCTCGGTCAGATCCTTGCCGCCGCCGCGTTCCACGGCGAGTTGCGCGAACGCGCGTGATTTTCCGAGGTCGCGCTTTTCCCACCACGCCTGCGCCAGCAGCGCTTCGTAATCGGCGATGAGCCGGACGTAGCGCGTGCGCAGCACCTCGTCGTAGTTCGCGGTCAGCAGCGCGATCGCGTCGTCGGGCTGGTTCGCGCGGATGTCGACGCGACTGATCACTGTGCGGATGAGATTGGCGAAGATCAGTTCGCCGGCCTCGACGCAGCTGGCCACCGCCTGCCTCGCCTCCACGTCGTTGCGCTCGAGCCGACCCATCCTGAAACGCGCCTCGATCCTGAGCTGCATCGCGGCGCATGCGACCTTGCCGGCCGGCATCTCGCGTATCAGGCGATCGGCGTAGTCGAGAGCGATGTCGTGCTGGCCCACCTGCGTGTGGATCTGCGCCGCCGTCAGCAGGCCCTGGCCCCGCACCTCGGGATCGCGCACCGTCGGCAACAGCACCAGCATGGCATTGAGATGCTTCAGTGCCGTCTGATAACGCCGCGCGATGGTGAGGACGTTGGCGGTGCTCGCTTCCACCCGGAAGCGGAGCGTGGGGTCCTTGGTTCTGCTGGCAACTTCCGTGAGCGTGGCGACGGCGGCTTCGTAGTCGGAAACGTAGGCGAGCTGCCAGCCTTCGAGGTACTGCAGGTAATCGCGCTGCGCGTCGCCGAGCTCCGATCGCCGGGCCTGCAACTGCTCCAGCGTGGACTTGAACTCGGGATAGCGCGCGGTCTTGACACTGTCGGCCTGTTTCAGCAGCGCATCGAAATCCGCCTGCGCCGCAACGCCTGCGCAAGCAAGCAGGGTCGATGCGACCAGCGCGCGCGCCCAGGCACGCAAGCCCGACCGGAGTCGGGCTTGCGTGGGGTTGGGCGAACTGCGCGGGAATCCGCGTCGCGGCATGGCCCTGGAGGTCCGATGCTGATCGACTCAGGCAACCGCGCGGCGGATGCTGGTGTCCGGATCCCTCTCCTTCGCCGGTTCGTCTTCGGGAACTTCCTTGTCGGGACTTTCCTCTTCTTCCTTGCCCGGAAACAGTCCACACACGACGTTTGTCGGCGCGCCGAGCAACGCTTTCAATCTTGCGGCATCGCCCCCGATCAGAGCAGCCAGCGCTTCCTGATCGATTGTCGATCCGTCCAGTGCTTCAGCCAGCGCTGCGCTGTCCGCGCGCATCGACCCGGCATCCCGCCCCAAGCGATCCAGCACTGCCAGTACGTTCTTCATGACCTATCCCCCTTGCTGTTGAAAGAGACGTGACCCCTGCGAGTCCGCGATCTGCGCGAGCTTACTAGCGTTGAGGGGGTTATCGCGCTGCGCTTTGAAGAGGGTCGGGGCTGGCGCCGATTGAGGTACTGGGCGGTGGCTGGAGTATCGACCCCGCAAACCCTGCCCGCCGTACCGGGACTCCGCTAAGCTATCCGTTCCAGAACAGCGAGCGTCGGCTTGGCGAGGTTCAAGGTGTAGAAGTGCAGGCCGGGAGCGCCGCCTGCCACCAGTCGCTGCGCAAGCGATGCCACCAGGTCTGCGGCGAAGTCGGCGATGGCTTCGCGGTCGTCGCCGAATGAGCGCATGCGTCGCTCGACCCAGCGCGGAATCTCCGCACCGCACATTTCCGAGAAGCGCGACAGTTGCGTGAAGTTGGCGATCGGCATCACGCCCGGCGTGATCGGCACCTCGATGCCCATGCGCCGGGCTTCGTCCACGAACCTGAAATAGCCATCGGCGTTGTAGAAATACTGCGTGATCGCGCCGTCGGCACCGGCGTCTATCTTTGCCTTGAAGGCGCGGAGATCAGCCAGCGCATCGGCGGCCTGGGGATGGCATTCGGGATAGCAGCCGACCTCGACGTGGAAATGGTCGGCGTGCTCGGCACGAATGAAGGCGACCAGGTCGCTGGCGTAGCGCAGTTCGCCGATGCGCGCCATGCCGGACGGCATGTCGCCGCGCAAGGCCACGACGCGCGTGCAGCCAATCGCGCGATAGGTGTTGAGCAGATCGCGGATCTCCTCGCGCGTGCCACCCACGCAGGAAATATGCGGTGCGGCGCAGAACCCGTGGTCCTGCGCGAGGCCGCGAACCGTTTCCGACGTATAAGCGAGCGTCGAGCCCCCCGCACCGAAGGTGACGGAGACGTAGGCGGGATTGAGCGACTTGAGCTTCCTGGCGGTACGCCCGAGTTGGGCACGCTGCTCGTCTGTCTTGGGCGGAAAGAACTCGAACGAAAGCTGCTGCATGCGGGAATCCGGAAGTGGCCGCGCGACGCGCGTGCCGGGTGGTGAGTCGAAGTGTCGGAAGGTGAGGAGCGTGTCGGGTGACCCTGACGTGCGCTTGGGCAGCGGGCATCCTACCGAGCGCCACGAGACCGCGCAGCCCGCGCGAGCCTCTCGAGGTCGCGGGACAGCCGAATTCTGGTGGCATCTGGCGGGGCGCGCGCGGGGACCAACGCAGCCGCTATCGCTCGCCGCGCCTTCGCGCAAAAACAGGCCAATGCCTGATACCCTCCCCATCCGTCGCTACGCGCGGTTCCCGTACGCGAGCGATGGCCAACAACCGATTGATCCTACGGGCCCCACTCGAGATCCGATACCGCACGTGACGCCGGACGCACTTCCTCAGCTGGCGCAACAACAGGCCGACCGCCGCAGGGCAGGGGCGAGGGGCCAGCTGCTGCTCGTACTGGCGGGGCTGGAACCACGCATGGCCGGGTCTCTGGATGCACTGTGCCACCCGGGGCTGCTCGACGCCGTGGAAGAGCGCCTGCGCCAAAGCGTGCGCGGCAACGACCTGGTGATGCGGCGCGCCGACGGCGATTTTCTCCTCGCCCTGGTCGATTGCCTGCCGGAACAAGCCGCGCTGAGGCTCTCCGACCTGCTTTCGGCAGTGGGCGACGCGCCCATTGAACTCTCGGGCCGGGGCGTCGACGCGTTGCTCGCGGCGGGAGCCGCCACCTTGGGGGATGCGCCCGAAGACGATCCCGTGTCGCAACGCGCGGGCATCGATGCCGCGCTCGCGCGCGCCTCCGCTGCCTTGTCCGCGGCGCGGGCGCGCGGCAGCGACCGGGCCGTGCTGGTCTTCGACGGCGTCGAGTCCGTGGCAGGCCACCCGCTGGCCGCTGGCGCATTCAGGGAAATCCCCCGGTCCGGCTGAAAGTCGCTTCGGCTTTGCCCCCGCGACCTGAGGTGGCAAGCGAATTGCTGGGGGCTTCTAGAATCCCCCGTCGGTCCCACCTTGATCCAGCCGCACGTCACGTCTCCCGCCGTCCCGTTGCGCTTTCAGGAAGGCAAGCTGGACGCAGCGTTCCTGCGCCTGCAACAGGAAGCCAGCGACATCCAGCTGCGCATGCGGCTAGGCGGCATGTTCTACGTGCTGGGCTGGATCTTCATCGTGCTGGCGGGCGGACCGAAAGGCCATGCGTCGTGGCTGGTCGGGTTTATGCTCTTCGCGCTGGCGCTGTTGCGCTTCGTGCATTCCGTGCCGCCCGAAGCGGACGCGACCGCGTTGCGACGGTGGCTGCGTTGGCCCTGGCTGCTCATGGTGGCGTCCTGCACGGTCTGGGGCGTGGCCACCGCGTGGGTGCTTGCCGATCCGGCGTTCGATAACGCGCGCACCATCGTCCTGTTCGCTTGCGTGGCATTCGGTACCGCGGCGGCGCACAGCTTTTCGATGCGACGCAGCCTGGCCATTTCGACGCTGATCCTGCTGCTTGTTCCGCCCTTCGCCGTGCTTGCCCAGGTGCGGCACGAGACTTCGCTGTCCTGGGCGTTGCTTGTCTACCTGGCGTACCTTGGACTCGCGCTCGAGCGCACGCACCGCGAATGGCTGCAGAGGCTCGAGCTCGACCTCGAACTCCGTCAACAGCGTGATCAGTTCGCGCGATTGAGCCGGCGCGATGGCCTCACCGGGCTGGCCAACCGGATGCATTTTGATCAGGTCCTGCGGGAAGCTGTGGCGGATGCGCACCAGCGCGGCACCCCGCTGGCGCTCCTCATGTGCGACGTGGACCACTTCAAGCTGGTGAACGACCAGTTCGGCCACGCCGAGGGTGATGGTTGCCTCATCGCGTTCTCGCAGCGTCTGCAACGCGAGTTCGCCGCCCCGGATACGCTGGTCGCCAGGGTGGGTGGCGAGGAGTTTGCGGTGTTGCTGCGCGATGTCACGGTGGAGGAAGCTGCAGGCCGCGCGGAACGCTTCAGGCTCGCCGTGCAGGAGCAGCCGATGCAGACGCAAGCCAGGCAACTGCAGATCACCATCAGTATCGGGGTGGCCGCGCTGTCGCAGTCGAGCGCGGGCGATGTCGAACGTCTCTACCAGGCCGCGGACATGGCGCTGTATCGCGCCAAGTCGGACGGACGCAATCGCGTCTGCGTCGGGGGCGACGACCGCCGATTGATGTCGCGCGAATCGACAGTTGAGCGGAGCTCCGCTCTGCTCTAAAGCTGACCGCCAAGGATCGCCTGCTTTTGTAGAGCCGAGCTGCGCTCGGCTGATTCTTCCGGCGCAAATAGAGCGGAGCCAAGCTCCGCTCTACAGGAAGCAGGGCGGAGCGCAGCTCCGCCCTACAGGGTCGTGCTTAATAGCGGTAATGATCCGGCTTGTACGGACCGTCCTTCGATACGCCGAGATACGCCGCCTGGTCGTCGGTCAGCCGCGTGAGCTTCACCCCGATCTTTTCGAGATGCAGGCGCGCGACTTCCTCGTCGAGGTGCTTGGGCAGGCGGTAGACCGTCTTCTCGTACGTGTCGCGATTCGCCCACAGGTCGATCTGCGCAAGCGTCTGGTTCGAGAACGAATTCGACATGACGAAGCTCGGGTGGCCGGTGGCGCAACCGAGGTTCACCAGGCGGCCCTCGGCGAGCAGGAACATGTCGTGCGCCGGCTGTCCATCGACGCCCGGCAGCACGTACTTGTCGACTTGCGGCTTGATGTTGATGTGCTTGATGCCCGGCAACTCGCGGAGCGCGTCGACCTGGATCTCGTTGTCGAAGTGGCCGATGTTGCAGACGATCGCCTGGTCCTTCATGCGCTGCATGTGGGCGGTGGTGATGACGTCCTTGTTGCCGGTGGTCGTGACGTAGATGTCGGCGATGCCGAGCGTATCTTCTATCGTCTTGACCTCGAAGCCTTCCATCGCCGCCTGCAGTGCGTTGATGGGATCGATCTCGGTGACGATCACGCGGCAGCCGTACGCACGCAGCGAATGCGCGGAGCCCTTGCCGACGTCGCCGTAACCGGCGACGCATGCGACCTTGCCGGCGAGCATCACGTCCATCGCACGCTTGAGGCCGTCGGCCAGCGACTCGCGGCAGCCGTAGAGGTTGTCGAACTTCGACTTGGTGACCGAATCGTTGACGTTGATGGCCGGGACCAGCAGCTTGCCCGCTTCCATCATCTGGTACAGGCGATGCACGCCCGTGGTGGTCTCCTCGGAGACACCGCGCCAGTCCTTGACCACGTTGGTCCAGAAGCCGGGACGCTCCTTCGCCACGCGCTTGAGCAGGTTCTTGATGATCTGCTCTTCGTGCGAGGCCGCGGGCTCATCGACCCACTTCGAACCCTGTTCGAGTTCGTAACCCTTGTGGATCAGCAGCGTGACGTCGCCGCCATCGTCGACGACCAGCTCCGGGCCCTTGCCGCCGGGAAACGTCACGGCATCGAGCGTCGCGTCCCAGTATTCCTCCAGCGTCTCGCCCTTCCACGCGAACACCGGCGTGCCGGTCACCGCGATCGCGGCGGCCGCGTGGTCCTGGGTCGAGAAGATGTTGCACGACGCCCAGCGCACGTCGGCGCCGATGTCCTTGAGCGTTTCGATCAGTACCGCGGTCTGGATCGTCATGTGCAACGAGCCGGTCACACGTACGCCCTTGAGGGGGAGGTCGCTGACGTGCTTGCGGCGGATCGACATGAGGCCGGGCATTTCATGCTCGGCGATGTCGATTTCCTTGCGGCCCCAATCGGCCAGCGAGAGATCGGCGACTCTGTAATCGTTGGGCGCGGCAGCGCCTTCCTTGCGAACGGCATTCATGATTTGCGGTGCTCCAGGGTTGTGCGGGCGCCGTTCGTTCCGGCCCGGACGCGTCCGGGCCCGAAGTCCGTCGAGCCTGTGCCTCACGGCATGCAGCGCCCCTCGACGGCGAGGAGGCGTCCAGTATATCGCTTTGTCGCGATGAAGCGATACCCCGAGCCGCGAACGTAAACGCGTCCAGATCAAGCGTGCGAGGCCGGATCGCCCGGCAGCGAAGCGCCGGTGACCTGCCGATACGCCGCTGCGGTGCGCGGCCCGGGCCAGCCGTCTTCGCGCAGGAACACGCCTTCGTGCGTATTGAGCCAGCGCTGCAGCGCCAGTGCGCTGGCGCGTGTCGCCGCGTCGCGCGGTCGCCAGCGATGGAAGGCAACCACAGCGGGCTGCCCGCCGTGCAGGAATCGCGCAATGCCCAGTTCGGCCATGCGTCGCAACTGCACTGCACCGCCGGTCTGCGTGGAAACCGCGGCTGAGCTCCAGCGGCCGTCGCGCACGTACTTGCCGCGTGTGTAGTGGCTGCTGCCAGCCCACAGGTAGGGCGACAGTACCTCGGGATGGTGCATGCGGTAACCGAACCCGTTGTACCGCTCGAGCCGGTACAGGAGCTGACCGAGCGACCACTCCCTCACGCGGTGCAGGCCCTGCAGCATCAGCGCATCTGCCGCGCTCGACTCCCATGCGAACGGCGGCAGGCCAACCGGCGGACGGCCCCTGGGAATACGGACGGTTCGATCGCGCAGCGGATCGCCATTGTGCAGATGACGCGAAAAAATTCCCCCGGCCTCGAGCTCGTGCACGATGGCCGCGAAGTACCACGGTATCGCGGTATTCGCAGTTGCCTGCGCGTAGCGCAGCCGGTTGCGGACGTGCCTTGCGACGATGCGATCAACCTCGGCATGCCGGTCCGGAGCGACCACACAGGTCTGGAACAGGTGTTCGTACTCGCGACGCAAGCCGTCGGTGAGCCGCGGCGCCGCCGTGCTCACGACTGCGGCAGTTGCGGACGCAACCACTCGCGCAGGTCTGCCATCGCAGTGCCAGGCTTGAACCGGTCCGTGCGATCGTTTTCTGGAAGCGACTGGGCCAGCAGCTCTACGCAGAACGACTTCGCAACTGCATAACCGAGTTCGCGATACGCCTCGACCTGCGCTTCGTGGAAGAACTGGTCACCCGTCGACTCGTGCGGGAAATCCCGCTGGTGATGGCGATAGCTCTGCACGTCGACGGGAAGATTCGCGATCGGCGTGGCCTGCAGCAGCACCAGCCAACCGGCAGCGCGGGGCTCATCCTGGTGCGCAGGATAAAGAATCCGCGCGATCGCGAATCCGCGCGAGGCGACCGGCAGGTCCTGTGCATGCGCGGGCGGAGGAGGCATCAGGTCCGACAGCGGCAAGCCGTCGTCGAAGCGCACATGCACGCCGAAGTCTACGCGTATCTTTTCGACCAGGTTGGCCAGGTCGGCAAAGCCGCCGCTGCCATCCTGCGCGGCCTGCACGAGCACGATGATGCGCACGCGGCGACGGACCAGCTCGTAGACGCCGGTATTGTCGAAATGCCCGCCGTCGCTGAGTTCGAGGAAGTAGCTGTCCTCGCTCAAGCCCCGGCCAAAGAGGCCCGCGCGGATGCCTGGCACCAGAAAGTTCGGGCGCTGGCCGAGCAGCCAGCGGCGCGCACGCGCGAGGGGAGTGGCGTCCCCACGTTGCGCGCCGGGACTGCGCACCCAGATGCCAAGGCGAGCCTGCATGAGGAACATCAGGAAGGACACGAGCCGGTTGCGCGTGATCCCGCGTCCGCCGGCGCCGGTGTTCGGGTTGGCCGCCGCGCCCGACGCCGCCATGGCGGTGGCAGCGGCGAGCTCGCGGTCGGCGAAGTCGACTGTTGCGGTCCAACGCGTGGCGTCGCTGCCGCAGGCGCCGGGCGCGAGGACGAAGCTGTCGCCCGCGCGCCCGCGATAGGTGTCGACTTTCGAATCGACGAGCACCAGGTTGGTGTTGACGAGGGGATAGAGCGAGAGGCGCGAGGGGCAATCGGGCGGCGGTGGCCAAAGGGCCTGTAGTCGACCGTATTCACGTCCGTCCGCATCGGTCGCGAGTTCCCACTGCGTGCTGTCGATGCCCGACAGGTTCGGCATGAAGGTTTCCATCAGGCGGTCGCGATACATGCGGTTCAGGCCGAACTGGTTGAGGTTGGTGCAGAAGGCGACGATCAGCAGCACCGCGCCGAACGCGCCGAGTTGCCACGCGGGCAGCGACTGCAGTCGTAGCGCAATCGCGTAGGCGACCAGCGTCGCGGCGGCGAGCACGAGGCCTGCCGTTGCGAGGAGACGCACATGCGTCGCCAGGGATCGAGGCAGGTACGCGGTGCGCGACCAGAATGCCTGGTACAGCGCGCCCATCGATGCGAGCGCGGTGAGCGAAAGCGTCCCGGCGTTGCCGAGCCACTCGTGCGCAAGCGGCAATGCAAGCAACGCCGCGAGTACCAGCGCCAGGCCGGTGAGCGTGCCTGTCACGCGTTGCAGCCAGAGGCGCAGGCGATAAGCGCGCGATCCCGCAATGCCCGAATTGCGCCTGCGGTGCGTCCACTGCACGCCGGCGAGCCACAGTCCGAAACCGACTGCCATCGCGCATGGCAGCAGCAGCGCGGATGTCAGCAGCACGCCGCCGCGATGCGGCATCACGCCGGTCGTGATGTTGGGGACCACGCCAGCCGGGCGCATCGCGAACAGCAATACGAGGCCGAATCCCAGCCATGCCAGCGCGGCCCAGAGCCAGCGCGACCAGCCCTCGAAGGAGAGGGTGAATGTCGCAAGGCTGTAGGCGACGATGAGCACGACGATCATCGACAGCGTCGTGGCGAGCAGGCCCGCGGCATCGATGCAGAAGACCGGCGCAAATCGGCCGGATTCCCAGACGCGACAGTTCCCCTCGCGCAGTTCGGCCACGGATTCGGGGAGGATGCCGGCGAGCAGCAGGATGACCAGCAACATCACCAGCAGCAGTCCGTACAGCCCGACGCTGAGCGCACTGTTGCGCAGCGCAGCGCCGGCCAGCGCCAGCGCGCCGATCCCCGGCGGCTGCAGGAAGTTGCCGTGCTGCCGGATGTAGTCGAGCCACACGGACTTTTCGCTCTCACGCACCGCGGCGGGGTTCGCGGGGGAGGCGCGCGCGCCGGATCGGCGACGCGACAGTTGCTCCTTCCATTGCGCGCCGTAGCGTTTGCGCAGCCACGCGACCGTCATGCCGAAGTAGCCGCCACCCGACACGGTCGAGAGATAGTGGAAACGCTCGCCGATCCCGTGGCCCAGCAGCGCCTGGTAGGCGCCCAGTGCGAACGACGCAGAGCGGATGCCGCCACCCGAGAATGCGAGGCCCGCGAGTCGGGTGCGCAGCGTTGCGACGTCCTGCAACGCATCCGGCGTGGCAGGTGCTTCGTCTCTCGGTGAGCCGGGTCGACGCCGCGCACGCGCGTCGGCGTGCGCTTCCGACACGAGTCCGAGCAATTCGTCGTCGAAGGCCTGTTGCCAGTCGAAATCACCGCGAGCGGACTGCGGCGCTGCCCTGGTTTGCGATGCGGTTCCCCCGGCGCCAACCCCTGGATCCGGTACTGGCGCGGCGTCGGCATGCGGCGCCTGTTGCTCGCTCACGGCCTGCTCCCTGTCCTTGTCGGCGCGGTCGACGCGGGCATCTTGCCAGCAACGCCGTGCGGTGGCACGGCGCCGCCGACACGCGAGTTTTCAGTCGCGCGGCCGCGGCCCCACGTCGGAGCCTGAAGCAGTCCTTCGCGACGGCCTCAGCTCTCTGCCAGCGCCGCCAGGACCTTTTTTTCGCGAGCGGTGTCCAGGCCGGCGCGCAGCGTGGACTGGCGCTTGGCAGGCTGCGACTTGAACCACGCCAGCGTGTCGGATGCGGTGGTTGCCAGTGGCCGGAACGTCAGGCCTGCGGCGACCGCCCTGGCGACGCTGATGCGTCCGAACCCGGCGCTTTCGCCGAGGCCGGGTACCCACACAGGCATGTCCGACCAAGGGGCGACATTCTGCGCCTTGAGGAAATCGATCGGCGCCCAGTGCAGGTGCGCGCCATTCGTTGTCACAGCCCGGATTCCGTGCAGCAACGCGGCCATCGTCATCTCGTAGTCGGGGCCCGTCGCATTGAATGTCCCGAAGGTGCCGCGCTCCACCATGCGGATCGTCCACTCGGCAAGATCGCGCGCATCGATGAACTGGACCGGATCGGTGCCGTCGCCCGGAGCCAGCACTTCGCCGCCGCGGTCGATGCGCACGGGCCAGTAGGTGAAGCGATCGGTTTCGTCGCCAGGTCCGACGATGAGCCCCGGGCGGATGATCGTGACGGCTTCGCCGAACTGCTTCGAGGCTTCCTTCTCGCTCCGCGCCTTGAGCGCGCCATACAGTTCCATGTTGGCGAGCAGCGTGGCGCGGTTTTCCGCCATCGCATCCGTGCCGCGGTATTCGGCCAATGCCGCCTTCTCGTCCATGCCCGGCCTGCTGGTGTCGGCAAACACCGAGATCGTGGAAATGAAGACGTACTGCCCGACGTTTTTCCCGAGGACCTTCCCCGCATCGCGAACCCACGATGGCAGCGTGGTCGGGTTGTCGATGCAGACGTCCCACTTGCGGCCTGCGAGTGATGCGAGGTTGCCTGTCTCGCGGTCGCCCAGAAGTTGTTCGACCTTGCCGGGCCAGACGGGCGCATCGCGTTTGCCGCGATTGAAGATCGTGACTTCGTGTCCGCGGGCCAGTGCGTAACGCACCTGGTGCGGTCCGGTGAATCCGGTTCCCCCCAGGATCAGGATGCGCAGTTTGCGTGCGGGCTTCGCATCCGTCGGGCCAGGCGAAGCCGCTCGTGTCGCTGCCCCCGCGAGGAGCGTCCCCGCAGCGAGCGTCCCCAACACCACATCGCGGCGTGTAGCAGGCATCGAAGGCTCCCGGTCAGAGGCGCGATTCGAGACTGTGGCGCTGTCGACCGGAGAGCACGAGGGCTGGAAGTCACGAAGCCGCGACTTCGCAGTCGCGGATTCCGCGTTACTTGAGCTTGGCGGCCTTGCGAAGGTCGTCGGCACGGTCGGTGAGCTCCCACGAGAAGGCGGTCGCGGAGTGCTGCTTGCCCTTGCCGTCCTTGTAGCTGACCTTTTCCGGCTTGCGTCCGAAATGGCCGTACGCCGCCGTCGGCTGGTAGATCGGATGGATGAGGTCGAGCATCTTGATGATGCCGTAAGGGCGCAGGTCGAAATGCGCCCGGATCAACTTCTCGATCTGGTCGTCGCCGATCTTGCCGGTGCCGAAAGTCGTCACCGAAATCGACGTCGGCTCGGCCACGCCAATTGCATAGCTCACCTGTACTTCGCAGCGCCCCGCGAGGCCCGCGGCGACGACGTTCTTCGCGACGTAACGTGCGGCATATGCGGCCGAACGGTCGACCTTGGACGGGTCCTTGCCGGAAAACGCCCCACCGCCGTGGCGCGCCCAACCGCCGTAGGTGTCGACTATGATCTTGCGACCGGTGAGGCCGCAGTCGCCCACCGGCCCGCCGATCACGAACTTGCCGGTCGGGTTGATGTGATAGCGCGTGCCCTTGTGCAGCCACTTGGTCGGCAGCACCGGCTTGATGATCGTTTCCATCACTGCTTCGTGCAGGTCCTTCTGGCTGACGTCGGGCGCGTGCTGCGTGGACAGCACGACCGCGTCGATCGCAGTGGCCTTGCCGTCCTCATAGCGCAACGTGACCTGGCTTTTCGCATCGGGGCGCAGCCATCCGAGCTTGCCCTTCTTGCGCACCTTCGCCTGCTGCTCGCACAGCCGGTGCGCCAGGTGGATCGCGGCGGGCATGTAGCTGTCCGTCTCGTTGGTCGCGTAGCCGAACATGAGGCCCTGGTCGCCGGCACCTTGTTCCTCCGGCTTCCTGCGATCGACACCCTGGCTGATCTCGGGGCTCTGCTTGCCGATGAGATTGATGACGCCGCATGTCGCCCCGTCGAACCCGACTTCCGAAGAGTTGTAGCCGATGTCGAGGATGACCTTGCGGGTCAGCGACTCGAGGTCGATCCAGGCCTCGGTGGTGATTTCTCCCGCGACAATCGCCACGCCGGTCTTCACCATCGTCTCGCAGGCCACGCGGGCACGCTTGTCCTGCTTGAGGATCGCGTCGAGGACCGCGTCGGAAATCTGGTCCGCGACCTTGTCGGGGTGGCCTTCGGAAACGGATTCGGAGGTGAAAAGCGTGCTTGCCATGGAGGGATATATCCTTCGATGCGGATGAAAGGATGAAACGAGCCGCGCATCATATCCTAGCGCGGGGGCTCAGGGGCCGGGTGCCTCCAGCGCTCAAGTCTTGCGAGTGTGCGGCATCACGTTCGCGCCGATCCCTTGAATGGTGGCTGTCAGGCCTCCGGGACCAGGCTTGCGGCATCGGTGCGATCCACCAGAATGGCGTGCTCGCACATCGGTGCGGGTGATATCCCACGGAGAACGCCCCATGGTGCGGAGCAAGCTGATCGCCGCGGCGTTCGTTCCCCTGGTCCTGGCGACCGGCGTCGGCGAAGCCGCGAACAACAACGCCGAGGTCGTGCAGGGCGAAGTCGCGCGCTGGTCAGGCCAGACGGCCGCGGAATGCGGGATCTTCGGTCGGCGGTACGCGGCCATTGCTGGAGATTGCTATTACCCGGTCGACATGAAGGCCCGGCCCGGCGTCCACGAAATCGCGATGTGGAACTCCACGGGCGCACGCACGCTGGGAACGCTGACGGTGGTTGCGCGCCAGTGTGCGTTGACGGATATCACGCTTGACGACGACAGGTACGTGAACATCAGCGACGCCAACAAGGCGCGCTCCGTTGAAGAACGCGAGCGGATCGTGAAGGCTGTTTCGGGAACGGATGCGAGACCCGCATTCCTGCTGCCGCTCGGCGCGCCTTCGCAGGGCATGGTGGCCAGGGATCCCAGCGACTTCTGCGAGCTGCGGCGTTACAACGGCGGACAGCTGAAAAGCCGGCATACGGGGCTCGATTACCCACTTGCCCAAGGCACGCCAGTGGTGGCGGGCGCGGACGGCACCGTCACGCTGTCGGAGGAACAGTTCTACACGGGTCACACGGTGATCGTGGACCACGGTGGTGGACTGGTCACCATGTTTTTCCACCTGGACGAAGTCGCGGTGGAAACCGGCGCCGTCGTCAAGCGAGGCGATCCGCTCGGCACAGTCGGAAGCACCGGCCGCTCGACCGGCCCGCACCTGCATTTCGGGGCGCGATACCAGAACCAGCGCATCGATGCCGGTACCTTGCTCGGTGATCTTTCCAGTTTGCCGGGCGTCGGCGAAGAGAGAGTCGATGTAGCGGAATCCGCAAGCGCAGACGGTGCCGCGGCGGTCGACGCGGACGCAAGCTTGCCTGGCCAGAAGGAAGATCCGGCTGCGGATGTCAGCACGTCACCTGCATCGCAGGCCTCGACACCCGACGAAGCCGTCGACGAAGCGCAGCCCGACATCCAGGCCGGAGATCCGGAGGCTGCGGATGCCGCGGAAAAGCCAGAGGACGCCCTTGAGGCAGAAGCCGAGGCGCAACGTGAAGCGGACCAGGAAGCGAAGTCCCGGTAAGCAGTGCGGGACGCACCCTCCGGTGGAAGCCCCGTGCTGCCCGGTTACGCGGCGAGTCCGATGTCGGCCGCCCGGGTCGCGTCGAACCATTCGGTGACGAGCGCCCGCTGGTTCAGGGCGCAGGTGGCCGTCTGCATGGCGCGGCGCAGGGCGCGCAGATCGGATCGATCCGCGCAATACCAGCCGATGTGCTTGCGTGCGATGCGCACGCCGTGATCCGGGCCGTAGAACGCGTAGAGCTCGTCGAGATGCCCGAGCAGCACCGCGCGCACCTCAGCCGGCGCCGGTTCCGGCGCAAGTGTGCCGTCGCGCAGGAATTGCGCGATCTCGCGGAATATCCAGGGCCGCCCCTGCGCCGCGCGACCCAGCATCAGCGCGTCGGCGCCCGTCAGGCGCAGTACCTCCAATGCCTTCGAAGGTGTCGCCACATCGCCATTGGCGATGACCGGGATGTGCACTGACTGCTTGATCGCCGCAATCGTGTCGTACTCGGCAGCACCCTCGAAACGATCGGCGCGCGTACGCCCGTGCACCGCCAGCGCTGCCACTCCGCAATCTTCCGCGATGCGTGCAATTGCCAGGCCGTTGCGACTGTTGGCGTCCCAGCCAGTGCGGATCTTGAGCGTGACGGGGGCGTCGACGGCGCGCACCACCGCGTCGAGGATGCGGGCCACGAGCGGCTCGTCGCGCAGCAGCGCGGAACCCGCGTCGATCCGGCACACTTTTTTTGCAGGACAGCCCATGTTGATGTCGATGATCTGCGCACCCTCGTCGACGTTGAAGCGCGCCGCGTCGGCGAGCATCGCGGGATCGTAGCCCGCGATCTGAACGCTGATGGGCGCGGGCTCGCCGTCGTGGTCGCGACGCAGGCGCGACTTGCGCGTGTCCTTCAGTTTCAGGTCTGCGTGGGTCATCTCCGAAACGCAGAGTCCGGCACCGTGCTGCTTGCACAGCATGCGGAAGGGCTTGTCGGTGACGCCCGCCATTGGCGCGAGCACCAGCGGCGGATCGATTGCGTACGGACCGATCTTCATCCGTCGATTGTAGAGGCCAGTCTGCTTCGCGGTTCACTCTGTGAACGCGGTGGCATGAGGCCGCCCGTCACGGCACATACACGACTGCCATCTGAACGCCATTTGCAGCGGGTGGTTCGCAGGCCGACATACGGAATATGGTGACCCGGCCCAATACCCCTGCACCATCGGTGACAGGGGCTGCGCGAGGAGTCCCACATTTTGAGTGCGTCATCGAAGGCAAATGCCGGACCCTCTTCTGCGGGTGCGCGCGAGTTCCAGCTTCCGGCCGATGCAGGCGGCGCGGTTGCTGGAAGAGTCGTGTCAGGCCACGATGTCACCGACACCCACGCCGCGCAGGTTGCTTTGCGGAGCAGCGAGGAGCGCTATCGCTTTCTCTTCAACTCGATCGACGCGGGGTTCTGCGAGGTCGGGGTGAAATTCGACTCGAGCGGTCGCGCCGTCGACTACGTATTCCTGGAAGTCAACCCGGCTTTCGAACGGCAGTCGGGCATCGACGGCGCCCTCGGACGCAGCATGCGGGAAATCGCTCCCGCACACGAACAGAAGTGGTTCGATATCTACGGTGACGTCGCGCGCACCGGACAAGCGGTTCGTTTCGAGCAGGAGGCCAAGGCGCTCGAGCGCTGGTTTGCTGTCAGCGCTTTCCGGGTGGGTGACCCGAAGGATCACCGCGTCGCGGTCGTTTTCGACGACATCACAGGCCGCAAGCACGCCGAATCGCGGCTGTCCGACAGCGAGGCAAGGCTTCGCGAACTCAACGAGACACTGGAAGCCCGCGTGGCCGCGCGCACCGCGGAACTCGACCTGGCGCATGCGGCGCTGCGCCAATCCCAGAGGCTCGAAGCCATGGGGCAGCTGACCGGCGGAGTCGCGCACGATTTCAACAATCTCCTGACCCCGATCATTGGCGTACTCGACATCCTGCAGAGACAGGGAATCGGTGGGGAGCGGGAACAGCGCCTGATCGGTGGTGCAGCGGATAGCGCGGACCGCGCCAAGCACCTCGTCCACCGCCTTCTTGCGTTTGCGCGACGTCAGCCGCTGCAATCGGGGGCCGTGCAGGTCGGACAACTCATCGAGGGCATGGGCGATCTCGTGGCCCGTACGATTGGTCCCCGGATCAAGGTCGTGCTGGATGTCGCCGAAGGGCTGCCGCCCGCGATCGCGGACCCGGATCAGCTCGAGATGGCCCTGCTGAATTTGTGTGCGAATGCACGCGACGCGATGCCTCGCGGCGGCGTCCTGCGCATTTGCGTCGCGATGGAAGCGATCGGCCCGGAGCATCGTTCCGGCCTGCCGGCGAAAGAGTTCGTGAGGATGTCGGTGACCGATACCGGCGTCGGCATGGACGAGACGACTGTCGCGCGTGCAGTTGAACCCTTCTTCTCGACCAAGGGAGTCGGCACAGGTGCAGGCCTTGGACTTTCGATGGCACACGGGCTTGCATCGCAGCTCGGAGGCGCGCTCCTGATCGACAGCACACCAGGAGCCGGCACGCAGGTGGAGTTGTGGTTGCCTGTAAGTTCCGCTGAAGCACAACCGCTTCCTGGCGCGCCCCTGGCGGAGGCCCGGCTGTCGATGACAGGCAGGGCGCTGGTCGTCGACGACGAAGCCGCGGTCCGGATGAGCACAGCAGACATGCTCGCCGAGATGGGCTTTTCGGTTGTCGAAGCCGAAACCGGCGAACATGCGATCCGTGTGATGGAGCAGGACGGTCCTTTCGAGATCGTCGTGACCGACCACCTCATGCCGGGCATGAGCGGTGTCGACCTCGCGCGCGAAGTGCAATCCACGTGGCCGGGCACGCCGGTGTTGATCGTGTCCGGTTACGCGGAAGTCGAAGCGATCGAAGCCTCGCTGCCGCGCTTGTCCAAGCCTTTCCGGCAGAGCGAACTCGCCGCCAGGATCAATGGGATGTTGTCCGACGCCTGAAGCGAGCCTGGCTCAACGAAACCTGCTCGCAATGGCTGCAGGCGACGGCATGGCCGGTGCGGTGCCGATGGTTTCAGTCGACAGCGCGGCGGCGCGGCTCGCCAGCGTGACCAGCGCGTGGAACGGTGCCTGCGGCGCAGTGGAGAGCGCCGCGGCGAGCGCCCCGCTGAACGCATCGCCTGCACCCGTGGTGTCGATTGCCGTGACCTGTTCCGCCGCCACCCGGTAGTGGCGGCGTACGTCGCCTGCGAGCAGCGGTGCATCATGGGCGTGCGAGACGAAGCAGCCATGTGCGCCGAGCGTCACCACAACGGTAGGCACGCCCAGCCCGCGGCAGAGCGAATCGAGCGTCGTCTCATCGAGTCCTGCAACATCGGCTCCGGCAATCATCGAACCCGAGCAGCGGGCGAGCAGCAGCGCGAATTCCGTTTCATTGGGCGTGACGAGATCGCATTCGCGCAACAGGTTGCCATCGAACGCAGCCGGCACCGGCGCGGGATTGAGCATGCGCCGGAGCCCTTGCTCCCTCGCCATTGCCAATGCGGTGCGCACGGCTTCGATCCCCGTTTCAAGCTGCGTGAGCAGAACCCGCCTGCCCGCAAACGCGTCGGCGTTCGCGCGCAGGAAGTCCGGACTCAGCGATTCGTTGGCGGCCAGGTTGACGACGATGCGGTTTTCTCCGCGCGGATCCACCACGATGCTCGAGGAAGCCGTCGCGACACCTGGCGCGGCCTGCCATCGACAGGCGACTCCCTCCGCCTCGGCGAACCGGCGCGCATTCGCGGCCAGCGCATCGTCGCCCAGCGCTCCCATGAAAAGCGTGGACGCGCCCAGGCGATGCGAAGCGATGGCCTGGTTGAAACCCTTTCCGCCGGGCCCGGTGTTGAATCCGGTCGCGCGCACCGTTTCGCCCGTGTCGGGAAATCGTTCGCACAGCCAGGCATGGTCCTGCACGTAGCTGCCCACGACCACGACGCCCACCCGGTCAGCCCCCGGTCGTCAGGCAGACGCGTGCGCACCCGCCGATCAAACCCGCACCTGGTCGTCGGCGACGTGGCCGGGGCCGAGGCGGGACATTGCGCCGGGATCGTGCCTGTACTTGAAGAGGATCAGGAACAGGAAGGCCACCACGAGCGAGTAGATCGCGAAAGTCATCCAGATCCCGTACCAGTTCTTCGACTGGTCGGCGTAGGTGAAGTACTGGTCGATGATGATGCCGCTCAGCACGCTGCCGAGCACGGCGCCGACGCCGTTGGTCATCATCATGAAGAGTCCCTGCGCGCTCGCACGTATCGTCGGGTCGCTCTGGGACTCCACGTACAACGATCCGGAGATGTTGAAGAAGTCGAAGGCCAGCCCGTAGACGATGCACGACAGGACGATCATCCAGAGGCCCGGACCCGGATCGCCGTAGGCGAAAAGGCCGAACCGCAAGGCCCACGCCAGCATGCTGACGAACATCACCCACTTGATGCCGTAGCGGCGCAGGAAAAACGGAATGGTCAGGATGAACAGCGTTTCGGAAATCTGCGAGATCGACATGATGATCGCGGGATACCGGACCGCGAGCAGGTCCCGGTACGCGTCGACCTTGGCGAAATCGTGCAGGAAGGTGTCGCCATACGCGTTGGTCAGTTGCAACGCCGCACCGAGCAGCATGGCGAACACGAAGAACACCGCCATCTGGCTGTTCCGGAACAACGCGAAGGCGGACAACCCGAGCGTGTCGAACAGCGAGCGGTTGGTGCCGAGCTTGAGCTGCGGCGGGCATTTGGGCAGCGAGAAGCCGTAGAGTCCCAGCAACAGCGATGCGGCGGAGGCCACGTAGAACTGCCCGGCCGAAGTTTCCAGTTTCAGCAGGCTGATGGTCCACAGGGCCACGATGAAGCCGATGGTGCCCCACACCCTGATGGGCGGGTAATGCGTGACGACATCCTTGCCGTCGTTCTTGAGCGCGGAGTAGGACACCGCGATCGCGAGCGAGATCGTCGGCATGTAGAAGCACATGTTGAGCAGCATCACCCAGAACATCGTGGTCGGGGTGTCGACCATCGGGATGGTGAAGAGGACGGCTGCGCCGGCAAGGTGGAAAAAACCGTAGAGCTTCTCCGCATTGATCCAACGGTCCGCGATCACACCCGCGATCGACGGCATGAACAGCGACGCGATGCCCATCGTCGAGAAGATCGCGCCGAACTCCGCGCCCGACCATTGCTTGTTCTGGAACCAGTAGGCGCCGATGGTGATGAGCCACGAGCCCCAGACAAAAAACTGCAGGAAACTCAGGACAATCAGGCGCAGCTTGAGGCTCATGAGTCAGGTTGTCCCTGCGGTCGAGTTGCTGGAGCAGTGACGCCGGGTCGTCTTTCCGAGCGTCGCGGCAGGGTAGGGCAGCGCTTGGGCTGCGGCAACCACGCCCAAACCGTTGGATCGCGAATCCCGTATCGCCCTTGCGACCACGCCGGCCGTGCGCGCCGCGGAAACGCGGGGCTCGCTTACACTCGGCGCTACTTGCGGGAGATCATTGATGGTGACGATGCCTTACCGGCGGCTTGGGGGATCCGGACTCAAGCTCTCGGCCTTTTCGCTGGGCGCCTGGATCACCTTCGGCACGTCGATCGGCCGATCAGAGGCACGCGAACTCATCCACCGCGCCTTCTCGGCCGGCATCAACTTCTTCGACAACGCGGAAGGTTACGCCGACGGAGAGGCCGAGCGCATCCTGGGCGACGTGCTGGTCGACCTGCGCCTGCCGCGCGACGCGTTCTGCGTTTCCAGCAAGGTGTTCTTCGGCGCGGTCCGCAAGCCGAGGCCGACGCAGCAGGGACTTTCGCGCAAGCACGTCCGCGATGCCTGCGACGAGTCCCTGCAGCGGCTACGCGTCGAGTACCTCGATCTTTACCTCGCGCACCGACCCGATCCGGAAGTTCCGGTCGCGGAAACCGCGTGGGCCATGGACCAGTTGGTGCGCGCTGGCAAGGTGCTCTACTGGGGCACCTCGGAATGGCCTGCCGAAGCGATCGAGGAGGCGCACCGGGTCTGCGCGACCCATCACCTGACGGCTCCGGTGGTGGAGCAACCGCAGTACAACCTGTTGCATCGAGATCGGGTGGAGCGCGAGTACGCGCCGCTCTATCGCGATCACGGCATGGGCACGACGGTCTGGTCGCCGCTGGCATCGGGCCTGCTGACCGGCAAGTACAACGATGCGATACCGGACGATGCAAGGCTGGCGCGACCGGGGTACGAATGGCTGCAGCGCGTGGTACTCGGGGACTCCGGCGAGCGCACGCTGGTCAAGGTGCGACGGTTCGTCGCGGTGGCCGCTGAGCTCGGGTATCCCGCGCATCACCTTGCGCTGGCGTGGTGCCTGCGCAATCCGTATGTTTCCACGGTGCTGCTCGGCGTCAGTCGCGTCGAACAGCTCGACGACAACCTCGCGGCATTGCCATTGATCGACGCGCTGTCACCAGGCGACTGGCAGCGCATCGAGGCCTGCTTCGCGTAAACCAAGAGGCTTCCCCTGCAGGAGACGCCAGTCGCGAAGCAGCGCCACCGAATGCCGCGATCGCGACGGGCTCGTTCCTACAACACTACAACACCGGCTGAGGAGTCAGATGCTTGCCCCGCGTAGCTGCGGCACGGCGTGGGGCGATGGCGGAGACGGAGGGGCCGGTGGCGCGGCAGGGGCCGGCATCGCCGGCAGCGACATCGCCTGAGGCGCAACGCCTGGCACAGCCGCAGCCGGCGGGGACGGTGGCGCCGGGGGCGCAGGTGGCGGAGGAGGCGGAGCGATCAGCACATCGCGCAGCGTGGGCGTGGCCACTGTCACCGAGATCGACTTGCGATCTCGAACCACGTCGAGCTTTGCGCGTGCGCTCTTGTCGCGCCCCATCATCGAGCGCATGAGTTCGCGATGCGATGTAACGGACTTGCCGTCCACGCGCGTGATGACGTCGCCGGTACGCAGCTCGGGAAATGCGTCGCCCTTGTTGTCGAGGACCAGCACGCCCGACTGCGCACCGAAGTGTCGGCCCAGCTCCGGGTTGAGCGGCGCAAGTTGCAGTCCGCCGAGTCCCGCCCTTCGATACAGGATGGTGCGCGCTTGCGGCGATATCCCGTCAACTGAGCGCTCGACTCGATGGCGGATCATTTCCCGTCGACGATCCGCGCCCTCGCGGCTCTTCGATGCTTCGCCTGCGAGCGGCGCCAGCGAGTCTTCGTCGAAATCGAAATCCACGTCCACATCGATGTCCATGTCGAAGTCCGGATCGCCCGACCAGAGCGGCATGCTGTGGGCGGCCATCTTGCGGGCGCTGATGACCATCTGGCGCTGTGCCCCGCCGCGCAACACGGATACGGCGACTTTTTCCCCATCGTCCAGCGGACCGATGGCCGCGACGGCGGCTTCGATTCCAGCACCTTTGAGCAATTTTCGGCCGTTGACCGTAACGAGCGTGTCGCCGGCACGCACCCCGGCCTGCTCGGCAGGGCCGCCGGGCGTCACGGCACGGATGGTGATGCCACTGTCCGTGTTGTCGAGCACCACGCCCAGCACCGGCCGCGACCCAGGCATCGCACGCGGTGTCTTGCCATCGCCGGTGCGGAACTCATACCGGTATGCGTCGCGCTGGCCGAGCTTCATCGACAGTTCCGCGACCCGCTGCGCCGCTTCCTGCAGCTGGTTGCGGGCCACGGCGATTTCGCGCTCGATGCGCTGGCGTTCGGCGGGCGGAAGCGCCGCCAGCGGAGCAGTCGAGCGCGCCCCGCCATCGACCTTGCGAACGATCACGCGCTCTTCCGCTTCGGGAGCAGTCTTCACGACCACGCGCTTCTCGATCACGGGCGCAGGCGCAGCGACGGGCGTCTGCGCCAGCACGCTCCCGCTCGCAATCAGGCTCGCCAGCAACCCAACAAACAGTTTGTCACGCAACATTTCGGTTCTCCAGTAAGGTCGGCCACGACGAGTCGGGCCAGGAAGGTTCAAAGCAGACGGGGGCCGTCGGACGCAGGCACCGAGAACGCCAGCTGCTCGCCCTGCAGGTTTACGAGTTGCTCGAGCAGCGTGACGCGGCGCTGCCAGAGCTGTTCTCGCTCGGCCTCGCTGGAGGAACGCGTCAGGCGCTGGTCGACGTGCGCGATCAGGTTTTCGATTTCGACGCTGGCTGAGGCAGATCCGAAATCCTGGGGCCACTGCTCGCTGCCACTCTCGATGAGCCAGCGTTCGAGCGTCCCGCTGCGGGCAACGAGCGCGTCATGCGCGGACGCCCCGGGCCCTGGAGTCCCTGTCACTGCAGTCTGCGCTGTCGCCACGCGCGTGGCGTCGGAAATCAAGTCATCGTCTTGTTGCACGATGCCGAGCCATGCGCTCGCCACCGCGACCGAGGCTGCCGCAGCGAATGCGAACCAGCTCCTGGTCGACGGGCGCGTGCGCGCGGGGAGCGGTGCGGCCGCGAGACGCGCCGAAATCGCTTCCCACGACGATTCCTCCGGGCCGACCTGCGGCATCGCCCGCAGCGTGACCGCCAGCCGTTCGAGTTCGGGTGCAGGCACCAGCGCAACGGACTCAGGCGAGTGCATGGCGCAACTCCGTTTGTGGCGCGCTGCCATCGCCGGTCTGCACCAGGTCGCGCAGTCGCCGGGCGCCACGCTGCACCTGGGATTTCGAAAAACTCAGGCTGCGTCCGAATTGCCTCGCGATTTCCTCGTGGCTGTAGCCCTCGACGAGATGCAGCCACAACACGCTGCGCGTCTGGGCAGGCAGTTGGGCGAGTCCCTTTTCCATGTCGATCCAGTCGGGTAGCGAGCTTGCTTCGGTTGCCATGTCGTCTTCCAGTTCACCGTGTGGCGGCCTATTGCTCCGCAGCCTCATCAACGTCATGTTCACTGCGATCTTCCTGATCCAGGACCAGAACGGGGCGTCACCCCGGAACTGGTCGATCCGCATGTGCACCTGCAGGAAGGTGTCCTGCAGTACTTCCCGGGCGTCCTCGCGATTGGCCAGCATCCGCCACGCGAGGTTGTGTATCGGCCGCTCGAACAATCCGTACAGGGTGGCGAACGCCGCCGACTCCCGTCGGCGCAGGCCGGCGAGTAGTTCAGGTGAGGTGTCGACGGCAAAAGCGCTGCTCACGGTCCCTAGGATGCACCCATCGCCGGAAAAGTCGCAGCAGGGCAGATTCGAAGCACACGCACCTCAGCTGTTGGGACGTCGCAGGCGCCCGCCCTCGATCCGAAGGCATTCTGAAGTGCCAGTCCTTCTATACTCCGGGCTCGCGCAAACGGGGGAGTACAGCAATGGAATTCGGCGGAGTATTGGGCTTCATCGTCCTGGCGTTCGTGGTGGTCACGATGCTCAAGGGCGTGCGCGTGGTGCCCCAGGGCTACGAATACACCGTCGAGCGTTTCGGCAAGTACACGCACACGCTCTCGCCCGGTCTCGCGCTGCTGCTGCCGTGGATCCAGAGCGTCGGCCGCAAGATGAACATGATGGAGCAGGTCCTCGAGGTGCCTTCGCAGGAAGTGATCACCAAGGACAACGCGCTGGTGAAGGTCGACGGCATCGTGTTTTTCCAGATACTCGACGCCGCCAAGGCGGCATACGAAGTGACCAATCTGCAGCAGGCGATCATCGCGCTGGTGATGACCAACATCCGGACCTCGATCGGCTCGCTTGACCTCGACGAGTCGCTGTCCAAGCGCGACGAGATCAACGCCAAGCTACTCCTCGTGATCGACGAGGCCACGCATCCATGGGGCCTCAAGGTCAACCGCATCGAGCTCAAGGACATCCAGCCGCCGCGCGACCTGGTCGATGCGATGGCTCGCCAGATGAAGGCCGAGCGCGAGAAGCGCGCGGCCGTGCTGGAAGCCGAAGGCCTGCGCCAGGCGGAAATCCTGCGCGCCGAAGGCGACAAGCAGGCCGCAGTGCTCCAGGCCGAAGGCAAGCGCGAGGCTTCGTTCCGTGAAGCCGAAGCTCGCGAGCGCCTCGCCGAGGCCGAGGCCAAGGCCACGATGATGGTGTCGCAGGCCATTTCGAAGGGCGACATGCAGGCGATCAATTATTTTGTCGCCGACAAGTACATCGACGCGCTCAAGGCGTTCGCGCATTCGCCCAACCAGAAGCTCATGATCCTGCCGATGGAGGCGACCGGAATTCTCGGAAGCCTGGCCGGCATTGCGGAAATCGGCAAGGAAGCGCTGGATCGCAGCGACGCGCGCACCGCCGCGACGCGCGGACGCCAAAACCGCGACGCGCAGGATCCGGATCGACCTTTCCGCGATCCAAACGCGTCCTGATTTTGTAGGTCAGGTCGCGCAGCGACCTGACAGAGAGGCAGTACCCGTCAGGTCGCTGCGCGACCTGACCTACGTTGGAGCCGAAACGAATGCCGAAGATCGTGTATTTCTGGTGGGCCGTGGCCCTGTTGCTCATCGTCGGAGAAATTCTTGCTCCCGGTGTCTTCATGCTGTGGCTCGGCATCGCCGCGGCCGCCATGGGCCTCATCCTGCTGCTCGGCGGCGCCGGCATGAGCTATCTCTGGCAGGCCGTCGTGTTCGGCGTGCTCGCCTTCGTGAGCGTCGGCGTGTACTGGAAGTTCCTGCGCGGCAATGAGCGGGTGAGCGACCAGCCGCTCCTCAACAAGAGAGGCGCGCAACTGGTGGGCCGCGTCGTTCCGCTGCTGGAGCCCATCGTCAACGGGCGCGGCAAGGTGCAGATCGGCGATGCCCTGTGGACTGTGCGAGGCGCGGAGGCACCTGCCGGCACGCGCGTGGTGATCGAGTCGGTCAGCGGCATGAATCTCGACGTCCGACCCGCGGAGCAGCCCGCAACCCCCTCGTTGTAGGAACGAAGCAAGTCGCGACCGGCGCCCCTCTCCTACAGTTCCCCACGCTGCGTCACCGGACCTCCATGACCAAGACCACCCCCCTCAATGCAAGCCACCGCGCGCTCGGCGCGCGCATGGTCGATTTCGGCGGCTGGGACATGCCGATCAACTACGGCTCGCAGATCGAGGAGCATCACCAGGTGCGGCGTGACGCAGGCATGTTCGACGTCTCGCACATGACCGTGGTGGACCTGCATGGCGAGCGCGTGCGTGAGTTCCTGCGGCGCCTGGTCGCCAACTCCGTGGACAAGGTCGCCAGGCGCGGCAAGGCGTTCTACACCTGCATGCTCAACGACCAGGGCGGCGTGATCGACGACCTGATCGTCTATTGCATGGAGGAGACGTTTTTCAGGCTCGTCGTAAACGCTGCCACGCGGGACAAGGACCTGGCCTGGATCACGAAACAGGCGGCCGCGTTCGACGTCGAGGTCACCTCCCGCGAAGACCTGGCGATCATTGCGGTGCAGGGTCCCCGCGCGCGCGAGCGCATGCACCCACTCCTCGGAACCGAAGATCGTGCGCGTGCCGCCAAGCTGATGCGGTTCAGCGCGATGCAGGCCGACGCGGGCCTGTTCATCGCGCGCACCGGCTACACCGGGGAAGACGGCTACGAAGTCGTGCTGCCGGGTGCGATTGCCGGGGAGTTCTGGAATGGACTGCGGGAGGCCGGCGTCATGCCGGCCGGGCTCGGTGCGCGCGACACGCTGCGGCTCGAGGCAGGGCTCAATCTTTACGGCCAGGACATGGACGAGACCACGACTCCCCTCGAATCAGGACTCGCCTGGACCGTCGCATTCGATGAAGGCCGCGACTTCATCGGCCGGACCGCGCTCGAGGCGCAGTTGTCCGTGGGTGTGCCGAGGAGGCTGATCGGCCTCGTGCTCGAAGAGAAGGGCATCTTGCGACACGACCAGATCGTGCTGACCCCGGCAGGCGAAGGGCGGATCCTGTCCGGCTCGTTTTCGCCCACGCTCGGCAAGTCCATCGCCCTTGCGCGGGTGCCGGGCGCCGCTTCCGAAGGGTTGCGGGTGGACGTTCGCGGCCGCGAACTGCCCGTACGTATTGTGAACCCGCCGTTCGTGCGCGAGGGCAAGGCGCAGCCCGGCGTCTAGCGCCACCGGTTAGAATTGCGCCCCTGGAACCTGCAAGCGCGCAGTGCAGTCGTCCATTCCCCGTCACCCCGTCATCAGGAAAGGCCATGCAAGAGATTCCCGGCGATTTGAAGTTCCTCAAGTCGCATGAGTGGGCGCGCATCGAGGACGACGGCACGATTCGCGTCGGCATTTCCGATCACGCGCAATCGCTGCTCGGCGACCTCGTCTACGTCGAGTTGCCCAACGTCGGCGACGATGTCGAGGCAGGCAAGGCCTGCGCCGTCGTCGAATCGGTCAAGGCTGCCTCGGACGTGTACGCGCCGGTGTCCGGGGTAATCGTCGAGGTCAATGCCGATCTTGCGGATACTCCCGAGACGATCAACGGCGACGCCTACGGCGACGGCTGGCTGTTCGCGATCCGGCCGTCCGCGAGCGAGGAAATGGACGAGTTGCTCGATCCCAACGATTACGCCGAACTCGTCGAGAACGACGATCACTGAGCCTGCCTGACGCGCCGCGAAGGCGCGCTGTCTCGCCCCCGCGCCATTCCCAGGACCCGCTAGCGCATGCCGTTCATTCCCCACACCGACGCTGACGTCGCCCGGATGCTCAGCCGCATCGGCGTCGACAGCATCGACGACCTGTTCGACGAGATACCGCGGGAGCTGCTGATCGACCGCCTCGCGGCGGTGCCCGAAGGTTTGAACGAAGCCGGCGTCGCGCGCCTCATGAAGTCTCGCGCAGCCCGCGATGGCACGCCGCTCAATTTCGCCGGCGCAGGTGCTTACGAGCATCACATTCCGGCAGCGGTGTGGGAGATCGTGACGCGCGGCGAGTTCTACAGCGCCTACACGCCTTACCAGGCCGAAGCCAGCCAGGGCACCCTGCAGCTCATCTACGAATACCAGACGATGATGACGCGCCTGACCGGCATGGCCGTGTCGAACGCGTCGATGTACGACGGCGCCACCGCCCTGGCGGAGGCCGTGCTGATGGCGGAGCGCAGCCGCAAGGGCGGCAAGCGGCGGCGGGTGCTCATCCCGCGCAGCGTGCACCCCGCCTATCGACGGGTGGTGCGGGCGATCGTCGAAATGCAGGACATCGAGATCGTTGAAGTCGAATTCGATCGCCTCACCGGGATGACCTCCGCGGCGGCCTGCGCTGCAGCTGCGGACAGCGGGGAGTTCACCGCGCTGGTGGTGCCCCAGCCGAATTTCTTCGGTGCACTGGAAGACGTCGACGCGCTCACCGACTGGGCGCACGACAACGCCGCGCTGGTGATCGCCGTGGTCAATCCGGTTGCCCTGGCTTTGCTGAAGGAACCGGGCAAGTGGGGATCGAAGGGTGCCGACATCGTTTGCGGCGAAGGCCAGCCGCTCGGCGTCCCGCTCTCGTCAGGCGGGCCGTACTTCGGCTTCATGTGCACGCGGATGGAACTCGTGCGGCACATGCCGGGGCGCATCGTCGGCCGCACCACCGATCTCGACGGTCGCGACGGGTTCGCGTTGACCCTGCAGGCGCGCGAGCAGCACATCCGGCGTGCCAAGGCGACATCCAACATCTGCACGAACCAGGGTCTCCTGGTGACCGCGGCCACCCTGTACATGTCGATGGTCGGGGCAGAGGGTCTGCGGCGGGTCGCGACACTGTGTGCAGCGAACGCGCGCGCCTTGCGCGATCGGCTCGTCGACGTCGCGGGCATGTCGCCCCGACTGTCGGCGCCGTTTTTCCATGAGTTCGCGATGGCGCATCCGCGACCTGCTGCAGAGATCGTCGAACGGCTCGCGCAGCATGGAATCGTGGCGGGATTCGCGCTAGGCGAGGACTACCCGGAACTGGGCGACGCGCTGCTCGTTTGCGCCACCGAGACCAAGTCGGCCGAAGATTTCGAAAAATTTGCGACGGCGCTGAAGGGTCTCTGAAGCGCCAGCAGCGGTCGGTCCGGCCCCCGGCGGGAACCGCTTTCGTCAATTCGCGAAGCTCGTGCGTGCCGTTCGCGTGATGCGAAACGCCGTGTGAAGAAATCACACAAAATTCCCCAGTCGCGAATCGCCGACCTGCTGCAGGCCGCGCCCTGTCTGGGCCGCAGAGAATTCGCGTGAAATTGCACGTCATTATGTTTGGACGTCTAAACGTCCATATGACTTGGTGCCATGTGGCAGCGCGCAAGCGTCCGGGGTGCGCCAGCCTGCCCCGTCATTCCGCCGGGAATCGAGTTTTGCGACCCGAAAATCATTCGCGGAGAACGCATAAAACTTGTTGACAGTAAAGCGTGCGGGGATTAATTTTTCCGCAGCGTGTCAGCAGTGCGGAGAGAATGGTCGAAATACGCTACGTCGATCCCTACGTCGATCACGGCAGGAAAGCCGCGAAGACGAAAAAAATCACCGTATCGATTCCGCTCCATGTTCTCCGTCTGCTGTCAGACGAACGTACTCGTCGCCAAGTTGGCAGGCTCAGGCATGCGACCAACAGCGATTTGCTTTGCGAGGCGTTTGTTCACGCTTTTACCGGGCAACCACTGCCAACAAATCAGGAGCTCAGAAAACACATGGCAACCAAGAAAGCAGCATCCAAGAAGTCAGCGAAGAAACCGGCAGCCAAGAAGGCTGCCAAGAAGGCCACCAAGAAGACCGGGGCCAAGAAAGTAGCCAAGAAGGCTGCGAAGAAAGCCACCCGGAAACCTGCAGCCAAGAAGGCCGCGAAAAAGGTAGCCAGGAAACCCGCCAAGAAGGCCGCGAAGAAGGTAGCCAAGAAAGCCACCAGAAAGCCGGCGAAAAAGGCAGCAAAGAAAGCCACGCGCAAGCCGGCAGCCAAGAAGGCCGCCAAGAAGGCCGCGAAGAAGGCGACCAGGAAGCCTGCGAAGAAGGCAGCCAAGAAGGCGGTAAAGAAGCCTGCGAAGAAAGCCGCCAAGAAGGCGGCAAAGAAGCCTGCAAAGAAAGCCGCCAAGAAGGCGGCCAGAAAGCCAGCAGCAAAGCCCGCGTCTCCCGCCCCGATGGGCGGACTCTCGATGGGTTCGATGTTCTAGAGTTTCACTGCAGCACCGCAACATCGCCGGGGCGCGCAAGCGCCGCGGTGTCGACTCGATAGAGGGGTCTCGAACCACCGCAGCCGCCCGGATGCGGTGGTTCTTTGTTTTTTGGGGTTCGTTGACGCGGAACGATCGCGTCCTGGCCGGCGGACTTGCGCCAGGCGACTGCATCGGTATTTCCGAAGCGTCGCGTTTCGAGTGGTTCGCCGCGCCCATGCGCTGGCGCATGCCTATAATGGAGTCTCGTTGCCCGGGGAGGATCGCGACGGCATGCTTGACTTGACGATTGCGGTGAGCTCCATGGTCCTCTGCCGCCATCGGATGGGGGCGCCCGCGATCGCCGGACGGGCCGGTGGGGAGATTCTCGCTTCCGGTCCCTGGTCCATCCTTGTATATGTCTAATCGGTTCGCATCGGATTTGTCGGGGGTCGTTATGGTTCGCAAAACTTTGGGCGGTTACGCGTTGTCCTCGAGGCTGCACACCCGCCTGCGCATGGCGGCGTGCCTGGCACTTGCGCTTGCGGTCGTTGCATGCGGCAAGAAGGATGAGGCGGCCCCTGCTCCAGGCGCAGCGGCGCCGGGCGCTGTGGCTCCCGCCGCAACGGCTGCCGCGCCGGTCGTCAAGCTTTCGGTGAACGAACTTCTCCAGCGGGCCAAGACCGCGGAGAAGGAGCAGCGCATGGTCGCTCCGGCCAACGACAACGCCATGGATTACTACCTGCAGATCATTGCGCAGGAACCTTCCAACGCGCAGGCGACTCAGGCCCTCGTCGACCTGTTCCCGATGGCCGCGAGTTCCGCGGAGTCTGCCATCGCCCAGCAGAACGCCGCCGAAGCGGAACGGATCATCGGCATGCTCGACAAATCGAGCCCGGGCTCATACACGGTGACGACGCTGCGCGCGAAACTCGACACGCAGCGTGCGGCGGGCGAAAGAGCCGAGGCCGACAAACTCGCAGCTGAAGCGCGTCGCCTCGAGCTGCTGGAGCAACAGCAGGCTGCAGCGGCGCAGGCAGCGCAGGCGCCCACGACTCCCGCTCCCGCGAGTCCCTCGCCATCCGCCACGCCGCCGCCCGCAGTCGCGGAGGAAACAGCGCCGGCGACGCCGACCCAGACCTCACCGGCTTCGTCCGCTGCTGCCACGCCTGCGGCGCCGGCAAGTGGCGCGCCGGATACCGCTCCGACACCCGCACCGGCAACCGGCGGCCAGTCACGCGAAGTGCGTCTCGTACGGCAGGTGCCCCCCGCGTTTCCACCTGAAGCCGTGCGCAAACGTCAGTCGGGTTGGGTCGAAGTGCGAATCACCGTCGGCCCGCAAGGCGCTGTCACCAACGCGGAAGTGGTTCGCGCCCAGCCGTCGCGTGTGTTCGATCGCGCCGCACTCGAAGCGGTGCGGCAGTGGCGTTTCGAGCCCGCCTTGCGCAACGGCCAGCCCATCGCCGCACAGCGCACGCAGCGCATTGAATTCAAGCTCTAGTCGTAGGCGCTCGTCGCGGCCGGGTTCCGGCCGCGTTGCGACATCCGTGTAACGGTCAGCGGCGGCGCTTCGGCCGCACGACGGATTTCGACCGTGCGCGCGGAGCGGGGGCCACGCGTTGCTGCTCGACCTTGTCGAGTTGCAGCCAGTCCACGACCGGCAGTCCCAGGTAGCGATCCAGCGTGGTCGGCATGATGCCCGTCGGCACCGACGACTCGGCATTCCACATCAGGACGATGCCGAAATCGTGGTCGGGAAGCATCGCAATGATCGCCCGGTAGCCCTGCACCGCGCCCGCGTGCCATACGAGGCGATGCCCCGAATAGTCGAACACCCGCCAGCCGAGTCCATACCATGCGTCCCGGATCCGCTGGCGACGCCAGGGAGCGCCCGAGCGCTCATAGGGGCTCTGCACCTGCGGCGACTGGATCGAGTCGAGCACTTCGCGCGAGAGGACTTCAGGCCGATGTCCGAGCTGCGCCTGCAGCCAGCTCGCCATGTCGCGCGCACTCGCGTTGACTCCTGCTGCGGGCGCCAGGCGGTAGTACGTCGGCTTTGGTGACACCGGCGCGTAGCCAGTTCCCCTGCGGACGTGTGGTCGGGCCCAGTCCGCCGAAGCCTCGATGGCGTCGAGGCCGAAAGACGCGCTGCGCATGCCCAGCGGTTCAAACAGCAGCCGCTCTCCCCATTGGGAGTAGAAGTCCCCGGTCGCCGCGTAGATCAAGTCGCCCGCTGCGCTGAAGGCGACGTTCTGATACGAGTAGCAACTGCCAACCGTGCAGTTGCCGGCGACCGTGGACAGCTGCCGAACGAGATCCGGATAGTGCACGTTCGCCTCGACCACGCGGTCGAGCGCGTTGGCCGGCAGCCCGGTGCGATGGCTGAGCACGTCGCGGAGCGTCAGTCGCGCGGTTCCTGACGTGTCCTTCAGCGCGAACGCTGGAAGGAATTCTCGCACCGGATCTTCCCATCCGAGCTGCCCACGCTCGACCAGCAGCGCTGCGGTGGTGGACGCGAACGCCTTGGACAACGACGCAAGACGGAATACGGAGTCCGGTCCGACCGGTGCGCGCGTCACCGCATCTCGCACGCCGATACCGCGCACGCTGATCACGTTCCCGTCCTTGACCAGCGCCGCGGCCATGCCGGGCAAGTGTGCAGCGGCCATCACGCGATCGCACAATGTTTCGAAATCCACCTTCAGCGCGGCGACGTTGGCGGCCCGATCGCCGGGCACCCAGGCCCGTTGCGGCGGCAGCGGACGAGGCGTGCGGGGCAGCAGCACGGAAGGTTTCACGACCGGTTCGGAAACGGCTGCGCCGGGATCGGTCGAGGGACTCTGTGCGCGTGCGACGAATGTCGCCGGTGCGAGCAGGGCGAGCATCAGTGCGATGCCCAGGCAACTGCGCAGCGAGCACGGCGGGCTCGGTCTGTGGGTCGAAATCCTCATGCTGTTCCCGGGACGTCGATCGCATAGTGGATTGGTCATTGTTCGACATTGTAGTCAACGCCAATCCTGCACGGTGCAGACGCTCGATGCGCTGATCAACAGGGATGAACGCATTCAGCTGTGCCCGGGTACTGATCCTCCCGCCGAGTGGGTCGCCGCGCGCAAGCGGGGACGAAGGCAATCAAGCGCACTCAATGAACTTCGTTCCCCTTCAGGATCAGCTCGGCTGCGCGTTCCGCGATCATGATGGTGGGGCCGTTGGTATTGCCGCCGATCAGGCGCGGCATGACCGAAGCGTCGACCACGCGCAATCCCGCGACGCCCCGCACGCAGAGCGCCGGATCCACCACCGCGTCGGCGTCGCTGCCCATGCGGCATGTACCCACGGGGTGATAGATCGTCTCGGCCTTGCGGCGGATGTAGTCCTCGAGGCCCGCATCGTCCACGACCGCATCGCCGGGCATGAGCTCGACGCCGCGCACGCCGTCGAGCGCGCGTTGTCCGAGCAGGGCGCGCGACTGTTTCACGGCCGAGAGCAGCGTGCGCAGATCGAGACCGTCTGCGTCGCCAAGATAGTTCGGATCGATGCGGGCGGGCTGTGCTGGATCGGCGCTGGCCAGCGCGATGCGCCCGCGACTCCTTGGACGGAGCCCGCAGGCATGCAGCGTGAAGCCACGACCCGGCAGCCGGTTGCGACCATGGTCGTCGAGCAGCGCAGGGACGAAATGGAACTGCAGGTCGCAGCGCTCGTCTTCGGCGAGATGCGAACGCGCGAAGCCGCCGGACTCGGCGACGTTGCTGGTGCCGATGCCGGTGCGGAACAGCAGGTACTGCAAGGCCACGCGCACGTCGTTGGTGCGGTCGTAGGTCGCGCGCGAATCGCTGGCGTTGAGCACGCAGATATCGAGATGGTCCTGCAGGTTGCCTCCGACTGCGGCAACGTCGGCGTGCACGTCGATATCCAGCGCGCGCAGGTCGTCCGCCGGCCCGATGCCCGAGAGCAACAACAGCTGCGGGGAATTGATCGCGCCGCCGCAGAGCAGCACCTCCCGCTCCGCCCCCACCCGGATCGTTTCGCCCCGGCGGCGAACGCAGACCCCGATCGCGCGGTTGCCTTCGATCTGCACGCGCTCCGCCAGCGCGCCCGTCAGGATGTCGAGGTTTTCGCGATCGCGGACCGGATGCAGATACGCCGTCGCGGCGGAACAACGCGCGCCGTCGCGCTGCGTCACCTGGTAGAAACCGAAACCGCCCTGGGTCTCGCCGTTGAAGTCGGGATTGGCCAGCGCGCCCTGCTGCGTGGCGGCGTCGAGGAACGCATGGCTCAGTTCGTTGCGGTGTCTGAGATCCGACACCGCGAGCGGCCCCTGCGCACCGTGCAGTTCGCTCGCGCCGCGCGAGTTCTGCTCGCTGCGGAGGAAGTACGGCAGCACGTCCTTCCAGGCCCAGCCGGTTGCGCCGAGCGCAGCCCATTCGTCGTAATCGCGGCGGTCGCCGCGGATGTAGCACATGGCATTGATGGAGCTCGAACCACCGAGCACGCGGCCGCGTGGCCACCAGAGGCGGCGACCGTGGAGCGCCGCCTGCGGCTGCGTCTCGTAGTTCCAGTTGATCCCTTTCTTGCCGACCAGCTTCGCGATGCCGGCGGGCATGTGGATGAACGGATGCCAGTCCCGGCCACCGGCCTCCAGCAACAGCACGCGCACAGAAGGATCCTCGGACAGGCGGTTGGCCATGACACAGCCCGCCGAGCCGGCACCCACGATGACGTAGTCGTACGAGGAACGCGGCGCGGTCAAGTTGAGCGTACTTCCTGGGCGTGGTTGACGCCGCAGGCTAGGCAGGCAGCGTAGAGCATGTGCTCTGCCATGGCCTGAGTGCACGCGTGCCGGGACGGCGGGTTTTGCTAAGGTGCGCGCGACGCCGCGCCCGGCGTCGCCGCGCGATCACGTTCCTGCCCACGATGTCCTTCCCGATTCCTTCATCGCGGCCGCACCGGTGAACGCACCGGCACGACGTCCCTGGGCACGCCTCGCCGAAGCAGTGAGTGCATCGCCCGCGCTCGGCTGGTCGATGCTGTACTTCTTCCTGCTCCTGACCGGATACATGGTGCTGCGGCCGGTGCGCGACGCAATGGGGGCGTCCGACGATGTGAGTGCGGTGTTTCCTGAAGCGCTGATCGGCTGGGCGCAGGCACGCGGGTTCGCGCTCGCTGACTTCACGCTGCAGGTGCTGTTCACCGCCACCTTCGTGGCCATGGTGATCCTGCAGCCCCTGTACGGAGCACTCGTGTCGCGCTTTCCGCGCCGGGTGTTCCTGCCCGCGGTGTACCTGTTGTTCATCGCCTGCCTGGCGGGTTTCTACTGGGCCTTCCACAACCAGACGAGTGGTCGCGGCGCGTTGTTCTTCGTGTGGATCGCCGTGTTCAACCTGTTCGCGGTCAGCGTTTTCTGGAGCTACATGGCCGACGTCTTCGACGACGCGGACGCGCGCAAGGTGTATGGCTACATCGGCGCGGCGGGCACCGTGGGTGCCTTCACCGGTCCGCTGATCACGCGCAGCCTCGTGGGCCTGGTCGGTGTAGGCAACCTGCTACTGGTGACGGCCGGCTTCCTCGTCCTGTGCGTGTTTTGCATCCTGCGCCTGCGCCGCTGGGCGCTGCTGAAGGAGCAGGCGCGTGGCGAGCCCAGCAGCGACGCTGCGATGGGTGGCTCGATGCTTGCCGGCCTGCGCCTCGTCTGGGAGAGGCCGCTACTGCGTGCAATGGCGATGCTCATGTTCTTCGGCGTCGGCGTCGGCACGCTCCTGTACAACGAGCAGGCAGCGATTGCCCGGCAGTTCTTCACCGATGACGCAGCCCGCGCGCGCTACTTCGCGGACGTCGACCTTGCGGTGAACCTGCTGACGATCCTCGTGCAGTTGCTGCTCACGCGCTGGCTGATGCGCCGCTTCGGGATCGGCCCGCTGCTGCTGATTCCTGCCTGCGCGATCCTGTTCGGGTTTGCGGTGCTCACGGCCTCGCCCTTGCCACTGCTGGTTGCCATCGTCCAGGTCGTGACGCGGGCCAGCGAGTTCTCGCTGTCGAAGCCGGCGCGCGAAACGATCTACACGCGCGTCGACCCGGAAATGCGCTACAAGGCCAAGGCCGTGATCGATACCGTCATTTACCGGGGTGGCGACTTGAGCTTCGTCTGGCTCCACAAACTGTTGGCCGCGTTCGGGTCGAAGGCCGTGTTCGGCGCGGGGGTGGCGATTGCCGCGGGGCTCGCTTTCGGAGCGTGGCGCGTGTTTCGCGAGCAGGCGCGGTTGCCGGATGGTGCGCGACCAGCACCTGCGGCGGCAGTCGCATGAAAGGCGGCTGCGGCGTGCGCCGCCCGCAATCGAAGCGAAGCGCTACCGCGCCTGCCGCATGCCGGGTTCTTGCCCATGGCCGCGAGTGTGCACTGTGGCTCCTGACCGCGGCCATGGCCGCCGGCTGGTCATTCCCGGTTGCCGCGCAGGACTTCGAAGTCGGACCGGTATCGAGCTGGTACGTGGGCGCGCGTGTCGGCATCGTCGCGTCGAACCGCGACCTTCGTCGCGACGGCGAACTTGCCAGCCTGCAGTTCGGGCGGCGCATCGGCGAGGCGTACGAGGTCGAACTGGAATTGGCGGCCGACCGCCTCGACTTCGGCATCGACTACGGCCTCAAGCACCGCTCCGCGCAGATCAACCTGTTGATGGTCAATCGCGAACCCCTGTGGGACCCGTATTTCCTCATCGGGGTGGGAGCCATCGAGTACGACTCGCCGGTGGGCGAACGGCGTGGCACCGATCCGCTGGTCGCGCTGGGTGTCGGCGGCACGTGGGAACTGGTGATCCCGCAGCGCGTCCTGCTACGCGCCGACCTCCGTATCCGCTACGACCTCAACGACACGGATCAGCCGGGCGAAGACAGCAAGGGCGACGGCATCCTCAGCGTCGGACTCGTCATCCCCTTCGGCCGCACCGAGTAGCGGAAAACTCGCGACCCGATGACCCCCCGCCACAAAGCAATGGGTAGTCGGAAGGCGGTATCGCTTTGCCGCAGGATGAGGCTTCACCCGGAGGCAAAGCGATACCGCCTTGCCTCGCTCCGCACGCGCCGCGACGTCACTGCCGCGCCGGGAACCGCTGTAAATACGTCCCTGTACGCTGCGCGGCGACATCCCTGTCGCCGACGCTTCCCGGCGCGGCAGCGACGTCGCGTCGCTACAAACAACTTCGCGACCCCACTCGAGCACTCGTCCCGACACGCAAGTAGGACTTAACAGCCGCTTGGCAGTGGGGGAAGGCGGTATCGCCTTGCCGCAGGATAAAAGGCTTCACCCGGAGGCAAGGCGATACCGCCTTGCCTCACCGAACGACGCCTCAGCAGCCAGGCAACGCCGACGACCGTTACGCAGCCGCGCGCGCGTCGCTCGATGTCGCAGGCGCAGTGGCGCCGGCGCGCAGTTCTTCGCTGGTGAAGTCGTCCACGCTGATCGTGTCGAGCGTCATCGCGCGCAGGTCTTCGAGCTGGCGGCGCTCGGTCTCGCTGATCCATCCCTCGCGCACGCCCTCGTCGAGCTGCCCGTCGAACTCGAGCGCTTCGATGTCGTGCTGCTTGAGGGCCTTGAGGAACTTGCGTTCCAGTGGCTCCGCCGAGACGAACTTGGCGAGGTAGCTGTCGATGCGGCCGGCCGGATTGTTCGCGCATGGCGTAAGGAACACGCCTTCTCGCAATCTGTCACGTGCGGCATTCGGGGCCAGGAGGATGCTGGCGGCGCGGTGCCCGAGGCGATCCGAGGGCGGCTGCGCGCGTCGTCCCCAGGGGAACACCAGCAACCAGAGCAGCCACCCCACCGGACGGATCGGGAAATTGCGCAGCGCACCCGACAAGGCGACTTCGCTCTTGTGCATGGAATGATGGAACGCCCACGCCAGCAGCGGCTGGTCGCTCTGCGGTTCCCCCTGGTCGTGGAAGCGCTTGAGCATGCTGCTCGAGATGTAGAGCTGGCTCAGGACGTCGCCGAGCCGGCCCGACAACTTTTCCTTGAACTTGAGCTTGCCGCCGAGCAGCAGCATGGACGTGTCTGCGAGCAGGGCGAGGCACGCCGAATAGCGGTTGAGCTTGCGATAGAAGCGACGCGTGTAGTCGCTGCCAGGCGCGGCTCCGATCTGCGCGCCGGTGAAACCGAACCACCAGCTGCGCACGGCGTTCGACAAGGCGAAGCCGATGTGGCCGAACAGCGCCGCATCGAAGTTCACAAGGCCGCGCTCCCTGTCAGGGTCCTGCGCCGCGCGCATTTCCTTCAACACCCAGGGATGGCAAAGGATCGCGCCCTGGCCGAAGATCATGAGCGTACGCGTCATGATGTTGGCGCCTTCGACCGTGATGCTGATCGGCACTGCCTGCCAGCCGCGCCCGAGATAGTTGCGCGGACCGAGGATGATGCCCTTGCCGCCGTGGATGTCCATGGCGTCGCGAATGACTTCGCGGCCCATTTCCGTGCAGTGGTACTTGGAGATGGTGGACGGCACGGCGGGAAGCTCGCCGCGTGCCACCGCGGCCGCCGACGCTTCGGACAGCGCACTCACGGCGTAGGCATTGCCGGCGATGCGCGCCAGCGCTTCCTCGACGCCTTCGAAGCGCCCGATCGAAAGTCCGAACTGCTTGCGGATGCGCGCGTAGGCACCGGTCACGGCCGCCGCCAGCTTCACGCCGCCGCTGGCGGTGGAGGGCAGGGTGATCGAGCGCCCGATCGACAGGCATTCGACGAGCATCTTCCAGCCCTGGCCGGCGAAGGCTTCGCCGCCGATGAGCTGCGACAACGGGATGAACACGTCGCGGCCGCGCACCGGCCCGTTGTGGAAAGGCGTATTGAGCGGGAAATGCCGCCGGCCGACTTCGATGCCGGCCGTTTCGCGCGGCAGCAATGCCAGCGTGATGCCGATATCGCGGGTGTCGCCGAGCAACCCGTCAGGGTCGTACATGCGGAACGCGAGGCCGATTAAACTGGCGACCGGCGCGAGCGTGATGTAGCGCTTGTCGAAGGTGAGCCGCACGCCGACCACGTTGGCGCCGTGCCACTGGCCCTTGCAGACGATCCCGTAGTCCGGGATGGAAGTGGCGTCGGAGCCCGCAAAGGGACCGGTCAAGGCGAAACAGGGAATCTCGCGACCATCGGCGAGCCGCGGCAGGTAATGGGACTTCTGCTCATCGGTGCCGTAATGCATGAGCAGCTCGCCCGGGCCTAGCGAGTTGGGCACGCCGACCGTCGAGCTCAGGGTCGACGACACGGACGCGAGCTTCTGGATCACCTTGTGGTTGGCGAGCGCGGAGAAGCCGAGGCCGCCGAAGGATTTCGGAATGATCATGCCGAAGAATTTGTGCCGGCCGCAGAACTCCCAGATCTCCGGTGGAAGATCGGCGAGTACATGCGTGATCTCCCAGTCGTTGGTCATCCGGCAAAGTTCTTCGCACGGCCCATCGAGGAAGGCCTGCTCTTCCGCTGTCAATTCGGGCTTCGGCAGGTCAAGCAACTTGCGCCAGTCGGGCTTGCCGGAAAAAAGCTCGCCTTCGAATCCCACGGTGCCGGCTTCGAGTGCCACGCGCTCGGTCTCGCTGAGCGGGGGAAGGAGCTTGGTGTAGAACCGGAGCAGCGGCCGCGTGACCGCAGCACGACGCACGAACGGAAGCAGCAGTACCAATCCGGCGAGGACCACCAGTGCGGCGACGATCTCGATCGCGAGGCGAGGTGCCGCGCCTTGCCACCAGGCGAAAGCCAGGACTGCGAGTACGGCCGCGAACCACACCGGCAGCCGCCAGCGGTGATAGGCGGCGAGCCCGGTCACCACGATCAACGCGAAGATCAACAACAAGGCAGCCATCATGATCGATTCCCCGGGTCTCGACGTGTCCAAGCGTAACGCTGAAGCGGCGTAGTGTGAGTGACCATACGGATGAGTATGGAGCGATTGGCGATTGGCTGTCAATCGGTTACGGTGGCGGTGGGGTGGGGACTGGAGCAGCAGATGGGGAACAGTGCCGAACGCGGCCGCCTGTCGGCCGCAGACTGGGAACAGGCCGCTCTCGAGTTGATCGAGGAACAGGGCGTGGCGGCCGTCACGGTCGAGCTCCTCGCGCGCCGGCTCGGCGTGACCAAAGGCAGCTTCTACTGGCACTTCGCCTCGCGCGACGCCCTGCTCGAGGCAGCGCTCAAGCGCTGGGAGCAAGCCGACACAGAGGGCGTGATGGGCCAGGTCGACCGCATCGCCGATCCGCGCGAACGGGTGGTTGCCCTGTTCCGGCGCACCAGCCACGAGATCCGCGACCACGTGATGTATTCGGCCTTGCTGCGCGCCATCGACCATCCCGCGGTCCAGCCGGTCATGCAGCGGGTGTCGCAGCGCCGCGTCGCCTACCTTGCTGCGGCGTTGCGGGCAGCGGGCCTCGACCGCGCGCAGGCGATGCCACGCGCGCAGCTCGCATACGCAACCTACGTAGGCATGCTGCAGCTCATCATGCAGCGCCTGGTGCCGCGCCCTGCGCACGCCGATTTCGAGTCGTTCGTGGAACACGTCATCGACGCACTGGTGCCGCCGGCGCAGCCCTGAATCGCCAAGCAGCGCTCGGTTGCACGCCGGCCCGGCAATCGTTACCGTCCCTGCATCCCTTCCCAGCGTCCCGTTCATCCCAAGAACGGCCGTCGACCCCGGAGCCGCGCCGCGCATGCCGAGTCAACTCGCTGCCTTGAACGAGTGGGTCGCTGCGGTGGCCCGCTTGACCAAGCCGGACCACATCCACTGGTGCGACGGTTCGGCAGAGGAAGACGCCGGGCTCAAGTCACGCATGGTCGAGTCGGGCGACCTCATTGCGCTCAATCCCGAAACGCATCCCGGGTGTTACCTGCATCGTTCCGATCCCGCGGACGTCGCGCGTGTCGAGCACCTGACGTTTGTCTGCACGCAGGATCCCGAGGCGGCCGGGCCCAACAACAACTGGATGTCGCCTGCGGACGCGCACGCGAAGATGGACGCGCTGTTCGATGGCTGCATGCGCGGGCGGACGCTCTACGTGGTCCCCTACTGCATGGGTCCGATCGACTCGCCGCTGTCGCGTTGCGGGGTCGAGATCACGGACTCGCCGTACGTGGTCGCCAACATGCGCATCATGACCCGCATGGGCGCGCCGGCACTCGCCCGCATCGAGCGCGAATCCACATTCGTGCGCGGGCTGCATTCGACCGGCGAACTCGATCCCGAGCGCCGCTTCATCATGCACTTCCCGGACGAGGCCACGATCAAGTCCTACGGCTCCGGCTACGGCGGCAACGCGCTACTCGGCAAGAAATGCCACGCGCTGCGGATTGCTTCGCACCAGGCGCGCGACGAGGGCTGGCTCGCCGAGCACATGCTGATCGTCGGAATCGAGAATCCGGAGGGCAACGTGCATTACATCGCCGCCGCCTTTCCCTCCGCCTGCGGCAAGACCAACCTCGCGATGCTGATTCCGCCCGAGAGCTATCGAAGCCGCGGCTGGAAAGTGTGGACGGTCGGCGATGACATCTGCTGGATGAGTCCGGGGCCCGACGGCCGGTTGTGGGCCATCAATCCTGAGGCGGGCTTCTTCGGCGTGGCTCCCGGCACGAGCGCCGCGACCAATCGCAACGCGCTGGACATGCTCGATCGCGATGCGATCTTCACCAACGTCGGCGCGACGGCCGACATGCAGCCGTGGTGGGAAGGATTGCCGGGTTCGGCGAGCGCCGACTGGCAGGGCAAGCCGATCGGCCCGGGCTCAACGGGCCCGGCCGCGCATCCGAATTCGCGGTTCACCGTGAGCGCGCGGCAATGCGCGACATGGACCGATCAGGCGGAAGCCGCGCAGGGCGTTCCCATCTCCGCCATCGTGTTCGGCGGGCGGCGCGAATCGCTCGTGCCACTGGTCTTCGAGGCGCGCGACTGGGGGCACGGCGTCGTGGTCGGTGCGTCGATGGCTTCGGAAACGACCGCGGCCGCCACCGGCGCGGTGGGCGTGGTGCGGCGCGACCCGATGGCGATGAAGCCTTTCTGCGGCTACAACTTCGCCGATTATTTCGCGCACTGGCTGTCGTTCGACACACCGGGCGCGAAGCTTCCGAAGATCTTTCACGTCAACTGGTTCCGCAAGGACTCGGCAGGCAAGTTCCTGTGGCCGGGATTCGGCGAGAATCTCCGTGTGCTCGAGTGGATGCTGCGACGCCTCGACGGAAGCGTCGACGCGGTCGAGTCGCCAATCGGCTATTTGCCGCGTGCGCGCGATCTTGATCTCGACGGCCTCGACACCGCGCCCGGCGTCATCGAACAGCTGCTCGAAGTCGACGAGGCCGGCTGGCGTGGCGAGCTCGAGGCGATCGGGACCTT
Organism: Lysobacterales bacterium; assembly: GCA_038255255.1. Lineage (GTDB taxonomy): Bacteria > Pseudomonadota > Gammaproteobacteria > Xanthomonadales > Ahniellaceae > JBBQNY01. Next base: position 200,347 of record JBBSLL010000001.1, read on the forward strand.
CCTCGACGAGTTCGGGCCGCGCCTGCCGGGGGCGCTCCGCCAGGAAGTGGGCGCCATGCAGGCGCATCTCGAGGAAACGCGGGCCGCAGCCTGAGGGTGGTGCGGGTTGCGCAGTGGCGCTTTGCTGAAGTTTGCGCACGTGGGATTGCGAAACCAATGGTGGGCAAGAGCAGGGTGGGGCTTCACGCTCGAAGTGTCGGCGCTGCTTCAAACCATCTCGCAACTATTGGCATCAGATGGGATGCCATGCATGCTGCCGCCCACAACCTCATGGGACCACCGCGCCTGTACCGTACCGCGCCGCCCATCGCACCCACCGCCGCGCCTCGCGTCGATCCGGATCGCGCCGAGGTCGACGCCGCCGCGCGCGGCGAGGTGCGCGCTTTCGAAGCGCTGTACCGTCGCCATGCAGGGCGGATCCACGGCGTGTTGCGCAGGCTGGCGGGCAACGACATCGCGCGCGCCGAGGAATGGACGCAGGAGGCATTCGTGCTGGCGTGGCAGCGGCTGTCCACGTTCCGCGGCGAAAGCGCATTCTCGACCTGGCTGCACAGGCTGGCGGTCAACGTCGCGCTGATGAGCCTCCGTTCCACGCGCCGCGGCGACGCTGCCGGCATCACCTGGGACGACGATGCAGTCGACGACGCCACGGCAGTCGTGGCCGATCAGGGGCTGCGCATGGACCTGGCTGCCGCGGTCGCGCGCCTGCCCACGCGTGCCCGCGCGATCCTGGTGTTGCATGACGTGGAAGGATGGAAGCATGAGGAGATCGCCGCAGAGCTGGGCATCGCGGCGGGCACCTCCAAGGCGCAATTGCACAGGGCGCGCGGACTATTGCGCGGTCACCTCGGGACAGGCCCATGAACGAATTCGAATGGCGCAGGCAGCTGCGCGAGCTCCGCGACGATGTCGAACCGCCCGCGCAGGTATGGACGGCGATCGCGTCGCGCATTGAGGCGAGCCACTCGCAAGACGTGTCGAGGAGCGATTCCCGGCGAAGCCGACAGGCGTTTGCCTGGACTCGCCCGGCACTCGCCCTGGCGGCGACGCTGGTCGTCGCGATTGGCGTCGCGATGATGTTTGCCTTGTCGCCAGCGTCGTTGCCTCGCGAGTCGGTCGCAGGGGCGGACGTCACCCACGGTGAGAAGATGGCGAACGCGACGACGAGCCCGGCCCTGGACGAACGGCAGGCCGGACTGGCACGCAATCCGGTGCTGGCGGCTACAGACGCGGAATTGCGCGAGGTGCAGGAGCAGCTCCAACGCGCGCTGGCACTGCAACCCGACTCGGAATCGTTGCAGCGCATGCTCTCGCGCACGGCCAGCGAGCGTCGCCGGCTTCTGCAATACCAGGCGCAGTTCAGCTGACCATGGCAAGTGCAAGGCAGCATTGCTGCCTGGCTATAGGCCTGGCGCTGTGTGCGGCATCCGCAGTGCGCGGCGAGTCCCTCGATCGCCGCTGGACCCACTCTGGCAACGGCAGCGTGACCATCGACAACGCGATGGGAAGAGTGGAGGTCGTCGGCTGGTCGAAACCGGAAGTCGAGTTGCGCGGCGAGCTGGGCAGGGGCGCGCGTCTCGACGCCGAACTCATGCCGAATGCGCAGCTGCGGCTTGCGGTGGTTCTCGATTCCCCGCCTGGTGACTCGACGCGTCGGGGCACCGCTGCGGCGCGAATGTCCTCAAGCTCGACTCTGCGTTTGCAGGTGCCGTTCGCCGTGGCGCTGACGATCACGTCGGTCACTGCCGACGTGTCGGTTCAGGGCATTCGCAATTCGCCCTCTGTGGTGGTCCGTACGGTGAGCGGCGAGCAGGCGGTTGCCTTCACCGGCCGCGACGCCCGCCTCAAGACGGTCAGCGGCAACCTCCGGCTCAGCGGCGCCGCGCCCCATGTCGCGCTCTCCTCCGTGAGCGGCGATATCGATCTGCGCGACTTCGCGGGAGGGGCCGTTGCCTCGGTTGTGTCTGGCGAGTTGCGCGTCGACAACTCCCAGTTGGGCGTCCTCACGCTCGACAGCGTGACGGGCGATATCGAAGTGGCAGCGACCCCCTTGCCGCAAGCCAGGTGGAAGATGGAATCGCTGGGCGGCGATGTTTCGGTGGAAGTCCCTGCGCTGGATCGCATGGCCATTGATGCCGACACTTTTTCGGGAAGCATCGACGCGAGGCTGCCATCGGCACGGGACGCCACCGTTCACGGGAGGCGCGGCAAGCAGCTTCGCCTGCGACCCGATGGGGCTCAGGCCCGGGTGCTCGTCGAGACATTCAGCGGAAGTATCTCCCTTCGCACGATGGACTGAGCCTGGACGACGGGCGAGCGCAGGGGTAGCGCGGCCCTTGGGAATCCGGCTGGAACAGCGGTTCGCACGACTGGGTCGAAAGTGCGCGGGATGCGGTGAATCCGGTTGGAGCGCGCTTCGCGTGCGCAGGTCTTGGTGAGCGCTCAACTGCGTATCGCGGCCAAAAAAAACGGCCCCGTTGCGGGGGCCGTCTGAAAGTGCAATGAGTGGTGCCACCCGGGACGCCCCGGAGAGGGGCGTCCCGTTGCTGCTTAGAAGCGTTGCGTGTACTGCGCGTACCAGAAACGGCCCGGTACTTCGTACTGCGGATCGAACGAGTTCGCGAACGTGTTGCTCGAGAACGGCGGTTCCTTGTCGCTGAAGTTGTTGATACCCACCGCGAACCTGGCGTTCCACGGCGCGTTCCAGGAGACCTGGATGTCGTGGTACGTGGTGCCACCGATCTTGTTCGACAGATCGAAGACTCCCGCGTCCGGGTCTCCCGGGCCCGGCTGCGGAATGAATTGCACGCCGTTGTCGTCGTTGCAGAGCGCATCGAACTCGGCGCTGATGCCCGACACACCGCAGACTTCCTCGTCCTGCCTCGAGTAGTAGCGCAGGCCGTAGGACGCGCCCCAGTCACCCAGCTCCCAGCGCAGGTTGAAGTTGCTGCGCAGGCGCCAGTAGTTGTCACGGTCGAAGTACTCGCCGACGATGTTCTCGCGCGGAGAATCATCGAACACCTGCACGATGTACTCGGACGTGTAGGCGTTGTCCCACACCAGCGAGAACTGGCCGAAGGAGAACTCGGGCAGGCGATAGCTCAACGTGAAGTCCCAGCCCTCGGTCTCGATGCTGCCGAGATTCACGCCGCCGGACAGCAGCCCGATGATCGCGCCGTCGGGACCACGTGTGATGAGCTGGCAGGCGTTCGGGTTGCCGGAGATGATGCACTGTTGAGCGATGGTCTGGCCACCCAGGGCGCTGATGAAGCCGTCAATCTCGATGCGCCACCAGTCGAGGGCGATATCGAGCCCTTCCACGTAACTCGGGCTGTAAACGAGGCCGAGCGTTTTGTTGGTTGCGACTTCCGGCGACAGGTTTGGATTGCCGCCGACCGAGATGCGGATCTGCGAACTGCCCTGGTCATAGCCGCCCGCTGGTACGCCTGAGGCGAGGCAGCGCTGCTGCTGTTCCGGCGTGAGTGCGGCAAAGTTGTTGCCGACCGGCGCGCGTGAGCAGGGATCGGTGAGCGGCGGGAACGAGTCCGAGATGCCCTGGAACGACTCGGCGATGGACGGGGCGCGGAAGCCTTCCGCATAGTTGCCGCGGATCAGCAGGTCGTCGATGGGCTTCCACTTGAAGCCGGCCTTGTAGTTGGTCGTATCGCCGAAGTTGGAGTAATCGGAGTAGCGACCCGCCACCGAAAGCTCCAGCAGCTGCGAGAACGGCACATCCTTCAGGAGCGGGATGTTCAACTCGAGGTAGTACTCGTCGAGCGAGAACGAACCTTCCGTCGCGGTACGGCCATTGCCCGTGGTGGCGCCCGTGTTCACGATCGCATCCGGCTGATCGAAGCCGCTCTCACGCCGGTACTCGTAACCTGCAGCGAACGCCAGCGGGCCTGCCGGCAGCTCGAAGAGGTCGCCCGTGATGTCGGCGTAATAGTTGACCAGCGTGTAACCCACGTTGTCCTGACCGATGAAGGTCGAGTACCCCAGGGCTTCCGGCGTGATCGAACCTTCGGCGCCGAGCAGGTTGATGGGAACGCAACCGGCAATGACGAGCGCGGGAGTGCCGCAGCGGAGCACGCCTGCTGCGTCGCGGAACGACGGTCCGATGGCCTGTTCGAGATTGCGCAGGTTGAACTGGCCTTCCTCGAGACCCGCTTCCTCGTTCTCGGCATAGGTGTAGCCGGCATCCCACGAGAAGTTGCGGTCGAAGAAGTCGAAGTTGCCCTCGAACGTGCCATTGAACGCGTAGGAGTCGACGTCCTGCGAGAACAGCCGGCCGCCGGTTTCAACCGCACGGCGCTGGAGGCGCGTGACCGGCAGGCCGAACGGATTGAAGACGCTCTGCGGGCTGACGGATAGCGTCCGACCGATGACGCTGGCGCCGGGGCCGGTGCCGAGCACGATCGGGATCGCGGCCAGCAGCTGCTCCGACTTGCGCTCGTTGTACACCGCCATGGTGGTGAAGCGCAGGTTGTCGCTGAAGTTGTACGAACCGCTGGTGAAGATCGAGGTGCGCTCCTGCGGGGTCAGCAGGTAGTTCTGCGGCGCGAAGTTGAAGAAGTCGCCCGGCACGTTGAACGTGCGGAAGTTCCGGCCGGTCTGCCCCGGATCGTAGGTGAACTGGCTGCCCGGGGACACGACGGTGCCCGGGGTCGCACCCGGCTGGCCGATGACGCCCGGGCCGGTGTTGGTCGCATTGCGGCACGCGGCGTTGATGAACTGACCGCTGCACACCTGGAAGCGTCCGAACGGCGACGTCGAGGAGCCGAAGGTCACGCCCGTGCCGAGTACCGGCTCGCGCGAGATTTCGCGATCGCCAGCGAAGACCGGGTCTTCCTTGACGTACGCGGCGTTGAACATCATCGAGGCCTTCTCGGAAGAAGAGCCGATGGTGAAGTCGTACGACTGGCGCATGCCGTCGCCTTCGTCGAACTCACCGACTTCGAGGTTGGCTTCCGCGCCGTCGTAATCGGTGCGCAGGATGATGTTGACCACGCCGCCGATCGCGTCGGAGCCGTAGATCGAGGACGCGCCGTCCTTCAGCACTTCGACGCGCTCGACAGCGGCGGTCGGAATGGTGTTGAGGTCGACCGCGCCACCGAGGCCGGAGCCCGGTACCCAGCGACGGCCGTTGACCAGCACCAGGGTGCGGTTGGAACCGAGGTTGCGCAGGCTGACGCGGGTTTCGCCGTTGCCGCCGTTGTTGAACGTGGAGTTCAGCGTGGAGCCGTTGGTGGTGATGTTCTGGATGATGTCGCCGATCGAGGTCAGGCCCGTGGCCTTGAGATCTTCCTTCTCGAGGGTGAACACCGGCTGCGAGGTTTCGACGTCGACGCGCTTGATGCGCGAACCGACGACGGTGATTGTGTCGAGTTCCTGTTCGTCCTGCGCGATGACCGCGGTGCTTGCGACCATACCGGCCGCGGCGCCGAGCGTTAGCGCAAGGCGGACAGCCTTGGACAGCTCATTATTGACTAGACTCATTTGCACTCTCCAACGTCAGAGTTATTTGTGGATGTAGCGTGAGTGTGAATCGGTGAGGGCACCGCAATCTCCCGTCCATGGGAGCGAAATCAGGCCACCTGAACCCTTGGCTACCGCCGATAGTAACAACAAATTAACCAAGGTGGAACCCTGCCGACGCAATTAGGCAGGCCCGTGCTTTTCATAAATTCTTCAAGCACTTGCAGCACATTTCGATGCGAATTCGCAACGTGTGCCGGAATTGAGCTTAACTTTTTTTTTACGCGCGTGCCGCTCACAGACGAAACGAGTCGGCCCAAGGCGGGATCAGGTGGAAACTTGACGGGGCGTTGCCTGGGAGACGGACCCTTCACCGGCGCCGGTGGCGGCACCCCGGCGCTTACAGGTCCTGGCGGTACTGCACGTAGGGCGTGCGCTCTTCGCTGGCTTTCGCGGCGGCTGCAGGATCCTGGAGCGGCGCATCGGAACGCGACAACTCGCGCGCGCCGACGGTGAGTTCACCCTGCCACGGCGTGCGCCAGGAGACTCCGAGGTCCAGCGCGGTCAACTGCTCGCCGCTGCGCAACGGCGACTTGGGCACGAGGCGCTGGCCAGTAACCGTGCCGCGCAACGAACCGCTGGTGATACCGAAGCCGAGCACCGTCTGTTCGGCGTCGACGCGCGTGGACGAAGCCGGAACCTGGGTCGACAACTCCCCGTGACTTCCGTGGAACTGTACGGAAACCGAGGAATTCACCCGCCAGCTGCCCCCGACGGCGAGGTCGCGCGTGCTTATCTCCGCTGCGCTGCCGGCGAGCGACGGGTCGGTGCGCAGACCCTCATCGAGCAGCCAGACGGGCAACGAACCCAGCGGATTGAGAGATCCGGCCAAAGGTGCGAGGGTGTCCGCGAAGCCGAGCGACGCAGTCAGGGAAACCGGCCCGCCTGTCCACTCGAGGCCTGCGCGCAGTTCCGACTGCCGGCTACGGGCAAGGGCCATCGCAGCGACGCACTCCGCACTGAAGGCGCGCGCGTTAGTCGTGCCGCCCGTGGACAGCGCGCAGTTCCGTGGAACCTCACTGGCGGATGCACGCAGTGAGATGTTCCCGCTCGCGCTGGCGATGGCCGCGACCTTGTCGTCGGTGCCCCAGCGAACCCACCGCGGACTGGACGTGGCCGAACCCGTCCCGGCGCCCGGTCCCACAGCGGACTGCGCGTCCGGCACGAGGCGCCAATCGCTCGGCCGCCAGCCATTGACTTCGACGCTTTGCGCGCGCAACGCCGCTGCCGGCAATACCGACAGGGCGAGGAGCAGCAGGGCACGGCAAAGTCGCATCGGGTACGGCTCGATCCAGTTGGCTTGGGCGCAAGGGATGCGCCCTGATGGAACATTGGGACAGCAATCTCAAACGAAAGTTTAACGGAACTTCCAGTCAGTGTGCAGTGGGTTCCGACGGGGCGGTCCAGCCGCCGGTCATGAAAATTCGCGCCAGGTCGATCCGGTCGAAAACCCAGAGCCGGTTGCAGAATTCGCAGCGGACTTCGGCCCTGTCGTCGGCCAGTGCGGCGAATGCCTCCTCCCGGCCGAGGGACTCGAACATCCTGCCGACCCGCTCACGGGAGCAGGTGCAGGAAAATGAAAGAACAGTTCCGTCGGCAAGCCTCACGTCGTGCTCGGAAAACAGACGCCTTATCAAGGTAGCGGCATCGAGCGACAGCAATTCCGCGGCGCGCACCGTAGAGGCGAGGATTTCCGCTTCTTCGAAGCCTGCGCCCGACCCGGAAGCGGTCGGGAGCTGCTGCAACATGAGGCCGGCGCAGCGTGATGGGTCCGCCGACAACCAGATGCGCGTACGCAGTTGCTCCGACTGGGCGAAGTAGGACTCCAGCACTTCGCCGAGAGAGCGATGCTCCACGGCGATGAGACCCTGGTAGCGCTCCTGTTCCGGGCGCTCCAGCGTGATCCCGAGCAGGGCTTCGGGCAACCGCGACAGGTGGATTTCGTCTGGTGCCTCGAAATTTTCGTCGAGCCGGGCGATGCCGCGCACGTGCCCCTCGTGATCGCACTCGGCGAACAATGTCCGCAGCGCGCCCGAGGATTTGAGATGCAGGGACAGCCTTCCGGGAGCCTTGAGATTTCCCGCGAGCAGGGTAGTGGCGACGAGCGCCTCCCCCAGCAACTGGCGCACTGGCATCGGGTAGCCGTGTTCCGCGGTGACCGCGAGCCAGGCCGAATCGAGGTGCGCCCACACTCCCCGGGTGCCGAGCGCGGGAATATGGAAGGACCTCAGGCGATCTTGTTCGGATGGCTCCACGTGCGGACTCCGTATGGCTGCGGCGGTGTGGGGCTCACTGCGGATTATCGCAGCGCAGCGGTTCCGGCATGAAACCCTTCGGGCGCTGCTGCCGGTGGCGCCGCGCGACAGTTACAATGCGTTTCGCCGGCGCGGTGCGAGGAAAACATGTCGACGGTCAAGGATCTGTTGAGCGAAAAGGGCGGAACAGTCTTTTCCGTCGAACCCGGGCAGCGCGTGCTCGATGCTTTGCGCGTGATGGCGGACGCCGGCATCGGATCGGTGCTCGTCATGCAGGGCGACGAACTGCTCGGCATCCTTTCGGAGCGCGACTACGCGCGCAAGGTGGTTTTGCTGGGGCGCGCCTCGCACGACACGCCGGTGACCGACATCATGAGCGCGCCGGTGGTCTCGGTGCAGCCCTCGACCGGCATCCACACCTGCATGCGGCTCATGACCGACCAGCGCATCCGGCATCTGGCCGTGGTATCAGACGGCAGGATCCAGGGCGTCGTTTCGATCGGCGACCTCGTGAAGCGCATGCTGGCTGACCAGGCGGTCGAGATCGACCAGCTCAAGCAGTACATCTCCAGTTGAGGCAACGGCCCTCGGCGCGCGACCGCGTCGTGAACCGGCCGCGGTCCAACATGCAACGGGTCGTCTCCTGCCCGCAACGTCGCAGGCTCCGGAGCCATTTGCTTCCGCGACAGGCGCCAGGGTGACCGACCGCGCTGGAGCGGACGACGCGCTGGAAGCCCTGTTGCGTCGACACGCGATGCGGCTGCGCTCGGTCATCGAGCGCCATTGCCGGGGCAGCGCCTCGCTCGACCCGGACGATATTGCCCAGGAAGTCAGGATCCGGCTGTGGCGCGCCCTCGAGCGTGACCGGAATGCGGACTTTTCTGCGTCTTATATATCGAGGACGGTACTGAGCGTGGTGATCGACGCCGTGCGACGTAGTCCTCCTGCCGCCCATTCGGTCGAGGAATACGCCGATTCGGGCGATCTGGCGTTACCTGAAGGACTGGTGGAGCGCGCGGGGCCGGAGTCCGATGCGCAATCGGACGGGGTGTCCCGGGCTCTCGACCAGGCGCTGGCGGAATTGCCGCCACAGCGGCGGCTGGCGGTGCAGTTCACTTTGCAGGGATTCAGTGCAACGGAATGTGGTGAGTTGCTGGGTATCAGCGGCGAAGCGGCCCGCAAACTCGCCGAGAGGGGCATGGCGACGTTGCGGGAGTGGCTGAGGTTACGTGGGTTCGGAGAATTCGATGACTAGGCGCAGCTTGTCCACGCTCTATCGGTCCGAGGTCGTTCGCCATGGCCCGGCGCTCGACGCGGAGCAGTTGCTGGCGCTTGCCACGACGCCCGCGGGCGACGCGGCCGCGCTCGAGTTGCTCGCCCGCACGCCCGAGGCACCTGCTCTCATCGGCATTGCCCGCAGCATCGGGCCTTGGGCCACCGGAGTGGTTGCAGACGTAGCGCGCGATGCTCGCACCGCGCCCATGCAACCTGCGCCGCGCGTCCGCACATCCGCATGGATTTCCCTCGCGGCTGCGGCGGGCCTCGCGGTTGTCATCGGCCTGGGTTCGCATGAGCAACCGGGTGCTCCTTCCGACTCGATGGCGACGGGTCCGGCAGTCGCGGCTTCCGGCGCGTCCGGAGACGTGCTGTTCGCCGATCCTGAGGGAATGCTCATCTCCGCTACCCACGACGTCGATCGCGAATCGATCTTCTCCGACAGCCTCGACATGTGAGGGATCGGCCCGGTCGGCGACACGCCGACGGGCTTCGGATCAATCGGGCATCACCGCGTGCGCATGCTCGCGCGTCGCGACGAATTCCAGCTGCGGCCATCGTTCCTGGATGAGTTGCAGGTTGACGCGGGTAGGCGCGAGATAGACCAGTTCGCCTGCGGCGTCGAGCGCGAGATTCATTGCGGCTTTCTCGCGGAAATCTTCCAGCTTGCGGGGATCGGAGCCGCGCACCCAACGTGCCGAGTTGACCGCGACCGCCTCGAACGAGGCGTCCACTCCGTACTCGTCCTTCAGCCGGTACGCGACGACGTCGAACTGCAGGGTGCCCACCGCGCCCAGGATCAAATCGTTCGACATCAGAGGGCGGAAGAACTGCGTGGCGCCTTCTTCGCTGAGTTGCGCGAGGCCCTTCTGCAGTTGCTTGAGGCGCAGCGGATCGCGCAGCCGCGCGCGGCGGAACAATTCGGGCGCGAAGCTCGGAATCCCGGTGAACGACAATTTTTCGCCGGCGGTGAACGTGTCGCCGATGGATATCGTGCCGTGGTTGTACAGCCCGATCACGTCTCCAGGAAACGCACGCTCGACGATTTCGCGATCGCTCGCCATGAAGGTCAGCGCGTTCGCCAGCTTGACCTCCTTTTCGGCGCGGACGTGAAACGCCTTCATGCCCGGCTCGAACTGGCCCGAGCACACGCGCAGGAACGCCACGCGGTCGCGATGCTGGGGATCCATGTTCGCCTGGATCTTGAAGACGAATCCCGTGAATGAGGTTTCGGCAGGAGCGATGGTGCGCGAAGTGGTTTCGCGCGGTTGCGGCGAAGGCGCGTGTTCGACGAAGAAATCGAGCAGCAACTGCACGCCGAAATTGTTGACCGCCGAGCCGAAGAAGACCGGGCTCTGCCGCCCGGCAAGGTACGCCGCCTGGTCGAAGGGATGCGACGCGCCTTCGACCAGTTCCAGTTCCTCGCGAAGTTCGCGCATGAGCTCGGGACCGATCCGTGCAGCCAGTTCGGCGTCATCGAGCGAGGCGTAGATCGTCGAATCCTGTCGCGTGAAGTTCCGGCCGGGCTCGAAGAGGTGCACTTCTCCCGTGAGCAGGTGCACCACGCCCTTCAGGCGCTGCCCCATCCCGATCGGCCAGGTGACGGGCGCACACTGGATGCCGAGCACACGCTCGATTTCATCGAGCAACTCGATGGGAGGCCGCCCCTCCCGGTCGAGCTTGTTGATGAAGGTCATGATGGGCGTGTCGCGCAGGCGGCACACGTCCATGAGCTTGATCGTGCGCTCCTCGACGCCCTTGGCCACGTCGATGACCATGAGCGCGGAGTCCACCGCTGTCAGCACGCGGTAGGTGTCCTCGGAAAAGTCTGCGTGGCCCGGCGTATCCAGCAGGTTGATGATGCGATCCTCGTAGGGAAACTGCATCACGGAAGACGTCACGGAAATGCCGCGCTCCTTCTCGAGCGCCATCCAGTCCGAAGTGGCGTGCCGCGCAGCCTTTCGCGACTTGACGCTGCCCGCCATCTGGATCGCGCCGCCGAACAGCAGCAGTTTTTCGGTGAGCGTGGTCTTGCCCGCGTCGGGATGCGACACGATCGCGAACGTGCGGCGGCGCCCGGTTTCGGTGAGGTGTGCCGACATGATTCGCAGCCGGGATTCGACAGTGGGCGCGCATCATAGCCGCGTCAGGGTATCGTGCCGCCTCTCCGGTGCACGGCATGCCCGAATGTGCGGTCTGGAAAAGACAACGCCCGCGATGCGGGCGTTGTCCTGATTCTGCCGTGGAGCCTCGCGGCGCCACCCGTGACGCGAAGGCTTACGCCTGGCGCTGACGCATGGCGAACATGCCGAGTGCCGAGACCAGGCCCAGCAGCACCAGGATCGACTTGAGGTCGAGGGCCGGAACCGGGGTCTGGGCCACGCCGCCGCCGCTGGGGCCGATTTGCGCCGACGTGGTGTTGTTGCCCGCCACGGGATCGGTCGGAGTCGACGCGGTGATGGCCGCTGTGTTGACGATGGTGCCGGGTGCCTGCACCCGCAGTGTCAGCACGCAGTTGTTAACCGCGCCACTCGCAAGAGTCGGGATGGTGTACGTCACGACCTGGCCCGCCGCGGTCGCGCCGCAGTTGCTGCTCACGAACGCCAGTTGCGCAGGCAGGGTGTCGGTGACGGTGATGCCGGTCGCCGTGGCCGGTCCGTTGTTGGTCACCGTCAGCGTCTTCTCGAACGTCGAACCGATCAAGAGGGCATTGCCTGCCGCGTTGTTGCTCTGGGTCAGTGCCAGGTCGGCCGTCGATGCAGCGCAGGCGCAGGTGATGAAGTCCAGGCCCCACGAGTCGATCGAACCGCCGTCGCCTGACAGATCGTCGCTAACGGTCAGCGACCAGGTTCCGTTGCCGACTTCGCCCATGAATGCGCCCATGGATTCTTCCGGAACCAGTGGAGTCGCCGGCACCAGATTGACGTAGGGATGATCGGTCGTGACGCCGGCGTTGGTCGTGTAGGGAACCTGGCCGGCGGGATTGGCGTCATCGTCCCAAACGGTTCCGGCGAACACGTTGTCGTTGCCCGCGCCGTTGTCGGTCGTCAAGGTCACCACGGTTCCGGCCGGAGAAAGCAGGGTGATGTCCAGGTCGGCCGCGAACGTGTGCGCAATGTTGGAGCGCAGCGCCACCTTGCAGACCGGATTGGCGAGGCCCGCCACTGCGAGCGTCGAGGTCACCACCGCGGGGCCCGTGGGAATGGCTGTGGCCGTGGCCTGATTGAACGCTTGCACCGGCGACAGAGTGGGTGCGGCCGGGAAGGTCGTGAGATTGAGCGACCACTGGTCGAGCGATCCGCCGTCTCCGGAGAGATCGTCACTGATGGTGATGGTCCACACGCCATTCGGATTCTCGCCGACGAAAGCAGCCAGCGATTCTTCCGGAACCAGTGGCGATGCCAGCACCAGGTTTACGTAGGGATGGTCGGTGACCAGCCCGGCGTTGGTGGTGTAGGGCACCTGCCCAAGCGGATTGGCGTCGTCGTCCCAGACCGTGCCGTTGAACACGTTGTCGTTGCCCGCCCCGTTATCCGTGGTGAGGGTGACGATGGTGCCAGCGGGACTCTGGATAGTGACGTCCAGGTCAGCGGCAAACGTGTGCGTGATGAATGTCGTGATGTCGGCATCCCAGAGGTAGGTCGCGGCGCCCGCGACGGTAATCGTCGACGTGACGACGCCCGGACCCGTGGGAATCGCTACCGCTGTGGTGTTCGCGAATGGCGTGGTGGTGGCAGTGCAGCCGGTGGGTGACGGTGCGGGCGCCCGCGGAGACGAGCTTCCTTCCGTCGCGTTGCCAATCGCGCAAGGCTCGTCACCGCCCAGTGCAGCCTTGATCTGCGCATACTCGGTCCGGTTCGCCGCAAGTTGCTCCTCGTTGGCGCCCGGCTGGCCCTTCGCTGCATCGAACTGCGCCTGCAACTGGGTCATGCGGTCTATCTGGGCGCTCTTCGAAGTCTGCGCGGAGGTGGACCCGACGGCGGTCAAGGAGGCGATCACCAGTGCCAATAGCACCGTACGCCCGGACATGCGGTTGTTTTTCATGAGTCGTTCCCCTAGCACTCGGTAGCAGCGATCTGGGCTACAGCCTGCGGTCGAAACGCAGAGTCAAGCCCCCCGGTGGGCAAAATACCCCAGTCCGAACCCAATGGAAAGCCACTCGCCCCGGGCAGAAGGTTCATGCCTGCAAAAGCAAACGCCCGCGCAAGGCGGGCGTCTGCATCAGCCTGGTGGATCGGGGCGGCGCGGGCAGGCGCCCTGCGAAGCTACCGCCCCGGATTTGCTCAGGCCTGGCGCTGGCGGAGGGCAACCATGCCCAGCAGCGTGACCAGTCCCAACAGCACCAGCACCGTGTTGCGATCAAGGGCAGGTACCGCAGTCTGCGCGACGCCGCCACCGCTCGGACCGATCTGCGCGGACGTGGTGTTGTTGCCCGGGGTTGGATCGGCGGGTGCGGACGCCGTGATCGACGCCGTGTTGACGATCGTGCCCGAGGCCGCGACGCGCACCGTCAGGACGCAGCTGTTGACAGCACCGTTGGCAAGGGTCGGGATCGTGTAGGTCACGGTCTGGCCGGCGGCGGTTGCGCCGCAAGTGCTGCTGACGAACGCCAGCTGCGGCGGCAGCACATCGGTGACGGTGATCGCGGTCGCCGTGGAGGGGCCATTGTTAGTGACCGTCAGCGTCTTCTGGAACGTGGTGCCGATCAGCAGTGCGTTGCCGGCCGCGTTGTTGCTCTGCGTCAGGGCCAGATCGGCGCCGGGCGGTGGGCCAACCGGATTGACGCAGGTGTTGCACTGGATGGTGATGCTTGACGGTACCGAGAAGCGCCCGTCGACCGGGGTCGCACCGTCGAGGAAGCTCTCGCACAGACCGATCCGCAGAATGCCTGTCGCGCCCAGCGCGAGGTTCGGCAGGCCAGCCGTCGTCAGGTCGACGGGGCCGCCGGCGAAGAGTGTCGGGCCGCCGGCGTTGTCATCGGCCGAAGCGGCAAGACTGATCTGCGCTCCGGTGGAGTTGTAGAACTGCACCACCATCTCGCTCAGCCAGCTCGGCGTGAAGGCCTGCTGGGTCAAGCTCCAGCCGATTCCGGTGATCACGGCGTTCGGACCGAGGTTGAAGGTGAATACCGGTTCACCGACCGCAGGCTGCGCAGCGCAGAGGGTCGTGGTGTCGCCCGACACCGGAACCGTAAAGGTGAGGGTCGGCGTGCCGTCCGGCACGTTTTCCGTACCAAATCCGAGCAGCTGCGGCCTGGGATCGCCCTTCGCCGCGAAAGCGGCGCCCGTGGCGAGCGTCAGCAGTGTCGCGCAAAGCAGGATTCTGGTTTTCATATTGGAGGCCTTTGGCAAATTGGGGCGAGGATTTGCGCGGCGGTAATTCCGTAACGCAAGGTTAACAACCGGCAGAAGGCTAATCGACTGCGAGTCGTTTGGCAACAATCCGGCTCCCGGCTCCTTGCGCGCCTCAACACTCGATGACGTTGACCGCGAGGCCGCCGCGCGAGGTTTCCTTGTATTTGTCCTGCATGTCGCGGCCGGTGTCGCGCATCGTCCGGATGACCTTGTCGAGCGAGACCTTGTGCTTGCCGTCGCCGCGCAGTGCCATCCTCGAGGCATTGATGGCCTTGACCGCGCCCATCGCATTGCGCTCGATGCAGGGAATCTGCACCAGTCCGCCAATCGGGTCGCAGGTCAGTCCGAGGTTGTGCTCCATGCCGATCTCGGCGGCGTTCTCGATCTGGCCTGGCGTGCCGCCCAGCGCTGCGGTGAGCCCTGCTGCCGCCATGGAGCAGGCCACGCCGACCTCGCCCTGGCAGCCGACTTCGGCTCCGGAAATGGAGGCATTTTCCTTGTAGAGGATTCCGACGGCGGCGGCGGTGAGCAGGAAATCGAATACGCCCTGCTCGCTGGCGCCGGGTATGAAGCGGTCGTAGTACTTGAGTACGGCAGGAATGATGCCTGCCGCGCCATTGGTCGGCGCGGTCACGACCCGGCCACCGGCGGCGTTCTCCTCGTTGACCGCCAGTGCGTAGAGATTGACCCAGTCGAGCACGGTGAGCGGATCGCGCAGCGCGGCTTCGGGCTGGCTCGACAATTCGGCATGGAGATTGGGCGCGCGGCGCTTCACGTGCAGGCCTCCCGGCAGCGTGCCCGACTGCGCGATTCCCCGCGCCACGCAGAGTTGCATGGCGGACCACAGCGCCCGCAACCCGGCGTGTATGTCTTCCTCGCTGCGCCACACCTTCTCGTTGGCGAACATGATCTCCGCCATGCTGAGGCCGCTGCGCTCGCACTCGGCGAGCAGTTCGTCGCCGCTGTGGAAAGGGTGCGGCAGAGCGGTGGTGTCGGCGACGATCCGGTCTTCCGCCGCTTCATCCTGGTTGACCACGAATCCACCACCCACGGAGTAATAGTCGCGGGTGGCGATGAGCGCGTCGTCGGCGTCGAATGCAGAAAAGCGCATTCCGTTCGTGTGATACGGCAGCTTCTGGCGCTTGTTCATCACCAGGTCGCGCTTTTCGTCGAACGCAATGGACCGGCTGCCGAGAAGGTTGAGCCGCTGCTCCGACCGGATGCGCTCCAGCACCGCGGGAATGACATCGGGATCGATCGATTGCGGCCAATGGCCCTCGAGCCCGAGCAGCACCGCCTTGTCCGTGCCGTGGCCGCGGCCGGTCATGGCGAGGGACCCGAACACTTCGGCCCGGACCCGGACCACATCCTGCAGGCGCCCGGCCTCGAGCAGCCACTTCTCCGCGAAACGCGCCGCGGCGCGCATCGGACCCACGGTGTGCGACGAACTCGGCCCGATGCCGATCTTGAAGAGGTCGAAGGTGCTGACAGCCATGACCTATTCTAGGGCTTGGACGCGGACGTGCCGCGCAACGACATCGGCACCATGCGACTGACGCTTTTTCAGCGGGACGATTGCGCGCTATGCGATGAAGCGATCGGATTGCTCGCGGCGGCGCGCGCCGGCGACTTCGAGAGCGTGTTCATCGATGGCGACGAGGCACTCGAGACGCGCTATGGCGAGCGAGTCCCTGTCCTTCGGCAAGCAGGCGGGCGCGAACTCGACTGGCCTTTCGACGTGCGCGCGCTGCGTGCCTGGCTCCCCGGTTGACCTGCCGACTCGCATTGCCCGTTATTCCCCGGGCTGCAACGGGAAGCTTGGCACGCCGCTGCGGATCTGGTCGGGCCGCGGGTGCAGGCCTTTCTCGATGACGACCACGCTGTCGTAAAAGTGCATGGAGCGCGTCCCATGAGTGAAAGGCCCCGGCGCGAAGCTCTGCGTATCGCGTGAATGGTAGGCATTGAGTTCGTCTACCAGATGCTTTGCAAACTGCATGAAACTCATGTGCGAGCGCAGGCCGCCGCCGTATTCGCGCCAATAGCTGGTGTGCGTATCCTCGACCAGGATCACGCCCTCGGGAGCCATGGCGCCGTACAGCGTTTCCACCGTGGCGATCTGTTGCGGCATGGTATGGCCACCGTCGTCGATCAGGATGTCGATGGGGCCGACCTCCGCTGCGAGCCTGGCCAGGAAAGCGCGGTCGCCCTGGTCGCCGATGATGATTTCGATTCCCGGCAGGTTCAATTCGAGCACGCGGGGATTGACGTCGACGCCCACAATGCGAGCACCGTCGCCGAAATACGACCTCCACATTTCCAGCGAACCACCGTGAAACACGCCGATCTCGACCACCGTCGGCTTGCGGCCCCGAAACCGCTCGAAATGCCGGTGATAGATGTCGAAGTAATGCCGCCACTTGCTGAGCAGGCGTCCGGGATTGTTGGAGAAGTATTCCTGCAGGGGGTTCGGCGGTGGTGCGGGACTGATGCTCATGCGTCGGGGTCTTCTCGAAAAGTCAGGGTTTGGCCGGAGGCGCAACACCAGTTGGCGCGCTGGTCCGGAGTACGAGTGCAATCTTCACGTTGACCCGGTGGCCGATGGTCGCCGGATCCGCCCATTCGCCAGCGCCGATTCCGTAGTCGAGCCGATTCAACGTGACGCTGGAGTTCAGCCGGGCCGTTCGCGAGTCGCCTTTCCACGTGAACGGGAACGCGAGTTTGCGCGACTTGCCGCGCAGCGCAAGGGTCCCCTGGCACTGGAATCGTCCGGCCGCCGGCAGCGCCCTGCAGCCGGTCGCGGTGAACCGCGCGCGCGGGTACTTCTCCGTCCAGAAAAAGTCGGCGCCGGGCAGCGTTTCGTCGCGCTCGGCGTTCCGCGTATCGACCGAGGCGAGGTCGATCGACACATCGAACGAAGCTGCCGCGGGATTGGCCGGATCGAACCGGATGCGGGGCGTGAACTTCCGGAAACGTCCCGTGAAGTCGCTGCCCTGCGCGGACGCCACGAACTCGAGGCGGCTCGTCGCCGCATCCGTTTTCCAGTCCGCAGCCAAGGTCGGTGTGGACCCCACAACCAACAGCGCGAAGATCAGTACTGAAAGAGTTCGGGTCATCTGCGCCTTGGTGCTCCGGGCCACATTCGGCGAAGGGTTTCGTCGCGGTCGAGGAGGTGGTGTTTCAAAGCAGCCATCACATGCAGGGACACCAGGCCGATCAGAAAGTATCCCGTCCAGTGATGTACGGCGCGCGCCCACGCCTTCACCTCGGGATCCGGACCGGTCAGTCCCGGGATCGTGAACCAGCCGAACCATTGCAGCGGGAAATTGGCGGCAGAGTTGAAGAGCCAGCCGGACAGCGGCATCACCAGCAGCGCCAGGTACAGCAGCAGGTGGCTCGACCAGGCGGCCGCGCGCTCCCACCCGGGCATGCCGAATGGCAGTTCGGGCCGCGCGGCCTCCCACCGCCTCCAGGCGATGCGAACCAGCATCAGCGCGAGCACCGTGATGCCGGCCGACTTGTGCAGCCCATAAATGCGGACCTTGTCCGCCGAAATCGGCAAGTCGACCATCCACGTTCCCACGCACAGCAGCGCGATCACCGCCAGTGCGATCGTCCAGTGCAGCGTCTTGGTGACTCCGCCCCACCGCCGGGCGTCGCTGCGCAACTTCATCTGAGGTCCCCAATCGGCGGCGTCCGCATGATGGCGGACGATGCAGCGCGATGCATCCGATTCGTGCGATTCTTGGCGGGCCAGGGATCGCGCGCAGGGAACGCAATGGCCGGAATGGACTCCAGGTGGATTTGCCTCGTGTTTGCAGTGTTGCTCGGGTCGCCGGCCTGGTCAGCGCCGGTAGTGCGACCGCTGTTTTCCCAGTTCGGCATCGAACAGGGCCTTCCGTCGAGCTACGTGAACCAGTTGGCGCAGGATCGCGCAGGCTATTTGTGGATCGCAACCGCTGACGGCCTGGCCCGTTTTGATGGCGTCGAATTCACCAGCGTAAGACACGGCGTCGAAGGCGGTGAGGAGCTGGCAGGCATCGCGGTGGAGGCCGTGTTCGTCGACTCGGCCGACCGCGTCTGGATCGGTACAGAAGGCGGAGGGCTAGCCACGCTCGACTCGCAGCGCCGGCAACTGCGCCGCGCGGGCGTCGGACGCTCGCCCCACGCTCTTGCGCAAGCCGACGTCTGGGCAGTGGGCGAAGACTACAAAGGTCGCATCTGGGTGGGCGGTTACGACGCGGGCCTGCATCGCGTCGACCCGGACACGCTGGCGATTTCCGGAACCCGGCACGATGCCCAGGATCCGCGCACTCCCGCCAGCAACCATGTGCTTGCGATCCTCGGGACCGCGGATGGATGGATATGGTCCGCCACCACCGCGGGACTCGATCTCGTCGACGCGCGCGCAGGCTCGCCGGTGCCGACAGTCGCACAGCATCTCCTCGCGGGCGAGTTCGTGATCTCGCTCGCCCTCGAGCCCGACGGCGCCGTGCTGGCAGGGGGACGCGGCAAGGTCTGGCGCATCGGCGGCGATCCCAACGTCGCGCTGGTTCCGCAGCAACTCGCGATCGCAGAGCTCCCCGACAACGCCCTGGTGCAGAGCCTGGTCCACGATGACGACGGCGCGCTGTGGATCCTCACGCGACAGCACGGGGCATTCCGCATCGAGGCCGACGGTCGCGTGCACGCCGTCGCCGCGCAACCGGGACTGCCGCTCGCATTGCCGACGCGCGAACTGCTGCACGGCTTGCGCGACCGCGAGAACAACCTCTGGATCGCCACTCACGGCGGCGGCCTGCAGCAGGTGCGCGCGGGGTGGCGGAATTTCACGCTGCTTCGCGAACAGGCGCCGGACGCGCGCGCCGCGGAGGCCGGTCGCTGGGTGGGTGCGTCCCGCTGCCCCGATGGCGATGCGTGGTTGTTGCGCCGACACGGCCCGCTGCTGCGCCTCGACGCTGGCACCGGTCGGGTTACCAACGAGCGCGAAGAGGGCTCCGGGTTTTCCACGTGGCCTGCGCAAGTCTTCGGTGCACTCGCGTGCGACCGCGAAGGTGCGCTCTGGTTCGGCACGCGCAACGGCGCCGTGCGCTTCCACCCGCGCGACCAGTCAGTGCGTCCGTGGATCAAGGATCGCACCTACACCGCGCTCGAAGGCCTCGTCGAGCTGATATGGGCCGATCCCGATGGCAGCGTGTGGGCCTCGACGCTCGGCGTGGGACTGACCCGGTTCGAACCGTCGCTCGCGCCGAAGCACTTCACGGGCGGCGCTGACGGACTTCGCATCGTCGAGCCCGAGCAGATCGGACGCGCGCCGGACGGATCCCTCTGGGTCGCTGGCGACGGTGGCATCGATCGGCTTGCAGCAGGCGCCGAAAACTTCTCCCCGGTTCGCGGCGTATCCGCGCAGGTCGTGCACGCCTTCGCGTTCGACTCCGACGGAACCGTATGGCTCCACTCTCGCGAGGGACTGGTGCATGCGCGCGTGGAAGGCGCGCAACTCTCGACCCTCGCGAACTATGCAACGAAAGAGGGTCTCGAACCGATGGAGATCGGCGCGCTGGTCGTGGACCGTCGCCACTATGTCTGGTTGCTGGGCGGCCGCGGCATACAACGGTTCGACCCACGGTCCGGTACGTGGCGGCGTTACGGCGCGGGCGATGGACTCGGTGCCAGCGAGTTGTCAAACCGTCCGGCGATGGTGCAGGAGAACGGCAGGATTCTCGCGCTGAGCACGCTCGGAGCCATCGAGTTCGATCCGCTCCACGTCGTGGACAATCCCGCGGCGCCCGCGCTGCAGGTGCACGCCGTGCATGTCGATCGCGATGCCGGCATCCAGTCGCTGCCCGCTGCGGGCGCGTTCCGGCTGTTGCACAACGATCGGGATTTCACGGTGCGCGTGCGGGCCCTTTCGCTGGTCGATCCGCAAGCCAACCGCTACCGCTTCCGGCTCGCGCCGTTCGACACCGAATGGCGCGACGGCGGGGCGGACGGCACGCGCGTGTTCTCGGGCCTGGCTGCCGGCAGCTACACATTACAGGCCCAGGGAGCGAACAACAGCGGGGTGTGGGGCGAACCGGTGGGCTTTCGATTCGAAGTCGACAGCCCGCCCTGGCGGAGTGCGATGGCGCTGGCGGTTTACGCATTGGCCGGCGCATTCCTCGCGGTTCTCCTGGTGATGCAGCAGCGCTGGCGCCTGCAGCGGCGGCACGCGCTGGCGCTCAACGAAGCGCGACGCGAGGCGGCGGAGCGCGCCAACCAGGCCAAGAGCGATTTTCTTGCGGATATCGCGCACGAAATCCGTACGCCCATCAGCGGAATGAGCGGGATGAGCGACCTGTTGCTGGACACGTCGCTGGATGCGCGGCAGCGCCGCTACGTCACCCGCATTCGTGGCGCGATCGAACTATTGCTGCAGCTCATCAACAACCTGCTCGACCTGGCGCGGATCGAAGCAGGGCGGATGACGCTCACCGAAGTGCGGACGGATCCGTGCGCGGTGTTGCAGGAGGTGATCGACATCGAGGCACCGGCGGCGATCGCGAAGGGCGTCGAGTTGCGCCTCGAATGCCATCGCGACCTGCCGCGCCTGATCGAGATTGATCCGCTGCGGCTGAGGCAGGTTCTCTTCAACCTGCTCGGCAACGCCCTCAAGTTCATCGAGCGCGGCGAAGTGCGGCTGGTCGCGGACGCGCCGACACCCGACTGGCTCCGGATCCGGATCATGGATACGGGTCCGGGTGTCTCCCCGGAAAATCTCGCAAGGCTGTTCACCCGGTTCGAGCAAGCCGACGGCACGATCTCGCAACGACACGGCGGCAGTGGGCTCGGGCTTTCGATCGTGCAACAACTCGTCGATCTCATGCAGGGCCGCCTCGAAGTGAGGAGCCGTGTCGGCGAAGGCACCACGTTCATCGTCGAGTTTCCCCTGCGTCCGGGCATCGCCGAAGCGGCCCCGCGCGAAAGTGAAGCCGGGTTATCAATGCCGGCGGTGCGACCCGACATCGAGCGAGCGAAAGTCGACATATCTACGGGGCGACGCGTGCTGATTGTCGAAGACGATCTCGCGGTGGCGGAGGCACTGGCGGGCTTCCCGCAAGGCGCGGGCTACCTCGTCGAGCAAGCCGGACACGGACTCGCGGCCCTGGCACTCATCGATCGCCAGGCCCCGCATGCGGCACTGGTCGACTTCCACCTTCCCGGGCTGGGCGGGCTGGAGCTTGGGCGCCTGCTTCGCGCGAGGGGCGAGACCATGCTGATGATCGGCATCAGTGCTCGCGCCGACGCCGGGGCCGAAAGCGAAGCGCTCGCAGCGGGCATGAACCTGTTCCTGCGCAAACCGATCGACCATCACCGCCTGCTCGAGTGCCTGGCCGCCGTTGTTCCGTCCGGGGAACGCGTCGCGGACTCGCACGGGCGTGCGCCAGCGTGAAGCTCAGCCAATCGGTGCCGTGGCTTGCGCGTGCCGCGCGCGACTCTGTTCGTGGACCGCGTCCACCAGCACGGCTACGTTGTCGGGGTCCACGGTCTGCGCGATGCCATGACCCAGGTTGAACACGTGGCCAGGGCCGTCACCGTAGCCGGCGAGGACACGCCCGACTTCCGCGCGCAAGGCCGCAGGGTTGGCGAACAGGGCGCCCGGATCGAGGTTGCCCTGCAATGCGACCCTGCCTCCAGTGCGCTTGCGCGCTTCCGCGAGATCGCAGGTCCAATCGACACCAACGCCTTCGGCGCCACTGGCTGCGAGTGCTTCGAGGTGCGTCTGGTTGCCCCGGCCGAACAGTATCAGCGGCGTCCGATCCACACCTTCGCCGCGCTTCAATTCCGCAGCGATGCGCTGCAGATAGGGCAATGAGAATTCCCGGTATTGCGCAGGCGTCAGCATGCCGCCCCACGTGTCGAAAACCATCAGCACCTGCGCGCCTGCCGCACGTTGCGCCGCGAGGTAACTGATCACGGCCGCTGTGTTGATTGCCAGAAGTCGATGCAGCGCTGCAGGCTCGTTCCATGCCATCGCCTTGATGCGCGAAAAAGTTTCGCTGCCCCCGCCTTCGACCATGTAGCACGCCAGTGTCCAGGGCGATCCCGAGAATCCGATGAGCGGAACACGTCCGGCGAGTGCGGTGCGCGTGACGCGCAGGGCATCCATCACGTACCTGAGCTCGATCTCCGGGTCCGGCACGCCAAGGCGATCGACGTCGGCGACCGAAACGATCGGGCGGGCAAACTTCGGGCCCTCGCCGTCGACGAAATGAAGCTCGAGTCCCATCGCATCGGGAATGGTCAGGATGTCCGAAAAGATGATGGCCGCATCGAGTTCGAAGCGGTCGATGGGCTGCAGCGTGACCTCGCACGCGAGCTCAGGCGTCTTCGCCAGCGCGAGGAAGCTGCCGGCGCGCGCGCGGGCAGCGCGATACTCGGGTAGATAACGGCCTGCCTGACGCATCAGCCAGACGGGAGTGGCGTCCACGGGCTCGAGTCGCAGCGCGCGCAGCAGTCGATCGTTCTTGAGGTGGGGAATTGAAGGTGTCATGCCGCTCCGCGGCGTAGCCGCAATGGTTAGCCGCTCTCGCGGCGTCAACGATAGCCTTGCGGCGCGTCCGCGCCGCGCGTGAACATCACCTGGAAACCGCGCTCGGTCTGTTGCGCCCGGACCTGTTCCAGCGCGGCTTCAGCTTGCTCCTGGTCGAGGAATACCGAACGCTTCGTGGATGCACGTGCGCCGAGTTGTCCCCACTCGCGCACCAGCAACCAGCCTCCGAACAGGTCCTGCTGAAGGGTGAGCTGGAAAAAACGGGGAGCCTCGGCGCCCGCAGGCGGACGCTGCATGTAGATGCGCATGCGTCAATTCTAGCCGAGCAAATCGTCCAGCCACCGCGACAAGCCGTATCAGGATGAGGCCGCCAGGACCTCACGCACCGCCGAACGCGGCACGTCACCGACGACACTCGCCGAGCCCGCGCCATGCCACAGGACGAAACGCAGGCTCGAAGCCGTTGCCTTCTTGTCGAGGGCCATTGCACCGAGCAGCGCGTCCGGGTCAAGTCCGGCCGGCGGCGCCGTTGGAAGTCCCATCGCCGACAGCAGCGCTTCGAGCCGCTTCGCGGCTTCGTCGCTGGCGATGCCCTGCGTCGTGGACAGCCGCGCAGCCTGGAGCATGCCGATCGCCACGGCTTCGCCGTGCAGCAAGGTCCCATAGCCTGTTACCTGTTCCAGCGCGTGACCGAACGTGTGCCCGAAATTGAGCAGCGCCCGCTCGCCCGACTCGCGTTCGTCGCGGGCGACGATCCGCGCCTTGTGCGCGCAGCTCTGGGCCACCGCATGCGCGAGCGCGACTGCGTCACGCCGGCACAATGCGGCTGCGTTCTGCTCCAGCCACGCGAAAAAATCCACATCGCAGATGGCGCCGTACTTGATCACTTCCGCCAGACCCGCGCGTAGCTCCCGGTCGGGCAGGGTGTCGAGCGCGGCGAGATCGGCCACGACCAGCGAAGGCTGGTGAAACGCACCGACCAGGTTCTTGCCCTGCACGATATTGACGCCGGTCTTGCCGCCAACGGAACTGTCGACCATGGCGAGGAGGGTCGTGGGCACCTGCACGAAGCGGATGCCGCGCATCCAGCACGCGGCGGCAAAGCCGGCCAGGTCGCCGATCACGCCGCCGCCGAGCGCGACGATCGTGCCATCGCGCGTCACGCGCGCCTCGGCCAGTGCCTCGAAGATGCGCTCTGCACTGGCGAGGGTTTTCTCCGATTCGCCGTCCGGCAGGACCAGCACCGTCGCGGTGTCCGGCAGGCTCGCGAGCAGGGGTGCGAGATACCAGCGCGCAACGACTTCATTGGTCACAACGAGCAGGTTTCCACCGCGTGGCAACAGGTCGCGCCAGACATCGGCTCGGCGCAATGCCCCGCGCCCGATCAGGACCGGGTAGCTCCGGTCGCCGAGCGCGACGTCGACCCGGTAGGAACCAGCTGTTTCTTCAGACACCAATGCCGATGTCCTCCGAGGCGCGGTGCCACGTTGCCGGTAGTTGACCAGACAGGGCTTCAGCCTGTTCGGGCAACGGCCTGTCGCTCACCGGAAATCTGAGATCGGCGGTCGCGGCATAGAGAGGGTCGCGCTGCGCAGCCAGCTCGGAGAGCCGCACTTCGAGGTTCGGTGCGCGCAATAGCGGGCGTGAGTCGTCGCCACGCAGGCGGGCTTGCAGGATCTCCGGCGCCGCGTCGAGCCAGACCACGAAAGCGCGCTCGGCCAGCAGTTCACGATTTCGCGCCGCAAGTACCACGCCGCCCCCGCACGCCACGATCTGGCCGTCGCAGGCGAGGATCGACTCCAGCAACGCATGCTCCTGCGCCCGGAAGTGGGCTTCACCGAAGCGCTCGAACAAGCCCGACACCGTATCGCCGCTGGCAGCCTCGATCTCCCGATCAAGATCGCGTACCGGCAACGAAAGCAAGTGGGCGAGCGCGGCCGCGAGGGTGCTCTTGCCGGCCCCCATCGGACCGATCAGAACGATGTTTCCAATGGTGCCCATCGCTCCCGATGCTAGCATTGCGGCCCCCGCAGCAACGCCAGACCGCCTACGCATGACGCGCTTCATCGTTGTTTTTCTGGTGCTGCTCGGCGGCCTGTTCACGCTCGAAGTACTGCAACCCGTGGAACGGTGGGTGATCGACCCTTTCACCGCAGGCATCGCTCGCGTCTGCGTATGGCTCGTGTCGATGTTCGACACCGACGCCGTCAGCTTCGGCAAGGTCATCCAGAGCACGCGCAACGGATTCGCGGTGTCGATCGAACGGGGCTGCAACGGCATCGAGGCGCTCATCATCCTGTTCGCGGCGCTGTTCGCGTTTCCGTCGACCCTGCGTCAAAAGGTGATCGGATTCGCTTTCGGTTTCGTGGCGATTCAGGCGCTCAACCTGGTGCGCATCATCAGCCTCTTCTACATCGGGCAGTGGAGCCACACGTGGTTCGAGTGGTTCCACCTCTATTTGTGGCAGGCGCTCATTATCATCGACGCACTGGTCGTCTGGCTCATCTGGCTGCGCTGGATTGCCCGCGAAGATCGATCACGACGGATCCCCGCGCCACCGTCCGCGCCGATCGCCGCGACTGCCTGAGCGACTCCGGACGCACCCGTACAGTCGTGTGGGCCAAACCCTACGAACGCTGACTGCGGGAACTCGTCGGCATTGCCAGCGCGAATCCCGGTGCCACACTCAGGACATACATAAAGAGTCAGGAGTGGCATCCGATGACATTGCGACATTCAGTCGCCCGGGACGGTACGCCCTCGCACCGTCAGAGTGCGGGAGCCATGCTGCCGCCGGGGACCGATCATCGCGCGGAGAGTGCGCTGGTGGCGCTGATCGAGGACGATCCGGACCAGGCGCAGCTGTTCGCCGTGATGCTGGCCCAGGCCGGATTCCGCAGCGAGATCTTCGGATCGGCTTCGGCATTCCGCCAGCGCCTGCCGGCGGGTGATTTCGACGCGCTGGTGGTCGACTGGGTTCTCCCAGACGAGTCGGGCCTGGAGCTGGTGCGCTGGCTCGGAGAGTCTGAATACTCCCATCTGCCCGTGATCATGTTGTCGCGTCTCGATACCGACAGCGATGTCGTTGCCGGGCTGGCAGCGGGCGCGGACGATTACGTGGTCAAGCCCCCGCGTCCGGGCGAGCTCGCAGCGCGCATCGCAGCGCACCTGCGTCGTCTCGCCCCTGCTGTCAGCGACGAGCCCATCACCGACACCGAACCGTACCGCGTCGATCCCCACGCGCGGCGCATCACGCTGAACGGTGAGCCCGTCCGGCTCACCACGCGGGAAATGGCACTGGCCCTGTATCTGTTCCGGCGAGTCGGTCGGGTGGTGAGCCGCAGCGCGCTGCTGCAGGACGTGTGGCATATCGGCGAAAGGGATCCTACGCGCACGGTGGACACCCACGTCAGTCGTGTCCGTCGCAAGCTGCAATTGAACGGCGCCCACGGGTGGCAACTCAACTCCGTTTACCAGCACGGCTACCGGTTGGAGAGGGGGTGAGGCCCGGCGCTATCGCAGTGACCAACGTCACTGCGAGCCGGGTCGAACGCACGCGGCATGGATGCCGCGGGCCGGAGCGACTTGATGAGCGCTGGATGCGCGAATCTAGTCGCCGGGTCGTGCTACCACCGTCCCGACCGAAGCCCGCGCAGCATGCGCAGAGCCTAGTCGAACGTCACGCCGCCCCAGTGCCGCGGGCCGGAGCGACTTGATGAGCGCTGGACGCGCGAATCTAGTCGCCGGGTCGAGTTACCACTGACTGGATCGAAACCCGCGCAGGATGCGCAGAGCCTAGTTGTGATCCCTCAGTAGGTTGTTCATCCGGGTCGTGTTACCACCGACCTGACAAGTTTCACCGAGCAGACGCACGACGCACTTCTGGATGCGACTCCGCACCCATTACCATCACCCCATGCTCCTCGACCCGGAAATTCTTGCCACCTTCGACGTGCTGCTAACTGCGGCGCGCGCTGGCCCAGATCCAGAGCCCACTGCCATGGCGCTCGCCACTGCCGGTGCAGACGGCAGGATCAGCGTACGGCAGGTCCTGCTCAAGGCCCACGACGAACGCGGATTCGTGTTCTACACGCACGCGACCAGCCGCAAGGGCCGCCAGCTCGCCGAGAGTTCGCGGGCCGCCCTGAATTTCTACTGGCGGCACCTTCCGACTGCCTCGCAGGTGCGCGTAGAAGGCGATGTGGAATTCGTCGCGGACGTGGAGGCCGATGCCTACTTCGCGACCCGCCCGCGCGACAGCCAGATCGGGGCCTGGGCCTCCGACCAGTCGCAGCCGATGGAATCGCCGGAACTGTTCGCCGCTCGGATCGCCGAGATCGGACACCGCTTCGAGGGCATCCCGGTGCCGAGGCCGCCGGCATGGCGCGGCTACCGGTTGCGGCCCGACCTCATTGAATTCTGGTACGCCCAGGTCCACCGGTTGCACCGGCGCGACAGCTTCGAATGGCACGATGGACGCTGGGTCCATCGATTGCTGTATCCCTGACCGCGTGTCGGGCCCGCGCCGCATCGTCTGCCTGACGGAAGAGCCGACGGAGACGCTGTACCTGCTCGGCGAAGAGTCCCGCATCGTCGGCATCAGCGGCTTCAGCGTGCGGCCGCCCAGGGCACGACGCGAGAAGCCGAAGGTCTCGTCCTTCATCAGCGCAAAACTGGACAAGATCCTTGCGCTCGAACCCGATCTCGCCATCGGATTCTCGGACATCCAGGCCGACATCGCGCGCGACCTCATCAAGGCCGGCATCGAAGTCTGGGTCAGCAACCATCGCAGCGTCGAAGGAATACTCGACTACGTGCAGAGACTGGGCGCGATGGTCGGTGTCGCCACGCGCGCGAGCGAACTCGCGGGTTCGATGCGCGCCGGCCTCGACGCGATCGTCGCGGGGACGTCCGAGCACGACACGCGCCCGCGCGTCTATTTCGAGGAATGGGATGAGCCCGCCATTACCGGAATCCGCTGGGTGTCCGAGCTGGTGGCGATCGCCGGCGGCGACGATATTTTCCCCGAGCGGGCCGCGATGCCATTGGCTCGCGACCGCATCCTCGCTGATCGCGATGAGGTCATCCGGCGCGCCCCGGACATCATCATCGGCAGCTGGTGCGGCAAGAAATTCCGACCCGAAAAGGTCGCCGCGCGCGCCGGGTGGGCGTCCATTCCCGCAGTCCGGCACGGCGAACTGCACGAAGTTCCCGCGTCGATCATCCTGCAGCCCGGTCCCGCCGCACTGACCGACGGGGTGGGGGCGCTGCACGCAATTATCCGCGGCTGGCACCAGCGCACTGCGGCCCGGCCTCGCACCTGAGTTTGTTGCAGGGTGCGCATGAGGCAAGTGACGTGGTTGCGTTCGACGGCGCCGATCAGCCGAGGCTTCCGGCAATCGCCAGGTCGAACAGCGGCCGCACGATCAGGATGCGGAGCAGCGTGATTGCGAGTATCGCGATGAGAGGAGACAGGTCGAAGCCGCCCAGCGATGGCAACACCCGCTGGATTGGGCGCAGGAGTGGATCGGTCAGCTGAGTAAGCACGGGCACTATCGGGCTGTCGTAGCCTCCTCCGAAGAGACTGAGAAGAGCCCGGAGGACGATCAGGATCATCGCCATGACCAGCGAAAAATCCAGCAGCTTGGCGAGGCCCAGCAGCATGACGGCGCCGATGCCGGGCGCGCCGCCAGCCATGGACGTCAGGATCCACATCCACAGCAGCGCCAGTACCCACGCCAGGAGCAATGCCGGCCAATGGATGCGGCGTACCGGGATGAGTCGCTGCAATGGCATCAACAGCGGATTGGTGATCTTGTAGATCGCCTGACAGATCGGGTTGTAGAAATTCGCGCGCAGCGCCTGCAGGGCGATGCGCAACAACAGAACGCCCAGCAGCAGCCCAAACGAGGCATTGACCAGCAAGGAGCCGGCATCGGTCAGGTAATTCATGTTCGCGTCGTCGGGTGGTTGGGCTCAGTCTGCCATGGCGTCGGCAAGCTCGCCGCCGCGTCGCGTCGCCGCGTCGATCGCAGTACCCACGAGTTCCCCGAATCCCCCCGCCTCGAATGCGGCGAGCGCAGCTGCCGTGGTTCCTCCGGGAGAGGTCACCCGATGTCGGAGTTCTGCAGGGGATTCATCGCTTGCCACGGCCATGCGCGCCGCGCCGAGCGCGGTGTGCAGCACCAGGGCCCGGGCGGTCGAAGCCGGGAGCCCCTGCTGGATCGCTGCCTTCTCGAGTGATTCCATCAACAGGAGGAAGTACGCGGGGCCGGAGCCGGAAACCGCAGTGACCGCGTCCATGAGTTCTTCGCGATCGATCCATACCGCTGCGCCCGCCGCCTCGAGCACGGATGCCGCTGCCGTTCGCTGTGACGGCGCGACCCGGGCGTTTGCAACCATTCCAGTGATGCCGGCACCGATCAGCGCAGGGGTGTTGGGCATGCTCCTCACGATCGCCTGACCTCCGCCGAGCCAGGCATCGAGTTGCGCCATGCGGATGCCTGCCGCGATCGAGATCCACAGCGTCCCGGGCGCGCGCGTCACCTTGGCGAGGACAGTGCACACGTTGCGCATGACCTGTGGCTTCACCGCGAGGACGACCACGTCCGCCCCGGCGATGGCCAGCGCGTTGTCTTCGAACGTCGCGACGTCGAACTGCCTCGCGATGGCTTCGCGCGCCAGCGCATCGGGCTCGGCGACGCGAATGGCGAGTTCGCCACCTCGTGCGCGCAATCCTCCCACCAGGCTGCGGGCCATGTTGCCCCCGCCCACGAATGCAACCGTCGTCGAATTCATCGCGTCTCCATCGTGCAGTCAATCAGTGGTGCAGGTACGACGCCGCCACACTCGCGAAAAAAGCTAGAGCGTGCCGACAGGGTCGGTTGGAACCGGCGGGTCCTGCCCACTGCGCGTGCCGAACAGGGCGGTGCCCACGCGAACCATTGTCGCTCCCTCGGCGATCGCCAGTTCGAAATCGTCGCTCATCCCCATCGAAAGCGTGTCCACATGCGTAAAGTCATCCAGGGCTTTGTCGAAGAGGCGTCGCATGCGGGCGAACGACGCGCGGCGCGCATCCGGTTCGCTGCGGGCGTCCGGAATGGCCATGAGTCCGCGCAATCGCAACCGGGGTTGCGCGGCGATGGCCTCGCACAGCGCCGGCACGTCCGCGGCAGCGCATCCAGACTTGCTGCTTTCGTCGTCGATGTTGACTTCGACGAGCACGTTCAGCGGTGGCGACTCCGCGCTGCGGAATCGCGCCAGTTGCGAGACGATGCCAGCTCTGTCGACGCTTTGGACCCAGTCCGCGTGCAGCGCAGCGAGCCGGCACTTGTTGGACTGCAAAGCGCCGATGAGGTGCCACTCGAGTCCGATCCCGTCGAACACCTTGCGGCGCGCCACGAGCGCCTGGACATAGTTTTCGCCGAACGCGATTTGACCCAGGGCCGTGAGTTCCCGGACAGCGCCGTCGGGCTGTCTTTTGGAAACGGCCAGGAGGCGAACCCGGGTACCCGCGGCGAGCATTGCCTGCCCGATGCGTTGCTGGATCACATGTAGTGCCGAAAATTCCATCGAAAACGTCGCAGAAGGCTTCGTCCATCAGGATATACTCGGGACGAACCGTGTCGTAGCGGCCGCCGCGCGCCGGTGCGTTTCCGGGGGGAGAGTCCATGGATATCGCGGAACTGCTGGCGTTTTCGGTCAAGAACAAGGCGTCCGACCTGCACCTGTCGGCGGGCCTGCCCCCGATGATCCGCGTCGACGGCGACGTGCGCCGCATCAACATTCCCGCCCTCGAGCACAAGCAGGTTCACGCGCTGGTCTACGACATCATGTCGGACAAGCAGCGACGCGACTACGAGGAATTCCTCGAGGTCGACTTCTCTTTCGAGATCCCCGGGCTGGCACGTTTCCGCGTGAACGCGTTCAACCAGAACCGTGGCGCCGGCGCGGTTTTCCGCACCATCCCCACGCAGATCCTGACCCTGGAAGACCTGGCGGCGCCCAAGATCTTCAAGGAGCTGATCGAACAGCCACAGGGGCTGATCCTGGTGACGGGTCCGACCGGCTCGGGCAAGTCGACCACCCTGGCGGCGATGGTCGATCACATCAACAAGCTCGAGTACGGCCATATCCTCACGATCGAGGATCCGATCGAGTTCGTGCATACGTCACAGAAGTGCCTGGTCAACCAGCGCGAGGTGCATCGCGATACGCACGGGTTCAACGAGGCGCTGCGCTCGGCGCTGCGCGAGGACCCGGACTTCATCCTGGTCGGCGAGATGCGCGACATCGAGACCATCCGCCTCGCGCTCACCGCGGCCGAGACGGGGCACCTGGTGTTCGCCACGCTGCATACATCGTCGGCGGCCAAGACCATCGACCGCATCATCGACGTGTTCCCCGCGGGCGAAAAGCCCATGGTCCGTTCGATGCTCTCCGAATCCCTGCGCGCGGTCGTCTCGCAGTCGCTCATGAAGAAGGTGGGCGGCGGGCGCATTGCGGCGCACGAAATCATGGTCGGCACCCCCGCCATCCGCAACCTGATCCGCGAGGACAAGGTTGCGCAGATGTATTCCTCCATCCAGACCGGTCAGAACGTGGGAATGCAGACGCTCGACCAATGCCTGCTCGACCTGGTGCGCCGTGGCCTCGTAACGCGCAACCAGGCGATCGGTTACGCCAAAGACAAGCGCGTTTTCGAGTAGACCGCGCTCCGGGAGACCCGCAATGAGCGGTATCGATTTCTCGTCATTCCTGAAACTGATGGTCCACCGCAAGGCGTCGGACCTTTTCATCACGAGTGGCGTCGCTCCGTCGATCAAGGTGCACGGCCGGCTGCAGCCGATCACGCAGAGCCCGCTGACGCCGCCGCAGGCGCGCGACATGGTGCTCAATGTGATGACGCCGGCGCAGCGCGAGGAATTCGAGAAGACCCACGAGTGCAACTTCGCGATCTCGATGCAGGGTGTCGGGCGCTTCCGCGTGTCCTGTTTCTACCAGCGCAACCAGGTCGGCATGGTGCTGCGCCGGATCGAAACCAAGATCCCGACGATCGAGGAGCTGCACCTGCCGCAGGTTTCGAAGTCGCTGGCGATGACCAAGCGCGGCCTCGTCATCATGGTCGGCGCGACCGGTACCGGCAAATCCACTTCGCTCGCGGCCATGATCGGCTATCGCAACCAGAACTCCTCGGGACACATCATCACCATCGAGGACCCGATCGAATTCGTGCACCGGCACGAAGGCTGCATCGTCACGCAGCGCGAGGTCGGCATCGACACCGACTCGTGGGAGAACGCGCTCAAGAACACGCTTCGCCAGGCGCCCGACGTCATCATGATCGGCGAGGTGCGTACCCGGGAAACCATGGAACACGCCATCGCGTTCTCGGAAACCGGCCACCTCGTGCTGTGCACCCTGCACGCCAACAACGCCAACCAGGCGCTCGACCGCATCATCCACTTCTTCCCGGACGACCGGCGGCCGCAGCTGTTGATGGACCTGTCGCTGAATCTCAAGGGCATCGTCGCCCAGCAGCTCGTGCCTACTCCCGATGGAAAGGGACGGCGCGTGGTGATGGAGGTGATGCTGGGTACCCCGCTGGCGCAGGATTACATCCGCGACGGCGAGATCCACAAGCTCAAGGAACTCATGAAGGAGTCGAGCAACCTGGGCATGCAGACCTTCGACCAACACCTGGTCGAGCTCTACCACGCCGGCGAGATCGCCTACGAAGAAGCCCTGCGCCACGCCGACTCCCAGAACGAAGTGCGGCTGCGCATCAAGCTTGCCCAGGGCGGCGATGCCCACTCGCTGTCGCAGGGGCTCGATGGCGTGGAGCTGGTCGAGTCCTGATGCCGTGGCCTGTCATCCGCGCGGTCTTGCCTGCGTTTGACTGGTCATGAATAGCGCGCGATGGGGGATGGTATTGCTGATGGCCGGCGGGCTGTTGCCGCTGCGCGCGCAGACCGTGCCGAGCGGTTGCGACAGCATCGCCTCCACGCCGGCCACGTACACGATCGACTACGTGGCGGACATCCAGCCGATCTGGTCGACCCGATGCGCGAACTGCCACGTCGATCACGGCGGTGCCCCATTAGGGGATCTTGATCTCGATCCGGAGCCGTCGTGGTTCAATCTGGTTGACGTCCAGAGCAGCCAAGACGCGACGCAGATTCGAGTGGTTCCGCGCGATGCCCTGCGTAGTCTGCTGTTTCGGAAAGTGAACTGCGCGAATCCTGGACTCGGACAGCGCATGCCGCTTCGACCGCCAGCCATTTCACTTTTGCAGCAAGCTCTGATCTACGACTGGATCGAGGCCGGCGCGCCCAACGGAATCACCGACACGATCTTCTTCAACAACTTCGAGCTGCGCGGCTTCGTGCCGTGACTTGACTTGACTTGACTCCATCCGGCGGCTCAGTCCTGTCGCCTCACTGTTTTTCAGATCCCGGGTCGACCAGAGCATCGACGGCAACGCGCGGACGCTCGAGAGTGAAATCTTCCGGCAGGTGGGCCGCGCCGCGCCTCTCGAACGGATTGTGCCAGCTGTGCTGATTGTGCTGGTGCCGCGTGATCTTGATGATCTCTCCAGGCTGGATGCCCGCGATTGTCGCTCTCTGGGCGGCCGGCAAATCGATCGCGGCGCTCACGGGCAGGAGGCAGCGTGGGCTGGCGCGGGAGCAACGCGCGCCCGGCCACCGACGTTGACGATGACGAGTCGACGCGCAACGCCGCCCGCGTCGCAGATCCTCAATGTCAGGTTGGTGCCGGCGTTGCGACCGTCGGCGCGAAAGCGCAGCGAGCGACGGCCCCCGGTGGTCGCAACGCGGCGCCCGGCAAGGTCGCTCGCCTGGGCCACCGAAAATATCGTTTCGTTCGGATCGGGCGACCCGTCTCCGTCGAGGTCCTGGAAGCCTATCCACCCGAAGGTGAAGTTCGAGCTGCCGATGCAGTGGCGCGAGTCCGTGCTGGGACAGAACACAGTGCGCGTACGGGCAAAAATGGCCTCGCTGCGGGTGCGGGCCAGGTCGGCTACCAGCCGGTTGGCGACGGTCGTCGTCCGGTTGCGCTCGATCAGGGTGGTGAAGTTGGGGATGGCCACGCCCAGCATCACGCCGACGATCCCGAGTGTCGCCATGAGTTCGAGAACGGTGATGCCGCGAACGCCCGCCGGGCTCGCGAAATTCCTTTTCGTTTCCGCCATCGCGTGACCTCCTGACCGGGAAGGCCACGATCCCGGGGAGCCGCCGTGGAATCATCGGCAAATCGCTATGCCGGCGGGTAGGAAATCTCCGCAGCATCCCCATCTCGTTAGGCTTGCCCGCCGCGCACGGATCGACCCCCGATGACCGACCGCTTCCATCTCGTGGCGCCCTTCGAGCCGGCCGGCGACCAGCCCCAGGCGATCGCCCGGATGGTCGAGGGATTCGAGGGCGGGCTCGCCCACCAGACGCTGCTCGGCGTCACCGGCTCGGGCAAGACCTTCGCGATCGCCAACGTGGTGCAGGCGATCCAGAAAACCACGCTGGTCATGGCGCCGAACAAGACGCTCGCGGCGCAGCTCTACGGAGAGTTCAAGGCCTTTTTCCCGAACAATTCGGTCGAGTATTTCGTCAGCTATTACGACTACTACCAGCCCGAGGCGTACCTCGCCGCATCCGACACCTATATCGAGAAAGACTCGAACATCAACGAGCACATCGAGCAGATGCGGCTGTCCGCGACCAAGGCCCTGCTGGAGCGGCGCGACTCCCTGATCGTCTGCACGGTGTCGTCGATCTACGGGCTCGGTGATCCCGGCGAATACCACCGGATGGTGCTGCACATGGTGCGCGGCGAGCACATCGACCAGCGCGACCTGATCCGCAGGCTTACGGACCTGCAATACAAGCGCGGCGACTTCGAGCTCAGGCGCGGCAGCTACCGTGTGCGCGGCGAAGTGATCGACGTCTTCCCGGCCGAGTCGGACCAGGAGGCCGTGCGCATCGAACTGTTTGACGGAGACATCGAGGCGATCACGATTTTCGATCCGCTGACCGGTGAGACGATGCGCAAGGTGCCGCGTTACACAATCTATCCCAAGACGCATTACGCGAGCACGCGGCGCACCGTGCTGGAAGCGATCGAGACCATCAAGGACGAGCTCAGCCAGCGGCTCGAAGTCCTTTACGCCGACGGCAAGCTGGTCGAGGCGCAGCGCCTCAAGCAACGCACCACCTTCGACCTCGAGATGATGGCCGAGATCGGATTTTGCCAGGGCATCGAGAACTATTCGCGGCACCTCACGGGACACGCGCCCGGAGAGCCGCCCCCGTGCTTATTCGACTACCTGCCGCCTGATGCGCTGCTCGTGGTCGACGAATCGCACGTGACGATTCCGCAGATCGGCGCCATGTACAAAGGCGATCGTTCGCGCAAGGAAAGCCTGGTGCAGTACGGCTTCCGCCTGCCTTCAGCGCTCGACAACCGTCCGCTCAAGTTCGAGGAGTGGGAGCGCCGCGCGCCTCGCATGATCTGCGTTTCCGCAACGCCCGGTCCGTACGAACTGAAACTGTCGCAGGGCGCCGTGATCGAGCAGGTCGTACGCCCCACAGGGCTGATCGATCCTGCCGTCGAGATCCGTCCCGTGCGAACCCAGGTGGACGACCTGCTTTCGCAGATCCACGAACGCGTCTCATGGGGCGATCGCGTGCTCGTGACGACGCTGACCAAGCGCATGTCTGAGAGCCTCACCGAATACCTGGCCGAGCACGGCTGCAAGGTCCGGTACCTGCATTCCGACATCGACACGGTGGAGCGCGTGGAGATCATCCGCGACCTGCGGCTCGGCGTGTTCGACGTGCTGGTCGGCATCAACCTCCTGCGCGAAGGCCTCGACATGCCGGAGGTGTCGCTGGTGGCCATCCTCGATGCCGACAAGGAAGGGTTCCTGCGGTCGGAAGGCTCGCTCATCCAGACCATCGGCCGCGCCGCGCGCAATTTGCGCGGCAAGGCGATCCTCTATGCAGATCGGGTCACGAATTCGATGCGCCGTGCGATCGATGAGACGGATCGGCGTCGAGCCAAGCAGGTCGAGTACAACACCGAGCACGGCATCGTTCCGCAGACGGTGTCGAAGGAAGTCGCCGACATCATGGAGGGCGCGCGCAGCGAAGCGTCCGAGAAGCGCAACGCGCGCGGCTCGGTTCGCCAGGCCGCGATCGCCGAACCGCGCATCGATTACGCGGCGATGCCGCCCGCGCAACTCGCGGCCAAGCTCAAGAAGCTCGAGCAGCAGATGTACCAGCACGCGCAGAACCTCGAGTTCGAGGCGGCGGCGCGCGTGCGCGACGAGATGCGCAGGATCAAGGCGGCTGGCCTCATGGCGTAGTTCACGCCCACGACGCGCGCGCTACTCGACGCTCGCGCAAAGCTGAGTTCCGACTGTGGCTGGTCCGGGAGCGGAAGCGGGCAGGATCTCGCGCCTGCCGGACGACCAGCACGCATAGATCGGCGCGGGGCCGGGTATGGCAGGCTGCAGAATGCGCCGCAACGTGGCGAGGTCGGCCCGCTGCGGCACCTGACGCGTCAATCGGGTCCCCAATCCCGCGGCGAATTGCGCTCGTCGCATCGCCAGCTCACGGGGGAGCGTCGGCACGACGCGGTGCAGAAGGCCTTGCGCTTGCAGGGGTGGCATGACCAGTGCACCTTGTCCGTTGCGCGCGGCGACGACGCCCATGCGCTGGTCCGGGATCACCAGTACCGTGGTGTCGGTACGCGGGATCGCGTAGCGACCGATTGCTGCGACGAGTTCCCGCATTTCGTTTTGCACCGACGCGAACTGCGCGACGCGCGCATGGGTGGCGAAGACTCCGGCGACGATTGCCAGTCCGGCGAGCGTCGTCGCGAATCCATGACGCGTGCGCCAGTGGCGCGATGTGGTCGCTTCAGGGTTCGGCGCGAGCAGCACGCCGAGCGAAAGGGCGAACCAGGCAATCGGACCATAGAGCAACCGCCCGCCTTCTCCGTACGCCGCAAACGCGCCGAGATTGAGCAGGGTTGCGAGCAGCTGGCCGGCGCCCGCGCCGGCCAGCGCCGCTGCCACTCTCCATTGCGGCGTCGTCTGGCGGCCGACCCGAACAGCCAGCAACGCTGCCGCAATGCCGGCGATTAGCCAAGCCAGCGCGAAGCGCGGCGCTGCCGCAACGGCACCCCTCCACCAGTCCGGCAAGGACTGCAGCGCGGTCGAAAAATTACGCTCGCCGCCGTCGGTGTAGGCGTGCCAGGCCGAGTCGAACCACCAGGCACGCGCCAACAGGAATGCGGCGACCACGCCGGCAGAAGCCGCCAGCGTCCACCAGCCCGCGCGGCCGACGCGGTGCGGTTGGGCCCACGCGAGCAACAGCAGCTGCAACGGCAACACTGCCGCGGTCTCCTTGAATCCGAGACCGGCGAGCACCAGCAGGGGGATGAGCACACGGGGATCGATTCCGGAACGGTCCCGGCGGTCCGGCCCGAACCACAACGCGACGCAGAACATCGCAAGCGCGGTCACTGCAAGATCGCTCCGCGCACTCACCCACATCACGCCCTCCACCAGCAGCGGTGACGTCGCAAACACGAGGGACGCCAGCAAGGGCGCGACTGTCGAGCCGAGATCGAGCCGCGCGAATGCGCGCCGCAGCGACGACATCAGCAGCAGCGCGCAGAGCAGATGCAACACCAGGTTGGTGAGGAACCAGCCCCAGTAGTTCGTACCGAACAGCGCGAAGTTGGCCGACATGGTCGCGAAGATCAGTGGCCGGTAGAAATTGCCAAGCGCGTCCGCGGGCGCCGCGAATCTCCTCCATGTCTCCGACCACAACTGTCCGTCGTGTGCCCAGTTGAAGGTCTGGTGCAGGTGTCCGAAGTCGTCGCCCAGCCAGTAGCCGTCAAGACCTGGCGTGTACAGCCAGAAGATCAGCGCGACGAGAAGAAATGCCGACGCCAGCGACCATTCGCGGCTTCGTCGTCGTGCGATTCCTGCTCCGCGCACGTCGGGCGCGAGGTTCATCGTCACAGTTGGACGCATAAGTGACCAGAGTCCGACCCGTCATGGAAAGTTGCCGGTGTGCGGCGTTTTTGAAACGTGGTCAAGAGTAGCGTGCGGCAAGTGGCGGCGAGAATTTCATTCGCCGCACCCGTGAGTTCACCGTATTCATAGGGGATACGCCTCATAGGCGCGCCCCCGTCGAACGACCACACTCGCATCAAGCACAGGAAGGGGTCGGACATGCGCACTTTCTCCACCATGCACGCGGCAGCAATTGGCCTCGCGTTTCTCGGTCAGGCCGCGTTTGCAGCGACTCCTGCCTCCGGCACCATCAGCGAAGCCGCCACGACCGCGAATTGGCAGGGTACGGTGATGCTCTCCACCGCTGCTGCAACTTGCACGAGCCGCACCGATCCCGCCTGCGATCATTACCAGCTCACGGTCGTGCCGCCCGGTTTCACCTACGAGGTCAAGATCAGCCTGAGCATGTCGCCAGCGGACGACTGGGATTTGAACGTATTCGGTCCCGATGGCACCCTGGTCGGAACTTCCGGCAATTCAGCAGGAACAACCGAGACCGTCACGATTTCGGCTCCCGTCGCGGGCACCTACACGGTGAGCGCGTCGCCTTTCGCGGTGATCACGGCGTATTCGGGTCGCGCGGAAATCCGCGCGGTGACCACTCCGCCCCCGCCGACTCCGGGTTCCGAGGCACTGGCATTTCGCACGTACGCGCCAGTCGGGCTTGGAGAGACGGATCCAGGTTACACAGCGTTTGCGCCTGCCCGCGGGGACGTCAACATCGGCCTGTCGGCGGGCGAGCCCACCCTCGGCGTCCCGGCCAGCAACAACCGGACGCTGCAACTTGCCCAGCCGAACCTGTCGCGCGTCATGTACATCGCCGGGCTCGAGACTTTGCGTCTCGAGGTGAACAGTTGCACTTCGCCAGCGATCGGCACCTGGCTCGACAAGAGTTCGCCAACGCACGTGACGACGCTTGATCCGATCCTGCACGTGCAGCCTGAAACCAGCCGCACGATTTCCACGCAGCTCGCGGGCAAGCGCAGCCTCATTTCCCTGTCCGACAACGACGGCGACACCTATACCGACAGCCCGCAGGGCTCGGGCATCAACTCCGGCGTGGACCACCAGTCGGTAGGCGGAGGCGCGTATTCGCCGCTCGATCCGCTCGGCATGGGCAGCATCGGCGGCTACGGCCCCTATGCGACGTATTACGCATCGCAGGATATAGCCGTCGCACAGGCGGCGCAGAGCCGTGACGGTGGCCGGACGTGGGGCGTCGCGGTGCCCATGTACAACCTCACCCAGTGCGGCGGCCTGCACGGACACATACAGGTGTCGCCGTCCAACGGCACGGTGTTCGTGCCCAACGGCAATTGCCCGCTCGGGCAATCCGGATTCGCGCGCAGCGTCGACGGGGGCAATGTCTGGACGCAGGTCGGCGTGCCGGGAACAGTCTCCGGCGACGATCCCGGCATGGCAGTCGCCAACGACGGTACGGTCTATTTCGGAACCTGCAACAACGATTCCGACGCGGTGGTATCGGTCAGCCAGAACAACGGCACGACATGGTCGGCACTGGTCAACGTCAGTGCTGCGCAAGGCGTGCGCAATTGCGTGTTCCCGACGATGGTCGCGGGCGATGGCGATCGGGCCGCGCTCCTGTTCCTGGGTTCCAGCGAGCCGGGCGCGGCCGGCACCGGCGCCGATCCCGACGCTTTTGACGGCGTCTGGTACGCCTACATCGCGGTGACGTACGACCGCGGCGCGACCTGGACCACCGTCAACGTGACGCCCGACGATCCGGTGCAGCGCGGCCCGGTGTGCCTGCAGGGCACGACCTGCCCGAGCAACCGCAACCTGCTCGACTTCAACGACATCCAGCTCGACGAGAAAGGTCGCATCTACGCCGCGTACGCGGACGGTTGCGTGGGCGGTTGCATCGATGGCGCGGCCAACAGCGGCACCGACCTGACGCGCATCGCGCGCCAGGAACCCGGATCGCGCGGACTGCTCGCCGAGTTCGACAACTTCTTCGTGCCGTCGCCCGTTCGGGCGCCTGACGCGCCGTATCTCGATGCATTCGCGTTTCCGACGCAAGCTGATGGCAACCCGGCGGTGCGCGTGGAGCTGCGCTGGACCAAACCTTTCAACGGCGGCTCGCCGGTTACCGGCTATCGCGTCTTCCGCCGCACCGCGGCCGGCAGCTTTGGTGCCACTCCGCTCGCGACCATCAGCAATCCGGACACCCTGACCTTCGTCAATTCGCCATTGGCAAACGGAGACTTCTGCTACCGCGTCATCGCCGACAACGCCGTGGGCGCCTCTGCCGGGTGTTTCGAAAGCTGCGCGGTCACTCCGCGGCTCGACAATGTGTGCAGCGCTCCGTATGCCGAGCGTTCGGTGGATCCGCAGGGCGACGGCGCCCCGCCGCAACTCGACATCCGCCGCCTGGCGCTCGGCGAGCCGTTCCTCGGTGATCCGGCCGCGTGCTCGACGCCCGCGCCCGAAAACCTCCTGTTCAACCTGAAGGTCGAGGCGGCAGCAGCGACGACGCCGGGCAACGCGTGGATCATGCTGTGGAATCGCCAGAACCCCGTGCCCGACGGCACCGGTACGCAGACCTTCGACCGCCAGATGGTGAGCGTGCGCAGCACCGGTGCAGCGATCAATTGTGCCGTCGGCAAGGTGACCGCACCCAGCGTCAACCAGGGCAGCGATTTCACTCCGATCGCCGCCGAGAACTGCCAGCTGCGTCCGGACGGCAACATCACGGTCATCGTGCCGCTGTCAGCGATCGACGATTGCAAGGGGGCCGGTTGCAGCATCGGTCCGGGGTACGAACTTGCAGGCATGGAGGTCCGCACGTTCGCCTCCAACGCGAGCGGTCAGCCGATCTCGCAGGCCAGCAGCGCCGACTTCGCGAACGGCCTCAGCTACCGCCTCATGGGCAACGAGATCTGCCGACCCGATGCCTCGCCGGAAGCCGTCGATGACAACATCGCGGTCGACCTGCGCCAGCAACAGATCACCTTGCCCATCATGGACAACGACCGCGCCAATGATTGCGACACGATCAGCCTGGCAACGGTCGGGCAGGGCAGTTTCGGTACGGTTTCGATCAGCGGCAACAACGCCATCTACACGCCGACGGATCGCGACAATCCGCGCTCCGATCAGTTCGCGTACACGATCACTGATGGCGGCAAGATCGATCAGGGCGTGGTGCGGCTGTGTCATCTCGTGAGTTCGAGCACGCCGGTGTTTACGCTGCTGTTCGCCGACGGTTTCGAAGAATCGCCAACCTGTCCGTCGGAGAACTAGTGTTGGAATCTGCTGATCGATCGACCTTGCGGGCCACCTCGGTGGCCCGCAACACTTTTGCCCCCTTTTGCCATGCGGCAATGC
This sequence comes from Lysobacterales bacterium, assembly GCA_038255255.1. GTDB lineage: Bacteria > Pseudomonadota > Gammaproteobacteria > Xanthomonadales > Ahniellaceae > JBBQNY01. The sequence continues at coordinate 241,741 of JBBSLL010000001.1, forward strand.
TGATTGCGGGAATCGGTTGTGCGGCTGCGATCGCGAACCCGGCCTCTCCACCATCCAAGCTTGCGGCAGGACGCATGTCAGTCACGGCTGTGGCTCAGCTCGGCAACCGCGGCGCCGACCTGGCGAGCGTGATTGCCCCGGGTGCCGACGGCAGCGTGGTCATAGGTACCCACTTCAAAGGCACATTGTCGGGGCAGGGAGCCGCCATGACTGCACGCGGCGGTGGCGACGTCGCGTTCGTCGGGTTCGATCGCGAACTCTCGCCGCGCTGGTCGCGCCACTTCGGCGGCACCGGACTCGACGAGGTGCGAGCGCTCGTCCCGTTCGGCGACGGATTCGCGGCGGCGGGGTTCTTTGCCGGTGACGCGGGTTTTGGCGACAACGAAAGGAAGGTCCCGAACGTCACTTCGCAAGGCGGGTCGGATGGATTCGTGGCCTACATCGACGCGCGCGGCGCACCAGTCGAGTTGCAACGGGTAGGCGGCAAGCAGGCCGACCACGTGCGCTCAATCGTTGCGCTCGACGATGGCGGGCTGTTGGTCGGCGGTCACTTCCAGGCGGCGTCGCGACTGGCACCGGGGTCCGCGGGCGTGGTTATCGGCGCGGGCGGCACCGATGTGTTCGTGCAAAGGCTCGACGCCGGGCGACGTGTACTTTGGGCGCGCACGTTCGGCGGTATCGGCGACGATGAACTGTCCGCCCTCGCGCAGCTGCCCGGTGGCGGCACCTTGCTGCTGCTGCGGCACGACCGACCGATCGAACTGCGTGTGGCGGACGAGGCCCGAACCATCACGCCACGCGCCGGGCACGACGCGCTGCTGCTCTGGCTCGGCCACGACGGCCGGGTTGTGCGTGCCGTTTCCATCGCTTCTTCCGGGTCCGATGAGCTGCATCACGTCGCCGCACTCGACGCGGACACGATCGTGCTGGCGGGAGAATTCCAGGGCGACCAGCGCTGGTCGTTCGATTCGGTCAGCAGCGGCCAGTCACTACGCAGCCGTGGATCGACCGATGTCGTCGTGCTTTACCTCGATGGCAACGGCCGCCCGCGTGCGCAGCAGCAGTTCGGATCGGCCGGGCCGGATACCGCCGATACCCTGGCAGTCAGTGGTGGCGACGCGTGGCTTGCGGTCGGCTGGCAAGGTCGCATGTCGCTGAGCGGGCGAAACGCCGTCGAGTCGGCCGACACCAGCGCTTTGCTGCTGCGGCTCGGGCAGGACGGGTCCGCGAGCGACTGGCTCGCATTCGAAGGCGAGGGCGTGCAGAAGATCACTGCGCTTGCCGCGCAGCCCCGCCACGTGTGGGTGACCGGTATTTTCGAGGGGTCGCTCGCTGCCAGGGGTGTGTCGAAGCCTTTCGCGCCCGCCGGCAAGTCGGACGTGTTCGTCGCACGAGTGGATTTGCCAGATCGCGATTGAGCACGCGCACGCGCCGTGTTAACGTGCGCGCCCCTCGCGACACGGTTCGCGCGGGACGCCGGCGACTCCGCATCGCCGCGCAGCATCCGGGCGGTTAGCTCAGCGGTAGAGCACTACCTTGACATGGTAGGGGTCACAGGTTCGATCCCTGTACCGCCCACCAATAGTTGCGAAGTGATTCCTGGACCCTCGATCGCAGGGCGCGGGAGAGTGGATCGCGCCGCGTTTGCGCCAGCGAACGCTGGGGAGCGCTTTTCAACGATCGCAGCATTGAGACCGCGACCATCGCAATTCAGGAATTGCGAATTCGACAACCACGCCTTGTCCGGGTAGTACGCGAAAAGCAGATGGCCGCCCTTGAGCGTATCGATGACGCGCGTCGCGACCGCCAAGCGGAGCGCGGGGCATCCATGGCTGCGACCAAGGCGACCCTGGCGAAGCGATCCGACGGGATCGACGTACGCGGCACCATGCATAACGATGCGACGTTCACGCGCCCGGTCATTGATTCCCGGTTCGAGGCCGTCGAGGTTGAGCGAATAGCCGTTGCCACCGACATAGGTATCGGCGGTCAGGAAAAGACCCAGACTCGACTGATGGCTGCCTTCGACATTCGAGAAGTCGCGCGCCATGTTCTCGCCGGTGCCGCGGCCGTGCGCGACGTGTTCGTCGAACATGAGCGCGTCGGAAGTGAGGTCAAACAACCAGAAGCGGCGCTCGGTGGAGGGACGCGAATAGTCGATGACCGCCAGCTTCGTCAATGCCGGAACGACGCCAGATTGCACCGCGCAAGCGCCCGCGCGCAGTGCGAGCGCAAGCACATGCGGCGCCACGTCCGGTGCGCTCGCGAGCAATTGCAAATGGCGCGCCTGCCCGTAGCCCACCGCGGTGCTGGTGCCGCCACCGGTCTGGCGGACTGCAGCTTGCGGTTCCGAGCGCGCTGCCGACGTGGCGAGCACGGCGCACAATACGAGTACCTGAACGACAGTTGACCGAATCATGGCCGCAGCATAGGACAAACGGCTCGCCGCCGCCGCGCGGACGCTGGCGACCGGCAGCGTGCGATGATCGCTGCGCCTTATTCGGGCGGATCGTGCATGCCAGAGCAGTTCACTTCGCTGGAGTCGGCAGTCGATCGCATCGTGTCGGCAACGGCTGGCCGGATCGTGCTCGCCGCGCCCCTCGGCATCGGCAAACCGCATCGGCTCATCAATGCGCTGTATGCGCGGGTCGCGGGCGACCGAACGCTGTCGTTGACGATCCTGACCGCGCTATCCCTCACGCCGCCGAGGGCGTCAAGCGACATCCAGCGCAGGTTCCTCGAACCGTTCGTCGCGCGGCACTTCGGGCCCGACTTCCCGGAGCTTGCGTATGTCGCTCCGATCCGCGCGGATGCACTGCCGACAAACATCAGGGTCGAGGAGTTCTACCTGCAGTCCGGCTCGATGCTCGGCTCGCGGACCGCGCAACGCAACCACATGAGCGTCAACTACACGCACGTTGCGCGCGCCGTGGTCGCGCGCGGTGTCAACCTGGTCATGCAGAAGGTCGCCCGCGAGCGTGGCGGCACGCGACTTTCGCTGTCGTCCAACCCGGACCTGACGTTCGACCTGGTGGATGCGTGCGAACGCACTGGCGCCGCGCGCCCGATGCTCGTTGCAGAGATCGATCCCGAACTGCCCTGGCTCGATGGCACATGCGCTGTCGCAGAAGACTACTTCGACGCGGTCGTGGAGCCGCCGGCACCCTGGCCGCGTTTGTTCGCGTTGCCGCGCCATCCCGTCGCCGACGCGGAGTACGCCATCGGCCTGTACGCCAGCGCGCTGGTGCGCGACGGCGGCACGCTCCAGATCGGTATCGGCGCACTGACCGACGCGCTGTGCCATGCACTGGTGCTGCGACACACGCGCAACGATGTGTACCGTGCGGCACTGGAAGCGCTTTCCCCCGGTCTCTCCGCGCATCCTTGCGTCACCGACTGCGGAGGCCTCGAGCCGTTCCGCGAGGGCCTGCACGGCGCGAGCGAAATGGTCAACGACGGATTCCGCATGCTCGTGGACGCCGGAGTCGTGCGGCGTCGCGTGGTGGATGACATTGCAGCCATGCAGCGCATCGATTCCGGCAACGCTACCGACGCGGATCGGGAACTCCTCGCGCGCGACGGGCGTGTCCTTGACGGTGCCTTCTACCTGGGCTCTTCCACTTTCTACCAGTGGCTGCGCGACCTGCGTCCGGAGGTGGCGCGCAGCATCGGCATGACGCGTGTGTCGCACATCAACGAGCTTTACGGCGGCAACGAGGCACTCGAGCGACTGCAGCGCCGCCACGCGCGATTCTTCAACACCTGCATGCTCATGACCGCGCTTGGCGCGGCGGCATCGGACGCGCTCGAGGACGGTCGTGTCGTGTCGGGCGTCGGCGGCCAGTACAACTTCGTCGCCATGGCGCATGCGTTGCATGGGGCGCGTTCGGTGCTGATGTTCCGGGCGGTTCGTGAAGTCGGCGCCCATGCCGAATCCAGCGTGCGATGGAGCTACGGGCATGCAACGATCCCCCGGCACCTGCGCGACGTGGCGATCTCCGAATACGGGATCGCCGATCTCCGCGGCGTCACCGACGAGTCCTGCGTCACGGCCATGCTCGGAATCTGCGATGCGCGGTTCGAGGCTTCGATACGCGACCAGGCCACCGCGGCGCTCAAGCTCGCCCCCGGCAGCGGCCAACCAATGCGCGAGCAACGCAACACTCCCGAAGCGATCCGGCGCGCCCTGGCGCCGTTCCGGCGCGACGGCACCTTGCCCGACTATCCGGCAGGCTGCGACTTCACGGACGTGGAGCAGCGGCTGGTAAGCGCGCTGGGATGGCTGCGGGCTCAAACCCGCTCGCCGGGTGCAAGGGCGAGCACCCTGATCCGCGCCTTGCTGAGCCGCGACGCCGGCGATGCGGACGCAATGCAAAGGATGGCGCTCACCGAACCTCGTTCCGTCGGGGATCGAATCAGCGCAAAACTCGTCGCCTATGCGCTATCTCGCACGACCGGCAGCCTGTCTGGAGACTGACCGAATCGCAGAGAAGGGCGGAATTCCGGTGCCCCCGCGTGTGCGTGCGCGCCACACTGCCCGACCACCACATGAGAGGATTCCATGGGCGAGATGTTCGAGCTTTCGATGCCGTGGTGGGAGTTGTGCCTGCGTGCCGTGGTGGTGTACGCCGCGGTGCTGTTGCTGGTGCGCGTGACCGGCAAACGCTCCGTCGGACAGTTCACGCCGTTCGACATGATCCTGCTGATCCTCCTCGGCAGCGCCGTGCAGAACTCGCTACTCGGCAACGATGTGTCGCTGCTCGGTGGCCTGATCCTCGCGACCACGTTGATCGCGCTCAACTGGGCAGTGGGATTCGTCTCCGCCCGCAGTCGCAAGGTGGACGACCTGGTCGAAGGCACGGCGGTCCTGCTGGCTCGCGACGGCAGGATATTCAACGAAGTGCTCAAGCGCGAGCACATCAGTCCGGGGGATTTCGAGGAAGCCCTCCGCCGCCACGGCATGCTCGATGCCGCGAACGTTCGCTGCGCTTTCCTCGAAACCAACGGGCAGATCAGCATCATCAAACGCGACGAAAGCTAGCGTCAGAGCGACCGCGTGGAAACGCGCCTAGCGCGCGCCGCGCTCCTCTCTCGGCTTGGCCTTGCGATCGCGCAGCTGGGCGCTGATCACCAGGCCCAGCCCGAGGGAGAAAGCAATCAGGAACAGCACCATCGCGAAGGCCGGATAGCCGAACAGGCGTGGGCCGCCCTCGGTCCGCATCAGCATGGCTGAAGCGACGATCAGGGCCGCAGTGACCAGGCCGGTGCTGATGCGGTTGGCGATCTTCTGCAGGTTTTCCATCATCACGGAGTCTTCGAGCCCCGTCAGCCGCACCTGCATGCGGTTCTCCGCCAGCAGCGAGAGCACATCCGTCACCTTGCGTGGCGCTTCGCGCAGCAGTGTCTGCAACTCCATCATTTCGCTGGCGAGGTTCGACCAGGACAGCGACTTGCGTGCGCGCTGGCTCATGATCTGCTCGAGATGCTCCTCGACCACTTTTTTGACATCGAGAGCGGGGTCGAGCGCGTTGCAGATCGCCTCGAGGTGCGAGAGGGTCCTGCCGAGCAGGCTCAGTTCGGCGGGAGTGCGCAGGCCGTACTGCGTCGCGATCCTCACCACGTCCAGCAGCAGGCGGCCTTCAGACACTGATGTCGAAGCGGAGTGCGCCGCGTATCGACCGACCATCTGGGAGACTTCGCGTACGTAGCGCTCTTCGTCGAAATCCTCGAGACGCGTGCCCATCTGGATGGTCTCGTCCGCAGCTTCCTCGCCGCGGCCATCGACCGCAGCGAACAGCAGCTTGAGCAGACGCTCGCGTTGCCGCGGCGGGACGTGCGAAACCATGCCCAGGTCGAAGATCGCCAGCCGGCCGTCTGCCGTCACCAGCAGGTTGCCGGGATGCGGATCGGCGTGGATCTCGCCATGCACGAAGATCTGGTCGAGGTAACCGCGCATGAGCACGCCGGCGAGGGCGCCAAGGTCCTGCTCGGTACGACGGACGCCCGAAATATCGGTCACCCGGGTGCCCTTGACGCGTTCCATGGTCAGCACCCGGTTCCGGGTCAGGTCCATGATCGGCGCCGGCACCAGCAACTCGGGATACTCGCGGAAGTGTTCCGCGAAGCGCTGCAGGTTTTCCGCCTCGCTTTGGTAGTCGAGTTCCTGGAGCAGCGTCTTGCTGAATTCGTGCACCCAATCCACGAACCGCAAGCGGCGTCCGATATCCGTCATTTTGTCGGCGCGGGCAGCCATGCTTGTCAACAGTTCCAGGTCTGCCTGGATGCGCGGCCGCATGTCAGCGCGCTGCACTTTCACTGCCACTTCGCGACCGTCGCGCAGCGTGGCTGCGTGTACCTGCGCAAGCGAAGCTCCGCCGAGCGGCTTCTCGTCGAAGCTCGCGAACACCTTGTTGATCTTGAGTCCGAGTTCGCTTTCCACCGTGTCGCGAATCTGCTCGAACGGTTCCGGCTCGACCTCGTCCTGCATGCGTTCGAGCGCCGCGATATAAGCCGCGGGAACCATGTCGGGTCGCGTGGACAATGCCTGTCCGATCTTGATGAAGGTCGGCCCGAGCGCCTCGAGATCGCGTACGAATTCCTCGGGCTTCCCTTCCGGCGTTTCAGTCTCCTGCGCATCGGCCAGATGAGGGCCCGCATCGAGGCCAGTGAACACGCCGGCGTTTCGATACTTGAGCAGGAACTTCGCGATCTGCGCAGTGCGCGCCATTCCCGTGACAGGCGGAGGCGAACTGGCTTCGGTCGGGGATGCGGACATGGATTCGTCGGGGTTGGTGGGGCGCGGGGCCACAGCCTAACGACGGCTCGATTAACCGCCTATCGCTCTCAATGCACTGTGAGGCGATTCGTTCATCTTGCAGGCGAGCGTCGCGTTCGCCACTTGGCTGCACCAAGCCGTGCCATAACGGACGCGCGTCGAGAAACTGCTGACCGACCAGGTCGCAGAGTCGAGTCTTGCGGAAATGACGCTTCGATATGGTGGCCGGGGACGGAATCGAACCGCCGACACGAGGATTTTCAATCCTCTGCTCTACCAACTGAGCTACCCGGCCAATAGTGCCTCGCTGCAGTGTCCTGGGACGTGTGGTGCGAGGGTGCTTCGCGTGCGCCGCGCCATTGCGGAGCGGGGCGCGCATGGTAGCGGTGTGGCATCCGAGCGGCAACCGCGTACCCGGCATCGACCGTCATTCGCTCTGCGGCGTGTAGCCCGCAGGCTTTTCCGCACCATCGCCGAACAGGAACTTCTCCATCTCCGCCGCCAGGAAAGCGCGGGCCTTGGGGTCTATGGCAGAGAGGCGATTCTCGTTGAGCAGCATGGTCTGGTGCGCCAGCCACTCGCCCCACGCTTCCCGGGATATACCCGCGCGGATGCGCTCGCCCAGGGGTCCGGGCCAGGGCGCATGGTCGAAACCCTCGGCATGGCGCTTGAGGCGTGCGCAGAACACTTCATGGGGCATGGGATGGCTCCGGTAATCGGGTGAGCAGCTTGCGGATGGGGGCGGGCAGGCCGATCCCGTCCAGTTCGTGTGCGGCGAACCAGCGCGGCGAATCGAGTTCCGATACGGCGCAGGCTGCAGCGCCAAGGTCGAACAGCGTCGGGCGCAGGGTCAAGTCAAAATGAGTGAAAGCGTGCGTGATGGCCGGAAGCGCGTTCGATTCCATGCCCGCCGGCGCAAACCGGCTCGAGAGCGAGGATTCGAGCGTGGATTGATCCGGGAATTCGGGGATGCTCCACAGCCCACCCCAGACGCCCGAATCGGGTCGGCGTTCGAGCAGGAAGCGCCCGGTCCCGTCGCGCAGGATCAATGCATGGCAATCGCGCCGAGTGCGCGCAGGACGCCTTCGCGGAGACGGCAACTGCGCAGTGCGGCCGCTGCCGGCCGCCACGCAGTCGATGCGTAGCGGGCATTGCCCGCAACGCGGTTGCGCGCGGACGCAGACGGTGGCGCCCAGGTCCATGATGGCCTGCGTGTAGTCGGCGATGCGCACGGACGGCAACAAGTCCGCGCTGATCGCCCACAACTGTTTCTGCACAAGTGGCGACAGAGGATCGCCCTCGATTCCGCGATGCCTGATCAGCACGCGGCGCACATTGCCGTCGAGGATCGGCGCCCGGACATCGAACGCCAGCGACAGGATTGCGCCTGCCGTCGAGCGGCCGATACCGGGGAGCGACTGCAGTGCAGCGGCTTCGCCGGGCAACTGGCCATCGTGGCGCTCGATGCAGAGTTGCGCGGCACGATGCAGGTTGCGTGCGCGGCTGTAGTAGCCGAGGCCGGACCAGAGCGCCAGCACCTGGTCAGCCGACGCCGCGGCGAGCGCACGCAGGTCCGGAAATGCTTCGACGAATCTGGAGAAATACGGGATGACCGTCGCGACCTGCGTTTGTTGCAGCATCACCTCGCTGAGCCAGACCCGATATGCCGTGCGCGGATGCTGCCACGGCAAGTCGTGCCGGCCATGCCGGTCGAACCAGTCGAGCAGACGGCTCGCGAACTCAGGCATCGCCACGCGGCGGGAGTAATCCGTCGACAAACGCTGCGGCGTCGAAAATGCGCAGGTCCTCGAGCTTTTCGCCGATGCCGACGTAGCGGATGGGGACGCCGTACTCGCGCGCCAGTGCAAACACCACGCCACCCTTGGCCGAGCCATCGAGCTTGGTCACCGCGAGCCCGGTCACGCCTGCGGTTTCCCGGAACAACCGCAACTGGCTGAGTGCGTTCTGACCCGTGGTCCCGTCGATCACCAGCAGCACCTCGTGCGGCGCGGCGGCGTCGAGCTTGCCCAGCACGCGCTTGATCTTGGCGAGTTCGTCCATCAAGCCCGACTGGTTGTGCAGGCGTCCGGCGGTGTCGATGATGAGCACGTCGATGTCGCGGGCACGCGCGGCCTGCAGTGCATCGAACGCCACCGAGGCCGCGTCCGCTCCCTGGCCCTGTGCGATGACGGTCACTTCGTTGCGGTCGCCCCAGGTCTTGAGCTGCTCGACCGCAGCGGCGCGGAAGGTATCCCCCGCTGCGAGCAGCACGCGCGCACCGTCCCTCTGCATGTGGCGGGCCAGCTTGCCGATCGTCGTGGTCTTGCCGACTCCGTTGACGCCCACGACCAGCAAAACGAACGGGCGCAGGCTGTCGTCGACGACCAGCGGAGTCTCTACCTTGCGCAGCATCCCCAGGAGATCGGCGCGCAGCGCGTCGTACAGCGCATCCGCATCGGCGAACTCCCTCGCCGCCATGCGGGCGCGCAGGTCCTCGAGAAGTGCCGTGGTCGCAGAGATACCGACGTCTGCGCCGAGCAATGCGGTTTCGAGTTCGTCGAGCAGGTCCTCGTCGAGTTTCGGATTGCCGGACAGTAGCCCGGTGATCGCGCGTCCGAGGCCATTGCCCTTGAGTCGCTCGCGCCAGGCCGCAGCACTGGCTGCGCGCGCGGCTGCAGCTTCGTCGCTGAGCGCCCGCTCGCGCGCGGCTGCAGCTTCGAGTTCAGCACGCGCAGCCGCGGCCGCGGCCACGGTGTCGGACTGCTCCCACGCGGCGACCACATCGTCGAGATTCCACGCAGGCTGCGTGCGAGCACCGTGGGCGGCTGTCGTTTCGCTTGCGGGGGCGGGAGCCGCCTGGGATGCGGCATCCGAAGGCGCGGGTGCCGCGGCGTCGGCGGCGGCGCGCCGACGGAAAAATTTGAGCATGGACCGGGGCAATCGACGAGAATCGCCGGCATGCTAACACCGCGCCGCAGTCCTCCCGATGGCCCCACGCGTGGCGAAATCGAGCGCGCAGGCAAGGTCCGGATCATTGGTGGCACCCTGCGCAATTCCAGATTGCCGGTTCTGGAGCGGGCGGGGCTCCGGCCGACACCCGACCGTGTGCGTGAAACCCTCTTCAATTGGCTTGCGCCGGTCCTCGAGGGTGCGCGCTGCCTCGACCTCTACGCGGGCAGCGGTGCCCTGGGCATCGAGGCGCTGTCGCGCGGCGCCGGCTGGGTGGAGCTGGTCGAAGCCGATCGGGACCTCGCTGCCAATCTGCGCATCCAGGTGGATCGGCTCGGCGTGGCGGATCGCGCGCAGGTGCGGGCCGTCACTGCCGAATCGTTGCTGCGGGAGCGTCCTGCGCAAGCGTTCAACGTGGTGTTCGTCGATCCGCCTTACGCGGCAGGTAGCTGGAACGCAGCACTGGAAGCGTTGCAGCTCGGCGGATGGCTGGCACCCGACGCCCGCATCTACCTCGAGTGGCCGCACCCGGCTCGTCCCGACCTGCCCGCAGAATTTGCGTGGTGGCGGGAAAGCCGCGCCGGCGCTATCGGATACGGCCTCGCGCGAATGGCCGCCGACGGGGCAAACGGCTTCCAGTAGACTCCTTGCATGCCCAACAGCGCATCCGCACAAACTGTTGCCGCGGCTCGACGGGCTCGTACCGCGGTGTATCCGGGAACCTTCGACCCGATTACCAACGGCCACACGGACCTGATCCTGCGCGCGTCGCCGCTGTTCGACCGGATCGTGGTGGGCATTGCCGAGAGCCCGGGCAAGAGTCCGGCATTGCCGCTTGCCGAGCGCATCTCGCTGGCCCAGGAGGCGTTGCGAGACATTCCGCACGTCGAGGTCGCCGGCTTCCACTGCCTGCTTGCCCACTTCGTGCGACAGTGCGAGGCGGGAGTCATCCTGCGCGGGTTGCGGGCGGTGTCCGATTTCGAATACGAGTTCCAGCTCGCGAGCATGAATCGCCATCTGATTCCGGAGGTCGAGACCCTGTTCCTCACTCCTGCCGAAAATTACAGCTTCATTTCCTCGACACTCGTGCGCGAAATCGCGCGCCTTGGTGGAGATGTCTCAGGTTTCGTGCATCCTTCCGTGCAGCGGGCGCTCAATGCCCGCTGGCAACCCGTACCCTGTTTACCCGAGAGGATAAAGTGATGGCCAAGCACATCCGCATGTTCCTGGTGGCGATGCTCGCGGTCGGCGCGATTGCCGCCTGCAAAGACAAGGCCGAACCCGTCCAGGCCAAGGCGGCAGCGCCGGTCCTGGCAGCTCCGACCGACAACGACACCGCAGCCTGGAAGGCCTACGTCCAGCAGCAGGTCAACATCGAACTCAAGGGCGAGTACATGCGTGGGCGCCCGTACATCTACTTCGTGCCGAGCGGAGAAGACGAAGAAGCGACGCGCCAGTACAACGCGCAGCTCGACTCGGTCGCCGGCTCGGTGGCTCGCGGCATCCAGTCGGGCTCCATGATCGTGTTCGCCGGTCCCGATTCGGCAAAGCTCGCCACAATGGTCGAGGAATCCTTCAAGCTCGCGGCCCCGAAATCGCTCAAGGGCGTGCGCGTGCTCTTCATCGGCAATCCCGTTGAACAGGATCGGGTCACCGCGGCGATCGCGCCATCCGAGGCGACCTTCAAGTTCATTCCCACCGGCTGATCGCGCACCGCGCGCCGGTCGGGACACCGATTTCATCCTTGCGCGAGCCCGCACGTGCCGGCTCGCGTCCACTCTGCTGACTCGACTGAACCTCCATGGCGCTGCGCATCAATGATCTTTGCGTCAACTGCGACGTTTGCGAGCCCGTGTGCCCCAACCAGGCGATCGCGCAGGGCGAGCAGATCTACGTGATCGATCCCGGGCGCTGCACCGAGTGCGTTGGGCACTTCGACGAACCGCAGTGCGTCATCGTCTGCCCGGTCGAGTGCATCGACCTGGATCCCGCGATCGTGGAAACCCGCGATCAACTGCTTGCGAAACTCGACCGGCTGATCGCATGTTCGACACACTGATGCCCATCCGTGCCCGGCTCGTGTTCTGTGCCTTGTTGCTCGCTGGTGCGGGTGCGTTCGCGGCCGGCAGCGAACGCGACACGGCGAAACTGCCGCTCGGCGCGCCTGACGGCGCGGCCATCGCCAGCGCCAACTGGCTCGCGACCGACGCGGGCGTTGAAATTCTCTCAGCGGGTGGCAACGCGTTCGACGCTGCGGTCGCCGTGACCAGCGTGCTTGCGGTTGTCGAACCGACCAGCTCCGGGCTCGGCGGCGGAGCGCTGTTCATGCTGCACCGTGCGGATGGTTTCCAGGTGATGATCGATGGGCGCGAGACCGCCCCCGCCGCGGCGAAGAACGAACTTTTCTGGGACAAGGACGGCGCGCTCGACCGCAACCTGAGCGTCAACGGTCCGCTGGCAGCCGGTATCCCGGGTGAGCCTGCGGCGCTCGTGCACCTTGCCGGAAAGTACGGAAAGCTGCCGCTCGCGGCGTCATTGGCCCCCGCCATCCGCATTGCGCGCGAGGGCTTCCCGGTTTACACCAAGTTCCGCAGGCAGCTCGGTTCGCGCATGGAAGTCATGCGCCGTTACCCGGAGGCTTCGCGGATCTTCCTGCCGGGTGGAAAACTTCCCGACGAAGGTTTTGTCATTCGCCAGCCCGACCTGCAGCGCACACTCGAGGGCATTGCGAAAAGCGGCAACGACGGCTTCTACCGCGGCGAGGTTGCGCGCCGGCTGGTCCGGGGCGTGCGCGCGAACGGAGGCATCTGGACCGAGCAGGACCTGGCGGCCTATCGGGTGGTCGAGCGTGAGCCGATCCGCCTCGATTATCGCGGCTACCGGATCGTCACTGCACCGTCGCCATCGTCCGGCGGAGTATTGCTCGCGACCATGCTCAACGTCCTGTCCGGGTACCAGCTCGCCGCACTTCCAAATACCGATCGGGTCCACCTTCTGGTCGAGACCATGCGCCGCGTCTATCGCGATCGCGCGCAGAATCTCGGCGACGCCGATTTCGTGGATGCGCCGCTCGAGCAGTTGATGAGCCCGCATTACGCAGCCGGACTGCGCGCCGGCATCCGGCTCGATCGCGCGACCCCGTCGGCGCTCCTGCCGGGCATCGAATCCACTCCCGGCGGAACCGACACCTCGCACTTTTCTATCATCGATGCCGAAGGCAACATGGTGGCGGCGACGGTGACAGTGAACCTGCCGTTCGGTTCGACCTTCGTGGCGCCAGGGACCGGAGTCGTACTGAACAACGAGATGGACGATTTCGCGTTGAAGGCTGGCGTCGCCAACGCGTTCGGGCTGGTCGGCAACGACGCCAATGCGATCGAGCCGGGCAAGCGGCCTCTCTCTTCCATGACGCCGACGATCGTCATTGGCGCGGACAGGGTTGCGGTGCTCGGCACGCCAGGCGGCAGCCGCATCATCTCGATGGTGCTACTCGGCATCCTCGATTTCATCGCGGGCGTGGCTCCGGCGGACCTGGTCGCGAAGCCCCGCCTGCATCATCAATACCTGCCTGACGTCATTTCCGTCGAGAAGGGCGCATTGACGACCGAGGAAGCGCAGGCCCTGCGCGCGCGCGGCCACACCGTCAACGAATCGGAGTCGAGCTGGGGCAACATGCAGGCCCTGGCGTGGGACCGCAGGACGGGTGCGCTGAGCGGCGGTACCGACCCGCGCGGCGGCGCGGGCAAGGTCAGCATTGTTCCGGCTGGCAAGGCGGGCTCGGTTGACGTCAACGCAACAGCGGTTCGGGGAGGATTGCAGCGGTGAAAATGTGGTCGGTCACGGGCAACAGCCAGAGCCTCGACGGTGGAGCCATGTTCGGCAATGCGCCACGGGCGCTGTGGGCCGGATGGTTGCCGCCCGACGCGGAGAATCGCGTGCCGCTGGCGTGCCGCGCGTTGCTCGTTGACGGCATCCAGGGCAAGCGCGTGTTGTTCGAAACCGGTATCGGTGCGTTTTTCGAACCGAAGCTGCGGGAGCGCTACGGCGTGATCGAGGACCGCCACGTGCTGCTTGATTCCCTTGCGCAGGCCGGCTTCAGCCATGAGGAGATCGACGTGGTGGTGCTCTCGCACCTGCATTTCGATCACGCAGGAGGTTTGCTCGCCCCGTGGCAGGAAGGCCGCGCTGCCGAACTCCTTTTTCCAAACGCGACGTTTCTGGTGAGCCAGGCGGCATGGGAACGCGCGATAGACCCGCATCCGCGCGATCGCGCCTCTTTCATTCCGGAATTGCACGGCCTGCTCCAGGCATCGGGCCGCCTCGAACTGGTCGATGGCATCCATTCGCACATCCTGGGGGAAGCGGTACGTTTCGAATTCAGTGCGGGGCACACGCCCGGATTGATGCTCGCGGAGATCGGCGGCGATGGCGGTGTGGTCTTCTGCGCGGACCTCATTCCCGGTCGCCCCTGGGTGCACGTTCCGATCACGATGGGTTACGACCGCTTCCCTGAACTCCTGATCGAGGAGAAGCGCGAATTCCTCGAGGACAAGCTTGCACGCGACGTACGCCTGTTTTTCACGCACGATCCCGGATGCGCCCTCGCGCACGTCTCGCGCGACGGCAGGGGCCGCTTCGGTACCCGCGATGAGCTTCCCGAATTGCACGCGCTGCCACTGGCGGCCTGAGGAGTATTCATATGACCGTACGGAATTGCGTAGCCTTGTTGGTTCTCGTGATCGCAGCGACGCTGGCCCCGACTTTGGCACGGGCGCAGGAGGGCGATGAGCCTGCGGGCGAGGCGCCCGCGCAGTCGGCTTCTGCCGGGGCCGCGACTTATGGCGCATCCGTTCCTGGCGGTAGTGCGACACCACTGGCGGCGGCTCTCGCCGGAGTGGCAGTTCCCCAGGATCGCGTGTTCTCCGGTCGCATCGGCAAGGTCTGCCAGAACAAGGGTTGCTGGATGACGCTGCTCGACGGAGACGCGATGGTGCGGGTGAACACCGGTTACCGCTTCGCAATCCCGATCGATGCGCAAGGAGAGGCGCAAGTGTTCGGCACGCTCGGCAAAACCACGCTGAGCGAAAAGCACGCCGCGCACTTCCGCGCGGAATCGCTCGACGTGCAGGCGGGCGAGGGATGGGTGATAGAAGCGAAGGGGGTGCGGGTCCTGCCATGAGCGAGTGCGACGCCCGCAATCCGGACAGCGCGCGCATCGCGCGCCGCAATTTTCTGGGTGGCGCGCTTTCGCTGGGAACGCTCGCTGCGACTTCTCCCGGGAACCTGCTGGCCGCGGCCGGTGGCACGGCGGCGATGCGTGGCAAGTGGTCGAGCGGTTATGGTCCGTTGCGCGCCGCGCGCGATGCGACCACCGGAATGAATCTGCTCTCGCTCCCCGAAGGTTTTTCGTACCGCACCTTCGGCTGGACCGGAGAGCCGATGGCCGACGGAACGCCCACGCCCGAACGCCACGATGGAATGGGCGTGGTGCGGCGACGCGGCGACGAAGTGGTGCTGGTCCGCAACCACGAACTGACCGGTGCCACCGGCGCGTTCGGTTCCGCGACGATCCAGTACGACCGCATCGCCACTGGCGGTACGACCACCATCTCCTTCGACACGTCGAACGGGCGCGCTGGCGTCGCGCACGCCTCGCTCGCAGGCACGCTCAAGAATTGCGCGGGTGGCGTGACGCCGTGGGGTACGTGGCTGAGCTGCGAGGAATATGCGTCCAGCGTGAGCGACATGCTGGAGCCCTATACCCAGCCACACGGCTTCGTCTTCGAAGTGGACCCTGCCGGCGGCCCGCCACGGCGGCTCGATGACTGCGGGCAGTTCCGGCACGAGGCGGCGGTCATCGATCCTGCGTCGGGCGATGTGTACCTCACCGAGGACAGTTCATCGCGCTCGGGGTTTTACCGGATGCGCCCGCGTGTGCGCAGCGATCTTGCACAGGGCGGACAGTTGCAGATGCTCGGCGTGGTCGGGCGCACCGATCTTCGCCGCGGCGTGCCTCCCGGCACGAAGTTCAAGGCCCGCTGGTACGACATCGCCGAGCCGACCCGCGTGCATACGCCCGGAATCGCCGATGGCCTCGGCGTGCTGGGCCAGGGACTCGAAGCCGGCGCCGCCGTGTTCACCCGCCTGGAAGGCTGTTTCGCCACCAACCGCGCGATCTACTTCACCTCGACGGACGGAGGTGATGCGGCTTCCGGACAGGTCTGGAGGTATCTGCCGCGCGAGGAGGAGTTGCACCTGGTGTTCGAGAGCCGTTCGCGCGAGCAACTCAACTATCCCGACAACATCTGCTTCAGTCCGCGCGGGGGCTTGCTGCTTTGCGAAGACGGCAATCGCGAGGGTGGGCAGTACCTGCTCGGTCTCGGCACGGACAACAGCCTTTTTCCGTTCGCGCGCAACCAGGTTGTGCTCGATCGGCCGGTGCATGGCCACACGGGCGACTTCCGCGCGACGGAGTGGGCTGGAGCCTGCTTCTCGCCTGATGGTCGCTGGCTGTTCGTGAACGTGTACGCTCCGGGCTTCAGCGTGGCGATCACGGGCCCCTGGCGCCGTGGGCTGATCTGATCGCTTTGTCTTACAGGGGGAAGTGAACGTGCCAATGCCCAACATCTCGGCGATCTTCATCGCACTGCACGTCATGCTGTTGCTGGCGCTCGCCTATCGTGTTGTGACGCTGCGCCGTACGCACCGCGTCGGCCTCGGCGACGGGGCGATCGAACAGGTCCAGCAACGCGTTCGCGCGCATGCCAATGCCACCGAGTACGTGCCGGTCGCACTGCTCCAACTCGTGGTGCTCGAACTCCTGGGCCTGCCTGCGCTGTGGCTCTACGTCGCGGGAGGCACGCTGTTGCTGGGACGAGTGCTCCACGCCATGGGTCTTTCGGAATCCGCAGGCTACTCGAAGGGCCGCTTCTACGGCACGCTGCTGACCTGGCTGATGATGCTCGCCATGGCTGCCGCACTCCTGTTCTACGCGCTGCGCTGAGGCACAAAAAAGGCCACAACTCTCGTTGCGGCCTTCGTTGCGACATCACCTGAAGATGGTGCCCAGGAGAGGACTCGAACCTCCACGGGTCTCCCCGCTAGCACCTGAAGCTAGTGCGTCTACCAATTCCGCCACCTGGGCAAAGCGCTTGCGGCATTGCGCCGCAAGGCCGCGCACGATAGCCACGCGCCATCGGGGTGTCAAATGCGAACCCCGCGTCAGGCGCGGACGGTGGCATCGACCCCGGCAGTCCAGCACGGGTAGCGCTATGTAACATGGTGAAAGGCACGGCGTTCAATTGCCTTTCCTCCCGACAGGAAGCCATGGATACCCGCATTCGCAATAGGATCCGCATGCACGCCCCGCGCTCACCCGACAGGTCGAGCCGATACGTCATTGCGATCTGGCGATGCCCCACGCTTCGCTCCGCACCCGCTTACGTCGAGCGGATCGGAATGCAGTGATCACGACCGTCTGGCCCTATCTCGCGATCCTGGTCTTCGTGGCGGGGCTTTTCCCCGCGCTCGAGAAAGCCTTCGGCTGGAAGATCTTTGAAGTGCTGCCCCCGATCGTATGGACTTACCTGGTGGTGACCGCGCTCGCGGTGGCTGGCATCTGGGATCGCAGCGAAGAAATCGCTGCCGCGCAGCGCGCGCTCACATCACAACTGTTGCCTGCATTGCTGTTCCTGCTCATGGTCACCTGCGACCTGCGCGCGATCGCCGCGCTTGGCCCGCGCCTGCTCGCTGTATTCGCCTGCTCCATGGCCACCATCCTGCTCGCGGTGGTGCTCGCATACCTGCTATTTCGCCACGCGCTGCCGGCCGATGGCTGGAAGATGCTGGCGCTGCTCTCCGCGACGTGGACGGGTGGTTCCGCCAACCTCGTCGCAGTCAAGGAAATCATCGCATTGCCTGAAAACCTGCTGCCCCCGGTGCTGCTCGCGGATGCGCTGTGCTACTCGGCATGGATCGTGGTGTTGTTCGCTGCGGGCGGCTTCGCGCCTGCCTTCAAACGCTGGACGCGGGTGGATGCGCGATGGGCTCCCGAAGCGGAAGCACCTGCAGAAGCAGGGCCTGCGGAGACCGCGGGCGCGCCGCCCACCCCTCGGGCGACCCACTACGGCGAGGCATTGCTCTGGCTCGGCATCGCGATGCTGGTGGGCCTTGCGGCCGCGGCGTTCGCGGCGCGCATCCCTGTCGCCCGCATGTTCACCGCGACGTCCTGGACCGTGTTGTTCGCAACGCTCGCAGGCCTCGTGGTCGGACGCACGTCGCTCGCACGGGTATCCGGTGCGGGCCCGCTCGCCAGCGCCCTGCTCGCCTGCCTCGTCGCGGTGCTGGGATCGCAAAGCAATTTCGCGGGCATGTCGGCCGCCCCACTCTTCGTGCTGGTCGGCTTCTGCGTGCTGGCACTGCACGCGTTGCTGCTCGCGGGCGCGGCGCGACTATTCCGGTTCGATCTGCACCTGTGCGGCATCGCCTCGCTGGCAGGGATCGGCGGTGCGGCCACCGCCCCGTTGCTCGCTGCTTCCTACGACAAGGTGCTGGTACCCGTGGCCGTGCTCTACGCAATGCTCGGGCTTGTGCTCGGCACCGCGGTCGGCGTCGCCATGGCGCAGATCCTGTCTAGCCTCGCACCTGTTTTTCCTTGAGCACCATGAATACACCAGCGCGCCTCTGCTCCGTCCTCTCGCTCGTTGCGGTTCTCTGTACGTGCGCGTGGGTACGTGATCCGCACGCGGATCACGGTGTCATCGAACTGGAAGCAGCGGCCCACACCGCGGACTACTGGATCGCGAAGCTGCCGGTCGGCGACGCGATGGCGAACGCAGCAGCGATCGCCGCGCAGAACGAACGTCTGCGGCGCACCGATCCGTCGGTCAACGACATCGAATCGCTGCCTGTCCGGATCGGGCGCGAGCGCATTCGCGGCTGGGTCGAAACGCTGTCGAAGCTGCCCGTTTCACCGCGCTACGACGAAGCTGGCGAACGTTTGTCGTCGACCACGCGTGCGCAGCTGCGCGCCAACGTCGCCGTGGAATCGATTCCGCTGATGCGCCCGACGCGCTATGGCCTGGTCACGCAGCGTGCGGACCTGCGTGCTTTTCCGACGCGCATGCGCGTGTTCTCGACGCCGGGCAACACCGACATCGATCGATTCCAGGAGAGCGCGCTGTTTCCCGGAACGCCGGTCGCGATCGTCCACGCCAGTGCCGACGGCGAATGGTGGTTCGTGGTCAGCGAGCTTTACGAGGCATGGATCGAGCAGCGCCACGTCGCGATCGGCACTCCGGGGCAGGTGTTCGGGTACGTGCGCAAGTCGCCGCTTCTCGTCGTGACCGGCGACACGGTGCGCACGAACTTCACGCCCGAGCAGCCGCAGGTTTCCGAGCTCGCGCTCGACATGGGGGTGCGGTTGCCACTCCTTGCGGATTGGCCACGCGACCGGCCGGTCAACGGCCAGCATGCGCATGCGGCGCACGTGGTCGAGCTGCCCATCCGGTCTTCTTCGGGGGCGCTCGAGTTCGCGCCCGCGCTGCTCCGGCGCGATGCCGACGTGGCTCCCGGATTCCTTCCGCTCAATGGCGCAACGCTGCTTCGCCAGGGCTTCAAGTTCCTGGGCGAGCGCTACGGATGGGGCCACGCCTACAACGCCCGCGACTGCAGCGGTTTCGTGTCCGAGGTGTACCGCAGTGCCGGTGTCACGTTGCCGCGCAACACCGGCGACCAAGCCCGCAGCGGCGCGTTCGAGCGATTCGACTTCACTGCGGGCATGGACCATGCCGAGCGGCTCGACGCCTTGCGCGCACTCCGAGTGGGCGACCTGATTTACACGCCGGGCCACGTGATGATGTACGTCGGATCCGACCGGGGATCTCCCCATGTGATTCACGACACCGCAGGCATCAACTATCGCGGCGCCGACGGCAAGTTGAAGCAGATGGTGGTCAACGGCGTGGTGGTGACGCCGCTCGCGTTGCTGCGATCAGAAGACGATCGCCCGATCCTGGACCGCATCACCAGCATCCAGCGCATCCGGCCTTGAGCGCGCGGGGCGTGTCTCCACTGCACGACTCCGGATTTGAGCGCGGGCCTCGCGCGCCCGAGTTGCGCGTCCGGTGAGAATCACTGGGTTCGACCTTTCGATGTTGCGCGTGCCGCTCAGGACGCCCTTCAGGACTGCACTGCGAACGGTGGAATCCGTCGAGGACATCGTCATCACCGTGCACACCGACACCGGCAACGTCGGCTACGGCGAGGCGCCACCCACCGCGGCAATCACCGGCGACACGCACGAGTCGATAATCGCCGCGATCCGCATGGGCATTGCGCCGCGCCTCATCGGAGAGGACATCTACGACCTCGACCACCTCACGCGCCTCATCCAGGGCGCGGTCGCGGGTAATACCAGCGCGAAAGCGGCCGTCGAGATCGCCATTTACGACCTCTTCGGCCAGTTCCACGGCCTGCCTTTGTACAAGATCCTTGGCGGTGGAGTGCCGTCGCTCCGGACCGACATCACCATCAGCGTCGACGATATCGGGAAGATGGTGTCCGACTCGCTCGCTGCCGTCGATCGCGGATACGAGGCGCTCAAGATCAAGGTTGGCAAGGATTTCGAAGTCGATCTCGAACGGGTAAAGGCGATTCATGCGGCGGTCGGACCGGACATCCTGCTGCGGCTCGACGCCAACCAGGGCTGGACCCCCGAGCAATCGGTGATCGCCATCCGGGCGCTCGAGGAATCCGGCATCCAGCTCGATCTCGTGGAACAACCGGTCAAGGCGCACGACCTTGCCGGACTCAAGTACGTCACCGACCGCGTGCGCACGCCGGTCATGGCCGATGAGAGCGTGTTCGGTCCCGCCGAAGCCCTCGAGCTCATCCGCATGCAAGCCGCCGACATCATCAACATCAAGCTCATGAAGGCGGGTGGGTTGTCACGCGCGATTCAGATCGCCGACATCGCCGAGGCGCACGGCATCGAATGCATGATGGGCTGCATGCTCGAAGCGGGCATCAGCGTGTCTGCCGCCGCGCACCTCGCCATCGCAAGGTCGCAGGTCATTACCCGGGTGGATCTCGATGGCCCGTCGCTGTGTGCGCGGAACCCGATCGAGGGCGGCGCGATCTTCGAGGATTCCCGGATCACGGTGACTGATGCGCCGGGGCTCGGCATCCGCGCCGTCCGGGGTCTGGAGCCCTTGCAAGCCTGAGGGGTCATTGGCACGCCAGGCGCGGGGACTGCCGCTGCGGAAGGCGACGCATTTTTTTCCGGCCCGCGTCGTAGTATGGGAGCTCGCTACGTCGCGCCGGCATCGGGGAGTGCGGGTTGCAGGACTTTCTCGACGAACTGAAGCGACGCAATGTTCTCCGTGTCGCGATCGCCTATCTCGTGCTGGCGTGGCTACTTGTCCAGGTCGGGTCGGTACTGCTGCCGACTTTCGAGGCCCCTGCGTGGGTCATGCGGGTCCTCGTGCTGGTGCTCGCCGCCGGCTTCGTCGTCACCCTCGTTTTCAGCTGGGTCTTTGAGCTGACGCCCGATGGCGTCAAGCGGGAAAGCGAGATCGACCGCAGCCAGTCGGTCACCACCCAGACTGCACGCAAGCTCGACGTCGCGGTGATCGTGCTCCTCATCGCGGCGATCGGCGTGGCAGTGGCCTCGCGAGGTGGAAGGCTGAAGGACACGCCAGCGGCCGTGGCCGTCGAGACCAAACGCGATGTCCGACCCTCCGTCGCGGTGCTGCCGTTCGTGAACATGTCCGCGCTCAAGGAAAACGAGTACTTCGCCGACGGTCTCAGCGAGACGCTGCTCAACATGCTCGCGCAGGTCTCGGGCCTCAAGGTCGCGGCGAGGACTTCCGCATTCGCATTCAAGGACACCAAGACCGACATCCGCGAAATCGGCAGGGTCCTGAACGTCAGTACGGTGCTCGAGGGATCGGTGCAGCGCGCCGGCACCCGCGTGCGCATCACGGCACAGCTGATCGACGTGGCCGACGGAAGCCACCTGTGGTCGCAGAGTTACGATCGCACGCTCGAGGACATCTTCGCGATCCAGGACGAGATCGCAACCGCAGTGGCGAAAGAGCTGACCCGTTCGCTCATGGGGGCGGCGGAGTCGCGTAAGCCGAACGTGGCGTCGCCGGCTACGCATGACTCAAAGGCTTACGACAGCTATTTGCGCGGGCTCGAGCAACTCAATATCAACAGTTACGCATCGCTGCCGATGGCGGAGCGCCTGTTCCAGCAGTCGCTGACGACCGACGCCGGTTTCGATGAAGCACGCACGGCGCTGGCGCGGACGTTCTTCCAGATGGCCGATACCGGCCTGCTCACGCAGCGCGACGCGCACGTACGCGGACGCGCCGTATTGGCACCGCTGATCGAGCGCAAACCTCCCGATCCCGTTGCGCTGTCGTACGACGCGATCCTGCGGTTGCGGGCCGTCTACGACACGGTTGACGAACACGAAGCACGTCGGCATGCGCGGGACACTCTGCAGCGTGCGATTTCCGCGGTCCCCAACGCCGTTGAACTCTATGAAATTGCGGCCTTGACGTTCCGGGGCGACGAAAAAAAGGCAGGAGAGGCCTTGGCGCTGATCGAGCGAGCCTTGCTCATCGACCCCCTGTCGATGAGCCTGCTCGCTGCGAAGGCGCGACAACTACGCGAAATGAAGCGGTTCGACGAGTCGCTCGAGGCCTTCGCCCGCGTGCGCGAGCTGGCTCCGACCAGTCCGGTCGGCTACAACGGCGCGGCGCTGGTGTACTCGCAAAGCGGCCCGTACGTCGAGGCTGTGCGGTGGTATGCACGGAGTGCGCAAGTCGATCGTGACGACCATGAGTTGCCGGCGGCGGCCGCGCAGTATCTGCTGGTCATGGGCCTGCCGGATGAAGCCTTGCCGTGGATCAGGAGGGCCGAACAGCTCAATGCATCGGGGTCGGATTCGCTGAGGGTGCGGATGTTGCATTCAGCGCACACCGGGGATCGCAAACAGGCACTGCAGATTGCTGAAACCGTGATACGCGAACGTCGCGACAATCGCCGTTGGATCCAGGGGACTGCAGTAATCGCCTACCTGACATTGATGCAGGAGGCGGGCAAACTGGCAGACGGCATCGCTTTGCTGCGCAGTGAGGCCCCGGGGGTCCTCGACATGCCGCCGAAGCAACCCGCGAGCGTTTTCGATTTCATCGTGCTCTGGTTTGGAACTGAATTCCTTGCCGATACCTTTGGCGATGACGAACGTCGAGCCCGTTTGGCCCATTTCATCGCTGCGACAAAGGCGCTGGATCCGGAATTCAATCCGGACGAGGGGCTCGACGGCGTCCTGCCGAACGCCCTTCGCGGAAATCACTCGCGCGCTGCGGAATTGTGGGCGCAGGTACTCGGCGACCCAGGCGAATTGCCGGAGGAATGGCGTCTCGCACTGCGCAGCCCCTTACTGGCGCAGGCGGTAAAGGATCCCCGGGTAGTTGCCGCGACCGCGGCTCTCGAAGCCGACTTCGCTAAACAGGCGATTCGCTACCGCGAACTGGTGGCGTCCGGGGAAATCGTAGTGCCCTGACCGGCTCTTGATGACGATGTTCAAAAGGTTTCCGGGCCTGACCGCTTCTTGAATCGGAACCGCGTTTCGGGAACACACCTGAGTTGAATGACGCGGCCTCAGAGTCCGGCGCGATACCATCGCGCCATGAGCCCAAGACCCCCGCCGCCAGGCAAACCCAAGCGCGCTGCCGCCGCAGCGCCCCGCAACAGCGTGCGTCCGAAAAGTCCCTCCAAGGGATCGGGCGGCGCGAAACCCAAGGCCAGTGCGCAGCGTGGCCCCGGTTCGGCGTCGCGCGCCCAGCCGACATCCGGTACTCGTGGTCCGGCACAGCCGCCGCGAGCCGCGGGTTCATCGTCACGCAAGACCCCCGCCGCGAAAGCTGCCCCGTGGCTGCCGGATGTCTGGGCCGACGATGATGCGGTGCTCGCAAAGGCGCTCGGGCGTGGCAAGCCGGCGGCCGCCACGGCCAAGGCCGCGCCGCCGCAGCGGTCCCCGAAGTCTCATGCCCAGTCGACGCAGCAGGGTCCGCGCCGGACGGACAAGTCGGGCAGTTCCGGCAAAGCGCGAACTTCGCCCAGGTCGGGCACTTCGGACAGTCCGCGCAGTTCGCGCGAAAGTCGCCCTGCGACACCGGGCCGCGCGCCCAGCGCAACGCCGCGACCGCCCGGCAGGGGTCGCTCCGAAAAGCACACCTATGTCGGCGGCCAGACCGGGGCTCAGCGATCCGCCGCACCGCTGCCCGCCGCGACGGAATCCCCGCGAGCCAGGCCTGCGCACGCCGCACCCGGCAAGTTTCGCGATCCGCACGCGGCGCGCGAAGCGGAGAATTACGCAGAGCCGATTCCGAGCCGCGAGGCATTGAGCGAGTTCCTCGCCGCGAGCGGTGAGCTCATGACAGCGGAGCGCCTGGCAGAGGCGCTCGACCTCGAGGCACCCGAGCGGTTCGAGGCCCTGTCGCGAAGGCTCGCCGCGATGTTGCGCGACGGGCAATTGCTGATGAATCGCCGCGGCGGGTACGGCGTCGCTGAAAAACTCGACCTCATCGCAGGCGAGGTCATCGCGCATCCCGACGGATTCGGGTTCCTGAGAAGCGACGCCGGTGGCGACGACCTGTTCCTCGCGCCTGGCCAGATGCGGCGCGTGCTGCACGGAGATCGCGTGCTCGCCAGTGTGACCGGCGTGGACCGCCGCGGTCGGAGCGAGGGCGCGATCGTGGAGGTGCTCGAGCGCCGCACGACGCGCCTGGTGGGGCGCTTCGAGGAGAGCGAAGGCGTGACCCTCGTGGTGCCGGATGATCGCCGCATCCATCGCAGCGTGCTGATCCCGCCCGCCTTGCGCGGCAGCGCACGGCAGGGCCAGATCGTTGTCGTCGAGCTCACCTCCCCCCCGTCGGGCGACCGCCCACCACTGGGGCGTATCGCCAGCGTGCTCGGCGAACGGCTGTCGGCGACTTTGACGGTGAGGATGGCGATCGAAAGCCATGGGCTGCCGCATGAGTGGCCGCCGGACGTGCTGGAGGAGGCCAACGCCGCTTCGCCCACGGTCACCGAAGCCGAACGGGCCGGTCGCGTCGACCTGCGCGAGACGCCGCTGGTGACGATCGACGGGGAAGATGCGCGCGACTTCGACGATGCCGTGTGGTGCGAGAAAGTCGCTGGAGGATTCCGCCTGCTGGTCGCGATCGCCGACGTTTCGCACTACGTGCAGCCGGGCGGCGCGCTCGATCGCGAGGCGCAGGACCGCGCGACGTCGGTGTACTTCCCCGAGTTCGTGGTGCCCATGCTTCCCGAGGTGCTGTCCAACGGCATCTGCTCGCTGAACCCCGATGTCGAACGGCTCTGCATGGTCTGCGACGTGCATGTCGACGGCAACGGCGGGACGTCCCACGCGAAGTTCTATCCCGCGGTGATGCGCTCGCACGCGCGGCTCACCTACAACGAGGTGTGGGGGGCGATTGGCGAACGCGACCCCGACACGCGCAAGCGGCTTGCGCATGTGCTGCCGCAGCTCGACCGGTTGCACGAGCTGTACCAGGTGCTGGCAAAGGCGCGCAAGGCGCGCGGCGCGATCGAGTTCGAATCGACCGAGTTCAAGTTCCGCCTGGGTGCGGGCGGCGAAGTGCTGGCGGTGGGCGCGTACGAGCGCAATGATGCGCATCGCCTGATCGAGGAATGCATGATCGCGGCGAATGTCGAGGCCGCACGCTTCATCGCGCGTACGCACGTACCGGCCCCATTCCGCGTGCACGCCCCTCCGCCCGAAGCCAAGTTCGCCGACCTGCTCGAGTACCTGCGTGAGTTCGGCTTGAAGCTACCGGCATTCGGGGTGGTCAAGCCGCTGGACTTCGCCCAATTGCTGCGGCGGGTGCGCGAGCGGCCGGATGCCTCGCTCATCGAGTCAGTGGTGCTGCGCAGCCAGTCGATGGCGGTCTACGGTCCGGAGAATGGCGGCCACTTCGGGCTCGCGCTCGACGCCTATGCGCATTTCACGTCGCCGATCCGTCGTTACCCGGATCTGTTGCTGCATCGAGCGATCCGGCACGCCGCGGCGCGCGGCAAGCCGGAAACGTATCGCTATTCGATCGGTGACATGGCGCAACTCACATCGCACTGTTCGCGCAACGAGCGTCGCGCAGACGAGGCCGAGCGCGACGTCGACGAGCGCTTCAAGTGCGCGTGGATGGAAAAGCACGTGGGCTCCGAGTTCGATGGCGTGGTGTCCGGCGTCACGTCGTTCGGGCTGTTCGTCGAGCTCAAGCCCACGCGTGTGTCGGGACTGGTGCACATCACGCAGTTGCCGAACGATTACTACCACTTCGATCCCAAGCGGCACCTGCTCACCGGCGAACGACGCGGCTTGACGTTCCGGATCGGCCAGCCGGTACGCGTGCAGGTGCTGCGTGCGAGCCTCGAGGATCGCAAGATCGACTTCCGCCTCGTGGCTGCCGAGGGCGCGCCGGTATCGGGTCCGCAGGACTTCTCCGCGCCCCCCCGCAAGCAGGCGGTCGGGCGTCGTCGATGAGCGACGACTGGCGCCTGGGCATCCATGCGGTCGAGTCGGCCCTCGAAGTCGGCGCCTCGCAGGTAATCGAGCTCTGGATCGAGAAGGGCACGCGCAATCCGCGTGTGCTCGAACTCGCCGAGGC
>JBBSLL010000002.1:0-176636 GCA_038255255.1 Lysobacterales bacterium
AGCAAGGCAAGCAGGAGCTGTACCTCAAGGATGATGCCGCACTGGCCGCTTACCTCATCAACAACGCGGTGGACGAGGCGGAGCTTCGATACGCGCCGGAAGTCCCGCCGCTTCGCGGCGTCGGACTCGAACAGTTGCTGGTGGAGTACCAGCTGGCCCTCGATCAGATCGCGCGCCTGTCGCATCGATACGATCCGGGAATACTGCGCGCGCTGTTGGACGTGCCGCGACTCGATTCAGCCGTCAACGATGACGGTGCCGGGCTCGAGGCCTGGGTCGCGCAGCTCCGCGAAGTCATTGGCCGAAACGCGCGATCCGGCGCGTCGAGATACACACTGGACTGGGTAGCCGCTGCCGATGACAGACCCGCCGCCCTGCGCATCGGGAAGATCCAGCACGGCTTGACCAGCGAGCAACGCATTCCGTCGACATTCTTCGCCGGCAACGAGTACGCACCGATCGGTACGCTGGCGAAGACCCTGGATGGATTGTTCCAGCCCGGCGCGTCGATCGTGCGCGGCAATCGCAGCCAGCCCGTCGATGACATGCATCAGGCACACACGTGGCTCATGGACGAAGCCAAGCGCGGGCGTGCGATCCAGCGCTTCAAGGGTCTCGGCGAAATGAATCCGGAACAGCTGTGGGAGACCACGGTGAACCCCGAGACGCGCCGCCTGCTGCAGGTTCGCATCGAGGACGCAGTGGCCGCCGACGAGATCTTCTCGACGCTGATGGGGGATGTGGTGGAGCCGCGGCGCGATTTCATCGAGAAGAATGCGCTGAGAGTTGCGAACCTCGACGTTTGACTGCAGGGACAGGCCTTTTCAGGGCGTTTGCGTCGCGGCACTGCCGCGACCAGACATGGCTCACGCGTGCAGTGAATCCGTCCATCGAGTTGCGCGGGAGATCGCCTGGAAGCCTGACCGCGTGATTGCCTTCCGGAGCGCGAGGCTATACTGAAGCGGGGAACGGGGATGGTCGCGACGCGATGAAGAAGACCCAGCTGTATGTGCTGGCGGCGATTTTCGCCGCGCTCGGGTTGGCCGCGTTCTTCTACAAGTGGCAGGTGCTGCGCTTCCCGGTCAAGCCC
Organism: Lysobacterales bacterium; assembly: GCA_038255255.1. Taxonomy (GTDB): domain Bacteria; phylum Pseudomonadota; class Gammaproteobacteria; order Xanthomonadales; family Ahniellaceae; genus JBBQNY01. The sequence continues at coordinate 1,091 of JBBSLL010000002.1, forward strand.
GTTGCGCAGACCGAGGTATGGGAACTGCAGGCGCGGGTGCAATTCAATGCCCGTCGCGGTCCGCACACCATTTCGCTGCAGTTGCCGGACGATCCGCCGGGCTTCGTCGTGCTGGACGAGACGCTGGTTTCGCGTCGCTACGGCGAGAACATCGAGCGCTCACGCGGCGGGCGCACCGTGCAGTGGACCATCCGCCGCGGCAACGGCTCCGGGCAGGCGCTCTATTACCGCGCCACTGTCTATCGCGACGATCACGCAGCCCCGGCCGAACCCGAGCCCAAGCTGATCGCCCAGCCGGCGCCGCTCTACGACGAGCCATTCGCAACGGCACGCACCACGCTGGTGGAAAATGCGCGCGAGGTTTCCGTCGATGCCGCATCGCTGGGTGCGGCGATCCTGCGCGCGATCAATGCGGATCCGCCCTCTCCGGAAGTCGGCTTGCTCATGGGCAACGAGCGCAGCGTCGAGGCGCGCGCGCTGCTCGCACAGAGCCTGCTCCGGGATCAGCGCGAACGCACCCGCGTGGTACACGGACTGGAGCTCTCCCGCGCACGCACCGACATCGAGTTGCTGCCCTTCCTGCAGGTCTACGAGAGTGATGAGGGTGCGTGGCAAACCATCGACCCGCGCACGGGGCACATCGGCTGGCCCGAGGACTTCTTCCTGTGGTCCCGTAGCGATGCGCCCGTCATCGACGCGGACGGCGTGGGCCGGCCACTGCTGGAATTCACCGCGCAGCGAAGCCTGGCGAGCAGCCTCGACACGGCCCGCGAGCGACTCGAGGCCAAGAACAAGGACCTGGTGGCGTACTCGTTGCTCGGTCTGCCGCTGCAGGCGCAAGGCGTCTATCGGATCCTGTTGATGGTGCCGATCGCCGCATTCATCATGTTGCTGCTGCGCAATCTGGTCGGAGTGAAAACCTTCGGCACCTTCATGCCGGTACTGGTGGCGCTCTCGTTCCGCGAGACGACTTTGATCGCCGGCATCGTGCTGTTCACGCTGGTGGTTTCGCTGGGTCTGCTGTTGCGGTTCTACCTCGAGAAATTGCGGCTGTTGCTGGTGCCGCGTCTTACCGCCGTATTGATTCTGGTCGTTCTCCTGATGGCGCTGGTTTCCGTGGTGAGCAACAAGCTCGGCGTGGAAGCCGGATTGTCGGTGGCGCTCTTCCCGATGATCATCATGACGATGACCATCGAGCGCATGTCCGTGACGTGGGAAGAACGTGGCGGCTCGGCTGCGATCCGTGAGGGCGCCGGCTCGCTGTTGGTGGCCGCGGTTGCCTATCTCGTGATGAGCTGGAACCGGCTCGAACACCTCATCTTCGTGTTCCCGGAACTGCTGCTGGTGCTATTCGCGGCCACACTGCTCATCGGCCGCTATTCGGGATACCGGCTCGCCGAACTGTTCCGTTTCAGGGCGCTGGTGCATGACGATCCGATCGTCCCGCGCCCATCCGGCGAAACTGCCGGCGCCGTGGCACCTGCTACGACGCCTCCGCCCGCGTGAAACTGCTCGACGTCGCACGCGGCTTGCGCAGGATCGGCATGGTCGGTATCGGGCAACGCAATGCCGAGTTTGTGCTCATGTACAACCGGCGCCGCTTTTACCCGCGTGTCGACGACAAGCTCATCACCAAGAAGATGGCGCTCGACGCCGGTCTGCCGGTTCCGGACCTGTACGCGGTGGTGCGCGAAGAACATCAAATCGAAGAGCTGCACGCCAAGCTCGAGGGCCGCGACCAGTTCGTCGTAAAGCCGGCGCACGGTTCGGGCGGCGATGGAATCCTCGTCATCACGGGCCGCCGCGGCAACAAGTACCGGCGCTCCAACGGTCACCTCATGCCCCGTGAGGAATTCGCTCACCACGTGTCCAACACGCTGTCGGGACTGTTCTCGCTAGGCGGGCAACCGGACCACGTACTGGTCGAGTATTGCGTGCAGTTCGACCCGGTCTTCGACAACGTCAGCTACAAGGGCGTGCCGGACATCCGCATCATCGTGTTCCTGGGCTATCCGGTGATGGCGATGATCCGCCTGCCGACGCGACTCTCGGATGGCAAGGCCAACCTGCACCAGGGAGCCATCGGGGTGGGGATCGACCTGCCGACCGGAATCACCAGGCGGGCCGTCTGGGGACGCGAGCTGGTGAGCGAGCATCCCGATACCGAGAACACCATCGTGGGGCTCACCATTCCACACTGGGACCAGCTCCTCATGATCGGCGCCAAGGCCTGCGAACTTTCTGGCCTGGGCTACGTGGGCGTCGATATCGTGCTCGACCGCGATCGTGGACCCCTGGTGCTCGAGCTCAACGCCCGCCCCGGTCTCGCAATCCAGATGGCCAACGGCAACGGGTTGTTGCACCGATTGCGTCTCGTGCAGGCGCTGGAGGCGGCGGGCCAGCTGTCGGCGGATCCCGCAGAGCGCATCGCATTCGCCAAGGCGAACTTCCCGACAACTTGAGAATCTCAGTGTGTGCGCAGCACTGCCGACTCCGCTACCCTCAGACGAGTCGTGCTGCGTTCAGAGTTGCAGCCTAGACTCTGCGTCATGAGCCCTTGGCGGGCCATCGCCAAACACGTGAGTCAACCCCTTGCACGCGATCGACGGATGATCGCAAGACGTTGGAGAACGCCTGTGGTGTATCAATCTCGAAGCCGACTCTGGTTTGCTGTTTCATTGGCGCTCGTGGTGGCCTTTACCGGATCGGCGGCCAGCCCGGCACTCGCGCAGAGCTCGAACGCAGAGCCAACATCGGGCGAAGAGCCAGCCAGCGTGATCGATTCGCGCCGTTCCTCGTGGGCCAAGAAGAAGCGCCAGGGAAACGAGGCGAAGGAAGTCGCGCCGGACGCGAAGTCCCGATACCCGAACGCCACTCGCGCCGAGCCCAAGGGCAAATTGAGCCCGGCAGGACAGAAGAACATCAACCGTGCATACGAGTTGATCGGCGAGCAGAAGTATCCACAGGCCGAGGCCATCCTGCGCGAGGTTGCGGCGAGCAAGAAGTCGACGCCGTATGAGCGCGCCTTGGCACTCCAGGGCCTGTCGAGCGCCGCGTGGGAACAGGAACGTTCAGCCGAGGCACTGGACTTCGGAAAGCAGGCGCTGGCCACCAACGCGCTGCCGAATGATGCGCACTTCACCGGCATGTATCAGTTGGCCCAGATGAACGTCGCCGAAGAAAAATACGATGTCGCCTTGGTCCTGATCGACCAGTGGTTGCGCGAAACGCGCGTCGAAAAGGCCGACGCACACGCACTGCGCGGCAATGCGCTGTATCGGCTCGAACGGTTCCCCGAGGCGGCCACATCCCTGAAACGTGCCATCGAAATGTCTGACAAGCCGAACGACGGCTGGGCCCAGATGCTGCTCGGAACCTACTACGAGCAGGAGAACTACGCCGAAGCCGCGAAGGTCGGCGAAGCGATGCTCGCGAAAGATCCGGACAACGAGAAGCTGATCGCCAACCTGGCCTCCGCCTACTCCGAGGGCGAACAGAACGAAAAGGCGCTCGCCCTGCTGGACGGCGCTTACAAGCGCGGCGTGCTGACGTCCCCCGAACAGATCAAGCAGCTTTACCAGCTCTACAACTATCTGGAGAAGCCGAAGGACGCGGCGCGCGTGATCAATGAAGGCATTGCCAAAGGCACCCTCAAGGAAGATCTGGAAACCACCAAGGCCCTCGCCTATGCGCATGTGACGGCAGAGGAGTTCGAGCCCGCCGCAGCCGCTTACGGCAAGGCGGCGCAGTTCGCCGAAGACGGCGAGATGGACTATCAGCGCGGCTATCTGCTGGTCCAGGAACTCGACAAGGTCGCGGAGGGCAAGGCTGCGCTCGCCACGGCGATCCAGCGCGGCGTCTCCAAGCCCGGCAACGCCTGGATCCTCGTCGGAAACGCCGAACTCGAACTGGGCAACAAGGCGGCGGCGGTGGCAGCCTACCAAAAGGCGCGCGGCTTCCCCGAATCGAAATCCATGGCAGAGACGTGGCTCAAGGGCAACAACAAGTAGGCGTTCTATCGTCCGGGGCGCGCCGGCAAGGTACGCACGGTGCGCGCCGACAAAGCCATTTGTTACCGCGGCGTAACGGTGCGGTCAATGGCAAACAGGCTGCCCGCCGTTCTTGTTTTAGCGACGGCGAGTGGTGTACCGTCCGCCGTCCCGGTAGCGAACAGTTCTTGCCGAGCCGTGCCAGCACGGCCGGCGCTGGTGAGTCGGTGTTTTCTGTGGTGACGGATTCCATCTGGGTTTGCGCACGATGAGCAATGTGACTTCACAAGATCGCGACGGCATCAATTGGCGGAAGGTCACTGCATACGCGGTGGCCATTGCCATCCATGTGGGCATGTTCCTTTTCATGCTGGCACCGCCACAGGGCGGCCCATCCGAAGTGAAGGAAGACGAAGCGGTCACCGACGTCGTGTTCCTCGAGCCGCCGCCGCCGCCGCCGCCGCCTCCACCGCCGCCGCCGGAGCCGCCCAAGATCATCAAGCAGGTGGTCAAGGAAGAGCGTCCGTTGCCGACGCCGCCGCCGCCGGAGCCGCAACCGGAAGTCATCGTCTTCGACGAACCGCTGCCGATGGCCGAGCCTGCTCCGCCGCCCGCGCCACCGGCGCCGCCCGCCCCGTCCATTCCCGACACCGGTGCTTCGGAAGACCCGAGTTACCGGCGCAACAGCTCGCCGCCCTATCCGCCGCAGGCCATCCGCCGCCGACTCGAGGGCAAGGTGATGCTGCGGGTATTCGTGTCGATCGACGGCACGCCGCGGACGGTGGAAGTGGAAACATCGAGCCGGCATCGCGAGCTCGACCAGGCCGCCGTCAAGGCGGTCAAGGGCTGGCGCTTCAATCCCGAGATCAAAAACGGCAAGCCTGTTGAAGGCTATGTACTGGTTCCAATCGACTTCAAGCTAACCGAAGGGTGACCCCATGTTGCAAGACCCCAACCAAGCCGCCGCACCGCTGGCCGGTACCGACAACGCCGCCGCCCTTCAGCAGATGGGATTCGCCCACCTCATCCAGGATTTCGACTGGGTAGGCTGGGTCGTCTTCGTCACGCTGGTCGTGATGTCGGTCGCGTCGTGGTTCTATATCGTGATCATCGCCATCCGCAATGCCCGCATCACCGGGCGCATGGACAAGGTGATCTCGACCTTCTGGCAGACGCCGAATGCCGCGGATGCGATCCGCTACATGGAGCAGCAGCCCAAGTGGGAACCGTTCTCCAAGATCGCCCTTGACTGCGCCTCGGCAGCTGCGCACCACCAGCGGCATGAAGGGTCGCGCCTGGTAGAGGCGCTGAACCGCTCCGAGTTCATCGACCGTGCCCTGCGCCAGGCCGTTTCGCGCGAGAGCAACAAGCTCGAGAACGGGCAGACCCTGCTGGCCACCGTGGGCTCCTCGGCGCCCTTCGTCGGTCTGCTCGGTACCGTCTGGGGCATCTACAAGGCCCTGATCCGCATCGGCGCCACGGGACAGGCGTCCATCGACGCGGTCGCGGGACCGGTCGGCGAGGCGCTGATCATGACCGCGTTCGGTCTTTTCGTCGCGATTCCGGCAGTGCTGGCCTACAACTTCTTCGTGCGCGGCAACCGCAACATCAACGCCAAGTTCGACGAATTCGCCAACGACCTGCACGACTTCTTCGCCACCGGATCGCGCGTCGACACGGTGCCTCGGCCAGCCACGGGCAACCCTGCTCCGGCGCCGGTGCGCACGGTCTGATACGCGGCCGATAACGGAGACTTGCCATGGCAATGGGTGCGGGCCACGAACCAGGCGGCGTGATGGCGGAAATCAACGTCACGCCGATGGTCGATGTGATGCTGGTGCTGTTGATCATCTTCATGATCACGGCACCCCTCATGTCCCACAAGGTCAAGGTGGAGCTGCCGCAGGCGCAGATGGAGCCCAACAAGGAACCGCCGAGCACGATCACGCTGACGATGCAGAACAATGGTTCGGTCTACTGGAACGATTCACCGACGGTGCACGAGAGCATCGACAACCAGTTGCGCATCGCCGCCAAGCGCACGCCGCAGCCCGACGTGCAGATCCGGGCAGACCGGGACACCCCGTATGGCGAAGTCGCCAAGCTCATGATCTCCGCGAAGAACGCGGGCATGAAGAAGGTCGGATTCATCACTACTCCACAGCGCGGCGGCTGAGCCGCGCAGGCGCAGCACCGAGGCGCAACCGCTAGGGCGTAAAGATCATGGCATTCACCAACAACAGAAACGTTCGGCCGATGTCCGACATGAACGTCACGCCGATGGTCGACGTGATGCTGGTGCTGCTGATCATCTTCATGATCACGGCGCCCATCCTCGCGCACAAGGTCGACATCGACCTGCCGCAGAAGACGCGCAATCCGATCACCCAGGAAGAGCCTCCGCCGCCCATCGAGCTGCGCATCCTTGCCACGGGCGAGATGTTCTGGAACGGGCAGCCGTTGATCCGCGAAGCCTTGGAGCCGCAGCTGCGGCTGGAAGCAGCCAAGGATCCGCAATCCCTGCTGCAAGTCGACGCCGACAAGATGACGCCTTACCAGGCCGTGGCCGATGTCCTGGCGACCGCCAAGCGGGTCGAGATCAAGAAGATCGGCTTCAAGAACCTGTCGGGGTGAGCCGACGCCGCTTGCGCGCCACTGGCGCGCGCGTCGGCGAACGCCCGAAACAGGATGTTTCGGGCTGGATTCGACTTGGCGAGCGCAGGATGCGCGGAGCTTAGTCGAACGTCAAACTGCCACTGAGTTCTTTCGCAGTGACCAACGTCACTGCCAGCCGCGGCAAACGCGTCCAGCGTCACGCCGTCGGAACCTGCCTCGCGTTTACCTTCGCAATGATCGCAAGATAGCTGCGCACCGTTGCGTCCAGTCCCGCGTAGAGGGACTCCGAGATGAGCGCGTGCCCGATGGAAACCTCCATCACGCCGGGCACCGCGTCGAGGAATTGGCCGAGGTTGCGCTGATCGAGGTCGTGACCCGCATTGACGCCGATACCCACAGCCTGTGCAGCCCGTGCAGTGGCCACGCATTGCGCCAGCGCGCTCGCATGCCGCCCACTGGCGAATGCCTGCGCGAACGGCCCGGTGTAGATCTCCACCCTGTCGATTCCAATCGCCAGCGCCTCGTCGAACGCCCTGGAACCGGCATCCACGAACACGCTGACACGCACCCCCAGGAGTCGAAGCTCGGCAACGACCGGCGCGAGGCGCGCGCAATCGCGGACCAGGTCGAAGCCGTGGTCCGAAGTCAGCTGCCCGTCCCCATCAGGTACCAGCGTGCACTGCCGCGGGCGGGCCTCCCGCACGAGCTCGATCAACCCGGGGTAGTCGGCGTCTGGCGGCGCGAAGGGGTTGCCCTCGATGTTGAATTCGATGTGGGGCAGATCGCGCAGCGTCCCAGTCAGCGCGCGGACGTCGTCCGGTCGCACGTGTCGCAGATCAGGACGCGGATGGACCGTGACGCCATGGGCACCGGCGTCGATGACGCAGCGGGTGGCCGCGAGGACATCGGGCTCGCTCCCGCCGCGCGAGTTGCGCAGCACCGCGATCTTGTTGAGGTTGACGCTTAGCGAGGTCATTGCAGGTCTGGCACGATCCAGCCCGATTCTCGCATGGTGGCGCAACGGGGAATCGCCTTGCCGCAGGATAAAGGGCTTCACCCGGAGGCAAGGCGATTCCCCGCTACGCCAACGGCAGTGGGGACCCAGTCCTCGAACGGCTCAGCTCAGCGGCAGGATTCGGCGATGCGCTGGTACACCACGGGCGCCCAGTACTCGCGACCGCGCTTCACGGCGATCGCGTTGCGATTGCTGCGCAGGAACGATTGCGCACCCACGAAATACGTGTACCCGGCCTCGACTTCGAAAGTGATCTTGGCGCGCCCGCTGTCGCGATCAATGCTTCGTCGCCGCAGCTCCACTCCGCTGAATTCGCGAGGGTCGATCCGCTCGGCCATGCTCACCACATGTGGGCCGGGCGTGACGCGGAAGGAATCGCTGGTCGAGGGCCCTGGTATGCGCTGGTCGATAGCCAGGACCTGCACCGGATAAACCTGCCGATTGCGCGGTGCCATGTCGAACTGGCTGATTCGACCGCACACGGACGCGGTCGGCTGCGCCGTGGCTTGCCCAGCCACCAGCAGAGCCAGGGCTGCAAGCATCATTTCCATTTTCATCAAACGCTCCTGCTAAATCGGGGACTGCGGTAAAGACGTAGGCCCCGACACCTGCGTCGCAACCGCGACGGGCGGTGCGACGGGGTTGGACCCGTTGGGCGACGCTGCCATTCCTGCGTCGGGCCCACCGGCGCCCGTTGCGAATCCCGGCAACGCGAAATATTCCGACGAGTCGCCGCGCAACACGGACACGTTCATCATGCCGTCCGGCTCGGCAGGAAGATCGATGTGGAGCAGGCGGTCACCCGGACGCAGCCCCAGTCGTGCAGCGGTACTGCCGCTCGCCACACGCCGGACCTCAGGGATGGAGGTCGCGGCCGAGGCAACCACGTCGATTCCCTGTGACCGCAGCAGCGCCAGCGCCGCCGGGTCGACGGCGTTCGGGCCCCGCATGCGCATCGGCAACGTCACTGCCATCACGAACAACGCGGCGACCGCGAACCCGGCCGCGACGCCGGCCATGCGGCCCGACCGTCGGCCGCGCGCCTGCTCCCAATCCGCCAGCACGGCGGCCCTCAGGCGCGGCGGCGGATCGGCTTCCGGCAAGTGCCCCCACGGCGCGCTTCCTTCGAACTCAGACTGCAACATGCTGCGCAACTCCTGCATGGGTATCCGCGGTTTTCATGCGCTCGCGCAACACGGCGAGCGCACGCGACAATATCGACTTCGAATAACTCTCGCTCTGACCGAACATGGCACCGAGTTCGACGTGCGTGAAACCTTCGATCTCGTGCAGCACCACCACCGCCCGCGCCGCCGGCGGCAGCGCCATGAGCGCCTGCCACGCCTCGGCCTGGACTTCCGCCAGCGATCGGGTCTGCGGGAACTGTGCCAGCGGCACTTCCGCTTCCCGTTCGAGCCAACGGCGCCGCCGCATCTCGTCGATCGCCGCATTGGCCACCAGCCGCCGCAGCCAGGCGCCGAAAGGCGCGTCTCCGCGGAACCCCTTCAGGCGATCCAGCAGGCGCAGGAACACTTCCTGCACCACGTCCTCGGCCGCCGCGCTGTCGCCGAGCATCCGCAAGGCGAGGTTGTAGGCCGGCTTCGCATAGCGGTCATACAGCCGGGCGAACGCGGCTCCGTCGCCATTGCGGGCCCGGCGCAGCGTCAGCTCGTCGATGTCCTCGAAATAGACGGTGGCCATGGGCACCCTGATGTCTACATTGAGGACGGAACGGACACGCCGCCCGTCGCACGCTCCGGCAAAAATTGCCGAATCGTGCGCGGAGCGCCGGCGTAGGCAAGGGCGGCAAGCGACTGGTCCGGCTGGGGCAACGTCGACAACTGCCACTGAACCGCCGGCCCGGCGGGCCCGTCGAGGCGCGCGAGCCGTGGTGTCGGAGAGTCCAGGTCGAGCTCGATGTTCCTGAGCCCGTAGGCAATGCCCCGGCCATAGGCTTTGACCAGCGCCTCCTTGAGCGCCCAGGCGGCCAAAAGCCGCGCGTCGTCGGAGTCGCGCAGGGCATGGCGTTCGGTTGCGGTGAAAGCGCGTGCCAGAAGGGCTTCACGTCGCCGCAGCGGCCGCGGCATCTCGAGGTCGACTCCCAGGGCAGTGCCTTCGGCGACGGCGAGCAGGAGCGTACCTTCGCAATGCGACCAGTTCACCGCGAGCGTCTCGGGCTCGAGTCTCGGCTTGCCGTGCGGGCCCGCAGTCCACTCGAGCCGATCGGCCGGCACCCCAAGGTAGGCGGCGAGAATGAAGCCGATTCCCGGGTCCCGGCGCAGGCCGCGCCAGCGCCAGACGTGGACCTCCCGGCGAAGTGACTGTCGGAGGAGGGGCCAATCGGGTTGCGGGGACAATTTCACGAGGCGAGACCACAAAAGAAAAAGGCCGGAAAACCGGCCTTTTTCCCAAGCTCAGCGAGCCGTGTCAGACCCGGGCGGAGCCGCGTCGGAACAGGCCGATGATCAGCAACAGAACGATGGCACCGATCAACGCGAAGATGATGCTGCCCAGAATGCCGCCGCCGATCGAAATACCGATCATCGGCAACAGGAAGCTCGCCAGCAGCGCGCCGAGAATACCGACCACGATGTTTCCAATGATGCCGAAGCCGTACCCGCGCACGATTTGTCCCGCGAGCCAACCGGCAATGGCACCGATAATCAATGCAATTAACAGACCTTGACCTGACATAGCTTGCCCTCCCGTTAGGGCCCTCGCGGGCCACTGTCGATGTTCCAAAACCGGCCGCGCAGAGCGGTCCGAGACCCATTGTGGACGCGCGTTGACGAAAGTGAAAGCCAAGCGGCATCCGGCGTCGGACGCCGTTTATAAAGGTGAACTCAAGTGAACTCGTTTCCGGGCTCTGGGTTGCCAGCGACACGTTTGCACGGCACGGGAATCAGGTTCGGGCATCCCGACGTGCCTCGGCGCGGGCGCGCAGGGCGGCGATGGAGCCCTCCACCCGGTCGGAGTCCGGCGCCGCGGGCTCGACGGCCGCGGTCTTCGAGGCGGCGCGGGCCCGGATCTCGGCGAGCTCGGCGGGCGTCAGGAGGACCGTCTCGGACGCCGAGCGCTCGTCGATGCGGGCGGCGGCAAACGAAAAGACCGCGGCGGTGCCGAACACCATCAGCCCCAGGATATCCAGGGCCAGCCAGCCGGGCGTGTCGATCACGAAAAACAGCGCAGCGCAGACCAGCGCCGCCAGGAGCATTAACCACCGCATGGACGGGTCCTCCTCTCCCTTCCGGGGTTGGCGCATTGTTCCACGGGCTTGCCCGGCGGCCGCACGCCGTTCGCCAGCGCGCGCGGGCCGCGCGTCGGACCCGCTAGAGCAGCGGCGCTGCCAACCGCGCCGTGGCCTGCTTCAGCCGCACTCCGAAGGGCAGGGGCTCCTTCAGCTTGTGTACTTCGACGCACAGTGCCTCGTCGGCTTCCCAGACCTTCTCCAGCGCGCTGGCGATTTCCTTCTCGTGGATCGCGACATCGACTTCGAAATTGAGCCGGAAACTCCGGCTGTCGAAGTTCGAAGTGCCCATCAGCACGAAGGCGTCGTCCACCAGCATGGCTTTGCAGTGCAGCATGCGCGGCTGGTACTCGAAGACGCGCACGCCGGCCTCGATCACCGATTCGTAGAACGAGCGCGCCGCCAGCTTCACCACAATCGAGTCGTTCTTGTCAGGGACCATCACGCGCACGTCGACGCCGCGCATCGCCGCCGACGTCAGCGCCATCAATGCCGCTTCGGAAGGCACGAAGTACGGTGTCATCAGCCAGACGCGATCGCGCGCGGAGTGGATGGCATTGACGAACGCGCGATGCGTGGGCTCCCAATGGCAATCCGGGCCCGAAGCGAGCACCTGCAGGGCAAACTCGCCCGGTGGATGCACGCGCACGTATTTCGACGCATCGGGCATCTTTTTGGTCGCGTAATGCCAGTCCTCGAGGAACACGCGCTGCAGGTAATTGGCGACGCCGCCTTCCATGCGCAGGTGCAGGTCGTGGAAGTAATCCGACGGCTTGACCTTCGGATTCTCATCGTCGGTGATGTTGATGCCGCCGGTGAACGCAACCGTGCCGTCGACGATCATCATCTTTCGATGGCTGCGAAAATTGAAGTGCGGCCGGAAACCCGCGATGCCATAGACGTGGTGGAAAATGGCCAACTCGCCGCCCGCGTCCTCCAGCGGCTCCATGAAGCTCTTCTCGGTGTGGAAAGAACCGGCGCCATCGATCAGCAGGCGCACCTCCACTCCGGCCTTCGCCCGTTCGACCAGCGCGTCCCGGATCCGCGTGCCGGTCTCGTCGTCGCCGAAGATGTAGTACTCGAGATGTACGTGGTGCTGCGCTCCGGCGATGGCCTTGCACAGTGCATCGTAGGTCACCGCGCCATCCACCAGCAGTTCAACCGACGAAGCGGTGGTGAGCGGCATCTGGCAGGCTGTCTCGACCATCTGCGTCTGCTGCACGAGAAGTTCGTGGGGCGCATCGGACGCCGCCAGGGCCTCGTGCTTGCCGACGCTTTGCTCCCATTGCTCGGTGCTTCCGCCGCGACGCAGGCGCTGGCGCTTGATGCGACGCGGCCCGAACACGTAGAAGATCACGAAGCCGATCACGGGCAGTGCCGCAAGCGCCATGATCCATGCGAGGGTCGCGGCCGGCTCGCGCTTCTGCAGGATGACCCAGACGATTATTGCGACCAGGTAGACGAACCATGCGAGGACGATCCAGCCGCTGATCTCCACTCCAAACACTTCGAGCATGGTCATATCTCCGCGGAATGCGCGTCAGTCTAAGCGAGTGCGCGACGACTCCCTGCGCGCTCCCACCGGGTTGCCCGGAAACAGTTCAGCCGGGTGACGCAGGGAAAAGCTGCTCTGCGCGCTGGAACAGGATCCAGCTCGTGGCGATGTACTTGTCGCCGCCGCGCGGGCGGTTCCCGCGATGCGTGTGGGTGAATGCGGTCGGCGCAATCACCAAGCTGCCGGTCCTTGGGACGATCTTCCGCTGCTGGTAGAGGAACTCGGTCTCGCCATCGGCAAAGTCGTCATTCAAGTAGATCGTCCACAACAGCCAGCGGTGCAGGGTATCCGCGTCGGCATGGCGCGGATACAACTCGCAGTGCCAGTACGGGTATCCGCCGCGGTCCGCGAGATAGTGCTGGATGTTGACGGTGCCCGGCCTGAATACGTACTGCAGGATCGGACCGAGCGCCGCATCGTCCATGGCCGCGACGCTGTCGGCGGTCAACCGGTTGCCTCCGTCGGGCGTCTGCAGCATGAGCGGGGCGATGAGGCAAAACGGATACCGGCGCACGTACAGCAGCAGGGCCCGCATCAGCGCTGCATTGAATATCGACTCGACATCACGCCAGGCAGCTTCGCCCGTGATCGAAAGGTCGCGGGAGTCCTTGAGATCCGGCATGAGCCCGCCCCCCACGCGACCCGGAACCACGCCGCCGCTCGCGTTGAAGCGCTCGATGATCGAGGCGCATAGCGCCGGCGCGACCATGTCGTGGGCAAGCAGGATGAAATCCTCGTTCGCGGTGCTTGCCTCCGGCTGCATCTGGATCAGGTCCAATGTCGAACAACGCATATTGTCGCAGGCACGCACGCGGGTTCTCGCCGAATCACCATCCGCAGGGGCTCAATGCAGCGTCCGCCCGGGATCGGATGGCCCCGGGACGCGTTCCGGAAATGCCAGCACCACGCCCCGGCGCGGGTCCGTGTTGCGTGAGCCAGGCCCATCCCAGATCGGCACCACGTCGGGCTGAGGCAGCGCGAACTCGTCTTCGCGCGCGGCATCGAGCGCGTCGCGCTCTTCCTCTTCATCCCAGCTGTAGCGCTTGCGGGCCGGCGCGGGGTCGAGATTGCGCCAGAGCAGTGCGGCGAGCAGGCCGCTGAGGCCTCCGCCGAGGTGAGCCTCCCACGAGATCGTCGGGTCGTGCGGAAGGATGCTGAGGAACATTCCCCCGTAAAGGAAGAACGCGGCCAGCGCAGCAGCGATGGACTGACGGTCGCGCCGGACGACGCCCAACGCGAATACGAAGAACATGAGCCCGTGCGTCACGCCGCTGGCCCCGATGTGCAACGACTCGCGCCCGATGATCCAGGTGAGCGCACCGCTGCCCAGCCACATCAGCGGCAACGCACGAAGGCTGGCGCGGGGGTATGCATAAAGCGCGATGGTCAACAGGATGAGGATCGAGAGCGAGTTGGCCGCGAGATGCTCGAAACTGCCGTGCAGGAGTGGCGCGGTAAGCACGCCGAGCAGGCCCGGGACTTCCCGGGGCAGGATGCCGAACACCCCGAAATCGGTGTCGAGCGTCCATTCGACGAGCTTGATCCAGGTCAGCGCAAGCACGCTGCCCAGCGCAATGAACACGCTGCGCAGCCAACGCACCCGATCACGCGCGAGCTCCGAAGGCGAGGGATCGGCGATTTGCGGCAGGTCCATCGACCGTGTGTTGGGGGTGAGTTGCCGAGTCGCAAGTGAACGCGTCTCCCTCGCCGCGGCGGAGCCGCAACCCCGGCCCGCTGACACCAGCGCCGTGCCGGCTGGATCGCGAACTGCCGGTCTCCGCAGGGACATGCCGCCACCGCGGCTATGCTTGGGCCATGTCGACGCAAAATACATCCGCAGCGGCCCCCGAAATCCCGGTCGTGGTGCAACTCAAGGCACCGCGACGTGGCGTACACCCCTGGGTGTTCCAGCGGATGCTGACAGTACCCACGCCGAGGCCGCCTTCGGGGGCCATCGCCGAGTTGCGCAATCCGGATGGTTCATTCGCCGGACGCGGGTTTTACAACGCCCGTGCGCGCGTGGGCTTCAGGGTGCTCGAGGAACGTGCAGACGCACCGGTCGACCGGGCGTGGTTCGCCGAGCGGCTTGGTCAGGCCCTGAGCCTGCGCCGCGACGTCCTCGGGCTCGACGACACCACCGACGCCTACCGGGTCGTCAACGCCGAAGGGGACGGGCTGGGCGGATTGGTCGTCGACCGGTTCGGCGATCTCCTGGTGATCGAATGGTTCGCGGCGGGCATGTGGCGCCAGCGTGCGACGCTGTTCGACCTGCTCCGCGATGCGTTTCCCGCGGCCCGGCAGTTCGCGTTCGCCGACAAGCACGCGCAGAAGCAGGAGAACTTCGACGCTGGCAGCGCCGCATTGCCCGAACCCGCGCGGGTGCGCGAACACGGCATCCAGTACGCGGTGCAGGCGGGCGCCGGACACAAGACCGGATTCTTCGCGGACCAGCGCGACAACCGCGCGCGGCTCGCTGCGCTGTGCGGCGGGGGCAGCGTGCTCGATCTGTGCTGCAACTCCGGGGGGTTTGCGCTCAACGCCGCGATCAATGGCGCGGCGTTGCGTGTCATCGGGGTCGACCGCGATCCCGCCATCATCCGGATCGCGCAGCACAATGCCACGCTCAACGGCGCCGCGGTCGAATTCGTCGAAGCGGACCTTTTCGCATGGCTCGACGGCGCGCGCATGCGCGGCGAGCAGTTCGACGTCGTCGTGCTGGATCCGTCGAAACAGACGCGCGACGCAGAGCGGATCGAGCAGGCGCTGGCCGCGTACTACCGGATGAACCTGGCGGCGATCGCAGCGGTGGCGCCAGGCGGTGTGCTGCTGACGTGCTCCTGCACGGGGCTCGTCGCGACCGATATGTTCCTGGAGACACTGCGCCGCGCTGCATGGGCGGCGCGCCGGACGCTGCAGATTTTCGATATCCAGGGAGCTGCCGCCGACCACCCCGTCCTTGCGCACGTGCCCGAGTCGCGTTACCTCAAGGCCGTTTTCTGCCGCGTCTGGTAGCGCCACGTCTCGGCGGTTGCGACGGTCGCGACTAGACTCGCAGCTTCACTGCCACGCGTAGATTCCCCTGATGCCGTTCAACCCTGCATGGCTTTCGATCCTGCTGCTGCTCCTTGTGCTCATCGCGCTGGCGGCCGTGTGGTTCCGGCTGCGCGCGACGCCCAATGAACAGGCTACGCAACTGGAAGCATTGCTGCGCGATGGCGACCGGATCGAGCGCGCGTTGCGCGAGGAAGCACGCAGCGGCCGCGACGAACAGGGGCAGGCAAGCGTCGCGCTTGCCCGCAGCCTCGGCGAAACGCTGGAACGCGTCGGCGCGGGCCATCAGCAACGGATCGATGGTCTGGTCGAAGCCCTGCGCGCACATGGCGAACGCGGCGACGTGCAGATACAGGCGCTGCGCCAGTCGCTGCTCGACGACGCGCGCCGCAACCGCGAGGAAGGGGCCCAGGCGCAGCTGCGGTTGGGCGACGCGATGGCGGAGCGATTGAAGTCACTGGGTGAATCGAGCGACCAGCGTCTGGTGGAAATGCGCAGCACCCTGGAACGACAACTCACCGAGCTTCGCCAGGACAACACCGCCAAGCTCGAGCAGATGCGGGCAACGGTCGACGAGAAACTGCACGCCACGCTGGAGGCGCGGCTCGACGCGTCGTTCAAGCAGGTTTCGGAGCGACTCGAACAGGTATATCGCGGCCTCGGCGAAATGCAGACACTGGCTGCGGGCGTTGGGGATCTCAAGCGCGTGCTGACCAATGTCAAGACGCGCGGCACGTGGGGAGAGGTGCAGCTCGACGCGCTGATCGAGCAGATGCTTGCTCCCGACCAGTACGCGCGCAACGTGGCGACGCTTCCCGGCAGCAACGATCGCGTGGAATGCGCGGTGCGATTGCCGGGCGACCTGACGACCTGCGTCTGGTTGCCGATCGACGCGAAATTTCCCAAGGAGGATTACGAACGCCTGCTCGACGCGCAGGACCGCGCCGACCGGGAAGCCGCGGACAGCGCCGGCCGTGCGCTCGAGGCGCAGATCCGCAAGGAAGGCCAGCGCATCCGCAGCAAGTACATCTGCCCGCCGCACACCACGGACTTCGCCATCATGTTCCTGCCCATCGAGGGCCTCTACGCGGAAGTGGTGCGCCGCCCGGGTCTCGTCGACATGCTGCAGCGCGAAGCACGCATCGTGGTGGCCGGCCCCACCACACTGGCGGCATTGCTCAATTCGCTGCAGATGGGGTTCCGCACGCTGGCGATCCAGCAACGCTCGAGTGAAGTCTGGCAGTTGCTCGGCACGGTCAAGCACGAGTTCGGCAAGTTCGGCGACGTGCTCGCACGCGCCCGCAAACAGCTCGAAACCGTGACCAACTCCATCGGGCTGGCGGAGCAGCGCACGCGCGTGATCTCGAAGACCCTGCGCAACGTCGAAACCTCCGCGCTGCTCGAGGCGCCGGCGTCCGCGCTGGCAGATGAGGACCCCGGCGACTGCGAGCGCGAACCGGACGCTTAACCCGGTACGATGCCAGCCCGCGCACTACGCGAACCGTCCATGAGTACTCCCAGAAATCAACGCGCGGCCGAGGCGGCGCGAGCGGCCGCCGCCGCGGCAGTCGAGCCGCTCCGGGTCAGTCGCGGCAGAAAGCCCGCCGCCGGCAAGCCGGGCGCGCCCGCGAAAATCGCCGGAAAGCGCGGCGCTGCCGTGTCCCGCGAGGACGCAATGGATGCGGTGCGGACGCTGCTCGCGTGGTCGGGCGAAGATCCGCAGCGCGAAGGATTGCTCGATACGCCCAAGCGGGTCGTCGACGCCTACGGGGACTGGTTCTCCGGCTATGCACTCGATCCCGACGAGTACCTCGCGCGGACCTTCGAGGAAGTCGACGGCTACGACGAGATGATCGTGCTCCGCGACATCGAGTTCGAGAGCCACTGCGAGCACCACATGGCGCCGATCATCGGCCGCGCACACATCGGCTACCTGCCCGATGGCAAGGTCGTCGGGATCAGCAAGCTGGCGCGCGTGGTCGACGCCTACGCGCGGCGGTTCCAGGTCCAGGAGAAGCTGACCGCGCAGGTCGCGCGCTGCATCGAGCGCGCGTTGCAGCCGCTGGGCGTGGGCGTCGTCATCGAAGCCACCCACGGCTGCATGACCACGCGCGGCGTGCACAAGCGCGGGGTCAGCATGACCACGTCCATGATGCTCGGCTCATTCCGCGAAGATGCACGGACGCGCGCCGAGTTCCTGCGCTTCCTCGAGGTCGGCGCCCGTCGCTAGGAAAGCATGAGGCCGGGGGAAGTGGACAGTCCGACCGCGCCGCAAGGCGTTGCCCCGGCGGCAGGTGGCCGCGGGCCGAAACCCGCGGCGCTGGCCTTCATCTTCATCACGGTGCTGATCGACATCCTGTCGTTCGGCCTCATCATCCCGGTGCTGCCGCACCTGGTGAAGCAGTTCGTCGGCGGGGGAGTCTCTGACGCCGCGTGGTGGGTGGGCGTGTTCGGCACTCTCTTCGCGCTGATCCAGTTCGTGTCCGCGCCGATCCAGGGAACGCTGTCCGATCGGTTCGGTCGCCGCCCGGTGATCCTCGTTTCGAGCGTGGGACTCGGACTCGACTTCATCTTCATGGCACTGGCACCGGGCCTGATGTGGCTGCTGGTCGGCCGTGTCATCTCGGCAATCACGTCGGCGAGCTTCACGACCGCCAACGCGTACCTCGCGGACGTCACGCCGCCGGAAAAGCGGGCGCAGAGTTTCGGCTTGCTGGGCGCCGCGTTCGGCGTCGGTTTCATCATCGGACCGGTGCTGGGCGGGTGGCTCGGCGCCATCGACCTGCGCCTGCCGTTCTGGTTCGCCGCGGGTCTTGCGCTGGTCAATTTCTGCTACGGCTGGTTCGTTCTGCCCGAATCGCTGGCGCCCGAGCGCCGCTCGAAACGCTTCGAGTGGAAGCACGCCAACCCGATCGGCTCGCTGGGGCTGCTGCGGCGCTACCCGCAGGTGCTGCCGCTGGCCGTGCTGATCTTCCTGTTCAACCTTGCGCACTACGTGTACCCGAGCGTGTTCGTGCTGTACGCCGATTACCGTTACTACTGGGGCCCGCAGACCGTTGGCTGGGTCCTCGCACTGGTCGGCATCTTCAGCGTGATCGTGCAGGTCGGGCTCATCAAGCCGGTCGTCAAGGCATTGGGCGAGAAGCGCACGGTCATTGCCGGCGCGCTGTTCGGGATGATCGGATTCGCGTGGTACGGCTTCGCGCCGACGGGACTGCTGTTCGTCATCGGCATTCCCGTGATGGCGCTGTGGGGCCTGGCCAGTCCCGCGACCCAGGCGCTCATCACCCGCCAGGTAGGCCCGGAGGTGCAAGGCCGGATCCAGGGCGCCTTGATGAGCCTTACTTCCCTGGCGGGAATCGCCGGGCCCGCGCTCTTCGCGAGCACATTCGCGTGGTTCGTGGGCGAGAACGCCCCGCTGCCACTTCCGGGTGCGCCGTTCCTGGTTGCCAGCGCGCTGTTGCTGATCGCCCTGGTGGTGGCCCTCGCGTCGCAGCGGGACCTTGCCGCGCGCGCGATCGCGCAGGCGTCGCCGTAACGAAGGTGCCTAAGTGGAAATCCTTTCCGCGCGATCATCCAGCGCCTGCCGTAATGCGCGCAGCAGGCTGTTGACCGTGACCGGCTTGGAGAGCCGGAAACCGATATCGGTGGCGCTCGGCACAGGGCGGTCGCCCAGCAGCAAAACCGGGCAATCCAGGCCATCGGCGCGTAGCGCCTGCAGGGTTCCGTCCGCGCCGAGCGTCGACAGTTCGCTGTCGAGCACGAGCGCGGCGGGGCTGCGCACCCGCCTCAAGGTCTGCAGCGCGTTCGCGCTGCCCTGCGCAGTGATCGGCAGGTAATTGCAGAGTCCGAGCGCGTCGCCCAGCAGCGTCAGGGTAGCCGCCTCATCACTTACCAGCAGGATTCGTTCGTCGTGACCCTGGCAATCGCGATCGAACGCCAGGGCATCGTCGCCGCTCGCCTCGCACGGAAAATGCAGTTCGATGGTGGTGCCGGTGCCCGGCTCGGAATGCACACGCATTACCCCGGCATGGTTCGCCACGATGCGCTGGCACGACACCAGCCCGAGCCCCGTGCCTCCGGTCTTGGTGGTGAAGAATGGCTGGAAGAGTTTCCCGAGCGTCTGGGCATCCATTCCCTCGCCGGTGTCGACAACCTGCAGGCGCAGGTACGCGCCTTGCGATCGCGACTCGTGCGGCCTGAAAAACTCTGGCCCAGGGGTGTGCGTATCGGCCGAAATGGTGAGCGTGCCGCCGTCGGGCATGGCGTGCACCGCGTTGAGTGCGAGGTTGAGCATGGCCTGCTGCATTTCGGTGGCGTTGCCCGGGAAGCTCAACTCGGCGTCGACCGGAGCGATGACGAGCTCGACGCCACGCGGAATGGTGGGCCGCAGCAGCATCACCACGGCTTCGAACAGTTCCGCTACCGACACGCGATGGAAAGCGTGCTGCTTGCCGCCGCGCGCGAAGTCGAGGATCGCGGAGATCATCTGCAGGCCGCGCTCGGAGCACTCGCGGATCATGGTGCCGTACTTGGCGAGTTCGGGCTGCTGCGCCTGGTCCTCGATCATGCGCGCAGCCATCAGCACCGGCTGCAGGACATTGCGCAGGTCGTGGCTGAAACTGCCCGCCAGCACCGCCAGGCTCTCGAAGCGCTGCGAGCGCATGAGCTCGGCCTCGACCTGCTCGCGCGCCAGATGGTCGCGCGCCTCCGCCGCTGCCCGCCGCACTGCAACCGGCAGGCGTGCGGGCTGGTGCTTGAGAATGTAATCGGTGGCGCCCCCGCGCAGTGCTTCCACCGCCACCGACTCGCCAATGCTCCCGGAAAGAAAAATGAAGGGAGTCAGCGGAGAGATTTCGCGCAGCTTCGCCAGCGCAGTTTCGCCCGAGAAACCCGGCAGGTTGAAATCGCACACGACCACGTCGGGCATGAATTCCGCCAGTGCCGCGAGGAAACCGGCCTCGTCGTCGACGACGCGTGCCTCGAAGTCGAGGCCGTCGGCGCGTAGCCGGTCGATGGCGAGTTCCGCGTCGAGCGGGTCGTCTTCGACGAACAGCAGGCGTTGCGGTCCTTGGCCGCTCACGCGCGATCCCACCATGCAGGAAACGGGTGCGACCAGGGACTCATTTGTCTTCCGGAGCCTCGTTCAGCACCGCCCAGAACTGGCCGAGCGTCTGCACCGCCTCGAAAAACTGCCGCACATCGACCGGCTTGACGACGTAGGCATTGACGCCAAGGTCCCAGCTGGCAGCCAGGTCGCGGTCTTCGCGGGAGGAGGTGAGCATCACCACCGGGATCCGCTTGAGCGAAGCCGTCTGGCGCATCGTCCGCAGCACTTCGAGGCCGTCGACGCGTGGCATCTTGATGTCGAGCAGGACAACAGCCGGGTCCTCGTCTTCGCGCGTCGCGAATTCGCCGCGACGCAGCAGATAGTCGAGCGCCTCCGCACCGTCCTCTACGTGCACCACCGGGTTGACGAGGTGCGCATCGCGCAACGCGTCGAGCGTGAGCTCGGCGTCGGCAGTGCTGTCCTCGACCAGCAGGATGGTGCGGATGTCTTTCTTCACGTCGGTACCTCTAGCGGGCAGATGCAGCGGGGGCGCAGTGCGGATGACGGCGGGGTACACCGAAGCGGCGAGCTGGTCTGGCATGGCGCGGCAGCCTGTTCATCGAGCGACAGTGGGTAGCGTAAAGCAGAACGTGGCCCCCGCGCCGGGCGCGCCCTCCGCCCACACGCGGCCCTGGTGGCGCGTGACGATGCGCCGGACGTTGGCGAGCCCGATGCCCGTGCCGGGGAAGTCGCTGGCCTTGTGCAGGCGATGAAATACGCCGAACAGCTTGTCGACGTAGGCCATGTCGAAGCCGACCCCGTTGTCGGCAACCGAAAATACCCACTCATCGCCTTTCGGGTCGCGCTCGGCGCGCACGCGGATGCGCGGGACCGCGGTGGTGGAGGAGTACTTGATGGCATTGCCGAGCAGGTTCTGCCAGACGGTGCGCAACATGTTTTCGTCGCCCTCGACCACCGGCAACTCCCCGATATCCCACTGCACCTTGTGCGCGCCCGCATCGGACGACAGCATGGCGCGGACGTCCTGCACGATCGACTGCATGTCGAGGGGCAGGTTGCGCATCGCGATCCGACCCAGCCGCGAATACACCAGCAGGTCGTCGATCAGCTGGCTCATGCGCCGGCTCGACTCGTCGATCACATCGAGGTAGTGCCGGGTCTTGTCGCCGGGCTCCGGGCCGACTTCGTTGCGAAGCTTTCCGGCAAACGCTGCGATGTGCCGAAGTGGCGCACGCAGGTCATGCGAAACGGAATAGCTGAAGGCCTCGAGTTCGCGATTGACTTCCGAGACCTGGTCGACCTTGCCGGTCAATTGCCGGTTGAGCTCGCGCACCTGCTCGTCGCGACGTCGCGATGCGGTGATGTCGATCGCCGTCAGGAGCACCAGGTCTGCCTGGTCGGAACCGAGTCGACGCGCGTTGAGCAGCAGCGTCCGCTCCCGCTGGTCCCCATCCAGTTGGGTCGTCTCGTAGTCCCAGAGCTCGCGCCCGAGGTGTGCCACGTCGCCAAGCCGCTGCAACAGCATCGGATCGTTCCAGCTGCCATGGGCCACCTCGTTCAAGGGACGCCCCTCGAGCGCGCTACCCGGGTCACTGGACAGGGCGACGAACGCCGGGTTGGCCTGCACGACGTCGAGACTGGTCGACAGCAGCGCGATCGGTGTCGGCACGGACGCCACGACGCGGGCAGCGCGTCCGCGCTCGGCGTCTGTCTCCGTCGCGGCGCGGGCGCAACGCAGGCGGTCGCGTTCGGCGAGCAGCATGAGCAGGAGCAGCAGCGCGCACTGCGCGATCGCAGCGCCGATCGCGACTGTCTGCGCAGCGCGCTCGCTTCTCGCGAACATGTTGCGCCGCTGCTGCAGGAGGCGCTGTTCCTCGGCCACGATGGCATCGACGAGTTGGACGTGCGCGGACGCCGCGTTGCTGCGGGCGATTAGGTCTCGCGCGACTTCCGGCGAACTTATGCGCGCCCGGTCGAGGACCGACAGTCGCGCCACGATATGGGCCTGGAGTTTGCGCAGTCTTTCCTGCTGGCGGGGGTTGTCGGCGGTCAGCCCACGCAAGTGGGAGAGCTTCTCGAGCAACCGCTCACTCATGCCGCTGAAGTCGCCTCCTCCGGCGGCGGGCGCCACGCCCAGCAATTGGGTAAAGATCTGACTCTCGAGTCGCCGCAGCTCACGCGCAAATTGCAGCACTTCGGTCTGCACCTGCGCCGAGCGGGCCGCGAGCGCTTCGGACTCGCGGGGTTTGCGCAGCGCGATGAGCTCGACCCACAGCGGGATGAGCACGACCACCGCGATGATGAGCACGATGGCAGAAAGACGAACGGGATCGCGCGCAAAGGAGGCAGCTGCGGATTTCAGTCTGAGTTCCCAGCCCGACGGGGCCGGGAACGATAGCGCCTTCACGGAGGCTTTATCTACGTGAAGGCGCTTGTCCGAAGACTTCCCCGCCGACCGGGTTCAGCCCTCATCCGGAATCGTTTCCAACTGCAACGGGGGCCTACTTCCGTGTGTATTCGATCTGCATGGTCTTGGCCTCCTGGCCCGCGTGCGTTTCATGCCACTCGAACACGTGGTTGTTGGCGTCCACGATGCGGATGACCTGGCGGATCGGCGTCAATTCGGCAGGCTTCATTGGATCGGTCATGGTCCCGCGCAGGGTGTAAGTGCGGGTGGCCGCGTCGTAGTCGCCCATCGACATGAAAATGCCGGTGCTCATCGAGTCGTGCCACGTGGACGTGTACTTGCCGCGGACGTTGTCGTAGCCCATCACCGAAGTGCCCTCGAACGGCGCGCCGGCATATGTTCCATTGAACTTGCTTTCGACAAAGCGGCCGCCGAACTTGAGCGTTGTGGATTCGGTTCCCACGGAGGTCTGCGGCGGCGCCGCGGGATCCACCCAGAGCGTCACCTTGGCGTTCCAATCCCCCACGAAATGGGCCAACGCCCCGTGCGGCGCGCCCACTGCTCCGGCTTTCTGCCATGCATCCATCATGGCCTGCTGCTCGGGCGTCGCGGCAGGGGAAGCCGGGGCAGCCGCATTCTGGACTGCAGCGTCGACGGCTACTTCCTTGCCGGCGGCGGCGACATCCGCGCCCGCGCGGGCGCGGCCCGCTTCCTGAGGCGCGTCGGCATCGCCGTCGCGCACGTCTTCGGCCGATTCGTCAGCGTCTTCAGCGGCATTGGCTGCAGCTTTGGCTGCATCTTCCGCCGCGTCGGCGCGTTTTTCGGCTGCGTCCGCTCCCGGTGCGTCGACTCTGTCCGCTTCGTCGGCGATGTCTTCGGCGACGTCGGCCGCCGCTTCCGCGGTCGCTGCGTCCGCCTTGGCCTGCTCGGCGTTGCGCGTCGCTTCGACGGGGTCGGCCTGGGCGAAGGCCGTGCCTGCCGCAAGTGCCAACGCAACGGCGACCGCACATGTAATTCGGGATATCTGCATCGTCGTGGCTCCTGGTTGCGGAGGGGCAGCGTACGCCCAGCGCCCCGTGTTCGGGGACCAGGTCTTCATGAACCGCGTGGGCCGGACGGGTTTCGTTCACCCGGTCGTGACTTGTGCGGTTCGCGGGCCACCGCCATCCTGCTGCGACCCGAGGAGGAGTTGGCATGGCGGACCCGAACCCAGCGGTTGTCGACTGCCTGATCGTGGGCGCCGGACCCGCCGGCCTCACCGCGACGACGTATCTCTCGCGCTTCCAGCGAAGCATTGCTGTGGTCGATGCGGGCGCGTCCCGCGCCAGGTGGATCCCGACCTCGCACAACTGTCCGGGCTTTCCGTTCGGTATCTCGGGTCCGGATCTCCTGGAAAAGCTGCGTCACCAGGCCGAGAGCTTCGGGGCCGTGATCGAGAAAGGGCAGATCGAAAAGCTCGACTGCGATGCGGACGGATTCATTGCGACAGGGGGAGGACGGACGTGGCGCGCGCGCAAGGTGCTGCTCGCGACCGGCATCGTCGACAAGGTGCCGGAGGTGGAAGGGATCGAGGGCGCGATCGCCAGTGGCGTGATCCGGCTCTGCGCGGTGTGCGACGGTTACGAAGCCAGCGACGAGCGTATCGCCGTCCTGGGACCGATCGACAGTGCTATCAAACATGCGGCGTTCCTTCGAACGTTTTCGCGCCGCGTTTCGGCCATTCCCACCGGGACGGGCGCTGCGAGCGCCGAGAGCGCGGCCCTCGCTGCTGACTCGCAGATCGCCGTGCTCGGTGCATTCGAAGGCATGACCTGCGGGGAGCACTGCGTTGTGCGTACCTGCGACGGAAAGTCGCACGAGTTCGACACGATCTACCCGGTGCTGGGCTCCGAGCCCAAGTCGGGCCTGGCGAAACAGCTCGGCGCACGCGTCGACGAGGAGGACGAAATCATCGTCGACTCGCATCAGATGACCTCGGTGGACGGGTTGTACGCCATCGGCGACATCGTCAGCGCACTCAACCAGATCGCGGTCGCGGTCGGACACGCCGCCATCGCGGCTACGGAAATACACAATCGCCTGCCGCGCAACCCGCGCGAACGGCAGGCCGCCCCGGACGCCTAGCAGTCGCGCCGAATCGCGCTGCGTGATGCCGCTGTTCACCCGTGCTGCGCGAATCTGCGCACCATGCGCCAGGCCCCGCCCTCCACTTCCCGCACCGTGACCGGAGTACAGCCCGCGGTACGGGCCGTCGCAGCTGCCGCCGGGCTCGTGTACGTCAACGACAGCGAGCCCGGCATCCGCCGGGTGCGGCACGGCTCCAATTTCCGGTACCGCCTGCCGCGCGGCCAGGCAGTACGCGATGCCGCGACGCTTGCGCGCATCGGCGCACTCGCGGTCCCGCCCGCCTATACCGATGTGTGGATCTGCACGCGCGCCCACGGCCACATCCAGGCGACGGGTCGCGATGCGCGCGGGCGCAAGCAGTACCGCTACCACGCGGAATGGAACGCGAGCCGCGGCGAGGGCAAGTTCGAGCGCGTGATTGCCTTTGGCGAGGCGCTGCCGCGGCTTCGCCGACGCTTGCGACGCGACCTCGCGCTGCGCGGCTTTCCGCGCGACAAGGTGCTGGCGATCATCATCGCGGTGATGAACGAGACCCTGGTGCGGATCGGCAACAGCGAATACGCACGCACGAACCGCTCGTACGGGTTGACCACGCTGCGCAACCAGCACGTGCGCTTCGTGAAGGGCGGGCGCGCGCGCCTGAGTTTCCGTGGCAAGGGCGGGATCGTCCACGACGTCGCGCTGGACGACCGGCGACTGGTCAAGCTCGTGCGCAACGTACAGCAGCTCCCGGGACAGTCGCTGTTCCAGTACATCGATGACGCGGGGAAGGCGCAACCCGTAGATTCGGGGCAGATCAACGATTATCTGCGCGACGCGATGGGCGAGTCGTTCACGGCCAAGGATTTCCGCACGTGGGGCGGCACGCTGGCTGCGTTCCAGCGGCTGGCGGGAATTTCGCTGACGGCCATCATCATCGGCGAAGACGGCGTCACGAAGGTCCCGCGCACTGGGTCCGAACTCGACAGGTTGCAGAATGCGGTGATCAAAGACGTGGCGCAGGAGCTCGGCAATACGCCTGCGATCTGCCGCAAGGCCTACATCGACCCGACGGTGTTTTCCGGATGGCGCGACGGATCACTCGCGCGGTGTTCAGCCAACGCGCGCGGCGCGCGGCAATGGGAGCAGGCCGCGCTGAAGTGCCTGCGCAATGCGCGGCGTGTCTCGGCTCAGCGTTCGCTGGCGAAGAGGTCTCGAGCTCCTAGGCAGAAGCGCGGCGCTGGTGCGCGCTGAGCAGATCTCTGGGTGGCGGAACGTCGGCGACAGGGATGGTCGTGGAACAAGCGGGTTCGCTGCGCAGAGCGCGGGACGTGGGACGGCGAAAGGCGGTATCGCCTTGCCTCCGGGTGAAGCCTTTTATCCTGCGGCAAGGCGATACCGCCTTCCGCCATTGGCGTCTCCGGGCGAGTTGTGATTCGCACGCTGCAGGACGTGTCGCGCATGAGAGTTCGCATGGTTGGGGAAGCTGGTGGCGCTTCGTCCTCGACAAGGCCTGGCTCGTCCCGAATAGGTGTGCGCAGAAGTCCGGGGCGCCGGGGCGTCACTGCCGTGCCGGGAAGCGTCGGCGACAGGGATGTCGCCGCGCAGCGTACAGGGACGTATTCACAGCGGTTCCCGGCGCGGCAGTGACGTCGCGGCGCGTGCGAAAGCGTGAAAACGAGCAGGCGGTGATACGGGGTAGCACGACCGGGCGACTAGGCTCGCGCGTCGTGCGCACAGAACTCTTGCCGTTGAGCAACAGCTCGCAAGCAGGCATCCCTGCGCCATGGCGTCCGGCCCGCACATCCCTGTGCGGGCGTGAAAACGAGCAGGCGGTGCTTTGAGGTAGCACGACCCGGCGACTAGGCTCGCGCGTCGTGCGCTCGCCAAGTCGCATCCGGCCATGGACATCCTGTCCATGGCGTTCGCTGACGCGCGCGCCAGTGGCGCGCGAGCTGCGTCAGCTCACCCACACCGAACGTTGGTGATGACATTGGCGGCGTCGACGTCGATGTTGAGGCGATCGCCGTTGTGTTCCATCGTCACCATCTGTCCAGGTTTGAGGATGCGCGCAAATCGCGCCTGGCTTGCGGCGCGCGCCGCCTCGACGATTTCCGGCGTCGCGGTCTCGCCGATGTAACGTCGCGCCGGTTCCGGCCGGCAGCTTCCGTCATCGCCTGATGCGGCCGGCGGTGGGTTCATGGTCGAGTCCTCTGCGATGGGTGAGGCGGTACACGCGGCGAGCGCCAGTGAGAGGGCGACGCCGAGTATGCGGTTGGCGAACGTCATCGATCTACTCCACGGGGAATCCGACGGGAGTATCCGCAGGTGTTGTTGACGACAGCCTAAATGGACCGCAGCGCGCCCAACCGGGGCAATACGGATGTCAGGCTGCGCGCGCCGCGGCAGTCCCCGCAGGCTGCTGCCAGAGCTCGAGCAACTCGCGCTCGCGAGTCTTCGCGTCTGCGAGGTGCGCTTCCTTGACGTGTCCGTAACCGCGTATGCGTTCGGGAATCGCCGCGATGTCGGCGGCGAGCGCGACATTGTCGGCGCGCAACGCCGGTAGCAACGAGTCGAGCAGCGACTCGTAGTCCTCGATCAGGCGCCGCTCCGTTCGGCGCTCTTCGGTGTAGCCAAAAATGTCGAGGGGCGTGCCACGCAGGGCGCGCAGCTTTGCGACGAGCTTGAACGCCGTGAACACCCACGGTCCAAACTCGCGCTTGACGAGGTGCCCTTGGGCATTGCGCTTCGAGAGGAGCGGCGGCGCGAGATGGAAGTGCAGTTTGTAGTCGCCGTCGAACTGCTGCTCGACGCGGCGCCGGAACTCGCCGCTGGTGTAGAGCCTCGCAACTTCGTACTCGTCCTTGTAGCCCATGAGCTTGAAGAAGTAGCGCGCGACGGATTCTGTCAGCGCAGTCGACCCGGGCACGCGCGCCGACTCGGCTTCGCGCACGCGCTGCACCAGGCCCGCGTAGCGTCGAGCGTAGGCGGCATTCTGGTAGTCGGTGAGGAATGCGATCCGGCGGGCGATCACTTCGTCCAGCGAACGCGACAGGCGCGCGTCGTCGAGCGGCAGGAACGCGACGTCGGCAGCGCGGCGCGACGTTGCCACCGGATCCACTGCCCCACGCGATTCGACATCGCGCGGGACCGGCACGGTCATGCCTGATTCGTGGCCTTCGGAGGCGAGCGGCGGCAGCGCCGAAAGCGCGTGCCCTGCTTGCGGCACCGCGGCATGTCGCGATAGACCCGCCGCGTCGGCGACCGCATCCGCGTCGACCACGGCGAGCCGGCCCCACGCGAACGCCGTCTTGTTCATTTCGATCGCGGCACCGTTCAACTCGACGGCGCGCATGATCGCGTCGAGCGAGATGGGCACGAGACCCTGCTGCCAGGCGTAGCCGAGCATGAAGAGATTCGCCGCGATCGCGTCGCCCAGCAACTGCGTCGCGAGCTGCGTGCCGTCGACGGTCAGCGGCGCCGCGCCACCGAGCGCAGTGCGCACGGCTGCGACGATATCGGATGAAGGGAACGCCAGATCGGGGCGCGTCGTAAACGTGCCCGGCATCGCCTCATAGGTATTGAGCACCACTTGCGTGCGCCCGGCACGGATTTTCGACAGAGCCCAGTAATCGTTGACCACCACCATGTCGCAGCCGAGCACGAGGTCTGCCTCGCCCGCCGCGATGCGCACTGCGTGGATGTCCGCGGGTGCGCGCGCCACGCGGATGTGCGTGGTCACCGCGCCGCCTTTCTGGGCGAGTCCGGTCTGGTCGAGCACGGACACGCCACGGCCTTCGAGATGTCCCGCCATGCCGAGCAGCGCACCGATCGTGACGACGCCCGTGCCGCCGACGCCGGTGATGAGGATGTTCCAGGGCTGGGCGAGGTCGGTCGCGATGACGGGCATCGGCAGCTTCGCAAGGCGCTCCGCCGCGTCGACCTTGCGTCCGCGCCGCGGCGTGCCGCCGTGCACCGTCACGAAGCTCGGGCAGAAACCCTCGACGCAGGAATAGTCCTTGTTGCAGTTGCTCTGGTCGATCTCGCGCTTGCGCCCGAACTCGGTTTCTTTTGGCAACACCGACACGCAGAAGGATTTCTTTCCGCAGTCGCCGCAGCCTTCGCACACCAGCGTATTGACGAACACGCGCTTGGCGGGGTCGACGAGCTTGCCGCGCTTGCGCCGTCGGCGCTTCTCGGTTGCGCAGACCTGGTCGTAGATCAGCACCGACACGCCTTTCACTGTGCGCAGGCGTTCCTGCACCGCGTCCAGCTGGCGGCGGTCGAAGAATTCGACGCCGCCCGGAAAAATGCTGGGGTCAGACCACTTGCCGATGTCGTCGGACAGCACCACGATCTTCTCGACGCCCTCGGAGCGCACCTGGTTCGCGATCTGCGGCACCGACAAGGTGCCGTCGACCGGCTGTCCGCCCGTCATCGCCACCGCATCGTTGTAGAGGATCTTGTACGTGATGTTGACGCCGGCCGCGACCGACTGGCGGATGGCGAGCGATCCGGAATGAAAGTACGTGCCGTCGCCGAGATTCTGGAAGATGTGTTCGGTCGTGGTGAACGGCGCCTGCCCGCACCATGTCGCGCCTTCGCCGCCCATCTGCGTGAACGTGTCGGTGCGGCGGTCCATCCACGTCACCATGTAATGGCAACCGATGCCGGCCGCGGCGCGTGCGCCCTCGGGCACCTGCGTCGACACGTTGTGCGGGCAACCTGGGCAGTAATGCGGCACGCGCGGGAAATTCGCGCGCGGCAACGCGAGTTCGGCCTCCTTCAGCGCCAAGAACGCGAGCTGCTGGTCGATGCGGTCGGAGCGATGGAAGCGCCCGAGGCGCTTCGCGATCACGCGCGCGATGCGCGCCGGAGTCAATTCGTTGACCGACGGCAGGATCCAGTCTTCCGACTCGTCGTACTTGCCGACGATGCTCGGGCGGTTCCCTTCGAAGTTGTAGAACAGCTCCTTCATCTGGCTCTCGATGAAGGCGTGCTTTTCCTCGACCACCAGGATGTCCTCGAGGCCGCGCGCGAAGGCGCGGATTCCGGCGGGCTCGAGCGGCCAGGTCATGCCGATCTTGTAGACGCGCACCCCGATGTCGGCGCAAGCGCGCGCGTCGAGGCCGAGGTACTCGAGCGCCTGCAGCACGTCGAGGTAACTCTTGCCCGTCGTCACGATGCCGAGCCGCGCGTTCGGCGAATCCATCACCACGCGGTCGATGCGGTTCGCCCGCGCGAACGCTTGCGCCGCGCGCACCGCGTACTGGTGCAGGCGCATTTCCTGGTCGAGCGGCGGATCGGGCCAGCGGATGTTGAGGCCGGCGGGCGGCAGTTCGAAATCGGCGGGGGTCACGATCTCGATTGCGAACGGGTCCACTTCGACCGACGCGGACGACTCGACCGTCTCCGCGATCGTCTTGAATCCAACCCATCGACCCGTGAAGCGCGACATCGCCCAGCCGATCAGGCCCATGTCGAGAATGTCCTGTACGCCGGCAGGGTTGAGGATCGGCATCAGCGCCGACACGAACTCGCCTTCCGAGCCGTGTGGCAGTGTCGAGGAGCGACACGCGTGGTCATCGGCAGCCAGTGCGAGCACGCCGCCATGTTTCGACGTGCCGGCCGCATTGCCGTGCTTGAACACATCGCCGCAGCGGTCGACGCCCGGCCCCTTGCCGTACCACATCGAATACACGCCCTGCACTTTCGCGCCGGGAAAGAGATTGGTCTGCTGCGTGCCCCAGACCATCGTCGCGCCGAGGTCCTCGTTGATGCCCGGTGTGAATTTCACGCCCGCAGCGTCGAGATGCTTGCGCGCGCGCCACAGCTCCATGTCGAAGCCACCGAGCGGCGAGCCGCGATAGCCGGAGATGAAGCCGCCCGTTTTGAGCCCCACGCGGTCATCGCGCAAGCGCTGCATCAGCGGCAGGCGCACCAGCGCCTGCACACCCGAGAGGTAGATTCGCCCGGTCGTGCGCGCGTACTTGTCGTCGAGCGTGTAATCGCCGTCCAGCACGCTCCCGGTCAACGCGGTGTTCGCCGAAGCAGGCGACGACAGTTCGGCGGTGCTGGTCATGAAGCGACACTCGAGCGCGTTTCGGGCAGCGAGTTTATCAGCGCGCCTCCGACACCCGATCCGAACTGCCAGAGGCGAACTCGCGCAGTACTTGCAATCGGAATTTCTTTGGATTATTTTCTGGGGCGCTCGTTCACCGCCCAGCTCGGTTGACTCGCCCCCTCGCAAGGATGCGTGGCTTTCGGGTTGTTCTTTTCGCTCGATCGATCAAGGAGGATCTTTATGTCTCTTGGCGCGCTTTCTCAGGCCCGGTGTGGCCGCCCCACGTCTCTTCTCATCGGCTTGGCGTCCCTATTGTGGAGCGCGGGCGTCGCGGCGCAGCCAGCCGAGCCACCAGACGAACCGGCTGCACCGCTTTCGAGTTCAGTGCTCCTGATGGGACAGGAACACATCAAGATTATCGAAGAGGGCCAGAAGTTCCAGGCGCTGGGTTCGGATTTGTTCGGCGACCAAACCAGCTTTTACACGGGCACAACCGAGTTCGTGACTACGGATGTTTCGTTGCCTGGCAACTCGAGCTTGCCGGTGGCGGTCGCCCGGCGCTTCGTGGTGCAAAACCGGGCGCAGCGAGTCGACCCGGACAACGCATTCGCGGATTGGGAACTCGACATTCCCTGGATCGAAGGCACATTCGTAAGTAAGGAGACTCCTGCCATTCCCCGTGTCCCAGGGGTGCCGGGGGGCTGGGTGCTGCCGCAGAATGGCGGCGAGTACACGGATCAGCGGTGCTCACGGCCTAATGCGGCCGATAGCACGCCACCGAATCATCGTCGGGCTCTACGCACGTATTTTCCGCGCGACTACTGGCATGGTTACCAACTTCACGTCCCGGGCAGTGGCGATCAGGATCTCCTGGTCAACGATGCTGCCAACAGCTTTGTGCCGACAACTGGAGAAACGTTCTATTGGTCGACGCGCGAGCAATGGCATATTACCTGCGGCGTGCAGGCGAACCCCGGCTCGAGCGAAACGGGCGAGGGCTTCGTGGCACTGGCGCCCGACGGCACGCGCTACACCTTCAATCACTTCGTCCGGCGTTCCGCCGAGGCCATTCGCGCGCCGGCAGCCCCCGGCAGCGCTGAAGAGACGCTGATCCGCACCCGCATCCTTGCGTACCCCAGCAAGGTGATAGACCGCTTTGGCAACGAAGTGCAATACATCTGGTCGGGCTCCTTCCTGGTTCAGATCCGGGGTGTTGGCGCCGGAGAAACCCGAACCTTGACGCTGACGTACGAGACCGTGGACGGCAGGACTCGAGTGAAGTCCGTCAGCGACGGCTCGCGCACCTGGTCCTATGCATACAAATCACAGGGTGTCAGTGGCACACCTCCGTTGCTGGCAGGCGTGACGTTGCCGGACAACACGGCCTGGACGATCAACTTTGCTTCCTTGACCGGTCGAATGATCCTGTACAACGAACAAGGGCATATGGATTTCGCCAGCTGTTACTCGGCAGGCGAGCTGGTGAAGGGGTTGACCTTCACGGGGACTCTTACTCATCCATCGGGCGCTACGGGAAGTTTCACTTTCCGGCCCACGCGCCACTTTCGTTCGAACTTGCCCGTGTACGCGGAGAATTGCTACAGCACCGGGTCCGGCCCCGCGTTTCCGGTGACGGTCCTCCACGACGACGTGGCCTTCGCGCCGTATTCGTCGGATGTGCCGTCGCTCATCAGCAAGACCGTATCCGGCGTCGCGCTGACCACCCGATCCTGGCAGCTCTCCTATTTGGGCGGCGGTGTGAAGGAGGGGCCGTGCGAATCCCAATCGGAGTGCGTCCAGACCACTGAGGTGTATGGGCCGGACTCGATACTCGACCGCTACGTTTTCAGCAATCGCGCGCGACTGGACGAAGGCAAGCTCGTGCGGCACGACCGCGGGACCTCCTCCGGCACGGTTCTGACCAGCGATGTCATGAGCTACGCGCTAACGCCGCCGAGCGGGAGCAGCTACACGCACCGCCTTGGAACCAACCCGGCCAGGCGCGGCGATACCGCAGCACAGATGGACGCGAACAATTTTCCCAGCGAACACATCGTGCCCATGACTTCGCGCGTTACGACTCGGCAAGGTGTGAATTTCACCTGGAACGCAAGCGCGTTTGAACGATCGGTCAACCCGACGTCAATCACGAAGTCCAGTGCACTCGGATC
Source organism: Lysobacterales bacterium (assembly GCA_038255255.1). Lineage (GTDB taxonomy): Bacteria > Pseudomonadota > Gammaproteobacteria > Xanthomonadales > Ahniellaceae > JBBQNY01. Next base: position 34,383 of record JBBSLL010000002.1, read on the forward strand.
CAAGACCGAGACGCTGACGTATCTAAACGATACGTCGAAATGGGTGCTCGGCCTGCCGCTGACGCTCAGCACCAATGGCTTTGCGGAATCGTCCACTGCCTACGACCCGGTATTGCGCTTGCCCATCAGCGAGTCGAGCTTTGGTCGCGTCGTCCGCACGGGGGAGTGGAACACCGACGGCACTCTAAAGACGGTGAGCGATGCGCGCGGCAACCGCACGCGCTTCCAGAGCTACTACCGCGGCATACCGCAGTTCGTCACATACGCCGAAGGGAGCACAGAGCAAGCTGACGAACAAGCATCCGTCAACAACATCGGCCGTATCACGTCGACCACGGATGAGCTGGGATCCACGACGAACTACGGCTACGACGCGATGGGGCGTCTTTCCCGCATCGACTATCCGGTTGGCGATTCGACCCACTGGCTCCCGACCACGATCAGCTACGGGCCCATAGGCGCCGTCGAGTACGGCATTCCGGCCGGCCACTGGAAGCGCACGGAGTCGGCCGGCAACCGCCAAACGAATACCTACTATGACGCCCTGTTCCAGCCGATCCTCGAGGAACGTTTCGACGCGGCGAATCCCGCGGGTTCCCGCTCGCTGGTGCGCAAGGACTTTGACAGCAGCGGACAGGTCACCTTCGCTTCGTACCCGGTGCGCAGTGCGACGAGCTACACCAACATCACCTCCGGGGTGCGCTCGGGCTTCGATACGATCGATCGCCCGGTGTGGGTCAGCGCCGACTCCGAGCTCGGTGCGCTCGGCACTACCATCGAGTATCTGCCCGGCTTTCAACGCAAGACCACCAATCCGCGCCTGCAGAGCATCACGGAGTCCTTCCAGGCGTTCGACACTCCGGACATGGGTAGCGCGGTGCAGCGCCAGGAGCCGCTGGGCGTGACGATCGACATCGGGCGCGATGTCTGGGGCAAACCGCTGACGGTCACGCGCTCGGGCTCCGCGGGCTTCGGTTACCAGTCGCTGACTCGGCGCATGGTGTACGACAGCTACCAGCGCCTGTGCAAACGCATCGACCCTGAATCCAATGCGGCGTACCTCGAGTACGACCCGGCCGACAACCTTGCATGGAGCGCGACGGGAATCGCGCAGCTGCAGCCGACCTGCGACAGGCATCTCGTGCCCGAGGACCGCAAGGTCACTTACGCACACGATGCGCGCAACCGGCGGCTGCGCACGGACATGGTGAACCCGTTCCCGGCTCAGAACCAGGGCCAGGGTTTCAATCACCACATCGTAAACACCTACTTTGCCGATGGTGCACTCAAGTCGACCTCGACCCAGGGCAGCACCCGGACATACGGCTACAACAAGCGCCGCCTTCCGGTGTCCGAGACTGTGCAGATGGCGCTGCAGACCGGCACGCGCACCAATGCGCTCGGGTGGGGCTATTCGCCGAACGGCGATCTGGCCTCCGCCCACTATCCCGACGGCTACGTCGTGACCTACGTGCCGGACGCGCTGGGCCGCCCGACGGTGGTACAAGGATCGGACGGGCGCTCCTTCGCCTCGGGAATCGGCTATCACCCGAGTGGCTCGCTGGCCGGATTCAGCTACGGCAACGGCATCGTGCACAGCACCACGCAGAACCTGCGCCAGTTGCCGAGCAACAGCCGTGCGAGCCTTGGTATCGACACGGTGCTGGACTACAGCCTGAGCTACGACGCCAACGGCAACGTGACGCAGATCCTCGACGGCTCGCCCGAGCCGCTGGAGACGCGCCAGTCCATCACCTACGACGCGCGTGATCGCCTGCTGTCGTCCTACATGCCGGCCACCAAGTACGGCCTGGCTTTGACCGAAGCCTATGCATACGACGCGCTGGACAATGTTCGCTCACTGACTCACAGCGGTTCGGGTTTTTCCGCCACGCAGACGCACACGGTCGATGCCGCGACCAACCGTCTGACCTCTATCCACGATGGCGGCGCGGTGGCGCTGGCGAGTTATGTCTACGATTCGCGCGGCAACGTGTCGAACCGTGTACGCCGCATCGTCGGTGCCACGCAGAGCGTTACCTACACGCACGTTTTCGACCAGCTGAACCGCCTGGGGACGACTTACCGCTCCGGCGATGGGGTGAGCGGCGAGGAATTCACCACTTACGATGGGCATGGCCGGCGCACGGCGAGCGACCGGCGCACGGGGGCCGGGACACCCTCGTACAACGTGCAGGTGTACAGCCTCGCGGGTGAGCTCCTCTACGAGGAGGACGAGCGCAGTCCGGTCAGCGGCGCGCACCCGCAGTCGTCCAACGGCAAAAAAGTGCGGCACATCTACCTCGGTGGCTCGCGCATCGCGCGCCAGCTCACCCCGATCGGCAGCGGCACGACGCAAACCCTGTACGCGCACACCAATCCGATCCGCACGACCACGGTCGAGACGGATGACTTCGGGCGAGTGGTGAACACCCGGCTGCGCCTCGGGCCGTACGGAGCGCCGTACTCGGGCGAATACCACGACCGTCCCGGCTTCACTGGCCACATGACCGACGACTGGACCGAGCTGACCTACGCGCAGCAGCGCTACTACGATCCGGTGGCGGCACGGTTCCTCAGCGCCGATCCGGTGGATGTCGGCACAGCAGACGGCGGCAATTTCAACCGCTATTGGTACGCCAACAACAACCCGTATAAGTACACCGATCCGGATGGTCGGTCCGCGGCCGTACTCCCTGCGTTCGTAGGCGGAAGCTTTGTTTGCGGACCGGTTTGCGGGAGTGTTGCTGCCGCGGTAGTTGGCATTAGCAGCGCCATAGTGATCAACGAAGCGATCAAAGACGCCGCTCCCGAGGCGGGTACGGCCGAGAGTGACGAAGGCTGCATCTATTGCGTCCGTGGCGCGAATACCTCTTCTGGCGACGATTACATCGGTTCGACAGATGATCTTGATGCTCGTTCGAAGGACAAGTCAGATGGACGCGATAGAGTAGGGGCAGAAAAAGTGGACACCTACAAGAAGGGCGATCGGAATGATCGCCGCAACAAGGAGCAGAAAGCGATGAATGACCGCGGAGGCAAGGAAAAGCTGGATAACAAGCGGAACGAGGTCGCCGAGGAGAAATGGGAAGATCGTGGAATAGAACCGCCGGCAAAGAACTGACGAAGGCGCGAGCGAATGAACGAACGGCCGATTCCCGAAGCTGCGCTGGAAGATGTTGACTCTGTGGAAATGCTCCGAGTCTGGATTGCAGCAAGGAAGCTGCATTCGTCAATGAAGATCGGAATGTACCGGGAGACCATGAACATTCCTGAAGAAAAAGCATGGGGAACGATCTTGGCCGATGTTTCAAGGCATGTCGCCAACGCCTTGGAAGAACGTTATGGCGTCGATCGCGACGCGTCCTTAGCGCAAATTCGTGCCAGCTTTTCAGCGGAACTGGATAAGCCAACCACAGAAGCGAAGGGCGGCTTTGTGAGGCGGCATTGAAAGAGCATCGACACCGCATGTTTGCAGCGTTTTGAGTCGGGTCGCGTAACGCGATAAATGCTTTGACGCGGAATTTATGCGACGTAGCGCGCAGCGGGTTTCCAACCCGCTGGCGTTGCAGTAGAAGCATGCCGCCCCGCATCTGCCTTGTTGTGCTATCGACAGGCTTGCTGTGCGGGCCGTGAGTCGAACACCTGACTCACGACACGTTGCTTGGACCGCGGTAGCGCGCTGACGGCTTCCGACTGCCCTTGGACGGCAGAGAGGCACTCTCGAAAAAAGCGTCATCAGATGAGCGAGGAAAGGTTCCGGGGAATCGAAGTGGTTCGAGTCGAGGGACGTATTGATTCTGCGCGTCTCAAAGATAAGTAGTTCGGGAGGCAGATTTAATGCGCAAGAAGCAAGTGCCACGCGTGGCTCGCGGTGATGTATTTCTAGTCCCGCTGCTCGACGACACGTTCGCCGTTGGTCAAATTCTGGGCGTGGAATGCGACGCTTTTCACGCCCCTGCTTGCGCGCTTTTCGATCTCACTACCGAGCAGCCGAAGGTGGAAAGTTGCCCATTAACGGTGGATCATCTCGTGGCGTCGCTTTTTGTAACGCCTGACCTCTTGGCGATGGGCGTATGGCCTGTCGTTGCCACTTCGGAGGTTCGCTTACCTGCTTCCATCTACCCGTACGAATCGACCCGCAAGCACGGCTTCGTTGGGGCAGTGGTTGAGGGTTCCGCCATCGTGCAGGAGTTTATGAATGCCTTTCACGCACTGGCGCCTTGGGATGCCTGGCACGACCCAAATTTCCTGGACTCACTCCTGATTTCGCCTTCCAGGAAGCCGACTCGGCTCATGTACAAGCGGTTAGTCTGATGTGATGTCACGATGACGTTTAGGGCTTCTACGTCGCCACCGACAACTACCTCGGCTATCGCAATCAGGTCTACGACGGAATCCAGTGCGCCCAGGATTCCGTTTACCTCGGGACGTGCAGCCTGACAGGGGGCACGCCGATCACCATTCCGGGCAATGACACGGAAATCGTCTTCGCGCTTGTCGACGTCGATCCTATCTTCAGGGACGGATTTGACTGAAGGAAAATGCGACGCGATGAGCGGAACGCGAAGCGGCAGCGGCTGGCGCTGTCCCTCGCGGGTGCCTAGAATCGCGAAACCATGCGCAAGCGGATTCTCGGTGGCAAGCTGGTACTCACGCTGGTGCTCCTAACCGGATGCGCTGCGCCGAACCCGCGTGTCGATCGAATCGATGCGCTGGGCGCGCGCAATACGGCGTTGCCGCCCGCGCCGCCGCTGGGCGAGCTTGCGAAACTCATCGGGCCGCCGAGCGGCCTCTACGCTGACGCCGACCCGGCCGCGCGTGCACCGCGCGATCTCGACATCGCCAATCCTGCGACGCTTGCGTCGCTCGATGCGGCGATCGCGCTCGACAGCAACAATGTGCAGGCGCGCATCGATCGCGCCTACATCTGGACCCTGACCGGTCGCCGCATCGAAGGCCTGGCGGAGTTCGCGCGCGCACAGGCGATTGCGCCGCAGGGCCGAGCGATGCAGCGCCGCGCCTACTGGAGCGAGGGCTGGGCGATGTACCAGCTTGCGGAATACACGGCCGCGGTTCGCGCCTGGCGCCGCGCGGAGCAGTTGCACGGCGGCGCGCCGTCCTGGGTTGCGCCGACCTACGCGGTGGCGCTGTGGTCGGCTGGCGACCGTGACGCGGCGCTGCGCTGGTACGACACCGCGGCAAAGTCCGCGCCGAGCGACTGGCTGACGCGCGACGGCCTCGACACCTCGATCCGCTTCTGGCGCGAAGCCGAGGGTCGCGCCATGCGCGAACTTTTCGCCGCATTCGAGCAACGCTCCAACGAGCCTGCCGTCCCGCGTCCCGGCTGAAAGGTTCCGGGTGACGAGTCGCGTCCGCACGCCGGGACAGTCGCCCCTCACCCTCGGTCCCTCTCCCGTCGGGAGAGGGATGAACTGCGTCAAGGTCGCGTTCCGTGGGAGCGACGCCAGTCGCGATGATGGAATCCGCGCCGCTCAATTCCACTTCCGCGATTCCGCGCCGGTTACGACAGCCCACTACCAACTCGATGGGCTTCGGGCGTGGCTCAGTTGAACCAGGCGTTGAACGCGACGGTGATGCGCTCGCCCTCGCCGTGGAACGGCTGCACGTAGTGCTGCAGCCATGATGGGAACACCACGAGCTGCCCCGGCACGAGCTTGAAACTGCGGTTGTGCGAGTTGTAGGGCGCCCGCATCGCACCGTTGGCGGGATCGAGGAACATCGCCGCGAGTGACAGGGGGTTGGCGAAAGTCAGCGCGCCGCTGTCGGGGTGCGTGCCGTCGTCGCGGCCGGCATCCACGCAATACACGCCCGACCACGATGCCATCGCATGGTTGTGCAGCCCGAAATAGCCGCCGCGCCGCGTGATGTGGAACCAGACGTCCGCGTTCACCGTCAGCGCATCGAGTTGCGCCGCCGGCAGCGTGCTCAGGCTCGCCACGAAGCGTGCCAGTTCGCTCCAGCAGAAGTCGCGCAGCTCGGCGATTTCGGGCTCTGGCCACTTGAAGAGATCGAAGTGGCTCTCGAAGAGTCCCGGATTGACGCGCATCGTCGAGTCCGGCTTCGCCCAGGTCTCCCCTTCGGCTTCGCGTGCCAGGAACAGCGCACGCAGCGCGCCGTTGAGGCGGGGCGCTTCCGGGTGCAGGGCATTGCCGAGCGGCACCGCGAACAGGGGCGTGGTCTGGATCATGGGTTCCAAAGTTGACTGGGCACCCGGATTCTAAGCCCCGGATACCCATGACTGGCGGCGGATGCGAGGGCGCGCGATGCCGTGCCAGACTGTGAACCGCCACGCAACTCCCGCGCGTGCGACCGGCAGGCGCCGCCTGCCCAACTCCAATCGAGGAAGATTCATGACCCTGCGACCGATCCCCTTTGCGCTTGCCACCGTGGGCCTGCTGCTGTCGGCGGGCTGCGCCCAGCGCGCCGCGCGCGATGATGCGATGTCCGCCAACTCCGCGAAGGACGCGCCGGTTGCGGTCGCCGCCCCCGCCGCGCCGCCCAAGCTCATCTCGCGCAGCGAACTGTTCGGCAATCCCGAGCGGGCGAACCTGCAGATCAGTCCGGACGGCCAGTATCTGTCCTGGCTCGCACCGGTGGAAGGCGTGCTCAACGTGTTCGTGGCGCCCGCCGGGGACGTGTCGAAGGCCCGGGCCGTGACGCAGGATCGCGCGCGCGGCATCCGCCAGTATTTCTGGAGCTACAAGCCCGGAGTGCTCCTGTACCTGCGTGACACCGGCGGCGACGAAGACTTCCACGCCTGGTCCGTGGACGTCGCTTCGGGCACCGCGCGCGACTTGACGCCTTTCCCCAAGACGCGCGCCTTCATCGGCGGCGTGTCGCACCTCGAGCCCGATTCGATCCTTATCGGCATGAACGATCGCGCCGCGGAATGGCACGATCTCTATCGCGTCGACCTCGGGACCGGCAAGCGCACGCTCGTCGAAAAGAACGACCAGAAGATCGCCGGCTACATCGCCGATGCCCGCTACAAGGTGCGCATGGCTCAGAAGAGCCGTGACGACGGCGGCGCGGACCTGCTCGCGCCGGATGGCCGCGGCGGCTGGAAGAAAGTCGACACCATCCCGTTCGAGGATTCGTTGACGACCGAGCCCGGCAGCTACACCACCGACGGCAGGACGATGTATTTCGTCGATTCGCGCGAGCGCAACACCGCAGCCCTGTACGCAGTGGACGCGGAAAGCGGCGAGCGCAAGCTGGTGTTCGAGGACCCGCGCGTCGATGTCGGCAGGACCCTGACCGATCCGCGCACCGGCATCGTGCAGGCGGTCTCGACCGACTACCTGACCGAGGACTGGCAGGTGCTCGATCCGGCGATCAAGGACGACCTGGCGCGCCTCGATGCCATCGGTCCCGGCGTCATCAGCGTCCCCTCGCGCACGCTCGACGACAAGACCTGGATCGTCCTCTACTCCGCGGCGGAAAAACCGGGCACGTACTACCGCTACGACCGCGCTTCGGGCGAACTGACGCAACTCTTCGACGTGCGCCCTGCACTGTCGGACGAGACGCTGGTGCCGATGTGGCCGCTCGAGCTCAAGTCGCGCGACGGACTGACCCTGGTCAGCTACCTCACCCTGCCTGCCAACGCCGACACCAACAACGACGGCAAGGCAGACCGGCCCGTGCCGCTGGTGCTCAACCCGCACGGTGGACCTTGGGCGCGCAACAACTACGGCTACAGCAGCGCGGCGCAGTGGCTGGCCAACCGAGGCTATGCCGTGATGACCGTCAATTTCCGCGGCTCGACCGGCTTCGGCAAGGACTTCATCAACAAGTCCGATGGCGAGTGGGCCGGCAAGATGCACGACGACCTGATCGATGCGGTGGACTGGGCAGTCGAATCCGGCGTGACCACGGCGGACCAGGTCGCGATCATGGGCGGCAGCTATGGCGGTTACGCCACGCTGGTCGGACTGACGTTCACGCCCGAGACCTTCAAGTGCGGCGTGGACATCGTCGGCCCCTCGAACCTCAACACGCTGCTCAGCACCATTCCGCCGTACTGGGCGAGTTTCTTCGAGCAGTTTGCCAAGCGCGTCGGCGATCCACGCACGGAGGACGGCAAGAAAATGCTGGCCGAGCGTTCGCCGCTGACCCGCGTCGATGCGATCAAGCGGCCGTTGCTGATCGGCCAGGGCGCCAACGACCCGCGCGTCAAGCAGGACGAGTCCGACCAGATCGTCAAGGCGATGCAGGCCAAGAACATTCCCGTTACCTACGTGCTGTTCCCCGACGAGGGCCACGGCTTCGCGCGCCCGGAAAACAGCAAGGCCTTCAACGCCGTGACCGAGGCGTTTCTCGCGGAGTGCCTCGGCGGTCGCTTCGAGCCCATCGGCGCCGACTTCGCGGCATCGAGCATCGGCGTGCCGGCTGGCGCCGAGCACGTGCCGGGCCTTGCCGCGGCGCTATCCTCGCACCAGGCAACCATCCGCAAGTAGGCACGCCTTCGGGCCAGAGCCGGCTGCTCATCGTGACGAGGTTCCCATCGTCGCGATGAGCAGGTGGGCACGGTGGCGGTGCTTTCGGACCGCCTGTCGGTGCGACCCCGCCAGTCACGCGGTCGGAGTACATTGATCGCGGAACTGGGAGAGTCGGGAGGACGGGGCAAGAGGCCCGCGCAAGCGGGCCGTCGCCGGCAGGCATGAACGCCAGATTGAGCGAAACCGCGGGGCAACGCAGCGAACGCTACACGCGCGCGCTGACCGCGTTGACGCGAGCGATCTGGCACGACGACTGCACGCTCGAAGCGGCGCTGGGCAAAATCTGCGAATCGGCCGCAAAGGCGCTCGATGTCTCGCGCGTCAACGTCTGGCGCCTCGATGCCGACGACAGGAAGCTCGCGTGCCTGCACTCGTATGAAGCCGATTCGGAACAGCACGTGCCAGCCGAGTCGCTGGAGACGCTGGAGCTGGACGGCACCTATTCGGCAAGCCTCGAACAGGTGCGCGTGGTCGACTCCACGGATGTCAAAACCGACCCGGTCACGTCCGACCGGGGCCTGGCGAGCTATTTCCGGCGACACGCGATCCGCTCGGTGGTCGACGCACCGGTGCGCATCGAGGGCAGGTTGTTCGGCGTCATCTGCCACGAGCAGACCCGGTTCGCGCGTGAATGGGCAGCAGAGGAGTTGACCTTCGCCGCGAGCATGGGCGACTTCATCGCGATGGCGATGGAAATCCAGCGTCGCCGCGAGGCCGAACACCAGCTCGAGCATCTCCGCCTGCACGATTCGGGCACGGATCTGCCCAACCGGCAGTATTTCCTCGAGATGGTCCAGATGCGCCTGCGCGCGCCGCGCGCGGCCGAACATGTCGCCACGGTCGTGCACGTGCGCATCGAGATGCCGTACGCCACCACCCAGTCGAGCGATGGCCCGACTGCCGAAGATGCCATGGCCGCCGTGGCCGACATCCTGCGGCAGCGCGTCGGTGCGGAATGCTCCATCGCACGCGTGCGCAGCAACGGCTTTGCGCTGCTGCCGCAACGGCACAGCACCGAGCACGAGATCACCGAGTTCGCCCGACGTTGCGTCGAAGTCGTGCGCAGCATGTCGCCGTGGCGTGAAGTGGAAGTAGGCGCCGCGGTCGGCGTGGTGTTCGTCAGCGAAAGCGACGCGAGCGATGCACGCGGGTTGATGCGGCGCGCCGAGCAGGCTGCGGACCACGCAGCATTGCGCGGTCGCGACCAGCTCGAGGTCTTCGACCTCGAGCACCACCGTGGCCTCGTTGAGCGGCTGCACCTCGAACAGGCGATGCGCGATGCCCTCGCCAACGACGAATTCGAAGTGCACTACCAGCTCGAAGTGTGCAGCCTCGATGGTCGATGGGGTGCGGCGGAGGCGCTGCTGCGCTGGCGGCGCGACGGCCGCGTGTGCGCCGCCAGCGAATTCATCACCGTCGCGGAAGGGTCCTCGCTGATCCTGGCTCTGGGGCGATGGGTACTGGCGCGTGCCTGTCGCGATGCGGTGCTCTGGCCGCCCGACGTGAATGGCGATCCGCTGACCCTGCGCGTGAATCTTTCCGCGCGGCAACTCGAGGACCCCAGCCTCGTCGCGAAAGTCGCCGAATCGCTCGAGCGAGCCGGGCTGCCGCCGTCCCGGCTGTGCCTCGAGATCACCGAAACCACGCTGATGCGCGAGGGCATCGATGTCATCAAGGTGCTGCACGAGCTCAAGGCGCTCGGCGTGATGCTGGCGATCGACGATTTCGGCACCGGGTACTCATCGCTGTCGTACCTCAAGTCCTTCCCGGTCGACGTACTCAAGATCGACCGCAGCTTCGTCGCAGGTTTGCCGGGCGATCGCATGGATGCGGCAATCGTGGCGGCGGTGGCGACGCTCGCGCATGCGATCGGCATCGAGGTGGTGGGCGAGGGCGTGGAGAACCTGGCGCAGCAGGACGCGCTCGCCAAGCTCGGCGTCTACCGCGTGCAGGGCTGGCTGTATGCGAAGGCGCTGCCACAGGACGAGTTCCTTGCACTCGTCGCGAAGCCTCCGGTGGCGGTGCCAGTCGAGGGCTGAGCCCACCGCAGCCAGAGTCCGGAAATCCGACTTTCGTAGAGCCGAGCTGTGCTCGGCTGGACCTGCGCATCGCAGCAGTGGACCATGGTTCCGCTCGACAGGAGCCGCCTTTTCGCATACGAACCACACACGGCTCGGCTATTGTCGCGGCCTGTCGCAGGAGAAAGACATGCGCGCATCTCTTCCATTGATTCTTCTCGCGTTGTCGTGCAGCACCCAGCTGCTCGCCGCCGATCGCATCACCGGGCACGCCTTTGCGACGCGCAGTGAGGTCTACGCGCCGCACGCGATCGCGGCCACGTCGCACCCGCTGGCGACGCAGATCGCGCTCGACACGATGCGTGCGGGTGGCAGCGCGGTCGACGCCGCGATCGCCGCCAACGCCGCGCTCGGGCTCATGGAGCCGACCGGCAATGGACTGGGCGGGGATCTCTTCGCCATCGTGTGGGATCCGAAGACGAAGAAGCTGCACGGCTACAACGGCTCCGGCCGCTCACCGAAGTCGTTGACGCTCGCCGAGTTCGAGCGCCGCGGGCTCACCGATATTCCCCCGCACGGCCCGCTGCCGGTCACGGTGCCCGGCGCAGTCGATGGCTGGTTTGCGCTGCACGGGAAATTCGGCAAGCGCACGATGGCGCAGAATCTCGCGCCGACCATCCTCTACGCGCGCGAAGGCCATCCGGTCGCCGAGACCATCGCGCATTACTGGGCGCTGTCGGTGCCGCGCCTGTCGAAGTGGCCGGGCTTCACCGAGCAGTTCACCATCGACGGCAAGGCGCCGCGCCGCGGCGAAACCTGGCGCAACCCATATCTCGCCAACACGCTCGACAAGATTTCGCGCGGCGGCCGCGACGCGTTCTACAAGGGCGACATCGCGCGCACCATCGGCGATTACTTCAAGGCCAACGATGGATTTCTCGCCTATGAGGATTTCGCGTCACACAAGGGCGAATGGGTGGAGCCGGTCAGCACCAATTACCGCGGCTACGACGTCTGGGAACTGCCACCCAATGGCCAGGGCATCGCGGCGCTGCAGATCCTCAACCTGCTCGAGCCGTACGACCTCAAGAAGTACGGGTTCGGGTCGCCCGAGCACGTGCACTTGTTCGTCGAGGCCAAGAAGCTCGCCTTCGCCGACCGCGCGCGCTGGTATGCCGATCCCGCCTTCAGCAGGAAGTCCCCCGTCGCGCGCCTGATCTCGAAGGACTACGCGCGCTCGCGCGGCAAGCTCATCTCGCTCGATCGCGCCGCGCGCGAAGCGCAACCCGCGACGCCGGAGGAGCTCGACGACGGCGACACGATCTACCTCACCACCGCCGACGCCGACGGCATGATGGTGTCGCTGATCCAGTCGAACTATCGCGGCATGGGCTCGGGCATGACGCCGCCCGGGCTCGGCTTCATCCTGCAGGATCGCGGCGAGCAGTTCGTGCTCAAGGCCGGGCATCCCAATTCCTTCGAGCCGGGCAAGCGGCCGTTCCACACCATCATTCCGGCTTTCGTGACGAAGGACGGCAAGCCCTGGCTGTCGTTCGGCGTGATGGGTGGCGCGATGCAGCCGCAGGCGCACGCACAGATCATGATCAACCTCGTCGACTTCGGCATGAACCTGCAGGAAGCCGGCGACGCGCCGCGCATCCAGCACGACGGCTCCACCGAGCCCGCGGGGCAAGGCACCGTCATGAGCGACGGCGGCGAAGTCGATCTCGAGACCGGATTTCCGTACGCGACGATCCGCGAACTCATGGAACGCGGCCACTCGGTGCGCTTCGCTAACGGCCCCTACGGCGGCTACCAGGCCATCATGGCCAACGCGCACGGCGGCTGGATCGGCGCCAGCGAATCGCGCAAGGACGGCCACGCCGCGGGGTATTGAATCCGGAGCGGCAGGAGCACTCCCCGCCTGGCGTGCCGCCAGGTTCGGCGGGTCGATCGACTGAAGACGTGAGACGTGTGCGTCTTGGAGGAGCGTTGCTGCTGGTGCTGGCAGCGATAGCCATGTGGGCATGGTTGGCCCGCGAGCGATCCGGTGCGGTAGAGAACGGGGTCGCGAACTCCGTGTCCACCCGAGCGGCCATGGAACTCCGAACTTCGCCGTCCTTGCGGGGCTCCCCTGCGAGACCACCGGGATTGCCTGCCATCCCGTTCGCGGAGGCGACGCAACGCGCGAATGCGCCGAGCGCTGAATGCATCGCAGCGCGGGCCCGCGACGCCAGGGAAAGCGAGGCCCTGGTCGCAATGGCGCCCGCGCAGCGCGACGCGCATATCGAGGCGTCGGCCCGCGACGCCGTCGAGGAGGAGCAGTCCGCGATGCGCGCTGCGGATGCGTGCGAAGGGACAGCGGAATCCGACACGCTCCAATGCCTGTTGTCAGCCGGGTTCAGCCGCGCCGCGGACGTCCTGCGGCTGTATCGCGACCACAAGGCCATCGAGCAGGCCCACCTGCGGCACGCCGAGCGGGTCGCGGGTCGCGGCGATGCGCGTTCCTTGCTCGCGGCAGCGCACATCCTGCCCTTCGCGGAAGCGGGTGCATGGAGCCGCGATGAAACCCTGCAACGCCGTCCCGACGCAATCGCTTGGATCGTGCGCGCGCAACGCATCGGCGCTGATGATGCGGTGGTCCAGTGGGGCGTCGCAACCTTTCGGGAATATGGCGGACGCACAACGGAAGCGCTCGAGCGTGCGCGTAGCGCAGCGGCACGCCGGCTGCTCGTGCTGGAGCCGGACAACGCGGCAGCACACCTGCTTCCGTCGGTCACGGAATCGCGGGATCCGCTGCCTATCGAGGGCTTCAAGCGACTGGCTGCAATGCCGCGTTACCGCACTTCCGGTCCCGAACTCGCAACTCTCCTGCTGGACTCGTTTCGCGACATGCCCGTGGAGCCCGCCTTTCGACGCGCTGCCATCCTGACGCCCAGCGAACACTTGACGGCCACGCACTGCGCCAGCGACCCCGAGATCATGCTGGCATCCCAACTTTCCGTTGCGCACCGAGTGGCGAACGCCGGCTCACTCGAACTGCTCACCGCAGTCCAGGGACCGTGTTCGGAGGGCGCCATGACCTCAAAGGGCTTCCCGCGTAGCGAATGCCTGACATTCGCCGCCCGCCTGCACGGGAATTCGCGGACCGTGCTGGAGCACAGCACCGCCACCGCGATGCTGCGTCGTTTGGCCACAACCGGTCTCGAAAGACTCCAGTGGCAAAAGGCGCACCGGCGACACCGCTGGCAGCTCGAAGAGTACGCGACGGCAGCGCTCCGCATGGACCCATATGCGCGGGCTCGCATCGAAGCCGCTGCGTGGAGATCAGGCGACGAGATGTCCGGCATCCGCGCGGTACTGGCCGAGGTCGGAGTGCCCCTCGAGCCACCCTCCGATTGGAGGCTTCCGGGCGAGCCCTCCGGATAGCGATGCAACGGATCCCGGCATGGGTTGTCGTGCGCCCGCCGGCGGCTTAGCCTCGCCCGTCCCGGACCTGCGGAGCGCACCGTGCTGACGATCCTGATAGCAAGCTCGAAGGGGGGCTGCGGCAAAACCACGCTGACGACCAATCTCGCGGCGGCGTATGCGCGGAACGGCGCCCAGGTCGTCATCGCCGACGCGGACCGGCAGCGCTCCTCGACGCGCTGGTGCGCCAAGCGCCCGGCCAACCTGCCGGGCGTGCTGCCGGTCGACGCGACGCGCAAGCGCTGGCGCGAAGACGTGCCGAACGATGCCAACGTGCTGCTGCTGGATGCACCAGCGGGCACGCGCGCGCGCGACCTCGACGACGTGCTCGATGCCGCGCATGCGGTGCTGGTGCCGGTAATGCCGTCGCAGATCGACCTCGAGGCGACCGCCGACTTCCTGGAAGACCTGCGGGGCACCGGCCGCGTGCGCAAGGGCAAGCTCGCGGTCGGCATTGTCGGCAATCGCCTGCGGCCATGGACCAACAGTTCGCAGTCCGCGCTCGACGCCATGCGCGAGCTGGGCCCGCCTGTCGTCGCGGAGATCCGCGATGCGCAGGGCTACGTGTTCCTGACAGGGCTCGGCAAGAGCATCTTCGATTACCAGTCGGAAGAGGTGCGCAAGCACCAGGCCGACTGGGTTCCGATGATCAAGTGGCTCAAGCAGCACGCCTGAGCGGACAGTGAGCCAGGCGAGTTCGCCGTTGTAGAGCCGAGCTGCGCTCGGCTTTCGCGCCCGAGAGCTAGTCCAGCGGAGCACAGCTCCGCTCTACAAAGGCATCGGCTCGCAGACATTCACCGGATCAGTCGGCGGGGACGGTACGGCTCGCGGCCCATTCGCGCAGGGCGTTGACCTTCTCGGCCATCAGCACCGACAGCGGCCGCGTCGAACGAATTTCCTCGAGCACATGCGCATGCGCGAGCGGCGCGTTCGCCGCATGCGCGGCGTACATGGCGCTTACCAGCGCCTGTTCGATCTCGGCGCCGGAAAACCCGGCGCTGGCGGTCGCGAGTTCTTCGATCCCGAGCGACTGCGCGTCCAGCCTGCGGCGACGGCAATGGATGCGCAGTACCTCGGCCCGCACCGGCGCGGAGGGCAGGTCGACGAAGAAGATCTCATCGAAGCGTCCCTTGCGCAGCAGCTCCGCAGGCAACTGGTCGACGGCGTTCGCCGTCGCCACCATGAATACCTTGGCCTTGCGTTCGGCCATCCACGTGAGCAGGTAACCCAGCACGCGGCGCGACACACCGTCGTCGGAGTCCGACGTCGCGACGCCCTTCTCGATTTCGTCGATCCAGAGCACGCAGGGGGCGAGCGCCTCCGCGTTGCGCAACGACTCGCGCAGATTGCGCTCGGTCTCGCCGTGGAACTTGTTGTAGAGCGCGCCGAAGTCCAGCCTCACCAGGGGCACGCCGAAGCCACCCGCAATCGCCTTCGAAGCCAGGCTCTTGCCACAGCCCTGCACGCCAAGCAGCAGCACGCCGCGCGGCGGGTCGAGGCCAGCCGGGGCGTCGTCGCCGAGGAATACGGCACGACGCTGCTCGACCCAGCGTTTGAGTCGAGCGAGGCCCGCGACATCGGCGAACTGCGCGGTGTCGTACTCGAAGTGCAGCAGACCTTCCTTGTTGAGCAATTCGAACTTGAGCTTGGCAAGCTCTGGCAGGTCGCCCTCGTTCAAGGCGCCGTCGGTGAACAGGAGATGCCGCAGGATGCGTCGTGCGTCGCGCTCAGTCAGTCCGAGGAGATTGCGCACCACCAGCTTCGCGGCGCGATTGTCCACCGTGACCCGCCGACCGGAGTTTTCGCGCGAGTAGGCAAAGGCCTCTTCGCGCAGCAACCTGGTCAACTCGGCCTCGTCGGGCAGTTTCGGCGCTATGCGCACGGCGTACGGCGCGATCTCCGGCGGCAGGTCCACCTGCGCCGCGATCAGCACCAGCGTGTGCGCTTCACTCCCTTGGCGCTCGATGATCTCGCGCATGAAGCGCTGCGTGATCGCGTAGCGAAGCTGCCCGTGGAAATCGAGCAGCAGCACGATGCTTCGCTGGGGGAATGCCTTGATCGCGGCGAGCGTGGCGGAGGCATCGGGCGGCACGTCGGGCGGGTTGTCGGAGTCGAGATCGAGGCGGGTCAGCCCGTCGGTGACCGACCACCGATAAAGCGGGCGCATCACCTGTCCCAGCACCTGCCTGAAGTGCTCGACCGCGCGCGTCTCCTCCGCGCTCTCGAGCACCAGCAACGGCGTGCCGGCGCGAATCAGCGTGGCAAGATCCTGGATGTCGTGCATGCGCGCGTCGGCGGAAACGAAGCGGCCAGCGTAACCGGCACGAACCTCCGCGCAAAGACGCACCGAGACCCGGCCTTCCCCGACTTCGCCTAGAATTGGCGGAGCATGATCAGCAACGACCTCAATCCCAACGTGGTGCGCAGCACGCTCGCGCGCATGGGTCGCGTGCTGGTGCGAAATTACCTGCAGGACGATGCCGCGCTGACGCTCGAGCGCTGCCTGATGGATGAGGTGCCCTGGAACCTCGGGATCCGCGAGCACGAAGAGGTCACGACCCTGAGCGCCGAGGAACTGGCGGCGATGGACGAGGAGACGCATGCCGCGCTGTTGCGCCGGGTGCAGAGGGAGGCACGCGGCAAATACGCGTTCGCCTACGAAAACTACATGATGATCCAGGCCTACAAGCGCGGTTACGACCCGAACCTGTTGCTGCATCCCCTGCTCGAATTCCTCAACAGCCCCGAGCACATTGCATTCCTGCACGTTCTCACGGGCGACACGCGCATCCGCCGCGTCAATGCGCAGGCCACGCGCTATCGCCCGGGGCACTTCCTCAAGCAGCACAACGATTCGCACCGCAGCGACGGCTACCTGTATGCGTACGTGATGAACCTGACGCGCGACTGGCAGGCGGACTGGGGCGGAGTGCTGCACTTCATCGACGCGCAGGGCGCGATCGAACAGACCTTCATGCCGTACTTCAACAGCCTGTCGCTGTTCCGCGTGCCTACCGACCATATGGTGAGTCTGGTGGCGCCATGGGCCGAGCGGCCGCGCATGGCAATCACGGGCTGGTACCAGAGCTGAGGCGGTCGAGATTGCCGACGGGCGGAGCCTTCGCTGAATACCCGCCAAGCAGCGGTTCGCGAATCACGACTGTTCGTTGGTCATCACACGCGGGGGCATTTATCCTCGAACACATCTTTGCCTGGGCAAGACCATGCGCATCTCGACCGCCATTCGGACACTTTTGGGCACGTGCGCCGCGCTGACCGCGACGCTTTCATTCGCTGCACCGGCACGCCTCGAGCTTGCGCCCGTCGCCCGCGAAGACCGTCTTACCGAGGACATGCTGGCACCCACCGGCACACCGCTCCGCTACGCCCAACTGCGCGACTTGCGCGTGATCATGCAGCGCGGCGTTTCCACCCAGGGCACGTGGACGGATGCGGGGAACCGTGATGGCACGCCCATGCGTCGCTGGTCGCTGACGGTCCGCACGCCCAACGCGATCTCACAGGACTTCGGGTTCTCGCACCTTTTCCTGCCGCACGGCGCGAGTCTCGTATTGCGCGCGGCCGACGGCAGCGTCGCTGCGGGCCCCTACACTGACACCGACGTCGCCGCCGGCCGGCGCTTTGCTACTGCATTCGTGCCGGGCGAAACCGCCGTCCTCGAGATCAGCGTCCCGGCCCCGCTGGCGCGCCACGTATCCTTCGAACTCGATCGCGTGGCTCCTGCGCATCGCGCGATCCTGGGGGTCGAGGGCGATGGATTCGCAAAGTCCGGCAGCTGCAACGTCGACGTGCGCTGTCCGCAAGGCAATCCCTACCCCGACCAGATCAATTCGGTGGCGAATTACACGTTCAACGGATTCGTGTGCACCGGCGCGCTGATCAACAATACCGGGGGCGACCGGGCACCCTATTTCCTCACCGCACACCATTGCGTGGACTCGCAGGCTGACGTCGAGACCGCGGTGTTCTACTGGAAATACGAGAACCCATTTTGCCGTGAGCCATTCAGCGGGGCATCCGGCAGCTCGATACCCCGCTCGGGCAACAGCATCGCGCAGACAGGCGGTGCGCTCCTTCGGGCAACGCGAAGCGACTCCGATTTCACCTTGCTGTTGCTGCGTTCGCCACCGCCGGCGGGCGCGAATGCGTTCCTCGCGGGCTGGGACCGCCGCAACCTCGCGCCACCGTCGGCCTTCACCATTCATCACCCCCAGGGGCACGAGAAGCGCATCAGCTTCGACAACGGGCCGCTGCAGATTTTCGATCAGACCGTCAGTTTCGTGTCTGGCAACAGTTTTCTGCGCGTCGTCAATTGGGAGCTTGGCACCACCGAGGGTGGATCGTCGGGCGCTCCGTTGTTCAACCCGGAGCGGCGCATCACCGGCCAGCTTGCCGGAGGAGCCGCGCTCTGCTCCAACTTGAATGGCGATGACTACTTCGGCAGGCTGTTCACCTCGTTCACGCGCGGCACCACGCCCGCCACGCGGCTGCAGGAATGGCTGGATCCTGGAAACACCGGCGCGCCGGTGCTCGATGGCGTGAGCGTCGCCGGAGGCTGCACGCCGCCCGCCGCGACGTTGACAGCGCCCGCCGTCGCGCGTGCCGGCGAGCCGGTGGATCTCGTGCTCACCTTGCCCGCCGGCACGTATCGCGTCGAATGGGATATCGACGGCGATGGCATCACCGATCGCGTGCAGGCCGCGGCGAGCGGCACGGTCCGGCTGCAACCCATCTACCCGCGCGAGAACAACCAGTCGATCACCGTTCGCGTGATCGGTGCGGCGGCCTGCACGACCACGCTGACACGGGCATTGGTGGTGGAAGGCCCACGCGTTTCGGTGACAGCCGCAGGCGTTCCACAGCAGCTCTGCGGCGACGGCGACCAGGTGCTCGATCCGGGCGAGCGCTGGCGGGTGCCGGTGCTGATCCGCAACGACGGCACCAAGGCATTGTCGGACGGCCACGCGGTGTTCGCGCCGGCCAACGCAGCGACCGTGCGCCTCGAAACGCCGGCATTGGCCATCCCCTCGCTCGGCCCCAACGGTCTCTCGCAGGTCAGCCTCGTCGACTTCGCGATCCCGACCACGGCAGCCTGCGGTGCATCGGCATCGATCCGCTATGTCGGCGCACTGGACAGGACCGCGTGGTCGACCGAGCAGGATTCGACACCCATCGGTCTCACGATCGGCGGCGGCGGGGCGTGCAACGTGGTGCAGTTCTGTCCCGCGCAGATCGCGCCGATCACGCCGCAGGTCGGCCTGTTCGTCAATCCGACCCGCTTCGGCAACGGCATCGGGACCTTCGTCACCGACAACCCCGATCCGGACCCGCCGGTGCTGTTCGGCGCGTGGTTCACCGGAACGACCGCCCGCGTACCGGTCTGGTACACGATGCAGGGTGGGCTCGTCGATAACCGCTCGGACGTGGTCATCCGCCAGTTCCGGCGGACGAGCCAGAGTCCGTTCGCGGTCGCAGGCACGGTGATTGGATCCGGCCAGGTGACCTACATCGGACCCAACGACTATCTCTTCACCTACAACGTCAATGGACGCACCGGTGCGGAGCGCCAGACGCTGGGCGTGACCGACACCAGCGTGTTTCCCGATCGCACCGGCGTCTGGGTCTATCGGCCCGAGGAGGGTTCCGGCTACGTCATCGACAACCACCGCAACGCAGGTTCCGCCATCGAATTGCTGATCGCCTTCATCTACGGAACCGACAACGCGGCACGCTGGACCTTCGGCTCACGCACGCTCGGGAATCCGACGGGCGCCCAGGACTATTTCGAGGTGCATTGCCCGACGTGTCCGGCGCTGGTCGACTTCCTCGACACCCGCGTCAATGCAGGCACGACGACGCCGACGTATTCTTCGCTCACCACCGGTTTCCTGTCGACCAACATCCGGTCGACCACTCCGGTGTCGATCGACTGGGTGCGCAGCAACGTGCCCATCGAAATGATTTCGACGCCACGACCCTAGGAATCCGCCACATGCCGAGCCAACGCCAGTGCATCCTGCTCCGCCACGGTCACGCCGAACCTGCGCTGCCCGGCCAGGCGGATATCGATCGCCCGCTCACGCGAGACGGAGTGGGCGAGGCGACGGCCGCAGGGCGCTGGCTCGCATCGCACGACTTCAGGCCCGCGCGCGTCCTGACGTCCCCCGCCGCGCGCGCCAATGCCACCGCGCGTGCCGCGTGCGCTGAGCTGGATGATGCGACGGTCGGCATTGAAAGTGATGCGGCGATCTACGAAGCCACGCCCGGGGCGTTGTTCGATGTGATCGAACGCCACCATGAGTCGGGACCGCTGCTCGTGGTCGGGCACAACCCGGGCCTGGAACAACTGCTTGGACTGTTGACCGACGGGCGCACCGAAGATGTGCGCGGCATGCCGACCGCGGGCATCGCATGGCTCGACTGGCCCGAGGGGGCGCCACTCGAGCCGGGGGCTGCCCGCTTGCGTGCCTTCTGGTCGCCCTGACGCGTGCATGGGCGTTGGCCGGCCGCATCCACGCGGCTCGCCGCGGTCCCGCCGGTATGTCCCTGAAACGGCAGCATCGATGACTCGGACAGTCGCGGGGCGAGCCAAGGCATGCGTGCTGGTTCTGGCGATGCTGGCGACCGGCGGATGCGCGACGGTTGCAGCCCCCGATCTCGCGCGTGCGTCGCGCGCGATCGAGGAGGTGCGCGATCGCACGGTGACCTGCGCCCAGGAGGATCGCTGCGCGATGCCTTCGCCGGTCATGGAGGCCGCAAAAGGCCGCGCCACTCGCCTGACCCTGCTCACCAACGGCCCGCAGGCGCTGGCCGCGCGCATCCATCTGATCCGCGCGGCGCGTCGCTCGATCGACATCCAGACCTTCATCTTCGCCGACGATGACGCGGGCAGGCTCATCGTCGCGGAACTTGTCGAGGCCGCGCGCCGCGGCGTGCGCGTGCGCGTTATCTCCGACCAGCTCAACGCGCCCGACAACATCCGCATGCTCGCCGACCTCGCAAAGGTGCACGCGAATTTCGCGTTCAAGGTCTACAACCCGACCTTCCGCAAGGCCCGCACCGAGCCGCTCGAATTCCTCGCGGGGGCCTTGTGCTGTTTCTACCGGTTCAACCAGCGCATGCACAACAAGCTCTGGATCGTCGACGGCATCGCTGGGATCACCGGCGGTCGCAATATCGAGAACCCGTATTTCGGCTGGGGAGACGAGTTCAATTTCACCGACCGCGACGCGCTCGCCATGGGACCGGTGGGTGCCGAAATGCAGAAGTCGTTCGACGCGTTCTGGGCGCACGCGGCATCTGTGGAAGTGGGGCAACTCCACGACGTCGCGGCCCGTATCCTGGACGAGGCCGATGGCCGCGCCGCGCCCATCGCGGTCGAGCGGCTTCGCTATGCAGACGGCGAACGCGTGGGAATGCTCCTCGCCCGCGCACAGGACCGCGACTGGGCGCAGCGGCGGCTGGTGGATTCCGCTGTGGAAGTCGACCAGATTTCCTACTACAGCGACACGCCCGCCAAGCACCAGCGCGGTCGCAAGCGCGATCCAGGCGGGGTCGGCCGCGACATCACCCAACGCATCAGCACGCTCATCGCCGGTGCGCAGAGCGAGGTGCTCCTGCAGACCCCGTATCTCGTACTGTCCGATCAGGCGGAGGACGTGTTCGCTGACCTGCACAGGCGCGCGCCTGGGGTGGATGTGATCGCATCGACCAACAGCCTGGCGGCGACCGATTCCTTCGTGGTCTACGCCGTCTCGTTCAAGCACCGCCGCAAATACATGCGGCGCCTCGGAATCGAGATCTACGAGTACAAGCCCCAGGCCGGGATGCGACTTGAGAGCGACGACCCCTACCTGCCGGGGGCGGCAATCGACTGGCCCGGCCCCGGGGATTTCCGCGCACGGCGCCAGGCACTGCCCATCGACGCCGACGGCAAGCGTCGCACCCTGCACGCCAAGTCGATGGTGGTGGACGAAAAAGTTGGCGTCATCGGTACGCACAACTTCGATCCGCGCTCTGCCGACCTCAACACCGAGTCGGGATTCATCGTTCACGACGCCGAGTTCGCGAAACGGCTCGCCGACAACATCCGCGGGCACATCACGCCGGAAAATTCCTGGGTGGTCGCCCCGCGTGCGCCCGCATCGGTGACCGCGGTGACCGAGCCGATCGGCGCGGTGTCCGGCTCGTTACCCGTGTTCGACCTGTGGCCGTTCGGCTACGCCACGAGTTTCGAACTGAAGCCGGGGTGTGCGCCACTGTCGCCGCACGCGCCGGGCTTCTACGACTGCTACACGGCCGTGGGCGATTTCCCGGCGGTCAAGGTGCCGATGCGCACGCTCTATACGCGCTTCATCATCGCCTTCGGGGTGGGCCTGACCCCGATTCTGTGAAGGTGGCGGCGCCATTGCCCCGGTAATGAGTGACGGCGACCCCCTTATGGCGGGAGAATCCGTAACCATCGTTCAATGCCGCGCAGACCCAGGGGACGCCATGACCATCAGCATCACGATCGATCTCTCCGACAGCGACGTCGATCACTTCCAGCAGGCACTCGTGCGAGCACGCGACCTGTCGGCGGACAAGAGCGCCGAGTCGATCACCGACGCCGCACGCAAGCTCCTGATCGTGGCATCGAAGACCGAGGTGCCGGATTTCATCGCGCAGCGACTCGCCAAGCTCGAGTCGCTGATCTCGATGGTGCACGACGAGGGTTGGGCGCTGGCCGAGGCCGATCGCAGCCGCGTGCTTACGGCGCTCATGTACTTCGCCGACCCGGCTGATGTGATTCCCGATTCGATCCCGGTAGTCGGCTATCTCGATGACGCGATCATGATCGAACTGTGCGTGCGCGAGCTCAAGCACGAAGTCGAGTCCTATGAGGATTTCAACGACTACCGCAAGCACGAGGCGCAGAGTCGCGGCGTGGATCCGTACAAGCTCGGTCGTGCGGACTGGCTGGAGGATCGCCGCCAGGAACTGCAGGACCGCATGCGGCGACGCCGCGATCGCGACGGCTACAGGTCCCGCACTGGCGAGTCCGGCTTGTTCCGGTTCGGGTGAAAACGGGCGCTTGTGCGATGACTGACGTCATCGCACGCTCGTTTTCACGCCCGCACATGGATGTGCGGGCCGGACGCCAAGCCGCAGGGATGCCTGCTTGCGAGCTGTTGGATCGCGGCGCTGCACTCTAGGCGCACCACGCGAGATCCCGCTCGGCCAACACCCCTTCACGCACGCGCCGCGACGTCACTGCCGCGCCGGGAACCGCTGTGAATACATCCCTGTACGCTGCGCGGCGACATCCCTGTCGCCGACGCTTCCCGGCGCGGCAGTGACGCCCCGTCGCAACGAAGATCTTCGTAATCGGAAAAGTCGGTCCGGCGTGTAGGCGAGGGAAGGCGGTATCGCCTTGCCGCAGGATGAGGCTTCACCCGGAGGCAAGGCGATACCGCCTTGCCTCACCGAACGACGTCTCAGCAGAATGCTCTTCGCAAGCTCAGGACGGCCGGCAGCAGCGTGGCGCTACCGCTCCAGGATCGCCACCACTCCCATCCCGCCCGCCGTGCAGATCGAGATGAGTCCGCGACCCGAGCCCTTCTGTTCAAGGAGCTTCGCGAGCGTCGCGACGATGCGCGCACCGGTTGCGGCGAACGGATGTCCTGCCGCAAGGCTCGAGCCGTTGACGTTGAGCTTGGCGGAATCGATGGCACCCAGCGGGGCGGCCAGGCCCAGCCGGTCGCGGCAGTAGTCCGCCGACTCCCACGCACGCAGCGTACACAGCACCTGCGCGGCAAAGGCCTCGTGGATCTCGTAGAAGTCGAAATCCTGCAGCGTCAATTTCGCGCTCGCCAGCATCTCGGCCACTGCAACGGTCGGCGCCATCAACAATCCTTCGCCGCCGACGAAGTCGACTGCGGCCACGCGCGCGTGCGTGATCCAGGCCTGCGCGCGCAGGCCACGCGCGGCGGCCCAGTCGTCAGTCGCGAGCAACACGGCGGCGGCGCCGTCGGTCAATGGCGTCGAGTTGCCGGCGGTCAACGTGCCATGACCCGAATGCCGGTCGAACGCCGGCTTGAGCGCTGCCAGTTTTTCAAGCGTCGTGTCGGCGCGCAGGTTGTTGTCGCGATCAACCCCCCGCAGCGGGATGACCAGGTCGTCGAAGAATCCCGCGCGCCACGCCGCGGCTGCCTTGAGGTGCGACGCGAGCGCGAGTGCATCCTGATCCTCGCGTGCAATGCGCCATTCGCGCGCCATCTGCTCGCAATGCTCACCCATGCTCTTGCCGGTGCGCGGCTCGGAAACGCCGGGCAGGCTCGGCTTGAGTTCGCCCAGGCCGAAACCGCGCCACGCCGAGAGCCGCTGGCCCAGCGACTTGCCGCGGTTGGTGTCCAGCACCCGGCGACGCAGGCGCGCCCCGTACACGATGGGTACGTCACTGGTGGTGTCGGAACCGCCCGCGATGCCGGAGTCGATCTGGCCGAGCGCGATCTGGTTGGCGATATGCAGCGTGGTGTCGAGACTGGTGCCGCAGGCGCGTTGCATCGTGATGCCGGGCGTCAGTGGCGACAGCCCCGATGACAGCGCGACTTCGCGTCCGAGATTCCAGTCCGAGCTGTGCTTGATCACCGCGCCGAGCGCCACCTCACCGAGCTGCACTCCGGACAGGCCGAACTTTTCGACGACGCCACCCACCGCCTGCAGCGACAACTCGTAGTTGCCGAGTCCGACGTAAGCGGTGTTGCTGCGGCAGAAAGGGATGCGCGTGCCGCCGAGGACAGCGACGCGACGGGCGATCGTGGCATGCATGGCGGGCTCGCTAGGGTGCCATCGGGTTGGCGGAGTCGGGCAAGTCTAGCTGCGCGTCGACCTCAAGTTCCGCTGTGTCGCCTGATGGTGCAGGTTTGTCGCCGGGTGGGGAAACCACGCTCTCACCGGACCATGCATCGGCCGCGAAAAACGCGTCGAGCCAGCCCCACAGATACCATCCTGCCGGATCGCGCGCGAGATACCGGTCGAGGTGCGTCGCCAGTTCCTGCATCACCTCGGCCATGGGGCGGCCCGCCGCGACGATGGGGTCGCTCACCTCGAGGAACCGCTCGCGCGCGTCTTCCGACAAGCCGACGCAGAACACCACCAGCGGCACGTTCGCCTGCGCCGCAATCTCGACGAGTCCGTGGGTGAAATGCGTCGGCCGGCCCAGCAAGGTCACTGGACTGAGCAAGTGCGTTTCGGTGGGCGGTACGTCGACCGCCCCCAGCACCGCCTGCCCGGTCGCCAGCGCCGCTGCGATCTGCTTGCGCGCGCCTCCCCAGAAAATGATCGGACCGCGCCCCGCCTGCGCGGCGACGTCGTAACGCCATTCGCCGTAGCGCCGCATGAAAGGCCGGCTGCGCAAACCTTCGCGATCGATCGGGCGCCCGACCAGGCGTGCCGGCCGTCCATGCTCGGCCATGGCCCGAACGCCCCACATACCCGTTCCGTAGTGGAAGAAAATCGCAACGTAGCTGTCCGGTCCGTGCGGAAAGTCGCCGATGCGCTTGAGGTGCCGGCGCATCCAGCGCGATCCGCGTACCTGCGCCAGCGCGGCGTCTCCGGTCTCGAGGAGGAAATACAGGCGATGTCGCCACGCCAGGTGACGCGCGGCCTCGGCATCGAGCGTGCGCGTGCGGCGGACCCCGTCGAGAAACATGGCTACGCGCACCGAGAAAAGCGGAAAGTTCGCGAGCCATCGATAGACAGCGAATGCCAACCGCCACGGCAGGACCAGCGCCACTAGCGGCAGCGCGAATCCGTGGAGCAGGTCAACCAGGTTGCGACGAAAGGCCAAGTCTTGGGGTGCCGACAGGTAAACGGCGCACAGTGTGCCAGCGCAAGCCAGCCGCCGAGAGCCGCCCACAAAAAAGCCGGACTTTCGTCCGGCTCTTCGTCAATTGGTCAGCGCTGCGTGATCAGGGCGACTGGCCGAAGTTCGGGCGCCACAACTCGCCTTCCTCGAAACCGGCGTGGCCGATGAGCTCGAAGGCCGCTTCCGGGCAATATCCCAGAGCCACCGTGCCGGTGACGAAGTCCGGGGTCGGCGGCAGGGCGGAGGTGTAGCAGGTGCGTGGCTGCGACGAAATGCTGGGGCAGGTGAAAGTCACCGTGCGCTCCTCCGTGTTGAAATCGAAGTCCGTCATGCTGCCGCAAGTGATCGAAGGGGCGCCCGGAAACGGGGACCAGGTGGAGCCCACCGCCGAGATCGTATTGGAGACGCACGCCACGCTCACCTGCTGGGAGCTGAGGCCGTACGACACCGCGGCAGCGGGAGTGCAGCTGAATTGCACCGACGTCGGTCCGCACTCGAAGCGGAGCTTGCGATCAGCGAGGGTGAAGCGCACATTCGTCGCAACGCTGCAGGTCGCAGGGATTGCCTGCCAGCCGAGATTTCCAACCACTGAGATCGCCTGACTCGGCGCGGCAGCGAGCGCAAGGCCGAGCCACACGAGGCCACCGGCCAGCAAACGGAACGCGCTTTTCATGGGGAACAGCTCCAGCAGACTCACAAAGATGGCTCGAGTATAGGGACCCAACCGCCATGCTGTCCAAGCGCTGAATCGGCAGGGGTGCGGCGCGTCACCCAATTTTCCGACACATTCAAGCCACATCCGGCCCCGTCCGGATGCGCTGTTCGAACACCAGATACCCGGAGTCGTGCATTCCGAGCGCGCCATAGGTCTGCTGGGCAGCGATATTCGCGCGTTCCACATAGAGGCGCAGCCCCACCACCCCGGCGACCGACGCGGCCAGTTCGCCGACGTGCGTATGCAGCGCGCGATACACGCCGCGCCGCCGCAGGCCCGGCACCACATACACGCTCTGGATCCACCACCAGAATCCTGCGCGCCAGTCGCTCCATTCCAGGGTCAGCATGAGACATCCCGCCACCTGGCCGTCGCACTCGGCCATGTAGTACCTGGCGCGGCCGGGATCCGCGAGGCCTTCGGCCACGCCGCGTTCGAGTGTCGCGGCGTCGAGCTCGAGGCCTTCGGTCTCCCGGGCCATGGCGGCATTGAAGTCGCAGAGATGGGCAAGATCGTGCGGCAGGGCAGCGCGAACCAGGATTGGCGAGCCGCTCATGGTGCGTGCTTCCGGCGCGACGTACCGAGCTTGCGGGTGATCGTATTGCGGCCCAGGCCGAGCCGCAGCGCTGCCTGCTGGCGATGACCGCCGGTCAGCTCGAGAGCCGCGTCCAGCAGCGCCTGGTCGAAGAGGGTTCGAGCATCCGCATACAAGGGTTGATGCCCCGCGCGCAAAGCGGACAGCGCCCACTGGCGCAACGCGAGCGGCCAGTTGTTTTCGTCGCCATCCCCCGGGGCGGCGGTGCGGGCGCGGGCGTCGGGCCAGCGCGGCAGGTCATCGGGCAGGACTTCGCGGCCCGGGGCCAGCACCGCGAGCCGCCGGCAGAGGTTCTCGAGTTCCCGCACGTTGCCGTGCCAGGCATGTCGCGCGAGCGCCAATTCTGCAGCCGCAGAGAATCGCTTCGGTTCGACCCTGAGTTCGCGCGCGGCGTGTTCGAGGAATTCGCGCGCCAGCAGCGGCACGTCCTCGGCTCGCTCGCGCAGCGGCGGCACCACGAGCCGGACCACGTCGAGGCGATGCAGCAGATCCGCGCGGAAACTGCCGTCGGCCACCTTCAGTTCGAGGTCCTGGTGGGTGGCGGCGACGATCCGAACGTCAGCACGCAACACTTCGCGGCCTCCGACCCGATAGAACTCGCCACCGGCGAGCACGCGCAGCAGTCTCGTTTGCAGACTCGAGGGCATGTCGCCGATCTCGTCCAGGAACAGCGTGCCGCCCACCGCCTGTTCGAATCGTCCGCTGGTGCGGCGCGTCGCACCCGTGAAGGCGCCGGCCTCGTGGCCGAACAGTTCCGACTCGAGAAGCTCGGAGGGGATCGCTGCCGTGTTGAGTGCGACGAACGGGCCTTTGGCGCGCGGCGAATGGCGGTGCAGCGCGCGTGCCACCAGTTCCTTGCCAGTGCCGGTTTCGCCGACGATCAACACATCGAGCTCGGTGGGGGCCACTTTGCCGAGCACGCGGAACAGCTCGCGCATCGCCGGGGACTCGCCGAGCAACTCTGCTGTCGAGGCGCGCCGCTCGCCGCGCATCGCGGTCTGCGGCTCGCTGGCCGGTACCGATTTGAGCGCCCGGCGCGCGATGGCCACCGCGTCGTCGAGATCGAAGGGTTTCGACAGGAACTCGAACGCGCCCCCCCGAAAGGCGCCTACCGTCGAGGCGAGATCGGTGAACGCCGACACCACGACAACGGGCAATGCGGGCAAACGCGCGCGCAACTCGCCCAGCACCGCGATGCCGTCGCGGCCCGGCATGCGCACGTCGGTGAACAGCAGCGCCGGCGGCGCGTCGTCCTGCAGCGCTTCCAGCGCGGCGTCGCCATGATCGAACTCGCGCACGTCGAAGCCTCCTTCGCGCAGCGCGCTGGCCAGCACGAATCGAACCGACGCATCGTCGTCGACCACCCAGATCTCATTCATCGCTCACTCCGAAAGTTTCCTGCGCTACCGCCGGGACCGGCAGCAGCAGCGTGAATACCGTGTGGCCGGGACGCGACCGGAACGACAGCGAACCGGCATGTTCGCGCGCGATTTCCTGCGCGAGGGTGAGGCCGAGTCCGGTGCCGTCGCTGCGACCCGACACCAGCGGCAGGAATACGCGCTCGCTCAGCGCTTCGGCGACACCCCGGCCGTTGTCGACGATGTCGAGCCGCACGGCCTGGCGATGCGCAACGTCGCCGATGCGCACGGCGTGCTCGACGCGGGTCTTGAGCCGCACTTCACTGGCGCCGGCTTCGAGCGCATTGCGCGCAAGGTTCAGTACCGCCTGGATCAATCGGTCGACGTCTCCCGCAAGCGCCGGGACGCTCGGGTCGTAATCGCGCACGACGCGCAGCGCCCATCCTGCTTCGGCCTCGATCAGGAAACGGACGCGTTCGATGACTTCGTGCAGATTGATCTCGACCAGCGGCTGCGGCGGCGTCGGGGTGAGGAGCCGTTCGACCAGGGCGTGCAGGCGATCGGTCTCCGCGCGAATGACGTCGAGGCAACGCCGCGCCTCGGGATCCTCGATGCGGCGCTCGAGCAGTTGCGCGGCGCCGCGCAAACCGGCGAGCGGGTTGCGCACCTCGTGCGCGAGCCCGCGCAGCGAGGCGTGCAGCGCGGCGGGCAGTGCCTGCGCAGCATCGTCCCCGGCGAACTCGCCGACGGGAATGGCTTCGACCAGCACGAGCGCCTGCTCGCCTTCCGTCACCGGAGTGAGCGTGACATCGGCGAAGTATTCCTCGCCCTCCGCCAGCGCTATGCGCGCGCGCGGCAGCACCACGCGGCGGTTCTCATCGCGCGCACGCCGGGTTGCGGCTCCGAGCAGCGCGGCGCCGGCGGGTTCGAGCCAATGTCCGAGCCCATGGCCGACAAGTCGCCGGGGGCTGCGGTGCAACCACTGGGTGGCGGCTGGATTGGCGTAGACCACGACGTCTTCGCCGTCGAGGAGCCACAGGGGCAGCGCCAGCAGCTCGAGCCACGACAGTTGCGATACTTCGCTCAAAGAAGAGGAATGACCTGCCATTGCACCATCTTAGAGCAATCTCAGCGAGTGGAAGACGCGATTGCTTCCGCTTTGGTGCAAAACTCCCAGAACTTATTCGAACCCGTTGACGAACAGCACGTTCGGATCGAGCGTGCACGACGCCGAACAGCCCGTGCCGCCGTCGCACTGCTCCAGTCCCTCCACGACCGCATTGCCGCAAAAGGACGCCGGGATGGTGCCGACGATGCCCGCGTTGTTGCGGGGTGCGGGCACGCCGTCGATGAAGTCGGTGCTGCACTGGTCGGTATCGTCCGCCGCCTGCAACGTGTTGTTGGGCGCAACGACATCGAGTCGGCGGATGGCCGCGCGGCCTCGCACCAGCCCCGATGCCTGCTGGAACGGCGTACCGACCCCGGCAGGCGATCCGGTGTAATTGCCCCACGCCACGCAGTCCTCGGGAATGGCGTCGAAGCAGACCTTGCCCCCAGGCAGTGGAATGGGCACATCGAGGACCAGGTCGGCCGTCAGGTTGAAGAACGTTGCGGCCTGGCTGGTCGCGATGAGGATCTTGGACTGCGTCGTGCCATTGCTCACGCTGCCCGGAAAAATCTCCGAGCCGATGACATTGCCGGCCGCATCGAAGACCGTGATGCCATGTCCGCCGACCTGGTTCTGACTGCCGGAATACATCTGGATCACCACGTACTGCGCGTTGGGGGATGCGGCCGCGCCGGGAAATACCTCGACGACTTTCATGAGGTGGAAAGCCGCGAACGTTGGCGCACTGGCCAGGGCCAGTGACAGGGTCGCGAGGCGCGTTGCCGTCGATAGCTGCATGACTGTGCCCCGGTGGTTCTCGAGGCCTCGAGAATACTGCGAACGACGTTACCGCGACTCGCCCGGAACGCCCCTCCGTTCGTGTGTCAGCGCGTACAGGATGCGGAGGTCCTCACCGTCGAGCGCGTCCGCTTCGATGCCGCGAAAGCGCAGATGGAAGGCGCGCACTGCGGCCGCGCGATCGTCGAGCGCGTAGCCGAGTGCATGCAGCGCCAGCCACGCATCGAATCCCGGCGGCGGCTCGCCCGCATCCGCGGCGGGCCAGATGCCGAAGCCGGCATCGAACAGCGCTTTCCACGGGAACCGCTTGCCGGGGTCGATCTTGCGCTGGGGTGCCATGTCGGCGTGCGCGATCACCTGGGTGCGCGGAATGCCATGCCGTGTGCAAAGGTCCTCCAGCAACACCACCAGGCTCTCGATCTGCGCGCGTGGGTACGCGGCCTCGCCATCGTTGTCGAGCTCGATGCCGATGGAGGCGGAATTGACGTCGGTGATGGTGCCCCAACGACCTGGCCCCGCATGCCAGGCACGCAGGTCGTCCGACACAAGTTGGTAGCGCGCGCCGTCCTTGCCGATCAGGTAATGCGCACTCACCGGCCCGCCGCTGTTGCGCGTGCGCAGCGTGCGCAGGCTTTCGCGCACGGAATCCTGGGTGGTCGCATGCAGCACGATCAGGATGGGCTTGCGCGGGCCGTGGTTGTGCGAAGGCACCCATTGCGCCAGCGCGTTGCGTGGCGGCGCATGCGCGCAGGCGCCGAGCAGGATCGACAACAGCAGCGATACGAGTAGACGCGAGCGCATGCTTCGCATTGCAACCCCCGGATCGATGCAATGCAAGCCTCGCACTTGAGCGTCGCCGTCCACCTGCTCCCGTAGAGCCGAGCTTGCTCGGCTCAGGGCAGGGGCGTAACGCAGCGGAGCATAGCTCCGCTCTACAGAGCCATCGTCTCCGGTCGGATTCTCAGAGCGCGTAGTACATCTGGAATTCCAAGGGATGCGTCGCCGCCCGGAACTTCGTGACCTCCTGCATCTTGAGCGCGATGTAGCCGTCGATGAAATCGTCGGTGAACACGCCACCCGCCTTGAGGAAATCCCGATCGCCATGCAGTGCCGCCAGCGCCTGGTCGAGCGAGTGGCACACGGTCGGAATGTTGCGCTCTTCCTCGGGCGGCAGGTCGTAGAGATCCTTGTCCATCGGCGCGCCCGGGTCGATCTTGTTGAGGATGCCGTCGAGTCCCGCCATCAGCAGTGCGGTGAATGTCAGATATCCCGAGTTGACCGGATCCGGGAAGCGGATCTCGATGCGCCGTGCTTTCGCATTGGTGACGAACGGGATGCGGCAGGACGCGGAACGGTTGCGCGCCGAATACGCCAGCATCACCGGCGCCTCGTAGCCCGGCACGAGCCGCTTGTAGCTGTTGGTCGTCGAGTTGGCGAAGGCATTGATGGCGCGCGCGTGCTTGAAGATGCCGCCGATGTAATACAGCGCGTTCTGGCTGAGGCCGCCGTAGCCGTCGCCCGCGAACAGGTTCTGCCCGCCCTTGGTCAGGCTCTGGTGCACGTGCATGCCGGAACCGTTGTCGCCCACCAGCGGCTTGGGCATGAATGTCGCGGTCTTGCCGTTGCGGTGCGCGACGTTCCGGATCGCGTACTTCATCATCAGCAACTCGTCGCTCTTGCGCACCAGCGAGTTGAACTTGGTGCCGATCTCGCACTGCCCGCCGGTCGCGACTTCGTGGTGGTGCACCTCGACGGGGATGCCGAGTTCCTCGAGCACGTTGCACATCTCGGCGCGGAGGTCGTGCAGCGAATCGGTGGGTGGCACCGGAAAATAGCCGCCCTTGACGCCCGGCCGGTAGCCCGAGTTGCCTTCCTCGAACTTCCGGTTCGACGACCACGCCCCTTCCCCGGACTCGATCTCGAAGCCGGCAGACTGCATGTCGTTGCGCCACCGCACCTGGTCGAACACGAAGAACTCCGGCTCGGGGCCGAAGAACGCGGCGTCCGCGATGCCGGTCGACTTGAGGTACGACTCGGCGCGGCGCGCGACCGACCGCGGGCATCGCGAGTAGGCCTGCATGGTCGCCGGTTCCAGCACATCGCAGTGCAGGACGACGGTTGCGTCCGCCATGAAGGGATCGACGTAGGCACTGTCGGCATCCGGCATCAGCACCATGTCCGACTCGTTGATGCCTTTCCAGCCGGCGATCGAGGAGCCGTCGAACATCTTGCCGTCCTCGTAGACGGACTCGTCGAACTGCGAAACGGGAAAGGTCACGTGATGCTGCTTGCCGAGCATGTCGGCGAAACGCAGGTCGACGTAGCGGATGTCGCGATCCTTGATCAGTTGCAGGGCTTTGTTGTCGGCCACGTGACTCTCCATCGAGGGGAACTGGCTGTTGCCTTCGCAATCGGCATGCCACGCCGGAAAGCCCCGTACGACTGCGCTCTCCTCCCTGCGAAAACAGGTCATTCCCGCCGATGGTGCGGATCCTGCACCGAACGCGGAGACTTGCCCTGCAATGGTGCGTTTGGATCTCGCCATCGGATGGGCAGTGCGGGTGCGCAACGGGAACCCTAAGATCATCGCCATGACGCCTACCCCGCCTCCCGATGATCTGCGACTGGCGCGCGAGCAGGCGCGCCGTGGCGACCTCGCTGCCGCTCTGGCGTCCTACTCGCGCGCGGCGCTGAGCCCCCAGTCGCTGCTGCCGGCGGTACGCGAAGGCGCTCGCCTCGCGATCACCCACGGCGCCGCGATGCCGGCTTTGCAGCTCCTCGACCAGGGGCTGCGTGCGCATCCCGGCACTCCCGACCTGCACGCGCTGCTGGCCGTGGCGCATCGGGCCGCGGGGCGCCTGCCTGCTGCGGCCGCTGCCGCCGAACGGGCGCTCCAGCTCGACCCGGCAGAGGTGATGGCGGCGGCAGTGCTTGCGGACCTTGCCTTGTCGCACGGCATGCCCTGCGCCGCGTTGAAGGCCACGGACACTGCGATCGCGCGCCATCCGGGCGCTGCAGTGCTCTGGCGGGATCGAGGCCGCGCCATGCTCGATCGCGGCGAGCCCGAAGCCGCAACGCAAGCGCTCCGGCAATCGTTCGTCCTCAACCCGGGTGATCCCGCAACGCGCGGCAGCCTCTGCCTGGCGAGTCTGTACGACACTTCGCTCGACGCGGGCGCCGTGCGGGCCCTGCACCTCGAAGTCGCGAAGGCCGCTCCCGCGCAACCCACGAACCGGGCCGACGCGCTGCGCTCGACACCAACTGGGGAACGCCCACTGCGCGTGGGCGTACTCTCGGCGGACCTGCGCACGCATCCGGTCGGTGTGTTCGTCGGCAATCTGTTCGCGCACGCAGACCCGGCGCGCGTCGCATGGATCGTCTACGACAATGGCTCGCGCGATCCCGCGCGCGTCGATCCGGTCACCACGCGCTTGCGCGCGCGCGCGCAGCACTGGAAAGACGTTGCCGCACTGGCCGATGGACCCTGCATCGAACTCATGCGGCAGGACCACCTCGACGTACTGCTCGATCTCAGCGGCCACACCGCGGGAGGCCGCCCGGCAGTCATCGCGGCGCGCGTCGCACCCATGCAGATCGCGTACCTCGGCTATCCGGCGCCCAGTGGCGCGCGCGGCATCGACGCCATGATCGCAGACGAGTTCGTCGTGCCGGCAGGCGACGAGCAGGGCTGGCCCGAACGCATCCTGCGCTTGCCGCACGCCTTTCTCTGTTACGAACCGTATCCGGGCACACCCGATGTCGTGCAGCGTGCGTTGGACGCGCCCTTTACTTTTGGCAGCTTCAACAATCTTGCAAAGCTCGACGACGCCACGCTGGCGCTGTGGTGCCGGGTACTGCACGCGACACCAGCAGCGCGACTGCTGCTGTGCGCCACGACGCTCGGCGAGGCGGCGACCGTGGACTTCACTCGCAGGCGCTTCGCGGCGCAGGGCATTGGCGCGGATCGCGTCGCCTGCGCGCCCCCGGTCGCGAGTCCCGCGCAACTCCTCGCGCGCTACGCGGAAGTCGATGTGGCCCTCGATCCGCTCCGCTTCAACGGCGGCACGACCACGCTCGACGCGCTCTGGCAAGGCGTACCCGTAGTCACGCTGCCGGGGGCGATCATGCCGTCGCGGATGGCCGCCAGCGTGCTCGTGACCGCGGGGCTGGAGGAATTCATTGCGCGCGACCCCGATGACTACGTAGCGCTCACGGCGCGTGCGGCGGGCGATCGGGCGGGCCTCGCGACACTGCGCTCGGCATTGCGCGAACGCCTGACGGCCACTTCGCTTGTTGATGGCACGCAATTCGCGGCGTCGTTCACCGACCTGCTCGAATGCGCAGGCCGGGCCGCGAGTCGCTAGTCTCACGCGCCTTGCCCACCCGCGGAGATCCGTGTGACCGACTGGATGGCAGCGCTGCTGCTTGGAATCATCGAGGGCATCACCGAGTTCCTGCCGATCTCGAGCACGGGCCACCTGCTCATCGCACAGCACTGGCTGGGCGAGCGCTCGGACCTTTTCAATATCGCGATCCAGGCCGGTGCAATCCTCGCGGTCGTGGCGATCTATCGCCAGCGCCTTTGGCAGCTCCTGCGTTCTTTTCTGCGCTCCGAGCCCGCGCCCATGGCGCTGGCTGCTCCCGACGCGGAGCAGGTTCAGCCGCCGCGCGACTACGCCTGGAAACTGATCGTCGCGTTTGGCGTCACCACCCTGCTCGGACTCCTCGCCAAGGCCCTCGGCTTCGAGCTGCCGGACGAAGTGACCCCGATCGCCTGGGCGCTCGTGATCGGCGGCTTCTGGATGCTGCTGGCCGAACACCTGGCCGCACGCCGCGCGCTGGTGCTGGGCGAGCGCGCGCGAATCACCTGGACCGTCGCCATCCTGGTCGGCATTGCCCAGGTCGTGGCGGGCGTGTTGCCGGGTACCTCGCGGTCGGGCGCGACCATCTTCGTGGCGTTGCTCGCCGGCACCACCAGTCGCGTGGCCGCGACCGAGTTTGCATTCCTGGTCGGCATCCCGACCATGTTCGGGGCGACCGCCTACGAACTGGTCGCCGCATTGAGCGAGCACGGCCCGGGTGGCGAGAACTGGGTCGACCTCGCCATCGCGTTCGTCGCCTCGGCGATCACGGCGTTCATCGCCGTCAAATGGTTACTGCGCTACATCCAGACGCACCGCTTCACGGCGTTCGCTTTCTATCGAATCGTGCTGGGTGGGGTGTTGTTGTGGTGGTTCGCACGCTGAGCAGGAACGCTGCGTGTCAGCCTGCTTCCGCGCCGCGCACATCCCGCGCGAGTGCATCGAAAGCCGCGAAGGCAGGCGCCAGCGGCTCCGCATAGTCGCGCCAGGTTCCGGACGGAAAGCGCGCCGCAAGGGTGCGGGTGGGCCGCACCTCCGCCGCGAAGCGCGCGCCGGGCAGGAGGGGACCGGTGGCGAGCAGTGCGCCGAGGCGGCGACCGCAGCCCTCCGGATCCGACAGTAACTCGCTGGAGTTGAAGGCCCGTAGCGGCAAGCCGCTGTGTTGCGCCGTCGCAATGAGATGTTGCAATGCGCTTGCGAGCCAGGGGGCGGCCGTTTCGGGATCGGGTATCGGCCAGCCCGCTCGCGCGCCGAAAGCCAGCCAGTTGAGGAGCGCATCGCGCGGGTCGTCGGTGGCGAGGATCAGTGGCGTCGCGCCGAAGACGGCCTTGACCGCGAGTGCCATCCGCGCATCCCAGGTGGGGATCCAGTCGACAATGCGGGCGTCCCCGGCCAGCGGCAGTCGGCCGAGGGCGCGTTCGTATTGGCGCGCGAACAGTTTGGCGTCCGTCTCGCTCACGCCTCCCGCATAGCGCTCCGCCTCGAGTTTGCTGAAACCATCGTTTCGACCGTCGCCGCGGAAGCGGTCCGCGAGGACGATATAACCGTTGTCGGTGAGCAGGGCCGCGATGAGATCCGCGCACGAACCCGGCGTGCCGAGCAGCAACGCCAGGGGCGCGCGGTCGACCAACGGCACAGGCACCGGCTCTCCGCCTGCAGTCGCAGCTGCGGCTTCCCGGCTGAGCGAACGAAGCAGCGGAGGTCGACCCGCACTGCGTGCAGCCTGCGCAGCGCGCCAGTGCGTGAGCGCACCGCTCCAGTCGCCACCGAGATGCGCGGCGCATCCGCGAAGCCCGAGCCACGCCACCCGCTGCAGCGGAGGTTGCCGTGTCACGTCGATCTGTTCGACGAGTCTGGAGGCGGCTGCGGCGTCGCCCCTGAGCAGTGCCGCGTTGACCAGCAAACCGGTCGCCGCCGGATGGCGCGGCGCGCACGCCACTGCGCGCTCGGCAATCGCTTCCGCCTCACCGAAGTTCCCCGTCACCTCGAGCGCCACCGCCAAAGTCGCGAGCGCGTCCGCATTGCCGGGCTCGAGTTCGACGGAGCGTCGCAACAGCGGCACCGCCTCGGCTTCGCGGCCGCTCTGCATGAGCAACCCGGCGAGTCCGCGCAGGGCCTGCACATCGTCCGCATGGCTTTCGAGATGTTCGCGCAGGGCCGCGACCGCGGGCTCGAGCCGACCGCCGGTTCGCAATGCCGCGATCCAGAGATGGAAAACCTCCCGATCGCCCGGCCGCAATGTTCGCAACGTTGCATACGCGTCGATCGCGCCCTCGGCGTCGCCCTGCGCGCGCGCGATCTCGGCGCGCTCCTCGGCAACGGCAGCGGCTTGATCGGGGAGCGCCGCGAGCCGTTCGAGGCTGTGCTTCGCGGCCGCGAAATCGCCGCGCTCGCGCTGCGCGCGCAACAACATCCGCAACGTGCCAGGCGAATCCGGCCGCAATCGCAATGCGTTTTCCAGCGCCTGCTCGGCAAACGCCCATTGCCCATTGCCGAGCAGTGCGCGCCCGAAGCTCGCCTGCGTGGCGGAGTTGTCCGGATCGAGCTTCGCCGCCCGCGCCAGATACTGCACGGCGTTCGCGAAATCGCCCCGATCGCTCATGAGATTGCCATACCCGATCAGCACGTCGGCACGATCGCGTTCGGTCAGCAAGGCGCGCTTGAAATTTTCCTCGGCGCGCGCGTCGTCGCCCTGAATCCGGGCGATGTGCGCGAGCGCGCTGTACGCGGATGTCTGGTTCGGGTCGAGGCGCAGTGCGGTCTCGAAGTCCGCGCGTGCCGCGGCCCACTGGCGCGCATGGAACTCGATGCCCGCAAGCGTCACGTAGAAGGATGCTCGATCCGGACGAAGTGCGACGGCTTCACGCGCGAGCTGCAGTGCTTCCCCGATGGCGCCGCGCTGGCGACGCACCACCGCGAGCAGGTGAAGCCCGTCCGGGTCCTCGGGATTGAACCCGAGCCACTCCCGATAGCGGGCCTCGGCCTCCGCGAGACGGCCGTTCTTGTGCAATTCGTACGCTTCTTCGAGCATCGGCAGGCGCGCCACGGAGCGGCGCAGGGAAACCAGTAGGGCCGCGTAGTTTGCCAGCTTTGTCCCTGTGGACTCGCGACGTCACAGTCCCTATGCGCCGGGTCGCGCGCTTTCGGCTACATTACGCGCCCCCGAGCGCGCCAGGCCTGCGACGAACGCCGCAGAAAAGGCGTCCTGACCATGGCAGGTGCGGGAGTCACCGCGGAGATTCGACCTCCGACGCTCTCCGGAGCCATGCATTTTTCCAAAGGATTCCCCTGATGCGTAATCTACTTTTCATCGCGCTGCTCGCCGCTTTCTCTCTGACGGCGTGCAACCGTTCCGGCGATGCCGCACTCGGCGGAGATCCGACGGCTTCCGCTTCGAAGAAGGCCCAAGGTGCCGTCACCGGCACGTTGACTACCGCCGACGGCGCTCCCGCGCCACTTCCCGAAGGCGCGGTCGTGACCGTGAGGCTGCTCGACGGAACCCGCAGCGATGCGCCGCCGACCGAAGTACTGGCGGTGCCTGTGGCGTCGACCGGCTCGCTGCCGATGGCTTATTCGCTGCCCTATGACCCGAAGTCGATCGACCGCATCGCGACCTACCTCGTCGACGCCAACGTCACGTTGAACGGCCAGCTGCTGTTCCTGACGCAGGCGCGCCTTCCGGTGCTGACGCAAGGCGCGGGCAGCACGAAAGACATTCCGCTGATACAGGGTCTCGCATTGACGGCGCCAGTGACTGAAGCCGACGAGGCCAAGCGCCTGTTCGCCGATCTCCAGGCGCAGCTCGGCGCCATGAAGCGCCTCGTCGGCGACCGCATCGTTGGTGAAACCACCATTGGCTGGGACGCCTTCTCCGACTCCACGGGCGTGCGCATGGTGCGCGAAAACGTCGTGTACGGGGAAGGTGGCGACAAGGCGACGTTGCGCTTCGCGTATCGCGACGGCAAGCCGTGGGTCGCGACCAAAGAGCAGGGCGGCGGCAAGACGATGGTCGCCTGGGACAAGTTCGGAAATGTCGTGCTGCGCGAAGTGGAGCGTGGCGGCAGCACGTCCGAGGCCAGCGAAGACGTCGCCGCGGAGCTCAAGCGCGGCAGCGAGGCCGCGCTCGAGATCGTCGCCGCGAAACTTTGATCGAGCGCGGTTTTTAGCTGCTCTCGGGGCGGCTGAATCGCGTCTCCGTTGCCGTCGCCATCG
The DNA here is from genome assembly GCA_038255255.1 of Lysobacterales bacterium. Lineage (GTDB taxonomy): Bacteria > Pseudomonadota > Gammaproteobacteria > Xanthomonadales > Ahniellaceae > JBBQNY01. Next base: position 73,410 of record JBBSLL010000002.1, read on the forward strand.
CTTCGCGGGTTGGCGCCTGCTCGCTGCTGCATGAGCGCGCGCAGTTGCCGGATTTCGTCGGAAATCCGCGCGAGCTCCCACCCATGCGGATGCGAGGCATTCATCGCCGCTCTGCGAGAATTCGCCCATGGAACCGATCTCCTTCTCGTGGACGGAACTCCTGCAGCACGGCTTCAGCGTGCTGTCGGCGTTCGCACTCGCCTTGCCCATTGCATGGGAGCGCGAGATGGAAACCCGCATCATGGGGCTGCGGACCCTGCCGCTGGTTTCGGTAGCCAGTTGTGCGTACATCCTGGTCGGCACTTCAGTCTTCGGTGACGATCCGGGCGCACACGGGCGACTGCTCAGTGGGCTCGTGGCCGGCATCGGCTTCATTGGCGGCGGCGCAATCCTCAAGGGAGACAACAACGTCAGGGGCACGGCGACTGCCGCCAGCATCCTGTCGACCGGCGTCCTGGGCGCCGCGGTTGCCTACGGCCTGTTCGAGATTGCGATCCTGATCAGCGTCACGACCCTCGCCACCCTCCTGCTGCTGCGCCCGATCCAGCGCCGGGTTGGCCGACTCGACGAACCCCGGGACGGGGGTTGACCGTCGCATGGGGTCACTTGCTCGCCACTCGTACCGCCTGAGCTCGAGCTTCTGGTTCCTGCCCGGCGCGATCGTTACGGGCGCCACCCTGCTGGCCTTCATCACGATCGAGGCGGACGCGCGTTTCGTCACCGCAGGCGCGCTCGAGGCCTGGCCGCGCCTGTTCGGGGCCGGCTCGAGTGCCTCGCGCAGCCTGCTCACGGCAGTGGCGGGTTCGATGATCACGGTCGCGGGCACTGTGTTTTCGATCACGCTGGTGGCGCTGTCGCTCGCGTCCAGCCAGTACAGCTCACGCGTGCTGCGCAACTTCATGCGCGACCGCACCAACCAGGCCGTGCTGGGCGTGTTCCTCGGGATCTTCGCGTACTGCCTCGTCGTGCTCCGCTCGATTTACGGCAACGGCGAAGACGCGTTCATTCCGTCGGTGGCAGTTTTCCTCGGCCTGCTGCTTGGCTTCGGCGGCATCGGCGTACTGGTGTTCTTCATCCACCACATCGCGCAATCGATCCAGGCCTCGCAGATCCTCGAAGCCGTGCGTCGCGAGACGTGCGAGGCGATCGACCGGTTGTTTCCCCGGCAGGCAGGGGCCGAGTCTGCGATGCCCGTCGGGCCCGGGCCAACGGAATGGCATGAGGCGCGGCGAGCCGATACCACCGGCTACCTCCAGTTCATCGACTACGCAGGCCTGCGCGATATTGCGTGCCGGCATGGTGTCCGCCTCGACGTACCAGCCCGCATTGGCGATTACATGCTCGTCGGCGACCGACTCCTCTCGTCGTCGCCTGCACCGCCTGCCGGCCTCGGGGACCAGGTGGGCGAATGCTGGTCGATCGGGGCGCAGCGCACGCTGGAACAGGACATCGGTTTCGGTATCCGGCAGCTCGTCGACGTCGCGTTGAAGGCGTTGTCGCCGGGCATCAACGACACGACCACCGCGATCATGTGCGTCGACACGCTCACCGCGATTCTTGCGCACCTGGCGACGCGCGAGTTGCGCCTGGACGGCTGCGAACGCGACGGAGCCACCTGGGTCTGGGCGCACCACCCGCAGTTCGAGGATCTGCTCGACGAGGCGTTCGACCAGATCCGCCATTCCGCAGGCGACAACATGGCAGTGCTCGACCGACTGCGGTGGTCGCTCGCGTCCCTGCACGCGAAGACCGACTTGCCGGTGCGGCGAGCCGCGTTCCGCCGGCATGCACTGCGGTTGCAGGAAACCGTGCAGCGCGAATTGCGCGACCCGCATGACCGCTCGCGCCTGCAGGGCTCGATTGGCGCGCTGCTGTGCGAGATCGGTGATCGCTCAGCGTGATGTGGTGGGCCCACCAGGACTTGAACCTGGAACCAACGGATTCACGTTGCCGGAGATTTCGCTCCGCGTGGACTATCTCATCACCCGCAGGCTCGCCCAATGCGCGGCGAGTTCTGGTGGGGTGCGGGACGCTCTAGCCTGTTATCAAGGACGCTGAAGTCCCCAGGTAGTCTCTGCACCTTCCGGCGGTGTACCGCCGGCTTGGCTCAGGATTGCCGTCGGCCGAGCCGCTACGGTTTCCCTGAATTCATCCCGTTTTCGTCCGACCCTTTCGGTGTCGGCGTCACCTTGTCGATGAGTCCGCTGCTCTAACCATTGAGCTATAGGCCCTGACGCGCATCGTAACAACCACTGCGCATGGCGTGGAGTCGTGGATTATGATTACTGGCATGCAATCCGATCTTGCATGCGTCAATTGTTCGGCTCTCCTCGCTGGGCGGCAGCGTCGATTCTGTTCGCGTCGCTGCAAGAACGCCGATACGAACAAGCGTCATCAAAGCTATTCGTGCCAGCAGGTTCGCGGCCTTGGCAGGAAGCTCGAACTAATCGCAGAAATGGGGGGACGTTGCGTCCGATGCGGCTATGACCGAAATCTCGCCGCACTCAACTGGCACCATCTTGATCCGGCTTTGAAAGCCTTTGCGCTCGATCTGCGCTCTTTGTCAAATCGCAGGGCTGCTGACATCAGGATCGAGGTCGCGAAATGCATTCTGGTCTGCGCGAACTGCCACGCTGAAATCCACTGGCCGGATCTCGACAATGCTGTGGCCGCTGCGAGCAGAGCCACGCGCGTGGCCGGCAGCGCGTAACGGGTTCATCAGCTGCGCACGACGCGAAGATCGTTCTGGCAACTTGGTTCAGGTGCTTTTCGCACCAGCTTTCAGTGCATCTCGCGCCAGGAATGATGAGTCAGTCGTGCCGGGCATGGTCGTCCGGACCACGTGTGAACATCCAGGCCCACAGGATCAGCAGGCCTTGCAGCGGCAGGCGCAGCCACCACCAGATTGGCGCGAGCGACGGGTACAGTTCGGTGTTGAGCGCCATGTGCAGGTTCGCGGGAAATATCGCGACGAGCAGGATGACGAGGCCCCACGCGGCCCACTTCGACCAGCGCCGGAACATCAGCATCGTCCCCAATGCCGCTTCCGCGACGCCGCTGAGGTAGACGAGTTCCAGATGCCAGGGGAGGTACGGCGGCATGATGCTGACGTAAGCGGCGGTGTGCATGAAATGATTCAAACCCGCCAGCACGAAGAAGCCGCCGAGTACGTATCGGGAATGATCCTTGAAGCGCATAGAGTCGCCCGGGTCAGTTCGTCAGGCGCCAAAAAGAAGCACTCGCGCAACCGGCAGGAGGCGCGCCGTGGCTCCCGCGTCGAATCGGCACAACCGATTGCGCAGGTCGCACGCGCTCAATCCTGCTTGCGCAACAGCATGAACTGCCCCACGACCGCGGTCAGCAGTATCAGGGAGTTGGTGACGATGAACACCCAGTTCCTGACCATCCAGCTGTAGGCGATGAACCCGATCGAGGCCGCGATCTGTCCCGCGAACAGTCCATGCGACACGCCCTTTGCACTCGCGTCCTTCGACTGCACGTAGATCTGCCGACTCAGGGTCGCGAGCAGGATTGCAGATGCGATCCATCCGATGATGTCCGGGTTCAAGTCTGACTCTCCCTTGTATCGCGCGCATAGCAGGCACGCGAGTTTGACAGGCCCTGCACGCGCCACACGGGACAGTCGCTGCTCCCGCACGCATCTTCGTCTTCCACTTCGGCGACGGTCGACCCGCGCGCCACTCTTCCACTGGAGAACCTCCGTGACGACCAAAGCCGAGAACCGCGAGCTGTTGCGCAACCTGATCGAGGACATCGACATCGCGATGTTCACCACGCTGAGCCCGAGCGGTTACCCCGTGAGCCGGCCGCTGAGCACGCAACAGGTCGAGTTCGACGGCGAAGTGCTCTGGTTCCTCACGCGCGGCGACAGCCCGAAGGTGGCGGAAATCCGCAAGCAGCCCCGCGTCAACGTCGCCTACGCGTCGGACTCCAACAACAGCTATGTCTCGGTGACGGGGGACGCCAGGGTCCTGCGGGACCAGGCCAAGATCGACGAACTCTGGAGCGACGCGCTCAAGGCTTTCTTCCCGAACGGATCGAACGACCCCGACCTCAAGCTCATTCGCGTGCGCGTTGCCACCGCCGAATACTGGGACGGCCCGAGTTCCGCGCTCGGCAAGGCCATCAGTTTCATTGTTGCGCGCGTCACGAAGAATGACGAGTTCATGGGCGAGAACCGCATCATCCAGATGCGCGGCAAGGGTGCCGGAACGTCGGCGGCAGGCGACACGCCGCGCAGCAAGCCCATGCCAAAGGCGGCGCGATTGCCGCCGGCGTCGACCGCGGCCAAGTCGCCTACGAAAAAATCGACCTCGGCCTCCACGAAAAAGCCCGCAGTCCGCAAGGCCTCGCCCCGAAAAGCGGTCGCGCGCAACGCGTCCAAGGCCGTAAAGAAGGCGGGGGCCAAGCGCACCACGAGCGCCAGGAAACGCTGACCGCGCGCCGCGATGAGCGTCGGCGCCGAAGGACTCGCCGACGTTATTTCTTGCCGAGCGACTCGTGCGAGATCCGCAGCCATTCGCCCTGGGCGAGTTCTGCAACGGCGGCGTTGATTGCGCTGAGATCTTCGGAGCGGAATTCTCCCGCGTCGAGCCCTTGCTGCCGCGCGTAGGCGCGAGCATCGAAATCGCGCCCGGCTTCGACATAGAAGTCGCTACCCGAGGTGGCGGGCGTCGTGGTGACGCTGTGGGTCAAACGAAAATTGCCACTGGCCACCATGTCTCTCCTGCGCGGGATCATGGCTAGTGACGCACACTCTTCGATGCCGGGGGCTGAACGCCAAACCCGCGCCCGCTTCTTGCTGCAAATGCGGTCGGCTCAACATCGACGCACGACCGACCCCATATCGACCTACCATCGGCGCACCGCTCAACCACCACCGACACCGACTGAGGACCGTTGAACAAATCGCGCGACGGCTCGTGGAGCTTGGCCGCGAGGGGAACCCCGCCCGGGCCGCGAGGATTACGCCGCGGAGCGCGTGTTGGTCTCAAGCCAGGCGGCGAAAGCCGCCTCGTCGAGTGATCCATCCGCGAGCGACACAAAGGTCTCGTAACGGCTCTGCATGGATGCGTGGAGTTCGAGACCGTTGAGTTGCAGGAAGGTCAGCGTGGCGACCAACGCGGTGCGCTTGTTGCCATCAACGAAAGGATGATTGCGCGCGATGCCGAAGCCATAGGCTGCCGCGAGCGCGCAAGTCGAAACGGCCGCACCGCCGTGGGCGAAGCGCTGCTTTGGTCGGGCCAGGGCCGAAGCCAGCAGCCCGGCATCGCGCACGCCGCTGGCCCCGCCGTGCTCGGACAGTTGCCGCAGATGCATCGCCTCGACTGCGGCCGCCATCAGCCAGACCCGCTCAGCCATTCGCTACTTCGCCAGCTGCCGGAGTACGTCGCGGTTCTTGCGCATCACCTGCTCGGCGACTTCCATCTGGCGCGCGAACTCGGGATCGTGCGGCGTCACGCGATAGCCGTCGGGCGCCTCGGTGAGATACAGCATGTCGCCTTCCTGCACGCGCAGCTTCGCCAGCACTTCCTTGGGCAGGATGACGCCGACCGAATTGCCGATGCGATTGAGCTTGAGAGACGTCACGCCGCTTCTCCTTGACCAGACTTGCCAAGCCGGCATGTTATTACGCACGTTATTACACCGCAAGAGACCCCCGAAATTCGCAGTGCACCGGGCCCGCAAGCAGGAAGCCCCGCGAATGCGGGGCTTCCGAGACACGAACTGCTGGCGGATCGATTACTCCACGTCGAGGAAACTCCGCAGCTGCTCGCTGCGCGACGGGTGGCGAAGCTTGCGCAGCGCCTTGGCCTCGATCTGCCGTATGCGTTCGCGCGTCACGTCGAACTGCTTGCCGACTTCCTCGAGCGTGTGATCGGTGTTCATGTCGATGCCGAAGCGCATGCGCAGGACCTTGGCCTCGCGCGGCGTGAGGCCCGCTAGCACGTCGCGAACAGTCTCGGTGAGGCCCGTGGTCGTGGCCGAATCCACCGGCGACTCGACATTGGAGTCTTCGATGAAATCGCCGAGGTGCGAATCCTCGTCGTCGCCGATCGGCGTCTCCATCGAGATCGGTTCCTTGGCGATCTTGAGCACCTTGCGGATCTTGTCCTCGGGCATCTCCATCTTCACCGCGAGCTCTTCCGGCGTCGGCTCGCGACCCATTTCCTGCAGCATCTGCCGCGAGATGCGGTTGAGCTTGTTGATCGTCTCGATCATGTGCACCGGGATGCGGATGGTGCGCGCCTGGTCCGCGATCGAACGGGTGATTGCCTGGCGAATCCACCACGTCGCGTACGTCGAGAACTTGTAACCACGCCGGTACTCGAACTTGTCCACGGCCTTCATGAGGCCGATATTGCCTTCCTGGATGAGGTCGAGGAACTGCAGCCCGCGGTTGGTGTACTTCTTCGCGATCGAGATGACCAGGCGCAGGTTGGCCTCGACCATTTCCTTCTTCGCGCGGCGGGCCTTGGCCTCGCCGATCGACATCGCGCGGTTGATTTCCTTGATCTCGATCAGCGGCAGGTGCAGCACGCGTTCCTGGCCGATGAGCTTTTCCTGCTCGCTGACGATGACGTCGCGCAGCAGCTTGAGCGTCGGCGCGTACTTGGTCTTGCGGCGGCCCTCGTTCTCGATCCAGCGCAGGTTCGACTCGTTGCCCGGGAAGTCGCGCAGGAAATCCTTGCGCGGCATCTTTCCGTGGCGCACGGCGATGTCCATGATGTTGCGCTCGTGGCTGCGGATGGCGTTCACCACCTCGCGCAGCTTCTTGACCATGCCGTCGATCATGATCGCCGGCAGCTTGAGCTTCATGAACTCTTCGCCCATGTCCTTGCGGACCTTGAGCGTCTTGCGGTCCGGATGGCCGTACTTGGCGTCGGTCTTCTGGAACTTGTCGTAGTAGTCGCGGATGAGGTTCATGCGGCGCGCAACTTCGGCCGGATCCGGGCCGGTGTCGACCGCCGTCTCTTCCTCGGCTTCGGCGTCGTCGCCCTCGACTTCCTCTTCGCTCACGACCTTTGGCGGCGGCGGGGGCGGCGGCTCGATGTCGGTGAAGCCCACAAGGAACTCGCTCATGCGCTTCTTGCCGTCGAGATGCTGCTCGTATTCCTCGAGCAGGATCTTCATCGACCAAGGGAACTGCGCGAGCGCCTGCTGCACCTGGGAGAGGCCTTCCTCGATGCGCTTGGCAATCGCGATCTCGCCTTCGCGGGTCAGCAGCTCGACCGTGCCCATTTCGCGCATGTACATGCGCACCGGATCCGTCGTGCGGCCCATCTCCTCCACGGAAGAAAGGGCAGCGACAGCTTCCTCGGTGACCGTCTCGTCGTCGGTCGCAGTGGCACCGTCCTGCAGCAACAACGTCTCGGCGTCGGGCGCCTCCTCGTGCACCGCGATGCCCATGTCGTTGATCATGCCGATGATGTCTTCGATCTGCTCCGGATCGACGATGTCGTCCGGCAGGTGATCGTTGACCTCGGCAAATGTCAGGTACCCCTGCTCCTTGCCCTTGACGATCAGGAGCTTGATATCGGAAACCTGCTGCAGCTTTTTCTCTGGAAGGGCGGCCATTTACTGAATCCTGATGCGAGTCCGCCAGTGTAGGCGGGGTGTCAATGCCGGACCTGATATGGGGTCGGGCAGCCCTGAAAAAACCCGCCTCCCGGCTGCAAAAGACCTGCAAGAGGCCGGGAGGGGTAGCGCCTCGCTGCAGCATAAAGGGCTGCCGCGGAAGCGAGGCGCTACCGCTTCCGGCCGCTCTGAGGGCTTCGGCGCAGAGCCTCGTCAGTTCTCCAGCAGGAAGGTGACCGGCCCTTCGTTCACGAGTTCCACCTCCATGCGGGCCCCGAACCGCCCGGTCGCCACCGTCCCCCACCGCTCCCGGGCCATGCCCACCAGCAGGTCGAACAACTCCTCGGCCATGGCCGGGGCCGCCGCGGTCGAAAAGCCCGGCCGCAACCCCGAGCGCGTGTCCGCCGCGAGCGTGAACTGCGAGACCAGCAGCAACCCGCCGCCGGTGTCCCGCAGGGAGCGATTCATTTTTCCGGACGCGTCTTCGAATACCCGGTAGGCGAGCAGTCTCTCGACCATTCGCTCGCACGAGGCCGTGTTGTCGGTCGGCTGCACCCCAACCAGTACCAGCAGGCCCGCGCCGATCGCGCCGACGATAACGCCCTCCACGCGCACCTCCGCGCGCGCCACCCGCTGCATCAGCGCGCGCACGAGCAGCTCGCAAGAGTCATCCCGGGGCTCCCTACAATGAGGCGATGAGCTTCAAGGTCCGCATTGTGCACGCGCTGGTCCGTGCCGGCAGCGCCCTGCCGCTGGCGTGGCTGCACGCGTTCGCGCGCCCGCTGGCGGTGTTGGCCCGTTTGCTTGGCACGCGCGAGGCCCGCGTTGCCGAACGCAACATCGAGCTGGTGTTTCCCGAACTCGATCCTGTCGAACGCGGCCGGATCACGCGCGAGTCGCTGCGCCAGACCGCGATGAGCCTGACGGAGTTGCCGGCTCTCTGGGGCACGCCCGAGTCAGCACTGGCATTCGTCCGCGAAGTGCATGGGGAGCAGCACCTGGCTGCGGCTCTGGCGGGCAAGCAGGGGGTCCTTGTCGCCGCGCCGCATCTCGGCAGCTGGGAATTGCTCAACCTCTGGCTGTCGCGGCAGGCCCCGATGGTGATCCTGTATCGCGTGCCCCAGCGCGCCGAGTTCGACCAGTTCCTGCGCGACGCGCGCGGCGCGTTCGGCGCCGAACCGGTCCGCGCAGACGCCGCCGGCGTGCGCACGCTGTTCCGGCGGCTCAAGGAGGGTCGCATGGTCGGCATCCTGCCCGACCAGCGCCCCAAGAGCGGCGAAGGGGCGTGGGGTACGTTCTTCGGCCAGCCCGCGAAAACGATGACGCTGCTGGGTCGGCTCGCACACAAGTCCCACGCACCGGTGTTGCTCGCCTGGGCGGAGCGGCTGCCCGCATCCCGGGGTTTCGACATCCATATCGAGCGGCTGGCGCCGGCCATCGCGGACGCCGATCCCCTCGCGTCGACCCATGCGCTCAACGCCGCCATCGAGCGCGCGGTGCGCACGCGTCCCGAACAGTACCAGTGGACCTACAAGCGCTTCGGCATGCGACAGCACGTCGACGACGCGCTGCCCTACTAGCGATCATTGGGCGCCGCCTTGCCTTGTCGCCGGAGAGTTTCGATGCACGTTGTGAACCGCTGCCTGCTCGTTGCACTGTCATGCGCTTTCGCCGCGTGCGCCTCCACCTCGGCGGTCCCCGCGTCGGGCGCGATCTTCTTCGTTGTCCGCCATGCGGAGAAAGACATCGACGACCCGAAGGATCCCTCGCTCACCGAAGCGGGGCGCATGCGCGCGGATGCGCTGGCGCGCCAGTTCGCCGGCAAGACGCTGACCGCAGCCTATGCGACGGCGTTCAAGCGCACGCAGCAGACCGCGCAGCCATCGGCCACCGCAAGCGCGATTGGCGTCACGACGTACGATGCGGCCGGGTCCGCAAGCCAATTTGCAGCAGGTTTGCGCGGCGAGCACCCGCGAGGCCGAATCCTGGTGGTCGGCCACAGCAACACCGTTCCAGAAATCGCTTCCGCACTTTGCGAGTGCCCGAGCGCGCCCATGGCGGACACCGACTATGGTCGATTGTTCGAAGTCACGATCGACAGCGCCGGTCGCGCCACGCTCATCGAGCACACCTATTGATGCTGCGCCGCCGTCGTCGTGGCCCCGCGCGCAAGCAGTGCCGCTAACGCGTGCCGGTGTCGATGACGGTTTGCACCGTTCCGCCGACTCTCACTTTACGCACACGCGGACCGCCTCCACCCAGATGGGTACGCCGCTCAGTGCCGCGTTGCCCGAGGGCGCATCGAGCGCCGCGACGTGGGTGAGGTCGTTGTAACTGGGGCCTTCGACGTGCATCGCACGAGACTGCCGCGTGCCATCGCGACCGTGTCCGTAGCCGTGGGGCAGGCAGGCCACGCCGGGCATGATCGCATCGCTTTGCTGCGCGTCGACTTCGATCGAGCCCGCCTCGGAGCGCACCCGTACGCGCGCGCCGTCGGCGATGCCGCGGCGCGCGAGATCGTCCGCGTGCATGAGCAGGTGATGGCGCGGCTTGCCCTTGATCAGGCGCGGCGCGTTGTGCATCCACGAGTTGTTGCTGCGCAACTCGCGACGGCCTATGAGTAACAGGGCGTCTGGCCCGTGCTCACCTGTCGGAGCCACCGCGCCTGCTTCCTTCGCGAGCTCCGCAAGCGCCTCCATCATCACCGTCGGCGCGCACTCGATTTTCCCGCTCGCCGTCTCGAGACGTCGCAGCAACGACGGTCGCAAAGGCCCGAGGTCGAGTCCATGTGGTGCAGCTTCGAGCTGTTCCACGGTGACTTCGCCGCCGCCGCGTTCGAGACCGGCGGCGATCATGGCGCGCGGCTCGGAGGGCGCCACCCAGGGCTTGCCGGCCGCGGCGCAGTACGCCGTGCCCAACCCGTCGACAATCTGCCAGTCGGCGCGCTCGTCCGCGGGCACCGGACCGAACGGCACATTGAGCCGCGCCACGCGGCGCACCGCGAACGCATTGAATACGAGATCGTAGTGGTACTGCGTCAATGGCGACGCCGGCGGCAGGATGAGATGCGCGAAGCGCGTGGTCTCGTTGACGCACACATCGATCGAGACCATGAAGTCGAGCGACGCCAGCGCATCTTCGAGTGCGCGACCGTTCGGCGTCGACAGAACCGGATTGCCCGCGCACGTCACGAGCGCGCGCACCTGGCCTGCGCCGGGCGTGGTGATTTCTTCCGCGAGCACTGCGACCGGCAACTCACCGGCGAATTCGGGCAGGCCGCGCACGCGACTGCTCCACTTGCCCCGGTGTCCTTTCGCAGTGCCGGGTCCCGTCATCGGAAACGCCGGATCGTTCGGCAGCACGCCGCCTTCGCGATCGAGATTACCGGTGTAGAGATTGAGGATCTGCATGAGCCATTGGCACAGCGTGCCGTATCGCTGGGTCGAGACGCCGATGCGTCCGTACACCGCAGCGCGCGGCGCGGCGTAGAGATCTCGTGCGATCTGGTGCACGCGCGCCGCTGCGATTCCCGTGCGCGCCTCGAACTGCGTCGCGTCGATGGCGACGATCACTGCGAGCGCTTCGTCCCAGCCTGCGATCTTCGCCGCATAGGCCTCGAGGCGCGGCGCGCCCAGGCGCATGAGTTCCTGGATCAGGCCGAGCAGCAACCAGACGTCGCCGCCGGGCCGGATGAACACGTGATCGCTCGCGATCTCCGCAGTCTCGGTGTGGCGCGGATCCACAACCACCAGCTTGCCGCGTGCGACCAGCGCCTTGAGGCGCTTCGCCACGCCGGGCGCGGTCATCAGGCTGCCGTTCGACGCAACAGGGTTTGCTCCGAGCATCAGGAAGTAGTCGCAGCGATCGATGTCGGGAATCGGCACCAGGAACTGGTGTCCGTACATGGCCCACGCGACGAGCTGGTGCGGCCACTGGTCGACGGACGACGCCGAAAAGACGTTCTGCGAACGCAGCGCGCGCAACAGCGCCGGCATGTAAGCGATGTGCCCGAAGTGATGCACGTTTGGATTGCCGAGATAGGCCGCGACCGCGTTGGCGCCGTGCTCGCTCTGGATCGCGGCGAGCCGTTCCCCTGCGAACGCGAACGCCTCATCCCAGCCGATCTCGTGCCACGCGTCGCCGATCCGACGCAGCGGCCGTCGCAAGCGATCGGGGTCTGACTCGAGATCGAGGATCGCGTTGCCCTTGGGACAGATGTGCCCGCGACTGAAGGGATCGTCCTCGTCGCCGCGAATCGCGACCAGCGTGCCGTCGTCCGCGTCGAACTGGAAGTCGAGCCCGCAGATCGCCTCGCACAGCGGACAGGCGCGATAACGGGACAGGCGCGATGACATCGAACGCGGCATCGGCGACCTCGACGGCGAGACCCGGCGGATCATACGCCGCGCCCCAAAGGCCGGCGCGGGCGGATCAGTCCATGGATTGCGCGACTCCCTTGCATCGCGTGTGTGGGAGGAATTCGCGTCCGGGGTCAGCCGCGCGACTTTTCCTCCGCGATCCACGCGGCGACGCGCTGCTCCAGGAGCTTGAGCGGCATGTCGCCACCGGTGAGCACGACGTTGTGGAAACGCGGCAGGCTGAACTTCGCCCCGAGCTCGCGTTTGGCCTGCTCGCGCAATTCGAGGATGCGATTCATGCCGACCTTGTAGGCGAGCGCCTGACCGGGGTTGACGAGGTAGCGTTCGATCTCGGCCACAACGCCGGCCGACGGCGTGCCGGTCTTTTCCGTCATGTAGACGATGGCCTGCTCGCGCGTCCAGCGCTTGTGATGAAGGCCGGTGTCGACCACAAGTCGCTTCGCGCGGAACAACTCCGCCTGCAGGCGCCCGAGGTTGTCGAGCGGGTTCTTCTGGTAGCCGATTTCCCACGCGAGCCGCTCAGCGTAGAGCGCCCAGCCTTCGGCGAACGCGGTAAACGGCAGGATCTTGCGGAAAGTTGGAACGCCGGTCAGTTCCTGCTGGATGGTCTGCTGGAAGTGATGGCCCGGGATCGCCTCGTGATAGGCGAGCGTGCGCATGCCGAACTTCTGCACCCCGGCGACATTGCGCAGGTTCATGTAGAAGATGCCCGGTCGCGATCCGTCGAACGCGGGCGCGTTGTAGTAGGCGCCCGGCGCGGTCTTCTCGCGGAACACGGGCACGCGCTCGACTCTCACGGGCGCCTTGGGGCGCACGTCGAAGTAAGGCCCGAGACCCTTGTCGATCTCGTCGATGATGGTCTGGAAGTCCTTCAGGATCTGTTCGCGGCCCGCGTCGCTGTCCGGATAAAGCTGGTCAGGCCGACTGCCGAGCTGCGCCACCCGCGCACCGACCGTACCCTCGGTCAGTCCTTCGGCGCGCAGGATCGCGTCCATTTCGCCCTCGATGCGCGCAACCTCGGACAGTCCCAGTGCGTGCACCGCATCCGGCGTCATGTCCGTCGTCGTGTGCTGGCGCACCGCCCAGGCGTAGAAGGCTCCGCCATCCGGCAACGACCACACTCCGTGGTTGCCCTGGGTCTTCGGCAGCAGGCCTTCGTAGTAGGCGATCATGCGGTTGTAGACGGGGTACACGCTCGTCTCGATCGCGGCGCGCGCCTCGTCGAGAGTCCGCTTGCGTGCGGCCTCATCCATGGCCCTGGCATCGAGCTTGCCGAGCTTCTCCGCGAGGCTCGTGTAGAGCACGTTCTCGGTGGCCGGAGCGCCAGCGAAGCTGCGCATCTCGGCCAGCACTTTCTCGACCACGAACGTCGGCGGCACGATGCCCTCGCGCTCGCGCAGCTTCACGCCCTCCAGTACATCGTCGAGCTTGCGCGGAAACTGCTTCAGCCGCGCGATGTAGTTCCGTGCATCCTTCGGTGTCGTCACCGGATGCTGGGTCGCCATGAAGGTCGGCAGCCCGTTCTGCACGCCGGACAACTGGTTGAGCGGATGGTTGTGGTGCTGGAAGCGCTGGCCTTCCTCCTGGATCGACAGGAAGTACTCGAGCATGTCGTAGGACAGTCGCGTGCTCTCGTCGAGGCCGTCGCGGTCGTATTCGCGCAGGGTCGCGAGGTCGTCCCGCACTTTCGCATTGAGCTTCTGCTCGCGTGCGAGCGACGAATCCGTAAGGTCATCGCTGAACCAGTCCGCCCACGCCGGCAGCATGCGCATGCTGCTGAGCAGCTCCGGATCCTCGAGCGCGTACTCCGCGAACACGCGCTCGAAGAACCAGCCGATCTTGGCCGGCCGCATCGTCAGCGTGTGCGCTACCAGCAGCGCCAGCAGGATCAGCACGACCAGGATCAGGCGAAAGGACCAGCGAAAAAATGTGCGCATCGGATACCTCAGGAACAAAGAGTGGGGTTTGGAGAAACAGCATTGCCGGGTTCCGACCGAACGCTATGGAGCGTCGGCGCAGCAGCGGAACCCCGTACCGAAATCGAAGTAACTCGTGGCGTGCGCCGTCGTCAGGTAGAAACAACCATTGCCGTTGATCGCCGTATCGACGTAGAAGCCGCCGCGAAAAGTTCCAGCCGGGTCTGCCGTCCACTCGTGCAGGTTGCCCATCATGTCGTAAGGCCCTTCTGCGCTCTGGCAACCGGGATGCGTGCCAGTGCGAGCCAGTCCGTGCCGGACCTGGTTGATGCAGGAATGGTTGAGGTCCCACGGCGGAGGCGTCTGGAAATACTCCGCCGCCGGATGGGGATTGCGGGCGTCGTTGCACTCGCCGGGAATTCGCGTATTGCCGTATGGATAGACGAGGGAGTTTGGGCCTCGGCACGCGCGCAACCATTCCTGGTCCGTGCACAACCGCTTGCCCGCCAACGCGCAGGCGTTCGCAGCCTGAATGCCGCTGATATGACCTTGGGGAACGGCAAAGCGTGCGGAAATTGCCCGCACTTGCGTGGCACCGGGATTGCGATAGGGGGACCACGGAGTCGGCGGCCCCGGTGTTGAGATGTCCTGCAGGGCGGCCTCGTAACGGTCGATACAAAAGTTTGCGACTGGCACCATGCCCGACGGACAGCCACCCGTGCCAGCCTCCTGCGCCGCGCCGAGATTGGGAACGGGCGCGTCGGCCGCGCTACACATGAAGGGCTCGTATCCGTCGCCGTAAACCGGCTCAACAGTCGTCGTAACGAGCGGATTAAGCGGTATGGCGGCGCCTGCTTCCGCCGGCAACTCTGATGCAACCGCCAAGCATCCGAAGAGGCTCAGCACCGCGCACACAGTGCGGCCCAAGAGGTCCGTGCAATCACCGAGCTTCGCCACGGCGCTTCCCCCGCATCCCGTGCCAGACAGGATCCGGTTCGAATTGTGCCGTACAGACTCCGGGCCTGCCCGACCGCTTCGCCCAAACGCGCCGGTCCCGGAGGCGTCAGCGCGCGTCTACTCGAAGCCGTCGGCCAGGAGTGGCTCCAGTCGGTCGAGCAAAAAACCCTGCGCCTGGGTTTGCACGACGGCGGGAAAGCCGCCGTGGCCGCCGTCGGGAACCGCCACGAAAACCGGCGCGCCACCGAGCGCGCTCAGGGTGTCGCGCAATCGACCGCTCTGCGCGAAGGGTACGGTGCGGTCGGCGGTTCCATGCACGATCAGGAAAGGCGGATCATCGGCGTCGGCCCAGGTCTGCGGACTGGCTTCGGTCACGCGCAGCGCCATCTGGGGAAACGGCGGCGTCGGGTTGTTGAAATTCGCGCGCAGCACGCCGATGCCTTCCCCGGGCTGATCGAAGCCGATGAGTCGCGACTCGGGCGAAGTGGCCGCGTCGTGATCGAGCGCGCTACCGGGCGGCGTGGTGACGTCGGGGTTCATCTGCAACAGATCGATCGGACCGTAGTAGTCGACCGCGACCTGCACCGCGCTCGACTGGTCCAGGTTCGTTCCCACGGTGCCTTCGAGCTCGGGATCGTTGCCGGAAGTCCCCACCAGCGAAGCCAGGTGGCCGCCCGCGGAAGCGCCCCACACCGCGACGCGGTTCGGATCGATCTGGTATTGCATCGCGTTTGCGCGCAGCCAGCGAATGGCGGCTTTCACGTCGTGGATCTGTGCGGGAAAAGTCACCGGCGCGCCGCCCCATTGCGCGGCCTCGCTCGTCAACCGGTAACTGATCGAGGCCACCGCGAGGCCGCGATTTCGCAACTGGGTGGCGAACGGCGGAGCGGGAAAGCGCGTGCCACCACTCCAGCCACCGCCATGGATCCACACCAGCAACGGCCGCGGCTCGAGGTTGCCGCCGGGAAGATACAGATCGAGCATCAGCGGCTGGCCGCCGACCTCGGCATACACCAGGTCGGGAAACGTGGGTACCGTCTGCGCCTGCGCCCATCCGATGCACGAGAGCAGCGACACCATTGCAAGCCGTTGTCCGCGCATGGCGGTTTCCCTTCGAAGCCAGTGAGGCAATCAACGCCCCAGGGCGGCGCACGTTGACTGCGTTAGGATCGCATCTCGCGCCCGTGGCGTTTCACGCGCTTGCGCGAGCTGAGGGGGAAGCAGGGATGCCGACCGGATGAGTTCACCATGGACGGTTCGTGTCGTGAAGTTTCAAGTGCGCCCGTAGCTCAGCTGGATAGAGTCCCAGGCTTCGAACCTGGTGGTCGGGAGTTCGAATCTCTCCGGGCGCGCCAACCACGTCACTGCACAGCCATGTAATTCCGAGCAGTGTCGATCGACGCTGTCACGCGCTGCACGCGAATCGCAATGGGGCGCGTGTTGGCTGTTTCTCCCGGAAGTCCACCTCACGGAATCAGCGTATGCTTTCCCCGCCCGGGGGAACCGACGCATGTTCAGAAAGGCTTTCCTGATTGCCGCCTTCGTACTCACCTTGAGTGCGTTAACGGGGAGCGCGGGCGCGACGGAAAGCATCGCTCCGCTCGACGGAGTCGCTGACAGGTTCGACTTCGGCGGCGTCGAAGCCGCAGTCGTCACTGACTCGATGTCGCCGCAACGCGCCCTGCTCGGCGGAACGCTGCGCCTCGAGCCCCTGCTGCCGAGCGGTGGCGGCACCTCGACGTCTTCGCAATTCCAGTTGACCGCGGCCGTGGGCCAGCCCGTCACCGATCGCTCCAACGATGCCTCGATCACTCTGCGTTCCGGATTCTGGACGCCGACCGATGCGATTGGCGTCGACCGCATGTTTCGCGACAGCTTCGAATAGGAGAGTCCCATGTTGCTGCGCATCTCGATGTGGCTGCTGTTGTTGCTGACGCCGTTGGCGTCGCTCGCGCAGACACCAACGACCTTCACCTACCAGGGGCGCATCTACAACAACGGAGCGCTCGCCAACGGCAACTACGTGCTTCGCATCACGCCCTTCAGCCAGGTCACCGCGGGCATTCAACTCGCGGCGCCCTTCACCACGCCGGCGGTTAGCGTCGTGGACGGCATCTTCAGCACGACGCTCGACTATGGCACCAGCGTCTTCACCGGCGGACCGGTCTGGCTCGCGGTCGAGGTCCAGGCGCCCGCAGCGGGTTTCGTGCTTCTCGCACCGCGACAACCGGTGACGCCTGCGCCTTACTCGATCAACGCCGACAAGGTCGACGGTTTCGACGCGTCGCAACTGATCGGCGCGACGGGACCGGCAGGTCCTGCGGGTCCGCAAGGCGCACAAGGCGTGGCCGGACCGCCTGGAGCGACGGGCGCCACCGGACCCGCGGGCGCTACGGGGGCGACGGGTGCTGCAGGACCTCAAGGGCCGCAGGGCGCACAAGGTCCAGTTGGTGCCATCGGGCCACAAGGCGCGCAAGGCCCGCAGGGACCTCAAGGTCCAGCGGGACCACAAGGCGCACAAGGAGTGCAGGGACCACAAGGTATCCAAGGGCCAGCCGGTCCTTCGGGACCCAAGTCGTTCAATTCCGTCAGCGGGTTCAGTTTGCCCGCGACCGGAACCAGCCACATCAGAATGGTGACTTCGGTTTTTGTGGTTCCCACTGGCGTGACCAGTTGTCTTGTCACGTCCACAGTGCAGATGCAGCCTTCGGCCACGTCGGCGCCGAACGGCGTCGTGTTCTTCCGCAACGCCGTTAGCCGCAATGCTGTGGAGAACGATGACGGGCAATTCGGTCAATATCTCTATAACGACCTGGTCGCGCGCCGGCAGCCACCCATGACGCGCAGCAGTGTGATTACCGTGACGGCTGGACAGTCCGTCCAATTCGGGGTCTTTTTCGGCGACCTGAACATTGCCCTCGGCTGGTACAACTCGCCATACACTGCAACGACCAGCTACCTGTGCAGCTGACAAGCAGGAGCGCCCTCCGCACGCCCGCACTTCGAATTACATGGACGGCACGCGACTGCGAATCATGGGGCCGTCGTGGTGGCCGTTCCACGCCCTAGTTTGCGACTGACCAGCCACCCGAATGCCGCAGCGGTGAAGAACATCACGATGCTGTAGATCGCGGCCGGGATCGACATGGTGGCGTTGTCGAGCAGCATCGGGCTCAATGCCACCGCGATCGCGAGCGTGCCGTTGTGGATGCCGATTTCCATGCCGATCGCGATGGCCTGCCGCTTCGCCAGGCCAAACAGCAGCGGCACGAAATAGCCGACCGCAAGGCTGATCAGGTTGAACAGCAGCGCCACCAGCCCCAGCACCGGCGCGTATTGGACCAGCGTGTCCCAGTCCGCCACCATCGCCGCGACGATGATGATCAGCAGCAGCAATGCGGAGGCGATCTTGACCGGCTTCTGCATGCGTTGCGCGAATACGGGGAAGCGCGCGCGGATTGCCATGCCAATCAGCACCGGCACCAGCACGATCGCGAACACCTGCAGCACCTTGCCGAACTGCAGGGGCAGCGTCTCGCCGCCACCCATGAAATGCGCCAGCGCCAGGTTGACGATCAACGGAAGGGTCAGCACCGCGAGCAGCGAATTGACCGCGGTCAAGGTGATGTTGAGCGCGACGTCGCCGCCCGCGAGGTGGCTGTAGAGATTCGCAGTCGTGCCGCCGGGCGATGCCGCCAGCAGCAGCATGCCGACCGCGAGCGCGGGTGCCAGCGCGAAGCCCTTGACCAGTGCGAAGCACACCAGCGGCAGCAGCAGCGCCTGGCACGTCAGCGCGATGATGACCGCGCGTGGCTGCTGCGCGACGCGCCGGAAGTCGGCGAGCGACAGTGAGAGCCCGAGGCCCAGCATGATGATGCCGAGCGCGAGTGGCAGGAATACGGTCAGCAAGGGTTGCGCCGTCACGCGGGCCGACTCCTACGACAGGCACCAGGCAGACGCCGCACGTCTGCGCCGACACTGTACCGCCCCGTGCTTCGATGCGCGCCCGCGTCCTGTACGGACGAACCAGCGCGTCCCCGGGGCGGCTGACATGCCGAATGTGGTTGAATTGGCCCTCCGATTCGCAAAAGGTGTTCTTCCATGCGCCATTTCCGCTTGCTGGCGCTCGCCGCCGCCGCCGTGCCGCTGCTCGCGGTCGCTCAGGATTTCTCGAAGGTCGAGATCAAGACGACCGCGCTGCGCGGCGGGACGCACCTGCTCACCGGCGCGGGCGGCAACATCGTCGCGAGCGTGGGCGACGAGGGCGTCTTCATCATCGACGATCAATTCGCGCCTTTGACTGACAAGATCGTCGCCGCGTTGGCCAAGCTCAGCGACAAGCCGCCGCGCTTCGTGCTCAACACGCACTGGCACTTCGATCACACCGGCGGCAACGAGAACTTCGGCGCGGCCGGCGCGGTCATCGTGGCGCACGACAACGTGCGCAAGCGCATGCACGCCGGTCAGATGCTGCGCGGCGACAAGGTGCCGCCCGCTGCCCGAGCCGCGCTCCCGGTGCTGACCTTTGCGAGCGATCTGAGGCTGCACCTCAATGGCGACGCCGTGGGTGTGTGGCACGTTGCGCGCGCCCACACGGATGGCGATTCGCTGGTCAAGTTCGAAACGGCCAACGTGCTGCACATGGGCGACGTCTGGTTCAACGGGCTCTATCCCTTCATCGACGCTGAATCAGGCGGCAGCATCGACGGGTTCCTGGCCGCCGTCGATCGCGGCCTCGCGTTGAGCAACGCCGACACGCTGGTGGTGCCGGGCCACGGACCCTTGGGCAACCGCGCGGAACTCGCGGCGTACGGCGCCATGCTCAAGGACTATCGCGACCGTATCGCGGCGTTCAAGCGCGAGGGCAAGTCGCTCGAGGAGGTGATCGCCCTCAAGCCCACCGCGGACACTGACGAGAAACTCGGCAAGGCCTTCATCAAGCCGGACGAGCTGGTCACGTCCATCTACAACACGCTCTAGTCCGCGGGTCAAAGCGAAGGCCGGATCTCCGGCAACACGAGTGCCGTGGAAAGTCCCATGCATCGCACGGGACAGCCCGGGGCCGGCCTAGTACGCGAGGCTCCGCAATCGCGCGACCGTTTCTTCTCCCGGAGCACGCATGAGCCCAATCGACCCGGCCCTGCAGCACGACGCCGACGCGCTGTGTCGCGATGCCCGGTTCCGCAACCTGCTCATGCGGCATTGCCGGATCGTCGAGCCGCTGGCCGCCAGCGACCGGATCAGCACGCGCATCCATCCGGCCGACCAGATGCTGACCCATTCGCTGGAGCAGCACCGGCACGCCGGCGCGGCGCTCAGCCAGTACTTCAATATCGGACTCCAGCAGTTCAGCGCGGCAAGGCAGGTCATGCGCTCGTGCTTCAGCGATGCTGAGCCGGCCGCGGTACTCGACTTTGCCTGCGGCTATGGCCGCCTGCTTCGATTCATGAGCCTTGCCGTGCCCCGCCCGCGGCTCTGGGCCAGCGAGATCCAGGCCGATGCGATGCAGTTCGTCGCGCAGGCATTCGATGTACAGGTGCTGCCCTCGCACGCCGACCCTGATCGTTTCGCTCCGGCTCAGCGCTTCGACTTCATCTGGGTCGCATCACTCTTCTCGCATTTACCCGGCACGCTGTTCGACGCGTGGCTGGAAAAGCTGATGGGGCTGCTCACGGATCGCGGAGTTCTCTGCTTCAGCGTGCGCGACAGTTCGCTCCTGCCTGCGGCCCGCGCGCTTCCCGACTCGGGACTGCTCTACGACGCGGTCAGCGAGAACCACGCGCTAGACGCCGAGATCTATGGCACGACCTATGCCGACGAGCGCTACGTGCGTGCAGCGCTGGCGCGCGCCGGTGCGCCCAACGGGGCTTGCGAGCGCCTGCCAAGAGCGCTGGCGCAGGAACAGGATCTTTATGTGGTGGCGCGCGATCCGGGGCGTGACCTTTCTGGATTGAAGGGGTTCCGTCGCGGCCCCTGGGGCTGGGTCGACCGGCGCCGCCTCTCGTCGACCGGCGTGCTCGAGTTCGAGGGCTGGGCTGCGTCGCTCGACGATGGCGTGGCTGAGCGGGTGGAAATCATCGTTGACGGCGTTGTGCATCACTGCGGGACCGGTGTTCATCGCGCAGATGTCGAGGAGGCCTTCGGCGACCCTCGCCTCGCGAACGCCGGATGGAGAGTCGAGCTCGATCTCGGTCGCGCGTCGTCGGAGGCGTTCGTCGAGGTGAGTGCCAAAACCCTGCGCAACGAAAGTTCGCTGCTTTTCGGTGGGCTGGTGCGCTGCGAGGATCACTGAGCGGTCTGATCGGGTTGTCGCAGTGCGAGTCGACACGCACGTCCAGTACCCGCGCACTCGACACGTTGCGGCACGCACTGGGACTTCGGATGAAGTGCGACTTGCGTCGCACGCCGTGGAAGTTTTGTGAATGCCCGCTATGTGCCATCCGAACTCGAGGGCCCACCGCCGTTCAAATCACTCGGCAGTCAGCCGGCCGCGTGCCTGCTGCAAGCCTTGTCCTTCCACTGCGAGAATTCCATGAACGGTCCTACCCTCCATCGAAACCTGCTTGCGTCGGTGATCGCCGCGCTGGTGTGCGTGGCTTCCACCGCACCTGTCTTTGCGCAGCGCGACCGAGACGACGACTCGCGAAAGGAAGATCGCGAGGAAATTCGTGAAGAGCGTCGTGAGGCCCGCGAAGAACAGCGCGAAGCGCGCCGCGAACAGCGTGGCGACGACGACAATGCACGGCAGGCCCAGCAGCAGGCACAGCAGGCACAGCAGCAGGCCCAGCAGGCCCAGCAGCAGGCCCAGCAGGCCCAGCAGCAATACGAGCAGCAGGCCGAGCAGGCCCGCCAGCAGGCGCAGCAACAGGCCCAGCAGGCTCAGCAACAGGCCCAGCAGGCCCAGCAGCAAGCCGCCCAGCAACAGGCTGCCCAGCAACAGGCTGCCCAGCAGCAGCAAGCCGCGCAGCAGGCGCAACAGATGGCCGAGCAACAACAGCGCCGCTACCAGCAGTCAGTGGAGGCGCAACGTCAGCAGAGTCGCGACACAAGGGATCCCTTCCGCGAAGTGCAGCGCTCCCAGGAGCAGCTTGCGGAACGCCGTGCCGAGATGGCGCAACGCGATCGCGAGAGCCGCGGCGCGCCGCGTCGCCAGGATGGTGACGACCAGGGCCAGCAGTTTGATGCGCAGCGCCAGGCCCAACGCGACGAGCGGCTGTCGCGGCAGCAGCAGCAGGCGTTGATCGCGCAGCAGCAGCAGCAGGTGCAGCAGTATCAGCGTCGCCTGGATCGGCAGCAGCTGGCTTCGCAGGAATATGCACGCAGCTTGCAGGAGCAGGACCGCAGCAAGCATTACGCGTACCAGCAGCGCTATTACGACCGTCTGCGCCAGCAGCGCTCGTACCTCAACCAGCGCTTCGACTACAACAGTGATCCGTACTTCTACACCGCGCCGTCGTATCGCTATCAGCGTGGTGGACGCTATTACCAGGTCAACCGGTACGGGGCGAACCTGCTCCGTCAGGCGGTGAACCTTGGCTACCAGGAAGGCCTCGCGGCGGGTCGCGCGGATCGCCTGGACGGCTGGCGCTTCAGCTTCCGTGATTCGTTCGCGTACCAGGATGCGAACTATGGTTATCGCGGTTACTACGTGAGCCAGCGCGATTACAACTACTACTTCCGCCAGGGCTTCAGTCGCGGCTACGAAGACGGCTACTACTCGCGTTACCGTTACGGGCGTCAGACCAACGGCCGCTACTCGGTGCTCGGTTCGGTGCTGTCGCTGGTGCTCAACCTGCAGAGCATCCGCTAACCCGCACTGTCACCTTGAGGCCCCGCGTCGCGAGAACCGCGCGCGGGGCCTTTTGCATCCGGCGCCGTACCGATGCGGGGGTCGGACTCGCTATTCTGAGCGATACCCGACGCGCCGAGTCCGCATCCGATGTCCACTTCCCAGGCCTCCGCGCTCGACGCGGCACGCCGCGAGAAACTTGCAGCGCTGGCACGCGCGTATGCCGACACTCCCGGCGCGCGGACTGCGCTCGCGTACGCTCGAGGGGCGTGGACAAGCGGCGAGTACGAGCTCGCTTTGACGCTGTTCCAGGCCGCGGATGCGGCCGACCCCGGGGACGCCGAGTCCACCGTGGCGCTGCTGCGTGCGTCCTCGATGCTGGCGCGCTTCGATGTCGAATCGGAGACCCTCGCCATCGCGCAGGCGCGTCGCCTCGATTCGCCGATGCTGTCGCTGCACCGTTCGCTCAAGCTGGTCAGCCAATCGACCGCGGCGGCGCGCTCGGCGCTCGATGCGCATCTCTTCGACGCGCTGTTCGCCCAGTTCGACAATGCCCTGGCCGCCGTCGAATCCGGCGATGTCACGAAGCTGCCCGACGCGCCGGATCCGCCGGCGCAGGCACGCAACGACAGCCTGCGCTGGGCGATGCGCCACGCGCGCTCGCGCAGCGCTCACGTCGGCCTGCCGATCGAGGTGCTGTTGCGCGGGCTCGAGGCCGCGCCACGCGAAGGGCTGACGCTCGAATGCGGCGTGTACTTCGGGCGCTCGCTTAAGCTGATCGCGGAGCGCAGTGTCGGTGCGGTGCACGGCTTCGACAGCTTCGAGGGACTGCCCGAGGCATGGAACGATGCCGAACGCGCGGGCGCCTACAGCACCGCGGGGCGACTGCCCTCGATGCCGGCCAACGTCACGCTGCACCAGGGCTGGTTCGAAGACACATTGCCGCCATTCCTGGATGCGCACGCCGGCGTCCCGATCAGACTGCTGCACATCGATTGCGACCTCTACAGTTCGACGCGCACCGTCCTCGCGACGGTGCGCGGCCAACTCGTTCCGGGCAGCGTGCTGGTGTTCGACGACCTGCTCGGCTTTCCGGGTTACGCCGCGCACGAACTGCGGGCATGGGAGGAATTCTGCGAGGTCCACGCCGTACGTTGGGAACTGCTCGCCGCATGCCTGCTCGGGCGCGAAGTCGCGCTGCGCATCCAGTCCGTCGGACACTGAACCGGGCTGCCATGCCTGCGCGGTGGAATCCGCAAGTCGCGCCCTAGCTGCGCTCGCCCTTCGGATCGATGCCAAGGTCGCGGAGCTTGCGGTAGAGATGGGTACGTTCCATGCCGGTGAGCGTCGCGAGCTTGCCGACGCTGCCGTCGGCCTGGCGCAGCAGCTGGGTCAGGTAGGCGTGCTCGAAGGCGTCGCGAGCCTCGCGCAGCGGCAACGCGTAATCGATCGCGAAGGTCGCGGCGCCCGCTCCCGCGTCGGGTGTGACGCGCGTCTGGGTCGCCTGCCCCAGCGCGCGCTCGACTTCGGCCAGCTCGATGTCGCCGCTCCCGCCCAGTACCAGCAGGCGCTGCACCAGGTTGCGGAGTTCGCGCAGGTTGCCGGGCCAGGCGTGCTGGCGCAGCCGGTTCTGCGCACCCGTCGCAAAGCGCCTGTAGGGCAGCCCATCGCGATTGCTGAAGTAATCCGCGAAATGCGCCAGCAGCGTCGATACGTCCTCGGGGCGCGCGCGCAGCGGCGGCACGTCGATCGGCAGGCCGTGCAACTGGAAGTACAGATCCTCCCGGAAGCGGCCAGCGCGCACCTCGCCGGCCAGGTCGCGGGCGGTGGCGGCAATGATGCGCGCTGTCATCGGTGCGGTCTCGCCACCGCCGCTGCGCACGAAATTGCCGTGATCGATGGCGCTCGAGAGATCGCGCTGCGCATCCGGGGTAAGTTCGGCGATGTCGTTGAGGAAGACGCTGCCGGTTCCTGCCTCGTCGAGCAGACCCGGTGTCGTGCCCGCGTCGCTGCGCGTTCCGAACAGCGCGCCGTGTTGCTTGTCGTGCGGCGTGGTGGCGAGCGACCAGACCACGAACGGCGCGGCCGAACGCGGCCCGCGCGCGTGCAGCCAGCGGGCGAGCGTCTGCTTGCCGGTGCCCGATTCGCCCAGCAGCAACAGCGGCGCGTCGACCGTCGAGACGCGCTCCAGTTGCCCGCGCAGGCTGGCCATGAGCGGACTCGTGCCGAGCGGCTCGGCGATACCGGCGAGCTGCCCACGCAGGCCCTCGTTCTCGCGCTTGAGCCGCGCGGCCTCGAGCGCACGGCCGATGATCAGCAGCAGCTTGGCCATCGACAGGGGCTTTTCGATGAAGTCGTAGGCGCCCAGGCGCGTCGCTTCGACCGCTGTCTCGATGTTGGCGTGCCCGGACATCATCACCACCGGGCACGGCAGGCCGCCCGCCTCGTTCCACTCGCGCAGCAGGCTCACGCCATCGGTGTCGGGCATCCATACGTCGAGGAGAATGGCGTCGGGTCGCACGGCACGCCGCACCTCGCGCGCTTCGCGTGCGTCCGCGGCGGTTGCGACCGCGTAGCCCTCGTCCTCGAGGATGTCGCGGATGAGCTCGCGGATGTCCGGTTCGTCGTCGACGACCAGTATGTTTGCCTGCGCCATGGCGGTCCGTTGCGAAAAAACAACGTCCCATGGTGCAGTGCCCGGTCCGGCACCGCAAGCGCCGGCGCTGCGGGCCTATCCCATCCGCTGCAGCAGATTGCCGGCCGCGCGCGCGTACGGATGGTCGGCCTCGCCGAAAGTGCTCACGCCGAGATCGGGCCTCAACCAGCGAATGGCGAGCAGTGCGGTCGACGCTTCACCGACGATCGCCGCTCCGCGGGGCAGCAGCGGTAGCAGGAGTTCCATGGGCAGGGTGGCGGGCAGGACCAGTGCGTTGCCGCCGCTGGGGGCCAGGCCGCCCGGATCCGCCTCGACATCGCGTGGGTGGTACTTGATCGCGACGCGCTCGCCCTTCCCGGCCGCGTCGCGCAGCCGACTACGCAGCGAATCGAGCAGGCCCGGGGAGGCGCGCAGGAGATTGGAATGCGGCAGGATCCAGACCTGCGTGCAGCGGGCGACGGCGTGGCGATCGAGATCGAACTCCCTCGCCGCCGTTGCCGCAAGCCGCAACCAGGCTCGACCGGTGAACCATTCGCGGGGCAAGGCGCGCAAGCGTGCGGGTTCGTACACCGCCGGCGCCAGGGCCGGCAGCGCGAGCCACGTGTGCGCGATCCACGACGTGGTGCCGACGTGCGCCGCGCGCTGCCACCAGCGACCGTACGTCACGCGCTTGGCGAGCGCATCGAGCGTGCGCGTCAGGGGGCGCTGTCGAACGTCGCCGAGGTAGGTGTACAGGCCATCGTCCAGGTACTCGCCGGGCGGTTCGCCAATCCGCACGGCGGCGTTGTGCAGGGCGAACTGCGTTTCGACCTTGCGGTCGTTGCCGAGCCACACGCTGGCCGGCTGCAGTTCCGCGTCGTGGGTCACGATGCGCGCCAGCGCTTCGTGGCGCACCGCGCGCTTGATCGCAACGCGCCGGAAAAACTGCAGCAATCCACGCGCGCGATCCGGTGCGCCACGCGCGTGCTCGTCGAAGCGGCCCGGCAGGCACTCGATGAGTTCGAAAGGATTGTCGCGCCAGCGTGCGAGCAGCCCGGCGAGGCGCACGGCGTGCTCGAAGTCGCCCAGCAGCAGCAGGCGCGCGCGTCCCCCGTGCGCGCGCGCGGCGGCGGCGCAGGCCAGCGCGATGAGAGGCGTGGAGGCGAGGTGGAGACTGGGCACGGGCTTTGATTCGGCGCCCCGCGTCGCGGTGCTGCTCCCCAACGCCTCTGGCGAACTCGGACCCTCTCCCCCACCCCTCTCCCGATGGGAGAGGGGCTCAATAGCGTTCACTTCCCTTCGCTTCGGTAGAGGTTTGCACGTGCTGGTGCAGGTCGAGTCCGAACGCGGTGCGGGTGGCGCGCGTGGCGCGCGTGGTGGCGCGGATGCGCTCGTTGGCCGCGCGCATGCCGGGCTCGACATAGCCGCGAGGATGGTCGAGGTGCACGCAGATCGCAGCGAACCGCACCTGCTTGCCGCGTACGCCGGCGTTCTCCAGCCGCTCGCCCAGCTCGAGGTCTTCGCCACCGTAGGTCATCCGCTCGTCGAACCCGTTGGCGTGCATGAGATCCACTCGCCAGCCTGACGCGTTGTTGCCGCTCCATCGCGGGCGCGTCGGGGTCGTGGCGTTGAGCAGGGTTTCGCGCCATCCCGCGCGCGACCACAGCTTGAGCGATCGCTGCCTGCGCGGCAGGCCCTGCGCGATGAGCCAGTCGAGGTCGCAGTGGCGCCGCTGTGCAATTGCGTCGTCATCGATACGAGTACTGACGTCTTGCGGCAGCTTGCAGTAGCCGCCGCCGAGGAACCTGCCCGGTTCGCGCAGGCGCAGGTGGGCCGATACAAAATCGTGGCGCGGCACGCAGTCGCCGTCGGTGAAGACCAGGTAATCGGAACGCGCGGCAAGAATGCCGAGATTGAGCGCGCGGCACTTGCGGAATCCCTGGTCCTCCTGCCACGCGTGGCTGAGGGTGAAAGGCAGCTTCGCGCGATTCATCTCGATGAGCGCACGCGTTTCGTCGCCGGAGCCGTCGTCGACCACGATCAGTTCGAAGTCGGCGCGGTCCTGGTGCGCGAAACCCGCGAGGCACCGCTGCAGCAGGCCCGGCTGGTTGTAAGTGCTGACGATGACGCTGGCGGTCGGCGCGGACATGCGGAAATGATCGCACGGCGCCGCGGCTCCTCCAGGCCCTAGCGGTAGCGGCGTCGCGGCGGCATGCTTGCCGTCATGGCCAGCGAAATCGAAACGGGCGACGGGACGATCCGCATTTACTGCGGCGCCGATCGCAGCCAGCAGCTGGCGTTCCGCGTGCTCGCGGAGTCCATCCGCCGGCACACGGCACGCACCGTCGAGATCCGCGCAATCGACAATGGCGACGCACCTGCGGTCGCCGATCCGCGCCATGCGCCCTACACCGAGTTCAGCTTCGCGCGCTTCGCGATACCGGCACTGGCAGGGCATCGCGGCCGCGCCATCTACCTCGATTCGGACATGCTCGTGTTCCGCGACATCGGCGAGCTGTGGGATGCGCCGCTCGGCACGGCGACCGTGGCGATCGAGATCGGCTCGCGCAGCGATCCCGAACAGACCGCGCACGCGCGCAACCGGCACGCGGCGGTGATGCTGCTCGATTGCGGGCGGCTCGACTGGGACGTTGCGCGGATCGTCGCGGGACTCGGGCGCGACTACGACTACAACGCGCTGATGACACTCGATCCGGTGCTCGCGCCCGGCGAGCTGCGCGAATCGATTCCACGCGGCTGGAACGACCTCGACCGCTTCGATGCGCAGCGCACGCGGCTGCTGCATTTCACCGAGATCCGTACCCAGCCCTGGGTGTCACCGGCGCACCCGCACGGCGCTCTGTGGATCGATGCCGTGCGCCGCATGCTCGGGGAAGGCACGCTCACCGTCGAAGAGCTCGAGGCGGAAATCGCAGCCGGCCACGCGCGGCCGTCGCTCGCGCTGCAGCTTGGGATTCGCAACGAGCCGGGAGTCGACGCCAGTGCAGCCGGCGCGCTCGCGAACTTCGACAAGGTCAGCGGCTTCGTGGCGCATCGCCAACTGCTCGCGCGGTTTGCGGAGCGCAAGCGCGCGATCGCGCGCGCCCGTCGCGATGCCGACGAACGCCGCAGACCCGCGCTCGCGTGGTGGTACCGGATGCGCTACCAGCTCCGCCACGGCCGCGACTGAAGCCCGGAATTCCGTCCTCAGGCCAGTGGCAGGGCCAGTGTGAATCGCGCCCCGCCCCCCGGTGCGTTCTGCGCGCGCACTGTGCCGCCATGCTCCTCGGCGATGCGCTTGGCGATTGCGAGCCCGAGCCCCGTGCCTTTGGGTTTGCTGCTGGTGTAAGGCTCGAACCAGCCGGCATCGAAACCGGCTGGAAGCCCGGGTCCGAAGTCGCGCACAACCAGCTCGATCCTGTCGCCGCGCGCGCGCGTGCCCACCTCGAGCGGCGCCGGTTGTCGACCTGCGTCTGCCTCGATCGCGTTCTTGATGAGGTTGTGCAGTAGTTGCCGCAGGCGTCCGCGGTCGCCTCGCACGCGCGGCAAGTCCCCCGCGTAGTCGCGCCGCGCCTCCACCTGGCCGGACTGCTGGTAAAGCTCGAGCACTTCATCGGCCAGCGCATTGAGGTCGACGGGGTCGCGGCGCAGTTGCGGCGTGCGCGCGTAATCGGCAAAAGCGTCGACCAGATCCTTGAGCGCATCGACCTGCGCGATCACGGTCTGCGTCGTCTTCTCCAGCACCTGCGCGCGTTC
Organism: Lysobacterales bacterium; assembly: GCA_038255255.1. Lineage (GTDB taxonomy): Bacteria > Pseudomonadota > Gammaproteobacteria > Xanthomonadales > Ahniellaceae > JBBQNY01. The sequence continues at coordinate 102,441 of JBBSLL010000002.1, forward strand.
GTCGTCGAGTACCCCGGTGAGCTTGTGGCGCAGGCGCTCCGCGGCGAGCCGGATGGGGGTGAGCGGATTCTTGATCTCGTGCGCGAGGCGTCGCGCGACTTCGGCCCATGCCACCTCGCGCTGCGCGCGATTCCACTCGGTCAGGTCGTCCAGAACCACCACGTGCCCGCCCTCCGCGCCAGCGACGGTCGGCAGCGCCGCGCCGCGCAGGGCGAGAATCTGCACCAGGTCGCCGCGCGCGACGCGCACCTCGTCGCGCCACTCGCGCGCTCCGCTGCCGTGGTGGGAGGCGATCGTCTCGAACAGCGGCGCCAGTGCCGGCGCCGCCCGCGCCATTTCATTGATGTCGCGATCGACCAGATCCACGGGCGGCAATGCAAGCTGCGCGGCAGCCGCGGCGTTGGCGCTGCGCAGCGTGCCGTTGGCGGCGAAGGTGAGCACGCCTGACGTCAGCCGCTCGAGCACAGCCGCCAGCCATGCGCGCTGCTCGTCGCTGGCTGCCCGCACCGCCGCCTCCCGGCCGCGCATGTCCTCGAGCTGGAACGACATGCGATTGAAGGCGTCGGTAAGTGCGCCGATCTCATCTCCCGACACGGCGACGACCTGCTCCCCGAAGCGGCCTTCGGCGATGCCATCGGCCACGCCTGCGAGCCGAGCGATCGGCTGCACGAGCCGGCGCGCGAGACCGAACGAGGCGAGCACCGCGAGCAGGATCGCAAGTAGCAGCACCAGGCTCAGCAGCATGACGAAGGTGGTCTTGAGGGAGCCGCGCAGGAAATCCAGGCGCCGGTAATCGTGAATGCTCTGCTCGATGTTGCGGGTGAGCGGACGGGCCGTCGCAGGCAGCGGGAACAGCGCGCGCAGCACGCGCTGTCCGTCCACCGCGACCAGTGCGGCCTGCAGCACACCGTCATCGAATGGCTGCGGTCGCACCAGCACACCCCCATCGCGCGCCGCGAGCAGGTCGGCGTCGGGCGGCGCGCTCGGCAGCAGGAGCCGCGGGTCGTTGCTCGCGGCGGCGATCAGGCTGCCGTCCACTGCGAATACGGCGAGCTGCAGCGCCTCGCTGTCGCCGAGCGCCCGCTCGAGCGCGTCGTCCAGTTCCGACTCCTCGAGCACCGCGAGCCGTTGCGAAAGGCTCAATGCCTGCTGGCGGGCCCGCACGCCGACGTCGTCGATCACAAAGTGACCGAGCGCCAGCGCGTCGTCGAGTGCGCTCTCGATGCGCACGTTGAACCAGCTGTCGATGCTGCTCGTGAGGAACTTGAGCGCGAATCCGTACACCAGGATCAGCGGCGGCAGGGCCAGCACCAGCAGCCAGGGCAACAGGCGCAACGCGAGGCGCGCGCCTGGCTCTCGTTGTCGCAACTGTCGCCGCAAGCCCAGCACGCGTCGCGCGATCACCCCGAGCAGCAGCAGCACGGCTGCCGCGGCGCCCGCGAACAGCCACGGCGAGTACCGCTGCAGGCGGCCCACGTCCTGCTCGGCGTCGCCCGCCAGCAACAGCGCAGTCACCAGCAGCGCGACCAGCGCCAGCGCGGGTACGCCTGCCGACAGCAGGCGGATCAGGCGGCGGCTGTCCACATCACCTCGCCGCTGTCCATGCGCCAGGTCCGCGAGAACCACGCCGGCAAGCGCAGCGGCCCTGGCAGCGACGACTGCGGAAGTCGCACCCGCAGGCTGTATTCGCGCGATCCCGACAACAGCTGCCAGCTCGAGCCGAGCGGCAATCGCACCTGGTCGATCGCGGCGAGCAGCTGGCTCCGGCTCGCGAACAGGCGCGGCGGCTCGCTGTCGAGCCGCGCGAGCTGCCACTGCCTGACGAGCGGCTGGTAGCTGAGCACGAGCACGTGGCGCTCGAACGCCACGCGGTTGGACATGTCGCGCCCGCCCAGGTTGAACTCGATCTGCAGCGGCACGCCGTGCGACAGGGCCTCGAGCACTTCGGGGCGGGGCGCGAAATCGAGATCCACGACCAGCGAGGCTTGGGTCGCCAGCTCCACGCGTGCCTCGTGCACGCGCAACGCCCGCGTCGCCTCGTCCCCGCTGCAGCCGCAGAGTGCGAGCAGCGCGGCCAGTGCAGCCGGCCTATGCGCCGGCGTGTTCCAGCGCGGCATAGAAGAACCCGTCCATGCCCTCGCGCCCCGGGAGGTTCTGCCGGCCTGCGCCGGACACGATGCCGAACGCATGCGGCACCGCATCGCGCGCCCGAGCGCCCGGCGTACGCGAGAGAAAAGCCGCGAGTTGATGCGCATTTTCATCGCTCAGCACCGAGCAGGTTGCATAGACTAGCCGCCCGCCGGGTGCGAGCAAGGGCCACAGCGCGTCGAGCAGTCGCGATTGCAGCTCGATCGCGGCGATCACGTCCTGCGGCCTGCGCAACCAGCGGACGTCCGGATGCCGCCGGATCACACCCGTGCCGGAGCATGGGGCGTCGATGAGAATGCGATCGAAGCGCCGACCGTCCCACCACGTTTCCGGCGATGCCGCATCGGCGCAGCGCACTTCGCAGGCCACGCCCATTCGCGCGAGATTGGTGTTGAGCCGCGGTATGCGTGCCGGATTGATTTCAAGCGCGAGCAGATCGACGCCGGGCGTTCGCGCCGCGATATGCGCAGTCTTGCCGCCGGGCGCCGCGCACGCGTCCAGCACCCGATGGCCCGGTCGTGCGTCCAGTACGTCGACCGCGTACTGCGCCGCACCGTCCTGCACGGCGAACGCGCCTTCGCTGTACCCGGGCAGCGCGAGGATCGGGGTGGACTCGGCGAGTACCAGGGCGTCAGCGAGGGGCGGATACGCGGTGGTCACGAACTCGTGCGCCGCCAGCCATCCCTGAAGCTGTTCGAGACGCGCGCGCGGGGTGTGCACGCGCAGCCATGTTGGCGCCATCGTGTTGTTGGCCGCGACGATATCGGGCCATTGCTGCGGCCAGTCGCGTTGCAGCTTCTCGAGCAGCCAGCGCGGGTGCTCGAAGCGGATCTGCGGATCCTCGCTGGCGGAAATCTCGGCGAGCGCCAGCGGGGCCCGACGCAGCACGGCGTTCACGAGTCCGGCGAACTGCGGACGCTTGAGGATGCGCACCGCCGCGACGGTGGCATCGACCGCCGCGTACGGCGGCGTAATGCCCTGGTCGAGTTGCGCCAGGCCCGCCATCAGCAACTCGTAGACCAGCCCCTGCTCGCGCGGCAATGGCTTGTTGAGCAGGGTGGTCAGCGCCGCGGCGTAGCGGAAGCGGTGGCGCAATGCGGTGCGGACAATGGCGCGCAGCAGTGCACGGTCGCGCGAATCAGGCAACCGCGCGTCCGCGACCGGCAGGGCGAGATCGAGCGGCTCGCGCCCACCGATGACGGCGTTGAGCACCCGCGCCGCCTGGACCCGCGCGTCGCCACTCATGCGGTCGGGGGCACGCGTCGCGCGTTGGCGTAGTCCGCCGCGGTGACGACGCGGCCGCCCTCGCGCTGCAGGTGCGTGATGCGCAATACGCCGGAGCCCGTGGCGACATCGATGCCTGACGCCGCGACCGCAAGCAGGGTCCCGGGCGCGGCTTCGGGCTGGCGGTCGAGCGCCTGCGCCGCATGCAGGCGTACGCGCTCGCCGTCGAGAAGGATTTCCGCGACCGGCCACGGGTGCAAGGCGCGCACTGCGCGGGCGAGTTCGATGGCGGGTCGGCCGAGGTCGAGACGCGCTTCGGATTTGTCGAGCTTGGCGGCGTGGGTCGCGCCGCAATCGGGCTGCGGTTCGGCGTCCGGCAACGTGCCGGAAGCGAGTTGTTGCAGCCCGTCAGACAGAAGCTCGGCGCCGAGTACCGCGAGTCGGTCGTGCAGCGAACCGCTGGTGTCGTCAGTGGCGATCGGTGTGGCGACACGCGCGAGCACGGGGCCCGTGTCGAGACCCGCTTCCAGCTGCATGAGGCAGACGCCGGTTTGCGCATCGCCCGCCAGCACCGCGCGCTGGATCGGAGCGGCGCCGCGCCAGCGGGGCAGCAGCGACCCGTGCAGGTTCCAGCAACCGAAGCGCGGGATATCCAGTACTGCCTGCGGGAGGATGAGTCCGTAAGCAACGACGATCAGCAGGTCGAGATCGAGGTCGCGCAGGTCGCGCTGTGCGCGTGGCCCCTTGAGCGACTTCGGTTGATGCACCGCGACGCCGGCCTCGATCGCGCGCTGTTTGACCTGACCTGCCCCAAGCTGGCGCCCGCGCCCGGCGGGACGATCCGGTTGCGTCCACACGCCCAGCAGTGCGTGACCGCTGGCGAGGCAGGCCTCGAGCGCAGGCAGTGCGAACGCCGGCGTTCCGGCGAAAGCGAGCCGCAACGCGCGCGCCTTCAACCGGTTTTGCGCGTCGGAGCCGCCCCGGCCGCAACGTCCTGCGCGCGCTGGCGTTGCTGCTTCTCAAGCTTGCGCCGTACCATTTCGCGCTTGAGGGGTGACAGATAGTCGACGAAGACCTTGCCGTCGAGATGGTCGATCTCGTGCTGGATGCACACCGCCAGCAGGCCGTCAGCCACCAGTTCGAAGGTTTCGCCAAGCCGATCCTGGGCCCGCACGCGCACAGTATCCGCGCGCGTCACGTCGGCGTAGATGCCGGGGACGGACAGGCAACCCTCCTGGTACACCTGCGCACCATCGCGCGCCAGGATCTCCGGGTTGACGAACACGCGCGGGTCGTCGTGGTTCTCCGAAACGTCGATCACCATGAAGCGCAGGTGCCGGTCGACCTGGGTCGCCGCGAGCCCCACGCCCGGCGCGGCATACATCGTCTCGAACATGTCGTCGATCAGCTGGCGCAGCGCGTCGTCCACCACCGCAACCGGTTTCGCCCGGGTGCGCAGCCGTGGATCGGGATATTCGAGGATGGGAAGCAGTGCCATGTGCGCGCGTCAGGAATCGTCAGCCGGAGAAATGCGGCTCTTTGCCGCACTCACAAGTGTACTGGCGGTGGCATGCCTTCTCCCCGTGGGGACGGGGAGACTGCAGCCGCAGGAGCGGCTGCGAACGGCGAAGCCGGCCCGCAGGGCGAGCCACAGGAAGTGGCGAGTCAGGTGGCGCGAAGCGCCGGATGAGGGGCAGCGACGCGAGTCCGGACTGCCCCTCATCCGCCCTGCGGGCACCTTTTCCCCGCACGCGGGGAGAAGGGCAAACCCAACCGTGGCGCAGATCACAGCTCCGTATTGCGCCAGTTGGCAATTGGGATACACTCGCGAAACCTTGGGGGATCAAGGATTTGGCGGTCATGTTTAAGCGTCTGCTTGCAGTTGCGGCCGGCCTCGTGGTCGGTCTGTCGATCTATGCCGCCGACACCGTGTTGCGCAGCGACCATCCGACGACCTACGTCGTGCAGCGCGGCGACACCTTGTGGGATATCGCGGGCCGGTTCCTGAACCGTCCCTGGGTGTGGCCCGAGATCTGGCAGGCCAATCCGCAGATCGTCAATCCCCACCTCATTTATCCCGGCGACGTGCTCAATCTCGCCTACCTCAACGGTGCGCCGATGATTGGCGTCGAGGGCGGACCCCGGCCACGCGTCGTCGCGGAGGCCATTCCGACCATTGCCCTGTCGGACATCGAACCGTTCCTCAACGAATATCATTTGTTCTACACGCGCGCCGACATGGATGCACGGCCGTACGTGATCGCGATCGAGGAGAACCGCCTCCGCGGGATCCCCGGACAGGTGGCCTACGTGCGCAATATCGGCGGCTTCCGGCCGGGCGACCGCGTGAGCATCGCGCGCCCGACGCTGGTGTACCGCGACCTTCCCGAGTGGCGCGCGCGCAACGATGAGCGCAAGCGCCTGCGCGCCGACGAATGGGAACTCGGCACCACGCTGGTGCCCGGCGTCTGGCGCGATTCCGCCGATTCGATCAACTTCAACAAGGCGCGACTGCTGGGTTATGAGGTGCGCGAGGCCGCGACCGGCACCGTGTTGCGCATGGGCGATCCGGCCACCGTGCTCCTCGAAGAAGCGGAGATGGAAGTCAAGAAGGGAGACATCGTGCTGCCCGTCGACAATGCGCCGTTCGACCTTTACTTTTATCCGCGCGCGCCCGAGTCCGTGCCGGACAACATGCGCATCATGGCGATTGCGGACGCGCTGCAGTTCGGTGGATCCCGTTATGTCGTCGCGCTGTCCCGCGGCGCGCGTGATGGTGTCGAGAACGGCGAGGTGTACGCGTTGTTCCAGGAAGGCGACCGCATCCGTGACGACGTCAAGTACCGCAAGAACAGCGTCTATGGGGCGCTGACCAAGTTCGAGCACGCACGCATCGAGCTGCCGGCCGAGTTCGAGGCGCACGTGATGGTCTTCCGCACCTTCGATGAGATGAGTTACGGCCTGGTCATGGAAGGCGTGCGCCCGGTCACCGTGGGCGCCATCGCGCGGACTCCGCTCAACTACTGAGCGACGGGGACGGGTTGCTGGCGCGGCCCGTCCTGCTCCTGCTTCCGGCGCCGGTCGTGCCCGCCGGGGCCTGCAACGCGACTCGGCGTTTCCATCTCTCGGGAATTTTCGTGCGCACGCATTGCGAGGCACCAGCGCGTTGGCGGAAACTGACCCGGTTCCGGGTTGATACCCAGGATTGTTCGAAGTTGGAGCTTTCCGTATGACGCTTCCCTCTGCCTGTCATGGCGTCCGTGCCGCGATGCTCGGATTGATTGCGCTCCTGTTGTGGTTTGGCTCGGCGCCCGCCGGCGCAGGCACCGACCCCGTGGCGCCGCTGGCCACCAACCTGACTGGGGTCAACGACTTCAGCGACGAATTTCCTTTCGTGAATCTGATGAAGGCATCGCGCGACTGGATACCGGGACGCGCGGGCTGCTTCGATTGCCGCACCCCCGGTTCCAATCCGGCGTGCGGCTCGCCGAACATCTGCCCCACCACGCTCCCGCTCGATGCCGATGGCTATCCAACCGCGCTCAACGCCGCCGCGCAGCAGGAAATCCGCACAGTCATCCATGCCGGCGGCACGCCGGGGCGACTGGCCCCCGGCAACTACACGCTGCGGTTCGATGGCGCGGGCACGGTCCGCATCGACGGTGGCACCGTCGTGAGCTCATCCGCTAATGAAATCGTCTTCAACATCGCGAGTTCAACCGGCAACAACATCGGATTCACCCTCACCGCGATCACGGGCGGCAATCACCCGCGCAACATCCGCGTATTGCCGCCGGGAGGTGTGTGCTCGAACGACGAGCGCCGTTCCTGCGACGCCGGCAATGCATGTGCAGCAGCCGCGGAATGCCGCCTGTTCACTGCAGCCGGCGTGGCCGAGCAGCAGATCTTCCAGCCGCGCTTTCTCGCAAACGCCGCGCCCTATCGCATGCTGCGTTTCATGGACTGGATGGAGACGAATTCCTCGCCGGTGGTCGAGTTCGCCGAGTATCCGACGGAGACCAGCGCCTTCTGGCACCGCGTACCGGCAACAATCCTGGCGGCGCTTGGCAACCGCCTGCGCAGCGACATCTGGATCAATATTCCCCACCGCGCCAGCAATGCGTTCATCGACCAGTTCGCGACCGTCCTGCGCGACAATTTCACTGCGGATCGTCGTGTCTATGTCGAGTACAGCAACGAGAACTGGAACGGCATCTTCAGCCAGAACATCGAAATTCCGCGCCAGTTCTGCCCGGCCTTCGCAGACCTCGCTGCCGGCTGCCAGAACGACGGCGTACCCGACAATGGAATTGCGTGCGAACGCGATCCGAACACCTTTTCGCTGGGCGCGGCGCAGGCGCCATGCTTCGCCGCGCTGGTGCGCGCATGGGGCGACCGCTCGGTGCAGATCTTCGACCGCTTCGACGCGGTCTTCGGTGCGGCGGCGCGCACGCGCACCACGCGCGTCATCGCGGCGCAGGCAGCCAACGCGGATCTCGGCCGGCAGGTGATGGCGCGCAACACGACCGGCACATCGTCGCCCGTTTCCTCGAAGACCGACACCTATTCCATCGCGCCCTATTTCGGGACCGAGTACTGCACCCCCGACAACGGATTCAATCCGGATACGAGTCCAGAGCTGTACGCCTCCGCGACCGCGTTGCTCGATCACCTCGAGTCGCAGGCATTGCCGCGCGCCCTCGGATTCATGACCAGCAACCGCGCGATGCTCACGGCCAATTTCGCGGGTTCGGGCATCCGCCTGTCGAGCTACGAAGGCGGCCAGCATCTTGCCGGCATCGGCGGCTTCACGTTCAACACAATCTGCAATGCGCGATTCGACGAGGTCAATGCGCATCCGCGCATGGAAGGCATCTACCGCGCGTACCTCGCCAACTGGCGAGCCAATGGCGACGAGTTCACGCACTTCTACAACGCCGGTCGTTGGGGTCCATTTGGTCGCTGGGGCGCCCTCGAATTCCAGGACCAGGCCATCGCCACGTCACCCAAGTACACCGCATTGCTTGGGCACTCGGCTGCCAATCCCTGCCACTGGACAGGCTGCGTGCAAGCTGGCGGCGCACCTCCGGAGGAAATTTTCGGCAACGGGTTCGAAGGCGCAGCCCAACCCGCGTGCACCCCCCTGCAGTTGTTCTCCGACCCGGGTTTCGAACAGACAAATCCTGCGAACGCGACCAATCCCTTCTGGGCGTCGACCTCGCAGGCATTCGGCAGCGTGCTGTGCAGCAGCGCGAGTTGTCCCGATGACAACGGCACGGCCGCGCCACGTGCCGGCACGTTCTGGGCGTGGTTCGGCGGCATTGCGAATGCGGAAACGGCGACGCTTTCCCAGAGCGTGGTGATCCCCTCCGGCAACCCGCGGCATCTCAATTTCTTCCTGCGCCGCGGTCGGGTCACGGCACCGCTCGACGCAACCCTCGTCGTACGCGTGGATGGCACGCCCGTGCGGACCTTCACCGAGCCCGCCGTCACCGAGCCTGCCTACCTTGCCCGCACGGTGGACTTGAGTTCATTCGCGAACGGCGCGAGCCACGCGATCAGCTTTGACTATGTCAATCCGGTCGGGAGCGGCACGTCCAATTTCACCGTGGACGACGTGACGCTCGAGTGCGGTGCAAGCGGCAACTAGGAGGTCCGTTCGGACCTTCCCGTTTCGTTCGTCGTGAGCCCGTCGAACGACGCGTGAACTCGCCGGAGCGACAACATGCCTCGTTCGATCAGTCGGCGTGAGCGTGGAGCGCGCATGCGGCGATTTCCTACCGTTGGACGGGCGGTTCTGCCAACGCATCCGGGGGCGTCGCCCGACACGCTGCGCGCATGGACCCGGCAGCGGACGACATCGACGCATGGCTCGAGCTGTTGCACACCCCGCAGCTCGGACCCGCGCGGATTCGCGCGCTGGTGGGCGCATTCGGCACGGCGCGCGCCGCGCTCGACCGGCGTGGCCGGGGCTGGCTCGACGCCAGCGTGGGTCGCACCGATGCGTGGGTCGGGACGAGCCGCGGCGTCGGGCGCGCCATCCGGCGTGACCTCGAATGGTTGCGCGACGAGCGATGCACATTGCTGCGCTTCACCGACGAACACTGGCCGGCGCTGCTCGAGGAAATTGCGGATCCGCCGGCCGCGCTGTTCGTATGGGGCGACGTCGGCCGCCTGTGGCAGCCACAGGTCGCCATCGTGGGCTCGCGTCACGCGACTTCCGGCGGACTCGAGCATGCCCGTGATTTCGCCGCAGGCTTCGTCGCGCGCGGGTTGACGGTTACCAGTGGGTTCGCCCGGGGGATCGATGCCGCGGCGCACGCCGCGGCGCTCGCCGCGGGAGGTTCCACTATCGCCGTATGCGGCACGGGCCTCGACGTCGACTATCCACGCGGAAGCGCGGCACTGGCCAAGGCCATTGCTGCGCGTGGAGCCTTGATTTCCGAGCATCCGAGCGGCACGCCACCCTTGGCCGGACATTTTCCGCAGCGCAACCGGCTCATCTCGGGCTTGTCGCTCGGCACGCTGGTGGTCGAGGCCGGCCTCCAGTCGGGTTCGCTCATCACCGCACGACTGGCAGTTGACCAGGGACGCGAAGTGTTCGCTGTGCCGGGCTCCATCCGCAACGCCCAGGCGCGCGGATGCCACGCGCTGATCCGCGATGGCGCGCGGCTGGTCGAGGGCGCCGCGGAGGTGTGCGACGCAGTGGCACCGATGGCCGACGAACTCGCGGCGGCGATCCGGGGGAAGTTGGGCGTGGGCGCTGTCGAAGGCGAACCCGGGTGCCGGCAGCAGTCGGTGAAAATCGGGCAGCCCGCTTCCCGCGGGTCGCTGGGCGCGGTAGCCCCGGCAGCTGAGACGCCGTCAAGTGAACCCGTCCTGGACGCGATCGGATTTGACGCGACCCGCTTCGAAACCCTGCTCGAAGCCGTCAATCTCGACTTTTCCGCTCTTTCGGCGCGCCTGCTGGCGCTCGAGCTTGCCGGGTTCATAGAAGCGCTGCCGGGCGCCCGCTACGTGCGTTTGCGCTGAACACAGAGCCCTCGGGGGCAAGCGCGACTGCACGCGAAGCTTGACAGCGCGCGAAGTCGTGTGAGCACACTGAATAAGGACGCCGGCACTTTCGCGGGTGTCGGCAAGGTTGTCCCTTCGCCGCGCAGACCTGCGCACGCGGACGACGCGACCCCTGGAGTTATGCACGCGTGGCCAAAAACCTGCTCATCGTCGAGTCGCCGGCCAAGGCCAAGACGATCAACAAGTATCTGGGCAAGGACTTCCAGGTCCTGGCCTCCTACGGTCACGTCCGCGACCTCGTGCCCAAGGAAGGTGCCGTCGACACCGAGCACGGCTTCGCGATGAACTATGCGGTGATCGAGCGCAACGAGAAGCACGTCGATGCCATCGCGAAGGCCGCGAAGTCGGCTGAGGCGCTTTATCTTGCGACCGACCTTGATCGCGAGGGCGAGGCCATCAGCTGGCACATCGCCGAGATCCTCGCCGAGCGCGGGCTGCTCAAGGGCAAGGCCCTGCACCGCGTGGTGTTCTCGGAGATCACGCCACGCGCCATCAAGGAAGCGATCGCGCATCCACGCAGCATCTCAAGCGACCTGGTGGACGCGCAGCAGGCGCGCCGCGCGCTCGACTACCTGGTCGGATTCAACATCTCGCCGATCCTGTGGCGCAAGGTGCAGACCGGGCTCTCGGCCGGACGCGTCCAGTCACCCGCGCTGCGCATGATCGTCGAGCGCGAGCAGGAGATCGAAGCCTTCGTGCCGCGCGAGTACTGGTCGATGGAGGCCGAGTGCGCGCACGCCAGACAACCCTTCACCGCGCGTCTGGTGAAACTGGACGGCGCGAAGTTCGAACAGTTCACGATCATCGAGGGCACGACGGCGCACGCGGCGGAAGCGCGCGTGCGCGCCGCCGCGCAAGGCGCGCTCACCGTCGCCGACGTGACCAGCAAGGAGCGCAAGCGCCGTCCCTCGCCACCGTTCATCACGTCGACGCTGCAGCAAGAGGCCGCGCGCAAGCTCGGCTTCACGACGTCACGCACCATGCGCATCGCGCAAAAACTTTACGAGGGCGTGTCGCTGGGCGAAGAGGGCCTGGTGGGCCTCATCACCTACATGCGTACCGATTCGGTAAGTGTGTCGGCCGACGCGCTCAACGATATCCGCGGCGTCATCACCCGGCAATTCGGCGCCCACGCGCTCCCGGAGAAGCCCAACTTCTACCAGACCAAATCCAAGAACGCGCAGGAAGCGCACGAGGCGATCCGTCCCACCGAGGCGACGCACACGCCTGCGGCCATGGCGCGCTTCCTCGACGACGACTCGCGCCGGCTGTATGAGCTCATCTGGAAGCGCACCATCGCAAGCCAGATGGTGCCCGCCACGCTCAATACAGTCAGCGTCGAACTCGCCGCGGGCAAGGATCACTCGTTTCGCGCCAGCGGCACGACTGTCATCGATCCGGGTTTTCTCGCGGTCTACGAAGAGGGCAAGGACCAGAAGACCAGCGAGGACGACGACGAGAACCGCAAGCTGCCGTTGCTGACGGTGGGCGAACGCGTGCCGCTCGAGTCGATCCACACCGATCAGCATTTCACCGAACCGCCGCCTAGGTATTCCGAAGCGAGTCTCGTCAAGGCGCTCGAGGAACATGGCATCGGCCGCCCCAGCACTTTTGCGAGCATCATCCAGACCCTGCTCGCGCGCCAGTACGTCACGCTCGACGCACGCCGCTTCCGTCCCTCCGACGTCGGCCGGGTGGTGGCGACTTTCCTGTCACAGCATTTCACGCGCTACGTCGACTACGATTTCACCGCGAAGCTGGAGGACGAACTCGACAGCGTCGCGCGCGGCGAGGAAGGCTGGCGGCCGTTGATGACGCGCTTCTGGGAGCCGTTCAAGCTGCTCGTGGACGACAAGCGCGAGTCGGTCGACCGAAACGAGGCCAGCGGCACGCGGATCCTCGGCAACCATCCGGTCAGCGGGCTCGAAGTTTCGGTGCGGCTCGGCAGGTTCGGCCCGCTCGCGCAGATCGGCAACAAGGACGCGGGCGACGACCTCAAGTTCGCGAGCCTGCGCCCGGGCCAGAGCATCGCGACGATTTCGCTCGCCGATGCCATCGACCTGTTCCGCTTGCCGCGTACCGTGGGCCAGGCCGAGGACGGCGAGGACATCGTGGCCGCCATCGGGCGCTTCGGTCCCTTCGTGAAGCATGGCAAGGTCTATGCCTCGCTGGGCGTCACCGACGACCCCTACACCATCGAGTTGCCCCGAGCGCTCGAACTCTTCGCGCAAAAACTCGAGCTGGCGGCCAACCGCCTGATCGCGAGCTTCGACGAGGGCGCCATCGAGATCGTCAACGGCCGCTTCGGTCCCTACATCACCGATGGCAAGAAGAACGGGCGCATCCCCAAGGATCGAGATCCCAAGTCCGTGACGCGGGAAGAAGCGGTCGCGTGGCTGGCCGCCGCGCCAGACCGGCCGGCGCGCGGTGGCGCGCGGCGTGGCGCGCCGAAAAAGGGCGCGCGGGGCGCGGCCGCGGCGACGAAATCGCCTGCCACGAAGAAGACCCCGGTCAAGAAGGCTGCTGTCGCGAAGAAGACCGGGCGCAAGAAGACTGCGGCCAGTAAGTCCACGACAAAATCACCGGCGACAAAAAAGTCCACGGTCCGCAAGGCAACGGGAAAGACCGCGTCGAAGGTCACGACCAGGCCTGCAGCCGTAAAGAAGGCGGCGCGCAAGGTCGCGGCGAAGAAGATGCCCAAGGCCGCGGCATCGTAGATCAGGCCGCGCCGGCGACCTGACGGTTCAGTGCGGCCGGCTCACCAGAGAAACTGCAGCAGCGTGACCTGGGGGTCGCCCTTGCCGCCGTCCGGATCGCGGGCGTGGCAGACGATGGTCTGCTTGCGCTCGTTGGCCATGCCGCGCTCGAAGACGACGAACCCACCGACTTCCCAGGTGCCGTCGTCCTTGCGGTTCACTGCGGCCTGCATCGACTTCTCGTCGATCTCCGCGTCCTCGGTGCCGAGCTTCTCTTGCGCCGCCTTGAGACAGACATCGAACACGCGATCCTCAGGCTTGGCTCCGCAGCCCGAGAGCATGGCTATCGCCAAACCAAAGCTTGCGAGAAATGCGTTGCGAGGCATGCGGCGCTCCGGAGCCCGAAACTGGGCGAGAGATGCACAGTCTGCGCCGCTCATCACGGAATGGCATCGTGCGATGCAGCACAAACAGCCGCGCAGGCCCATTCCCCCAGCGGTCGCCCATGCTGCGAAGCAATGCAGCGGCGCGACCCGCTAACGTGGGGGCGGCGTACGGGCGTGGCAGAATCGCCAAAACGGGATTCTCCATGCGCACCAAAACCGAAATCGTCGAGAACTGGCTGCCGCGTTACACGGGCGTGCCCCTGTCCGGATTCGGCGAACACGTGCTGCTCACCAATTTCAGCGGCTATCTAGGCCACTTCGCGCGCATGACGGGCGCCGAGATACTGGGCCACGACCGGCCGATGCCGAGCGCGACCGCGGACGGCATCACCATGATCAACTTCGGCATGGGCAGTCCGAACGCGGCCACTCTCATGGACCTGTTGTCCGCGGTGTCACCCAAGGCCGTGCTGTTGCTCGGCAAGTGCGGTGGCCTCAAGCGCAAGAACAGCCTAGGCGACCTGGTGTTGCCGATCGCGGCCATCCGGGGTGAAGGCACGTCCAATGATTACATGCCGCCCGAAGTGCCTGCCCTGCCCGCCTTCGCGCTGCAGCGCGCGGTGTCGACCATGATCCGCGACCTCGGCCACGACTATTGGACCGGCACGGTATTCACCACCAACCGTCGCGTCTGGGAACACGATGAGGCCTTCAAGGAATACCTGCGCAGGCTGCGCTGCATGGCGATCGACATGGAGACCGCCACCATCTTCGCCGCCGGGTTCGCCAACCGCATCCCGTGCGGTGCGCTGCTGCTGGTTTCCGACCAGCCGATGATTCCCGAAGGGATCAAGACCGAGGCCTCCGACGCGCAGGTGAGCGCCGAGTTCGTGGAACGCCACATCAATATCGGCATCGAGGCGCTGCGCCTGATCCGCCGTCACGGCAAATCGGTCCGGCACCTGCGCTTCGATGAGTGAGCCGACGCCGCTTGCGCGCCACTGGCGCGCGCGTCGGCGAACGCCATGGACAGGATGTCCATGGCCAGGGCGACTTGGCGAGCGCAGGATGCGCAGAGCCTAGTCGCCGGGTTCACTCTCGAGAATCTACGCCGCCACGCCTTGCTCGAGTGCAGCGACGTGCACGTCGTCGCCCCGTCCCAGCGGGTCGGGGAATCGCTCGCCGACCGGAGTGAACCCGAGAGAGACCGAATTGAGGCAATGGCGTTCGCCGGTGGGCGGCGGACCGTCCGGGAACACATGCCCGAGGTGGCTGCCGCAACGACCGCACACGATCTCGTCGCGGATCATTCCGTAGCTGGTGTCGCGCTCGGTGCGCACGTGAGCAGGATCGAATGGTTCGAAGAAACTGGGCCACCCGGTACCCGAGTCGAATTTGGTATCGGAGCGGAACAGGGGCAGGGCGCACAGGCGGCAGGTGTAGACGCCATCGCGCTTGTTATCGAGAAAAGTGCCGCAGAAGGCCGCTTCAGTGCCGTGTTCCAGCAGCACGCGCCGCTCGCTGGAGTTGAGCCCGGAAGCCAGCTCGCGACGCTGCACCTCTGAGGGGGGGCTGAGGTCGAAATCGGTCATGACCTGATTCTCGCTGCCGGGAGACGGGTGACTGCACCACGCCCCAGGTGGAGGGCCGGTGACGGAAACCCTCGGCCCAGCGCTGGCGTTGTCAGTAGGTGGGTACGGAGGGATCGACATCGCGCGACCACGCGTCGATGCCGCCAACGATGTTGGCGATATGGGTGAAGCCAAGCCCGCGGAAATGCTCGGCAGCCTGCTGGCTGCGCCCGCCGTGGTGGCAAAGGAACGCGAGTGCCGTGTCCTTGGGCATTGCCTGCAGTCGTTCGAGGCCGTCTCCGTCCAGGGACACGAAGGGACAATTGAGCGCGGAGCGAGCGCGTTCGTCCGGCGGGCGCACATCGACCACGATCAACGAACCGGCGGCCACCCGGGCAGCGACTTCGGTCGGCGCGAGTGCCTTCACCGCGCCCGGCGCATTGGGATTGCGGAGCGCGAGGCCGCCGCCCGCGACGTCCTCGACCCAGTCCATCACCAGTCCGCGCGCGCGCGCCGCCGATCCGGCGTCGAAGTGCACGGCGATACCGTTGCTGTGCGCGACGAGATCGCTCGCGCGCGGCGGCGCAAGCTGGAACTGCGGCCGGAACTCGCGATCGATCGCGAGTTGCAATACCGCGTCGCCAGCCTCTTCCAGCGCGGGCCGGATGGCCGCCGCCGCCGCATCCGTGATCGTGATCTCGGGTGGCGTGCGATCCGGCACCGCGATGCCCAGCATGGCGTGAAGCTCGCCCTGCTCGTACATCTGGGCCACGATGTCCGAACCGCCCAGCAGCTCGCCCCGGACGTAAAGCTGCGGGATCGTCGGCCAGTTGCCGTATGCCTTGATGCCCTGCCGGATCGCTTCGTCGCTCAAGACGTCGACCGTCGCGTAGTCGACGCCGAGGGACTCGAGCGTACCGATCGCGCTCGCCGAGAAGCCGCAGCGTGGCGACTGGCGATCGCCTTTCATGAACAGCACCACCGCGTTTTCGGAAAGCAGCGCGTCGATGCGCGCACGTGTGGGGGAATCGAGTGTCATGGGGATCCGTGGAGAGCGCGAGTGGTTGCGTCTGAAATGATAGTCACGAGAGCCTTTTCAAGGCCTGCCGAGGGCAGCGCGCGCGGCCGGCGCGACGCGCAGGGCCCATGCGCCGTATTGCAAGTCACTCGGATGCAGGCCGTCCTCCACCAGCTGGGCCCGGTGCGCGGGCGACCGCGACAGGTCGGTGACGTCGACGAAGGCGATGCCCGCCCGGCGCGCTTCCTCGCGGGCTACCGTGTTGAACGCATCGATCTCGCGGCTTATCACAGTGGCCCCGCGCGGATCTTTCGCCGCGAACGTGGTGACGCCCCAGTCGGGAATGGACACGAGCAGCACGTGCCGGGGTTCCCCGTCCGCCAGCGCGACCGCGCGCGACAGCATCTCCCGCAGGTCGGCGCGGTAAGTGTCCGGCGCGCCTTTCCGGTATTGGTCGTTGACGCCGATGAGCAGTGTCACCAGGTCGTACGGGGCGTCGAACGATTCGGAATCCATGGCCTGGTCGAGTTCCGCGACTGTCCACCCCGTTCGCGCGACGATGCGCGGATCCTCGACCGACAGACCGTCTGCGCGCAGCCGCGCCGCGAGTTGCACCGGCCAGCGCCCGCTCTCGGCTACGCCTTCGCCGATCGTGTACGAATCGCCCAGCGCCAGGTAGCGCTTCGTGCGATCCATGGACGCGCAGCTGGTCAGCACCATCGCGCAGGCCAGCAGCGCCACGCGCATTTCATGCCACATATCGCTTTGCCGTCGGTGCCACATGGCGGGCAAGCGTGCGTTCGATGCGCGCGAAAACGTCGGTCATGACTTCAGCCTCCGGAAGCAGCGTCAGGCGCAGGTGATTGCGGTACGCCACGTTGAAACTCGAGCCGGGCACCACGAGCACGCACTCGCGCTCCAGCAGCTCGAGCGCGAACGCGTGGTCGTCGAATCCCGGGCAGCGCGCGGTGTCGATGCCCGGGAAAGCATAGAGGGCCCCGCCCGGGCTCACGAGTTCCAGCGTTGCGCTGCCCGCGCAGGCGTCGATGACCACGCGCCGCGTGTCGTGCAGGCGCCCGCCGGGCTGCGTCAGAGCGCGGGCGGTGTCCGGCCCGGCGAGCGCCGGCGCAATCGCCCACTGAGCGGCGACGTTGGCGCAAAGGCGCAGCGCCGACAGCAGGTCGAGGGCGTGCTGGTACGCGGCCGAGTGCGAGAGTGCGCCGCTCAGGCTGACCCAGCCCGCGCGATAGCCGCAGGCGCGATGCACCTTCGACAGGCCGCCGAACGACAGGCAGAGCGCATCGGGGGCGAGCGCCGCCATCGGCACGAACTCGGCCTCGTCGTAGAGGAGCCCGTCGTATATCTCGTCGACCATCAAGACCAGGCCGTGCCGCGTAGCGAGCTCCGCCATGGCCACCAGCGTGCCGCGCGGATAGACCGCGCCGGTGGGATTGTTCGGATTGATCACCACCAGCGCGCGCGTGCGCGGCGTAATCAGCGCCTCGATCGCGGCGATCTGCGGAACGAAACCGTCTCCTGCGAGGCAGGGATAGTGCACAGCCACGCCGCCATTGAGCACGGTCGCGGCGGTCCACAACGGATAGTCGGGCGCAGGGATCAGCACCTCGTCGGCCGGATCCAGCAACGCGCGCAGGCAGAGGTCGATCAGTTCGCTGACGCCGTTGCCAATCCAGACGCGCTCCGCGTGGGCGCCGGGTGCTCCGCGCCGTTGCTGCTGCTCCGCGACGGCCTCGCGTGCGGAAGGAAGGCCCTGCTGATGGCAATAGGCCTCGCTGGCCGGCAGACCTGCCGCGACGGCCTGGCGCAGGTGTTCGGGGGTCTCGAAGCCGAATCGTCCTGGATTGCCGATGTTGAGCTTGATCACCTGCCGGCCTGAGGCCTCGATCGCCAGGGCGCGCCGCGCGAGTTCGCCGCGGATCTCGTAGCGGACTTCGCGCAGGCGGTGAGAGGAAGAGGGGGTGTGCGAGGCAGTCATGCGGGATCGCGTGGTTGCAGGCGCGCGATCCTAGGGGAGAAACCGCCATGGGTGCGCGACCTCGTTCCCACACGGCCGCCGCGGCCCCGGTTTTGCCCCATCCGGGCATGACTCCCGACACACGTGACCTTCGGACTATGGTCGTTTTCTGAGGCGCTGTTATAGTTCACTACAACACCACATCAAACCGGCCTTTCGCCGGAGATACCGCGCCAAGGAGCGCACCATGAACCGCTATCAATTTGAAGAAGTCCTGTTCGATGCCCTCTACGCCCCGATGCGGGCAGCGTGGAGCCAGATGGACGCCGACTCCGAAGTCGATGTCAACCAGATCGACGACATCGAGGTCGAAGATTACGCCCTTGAACTCATGGAAATGTCGGCGGAGTTCTGATCACCCGGCGACGCGTCCAGCCCGCCCCTCACTGCGCGGTAACCCCGGTCGTGGATCGCTCAGGAACCAGGGCCGCCAAGGCCAGCGCTGCGAACAGAAGTTCGTAGGCGCCGGCCACGATCAGGAACGGCGTGTGCGTGACGCTGGCCAGCATCAGGGCCACGCGGGTCAGTCCGATGCCCCCATGCGTTCCAAGCAGGAGCCAGAGGCCCGCGCGATGGTAGTGCCGGCGCGACGCCGACATGAGAAGCAGCAGGGCAATGCCGATCTCGATTCCGCCGTAAAAGGCGCCGATTTCGATGCGCGTGACCGCGTCGGCGCCGACGGTGACGCCGGCACGCGCAAGCCAGTTGATCGGATCCAGCGCGAGCAGCACACCGAAAGCCAGCATTCCCAGGCCTGCAATGACCAGTAAAGCTCGCGCCCATGCGGGTATGAGTGGCGCTTGCATGACGTCTCACTTGCAGTTGATCGGATGCGTATTACGCACGAAGCATGATGTGCATGGCATGAATCGGTCGGGAGGCGACTCCGTCCGAGGGTGCGCGCCCCTTCGGCTGTCCATCACAACTAGAATCCGGGCATGACAGAGCAGGCGACGGCGGCATCCCTGCGTTCAATCGGGTGGCTCGGAGAGCCCGCCGATGCGTTGCGCGATCTTCCGGAAGGCAGCGCGCTGGCGCGCATCGTCGCGCAGCATCGCAGCGGCTACCGGGTGCACACGGGTAGCGAAGAGATCGCGGTGCAGACCCCTGCGGTCCTTTTCCGGCGGGGAAGCGATCCGGTGGCGCGCCCGGGCGTCGGGGACTGGGTGCAGATCACGTTCGAACCCGAACCGACCATCGAGCGGCTGCTGCCGCGTCGCACGGCCCTGGTTCGCGGGGCCGCTGGCGAATCACACGCGAAGCAACTGATCGCCGCCAACGTCGATGTCGTATTCATCGTCTGCGGCCTCGACGGGGATTTCAACTTGCGGCGCATCGAGCGATACCTCGTGCTGACGCGCAGCAGTGGCGCCCGCCCGGTGATCGTGCTGACCAAGGAGGACCTCAGCCCGACGAGCGCCGGGCAGTTGGCCGAAGTCAAAGCCCTCGCAGGGCCGGATACTCCGGTGCTCGCCGTCAATGCCCGCACCCTCGATGCGGGAGCGGCTCTGCGCGCATGGCTCCCTGCCGGCACCACCGCGGTGCTCGTCGGATCCAGCGGCGCGGGCAAGTCGACGCTCACCAACAGCCTGCTCGGCATCGAGCGGCAGGCAACGGCCGCGGTACGCGAACATGATTCACGCGGCCGGCACACGACCACGCACCGTGCACTGTTGCCGTTGCCCACGGGCGCCTGCCTGATCGATACGCCGGGCATGCGCGAACTCAAGTTGACCGGCGACGAGGACGTCGCCACGGAATCCTTCGAGGACATCGATGCCCTGCTCGGCACCTGCCGCTACTCGGATTGCGTTCACGGCAACGAGCCCGGGTGCATGATCCGCGCCGCGCTCGAAAGCGGCGCCTTGCCGGCCGAGCGCTGGGCACATTTCTCGAAGCTGTGCGAGGAGGCTTCGGCCGCGAGTGAGTCGGTCGCTCAGCGCCTGGCAGGCAAGCGCGAGGGCAAAGTGGTCCAGCGATCCTCCGCCGGCAAACGCGTGACCGAGCACGGGCGCCGCTGAGCATGGGCGAGCGCCTCGGCCACGAGAGTTTCCTGCCGCGTCTGGCGGAACTCGATCGCCGCCTGATCGCCACCGTACGCGAGGTCCGGTTGCTCGCGGCAGTGAGCTGGCCCGTGGAAGTGCAGGACGCGTTCCTGACGAAATACCACCGTGGCGCCGCGACCTTGCCCGAAGTCGTCTATCCGGTCCTCGACTACACCGACACCAAGGCCGAGCTCGCCGACATCCTGCGGGCCACCGCAATATATGACGGCCACCCGGTCGCAGAGTACATACACAGGACTGCGGCGAGCTTCCACACCACCACGCTTCTGCTCGAGTCGCTCGGCAGTTCACGCGTGACCGAATACTCGATCGAGTTGTTCGGTCGACCCGGTCATCCGCTGGCGGGCACGTCCCAGTCCAATCTCGATGCCGCACGCCACTTCATCGAGTTGGCCGACGAAGTCATCCCCTCGCTCGCGGAGAGCGAGGCGAGTTATGTGCTCTCGGCCGAAACCGTCAAGCAGGAGCTCGACACGCGCGTGGTGAAATTCTTCACGCGCCACAAGGTGCGCATCGAGATCGATCCTACCCTGACCGCAAAGGCGGCCGCCGGTCCGACGCGGATCCGGCTGCGTGCGCGCACCGGCTTCACCGAGTACGACTGGCACCAGTTGCTCGAGCACGAGGCATTCGTGCATTCGCTGACTGCTCTGAACGGGCGCGACCAGCCGAACCTCAGCAGCCTCGGCCTGTCGTCGGCGCGCATCACCCCGACCCAGGAGGGGCTCGCGACATTCGCGGAACTCATCACCGGTTCGATCGACATCGCGCGGATGAAGCGAATCTCCCAGCGCATCGAAGCGATCGACATGGCGCTCGGCGGCGCGGATTTCATCGAGGTGTTCGAGTATTTCCACAACCACGGCGCGAGCGACGCGGACAGCTTCACTTCCGCGATGCGCGTGTTCCGGGGAGTGCCCCTGACCGGCGGATACGCGTTCACCAAGGACACCGTCTACCTGCACGGGCTGCTGTCGGTGCACACGTTCTTCCGCTGGGCACTCAAGCAACGCAAGTTCAAGCTCTGCCGGAATCTGTGCGCCGGCAAGATGACCCTGGGCGACGTCGTCAGGCTCGAACCGTGGTTCGACTCTGGATATATCGCAGCGCCGGAGTATCTGCCGCCGTGGATGCAGCGTGCGAATGGTCTTGCAGGCGTGCTCGCATTTTCGCTGTTCGCGAATCGCATCCGCCTTGACAAGGTCGTCGAGGAAGATCTCGTACTCGCTGTTTGAAAAAACAACCGTGTCGAGACTCTGACGTCATCGCGACGATCCGAACTGCGCGCTTAACGCGGACCCTTTCCAGTGCGGCCAATTCATCGGAGCGCAATCTGCCTGCGGTTAGCTTGCATTTCCGCGCTACCAGATCGGCAGCGCGCAGCAAGCCAGAGGAGTCATACGATGGATGTCAAAAAGGACCATAGCATTGGTGCAGGTACGGGCGCAGCGGCAGGCGCCGTCACGGGTGCGGTCGTTGGTGCAGCGGGCGGACCGCTCGGCATGCTGGCCGGTGGCGTGATCGGCGGCATCCTGGGTTCGAAGGCTGGCGATTCCATCGCCGAAGCGGTCAACCCGACCGAATACAACCGTCACTGGGAAAAAAACTACCAGGCTACCGATTACTACACTAACGGTCGCGAGTGGCGCGATTACGAGCCGGCGTACGGCCTCGGTTACAAGGGCTACGCCCTGAATCGAAGCGAGCCATTCGACAAGGTCGAGCCGAAGCTCGAGCGCGAGTGGAACGAAGTGAAGGGCGATTCGCGTCTTGCGTGGAACGAAGCGCGCGGTGCGGTGAAGGATGGCTGGCACCACGTCGAGCGTTCACTGCCGGGCGACTTCGACCGCGACGGTCGCTAACCCCTTATAGACTCTCGTTGTGCACATGCACCGGCTGACGTGATCGGCTGATTGCACGTCATCAATACTGAAAGGCCGCCTTCGGGCGGCCTTTCTTTTGGCCCGCACGTCGGATTCAGCGCAGGCACTCCGCCATGACGGAGAGCGCCGTGTCGATCCCGACGTCATCGATGTCGATATGCGTCACCGCGCGCAGGGTCGTCGCGTCGAACGCGCCGATGCGCACGCCCTGTTCGGTCATGCGTCGACTGAGTTCGGGTGCGTCCAGTCCGCAGTGCGCGCGATCGATCGAAAAGAACACGATGTTGGTCTCGACCGTGGATGGATCCAGCAGAAGTCCCGGGATTTCTGCCAGGCCCTCGGCGAGTCGCCTCGCCCTGCGGTGATCGTCCGCGAGGCGCTCGACGTGGTGGTCGAGCGCATACAGTGCGCCCGCCGCAATGATGCCCGCCTGGCGCATCGCGCCACCGAGCCGCTGCTTCACCACCCACGCCCGCTCGATGAAATCGCGCGATCCCGCAAGTGCAGCGCCGACGGGCGCGCCCAGGCCCTTGCTGAAATCGAGCCATACCGAGTCGAAACCGCGCGCGTGGTCCGCCGCGCTCTCGCCGCTGGCCACCACCGCGTTGAGCAGGCGGGCGCCGTCCATGTGCGTGGCCATGCCGCGTTCCCGCGCTACCTCGCATACCTCGGCCAATTGCGCCAGGGGCCACACCGCACCGCCACCGAGGTTGCTGGTTTGCTCGACGGAGAGGACAGTCTGTTTCGGCGCATGGCGCATCGGCGTGCGCAGCGCAGCGCGCACCTGCGTCGCCGTGAAACGTCCACGATCCCCATCAAGCGTCAGCAGGTTGAGGCCCGCATTCGCGCCGACACCGCCAGCCTCGAAACAGGCGATGTGCGCGCTGCGATCGCAGATCACTTCCTCCCCGGGCCTGCCCAGCACCGCCAGCGCGATCTGGTTGCACTGCGTGCCGCTGGGGGCGAACAGCGCGGCCTCCTTTCCCAGCAACGCGGCCACGCGCTCGCACAGCGCGTTCACCGTGGGGTCCTCGAACGCAGCCTCGTCGCCTACCTCCGCGGCCGCCATCGCCGCACGCATCGCGACGCTGGGCCGCGACTTCGTATCGCTGAAAAGATCGATCATCCGTTGCGCCTCCTGCCGGGCTTCGCGGCGAGTCTAGGCTAATGCCATGCGTCGCTCGTAGGGCGGAGCTGCGCCCCGCTGCAATCGCGTTGTCGTTTCCTACCCGTAGAGCGGAGCTGCGCTCCGCTGCAATCGCCACGACCCTCCAGCCGAGCGCAGCTCCGGCTCTACGGTGATAGAGTCGGGCGCTTCCTGACTGCGCTACCGGAACGCTCGCGATGGAACCCAATAACAGCGCCGAAGACCTCCGCCAGGCCGCGCTCGAATACCACCGCGTCGATCCACCGGGAAAGATCAAGGTTGTCCCGACCAAGCCGATGGTGACGGTCAAGGACCTGTCGCTCGCCTACTCGCCCGGCGTGGCCGCGGCATGCGACGCGATCGTCGCCGATCCGCTCGAAGCCGCGCACATGACCGCGCGCGCCAACCTCGTCGCGGTCATCACCAACGGCACCGCGGTGCTCGGCCTCGGCAACATAGGCCCGCTCGCGGCCAAGCCGGTCATGGAAGGCAAGGGCGTCCTGTTCCAGAAATTTGCCGGCATCGACGTGTTCGATATCGAGATCGCCGAGAACGATCCGCAGAAACTCATCGAGATCATTGCCAGCCTCGAACCTACGTTCGGCGGCATCAACCTCGAGGACATCAAAGCGCCCGAGTGCTTCGTGGTCGAAAAAGAGCTGCGCCGGCGCATGAGCATCCCGGTGTTCCACGACGACCAGCATGGCACCGCGATCATCGTGGGCGCCGCCGTGGTCAACGCCCTGCACATCACCGGCAAGCGCATCGAGGATGTGCGACTCGCAACGTCGGGCGCGGGCGCGGCAGGCATTGCATGCCTCGACATGCTGGTGTCGCTCGGCCTCAAGCCTGAAAACATCCTCGCGGTCGACCGCGACGGAGTGCTGCACTCGGCGCGCGCCAATCTCGACGAAGACAAGGCCCGTTACGCGCGCGAAACCCCGCACCGCACGCTCGCTGACATCGTGCAAGGCGCCGACATCTTCCTGGGCCTTTCCGCCGGCGGCGTGCTCAAGCCCGACATGGTCGCGAGCATGGCCGACAAGCCCATCATCCTCGCGCTGGCCAATCCCAACCCCGAAATCCTGCCGGAAGACGCCAAGGCGGTTCGTCCCGACGTCATTATCGCGACCGGGCGCTCGGATTATCCCAACCAGGTCAACAACGCCCTTTGTTTTCCCTACATCTTCCGCGGAGCGCTCGACGTCGGCGCCACCGAGATCACCGAAGAGATGAAGCGTGCCTGCGTGAGGGCGATCGCAGGCCTGGCACGCCGCGAGTCTTCGGACGTGGCGGCTGCCGCTTACGGCGGGGAACTCCTCTCGTTCGGTCCGGAGTACCTGATCCCGCAACCGTTCGATCCGCGCCTGCTGGTCGAGGTCGCGTCCGCGGTGGCTGAGGCGGCCATGTCATCCGGCGTGGCGACGCGGCCGCTCGCCGACGTCGCCGCCTACCGGGAGAAACTGACGCAATTCGTGTTCCGCACGGGGCTCCTCATGAAGCCCGTCATCGATCGCGCGCGTGCCGAAAGGCAGCGCGTGGTGTTTGCGGAGGGCGAAGAGGATCTGGTGCTGCGCGCGGTCCAGACCGTGATCGACGAGGGCATCGCTTTCCCGATCCTGATCGGGCGGCCCGCGGTCATCGAGAAGCGCATCGCACGCGCCGGCCTGCGGCTCGCCGCAGGGGTCGACTTCGAACTCGTCAACATCGATTCGGATCCGCGCTTCTACGATTACTGGACGCGCTTCCACGCACTCACCGAGCGGCGCGGCGTGTCGCCTGCCAGCGCCAAGGCGATCGTGCGTTCGCGTTCGACGGTGATCGCGGCGATGATGGTCGACCGCGGCGAAGCCGATGCGCTGTTGTGCGGCGCGGTCGGAAGCTTCCAGAAGAAGCTGCGCTACCTGCGCAGCGTGTTCCCGATGGACCCGGGAGTCTCCGCGCCTTCTGCAATGACCGGCATCGTCAACAGCAAGGGCACTTTCTTCTTCGTCGACACGCACGTGCAGCGCGACCCA
The DNA here is from genome assembly GCA_038255255.1 of Lysobacterales bacterium. GTDB lineage: Bacteria > Pseudomonadota > Gammaproteobacteria > Xanthomonadales > Ahniellaceae > JBBQNY01. Next base: position 127,707 of record JBBSLL010000002.1, read on the forward strand.
TCCGCGGAACAGCTGGCCGAGGCCACCTTGCAGGCAAGCCTGCGGCTCAAGCTGTTCGGCATCCAGGCCAAGATCGCGCTGTTGTCGCATTCGAATTTCGGGTCGCACGACGATCCATCCGCCAACAAGATGCGCCGGGTGCGCGAACTGCTGCTGGCGCAGATGCCGAAGCTCGAGGTGGAAGGCGAGATGCACGCCGATGCCGCGATGCTGCCGTTCCTGCGCGAACGCCTGTTCCCGAACTCCCGCCTGACTGGCACGCCCAACCTGTTCGTGTTGCCCGACCTTGCCTCGGCAAACATCGTCTACAACATGGTCAAGGTCATGAGCGATGGCGTTGCGCTCGGTCCGATCCTGATGGGCGTGTCGCAACCCGCGCACATCCTCACGTCGTCCGCGACTTCGCGCCGCATCGTCAACATGACGGCCATCGCCGCCGCCGAAGCGCTCATCCGCAAGCAGCGCGACGCCGTCACCAAGACTTGAATTTCCCTCTCCCGCGATGCGGGAGAGGGAAAGCGACTACTCGAAGCCGTTGATGAGGATCAGGTCGGTGGCCGTCACGGCCGTCAAGCAGCCGTTCTGCGTGTTGGCGAGCACGCGTGCGCTCAACTGCGTGATATGGAAGGGATGGAACTCCTGCCGGACCTGTCCGCAACCGGCACCGCTGGGTGGACTGAAATTGCAGTAGCTCATCAGCGTACCCTGCCCGCCGGTTTCGACGGGACAAGACACCGGGCCGGAATGGCAGCCCTGTTCGCCGGTGAAGCACATGTCGATGGGCTGGAGCGTTCCTCCGGGTACGATGTCCGTGCAGTGCGTGTGGTTCGCCCCGAAATTGTGGCCGAGCTCGTGGGCCACGAGGCTGACATCGTTGGCCGCGGTAGACCCACCAAAGGTGAAAACCTGGTTGATGCTGTAGTGACCAGACGTATTGCCGCCCGAAGCCTGGCCTGTGGCCGCGCAGTAACTGCCCCCCGTCAGCAGCCAGGCAATCCCGGACGCGCCAAACGGATTGGCCGATTTCCCGGACAGCTGCAGCGCGAATGCGCGCGGGACGCCGATCTGGTTGACCCGCCAGAATTCCCCGAACTCGTTGAGCTGGGCGAAGGTGTTCGACCCATCGGTGACGAACGGGTCCGGTGCCGTGCGCAGGATCGTAGTTCCGATCGTGAACCGGACATTGAGATCGCGCTCGTAGAGCACGGACATCAACGCCACCAACTGCGAGATGTAGTTGGTGGCTGCCGTGGTGTTGTTCGAGAACTTCTCGCTCATGAACTCGTTGTCGGTGTCGATGGCGAGCCGCGCCTGGACCAACGCGCCCTTGGGCTCGGTCGGCGTGGCTCGCGCCGACTCGCCCGGCGGGGCAAGCGACGGTAATACCGACGGCACGAACGCCTGCTTCACGCCGCAGCTCGAGGTCAGCTCGAGGCCTGACGGGAGCATCTCGGCGAGATCGCGGAAGCGCACCGACGTTCCTGCCCCATCGGTAACGAGCTCGCCCCGATGGATCGCAGTGCCGCCGAAAACCGTCGCCGCCACGAACGCCCCACTCGCATCGCGCGTGAGCACCCCGATCCAGGCGCCGTCCCGGCTCTGCAGCCGGAAGTATTGTTGATCACTGCGCGGCAGTTGCCTGGCATCACGCGAGTCGAGATGCACCACGCGAGCGTCACCGGCGTATACCTCCAGAGGTGCCCAGGTCCACGATGGGTCGGCAGCGCGCTTGCCCGCTTCGATCGCCAGAGGCGGCGGGGCGGCCCACACCCCTGCGGCAAGGCATGGGGACAATAACCACATCCAAGTCTTCATGAGTCTCCCCCTGACGATCAAATTCCGGCTCGGCTTGCACTCAGATTACGCGGGTCAGTCCTCCGGGTCATACCGTTCGTCGACCGAAACCGCGCGCCCGAGGGCGCGGCCGTTTTCACAATGGCGCCACAAATCTGTGCAATTGAGCCAAGCACGTCACAGCTTCGCGTTACACAGTGCAAAATGCGTCGATTCCTTCACGGCGCTTTGTTGCATCGGCGCCTGCTGCGGGCATCTTCCGTGCCATGAAAATCCGCTCCGCTCCGATTCAATCCCTCGCCGTCCGTACGCTCGCCCTAGCGGCAATCGCGTGCGCTTCGCCCGCCTGGGCCATGAGTTATGTGCAGATGAAGGACGCCGACCTGCTCTCGCAGGCCGACGGCGCCCTCGAAGCCACGGTCAGCGGCGCGCCGCAACCGGTGTTCGATGCCGATGGCCTGCGCGTCGCCGCGCGCTACCTGCTCGAGGTCACGGACGGACTCGGACGCGCTGCGCCGTCGCGCGCGGTGGTAGAGGTTCCTGGATGGCAGGAGAGCGCCGCGAGCGCCTGGCAAGTGCCGGGCATCGTACGCCTGCGGGACGGCGATCGCGTCGTGCTTGTTTACGAACAGCGTTCCGATGGGGTCCTGTTGCCGCTGCATCTCAACCTCGGCGTCTTCATCGAAGGTGGCAGCGGGGACGCGCGTTACCTCGATCGCGCCCTCGAGGAAGCGACCAACGCGGCCCCGGAGACCAACACGCAATACGGGGCGGTGCGCGATCCGCAGCGGTTCAAACACTACGTGCGCAACCGGTTCGCAGGGCTGGATGTTCCGGTGGACTATCTGTTGCCCCCGCCGGGGCGCCCCAAGTTCACTTCGCTGACCGGGGGTGGCGTTCCCGTGCGCTGGTTCCAGTTCGACCAGAACACCACGGTCAACTGGCGCGCCAACAGCGACGGCATCGCCATGGTGCACGACGAGTTCGCACTGCTCCAGACGGCGATTGCCGCATGGAACAACGACGCCACCAGCAACATCCGGCTGGGATACGGCGGCACCATCTCACCCTCGTCACCTGATCCCAGCGCCCCCTCCGCGCGGGTGAAATGGAACGACCCGAACAACGAAATGGCCGGCAGTTTCAGCTGCAGTACCGGTGGCGTGCTCGCGTTGGCGGGACCGAGCTGGTTCGTGCAGCCGACCTCGTACCGCGGTTCGACGTACTACCCGATCCAGACCGGGCGGATGGTGACTCAGGATGGCGCCGGCTGCTTCTTCGACGGCAACAACGGCGCCAATGGCGCGCAGGTGTTCGCGCACGAGATCGGCCACACCCTCGGGTTCGGCCACAGCTGCGGCGACTCCAACTCGCCGTCGTGCGGATCCAGCGCAGTGCTCAACGACGCGTTGATGCGCGCCACGGCGCACAACGACGCACGCGGCGCGCGCCTCGGCGTCGACGACATCGCCGCGGCGAACCAGTGGTACTTCACGTCCTCCACCACCACGCCGCTGCCCGGCCCGATCTTCTCCAGCAGCTTCGAATAGAAGCCCGGGCGCGCGTCTACTCGAAGCTGTTGGAGAAGATGGCGTCGCCCACCAGCGGCGTCATCGCCACGGTGGACTGCGCGCCACCCATTCCCGTATTGCCGAGGTCGTTGAGTGTCACGGTGAGCGTGGTGTCGTTGCCGGCGGTGTAGCTGACGAGATCCGCGTCGAGGAACGTCGCAAGATTTGCGATGTTGCCGGTCAGGATCACCGTGGGCGTGCCGGAACCCGCGACCGTCACGCCACCACCCGATGTCGCCACGAGCGTTCCGAGCGGCACCGCCAGTGTTGCCGTCACCGCGGCTCCGGCGGAATCGATATCCGCCACCCCGATGTCGCGCAGAGGCGTCGTGCCCGGCACCAGGATCGGAATGCTCGACGGCAGCGTCACCGTCGGCGCATCGTTCACCGCCGTGACGGTGATCGGGCCGACATCGCTATCGCCCAGCGCGCCGCCGGTGCCGGTGTTGCCGTTGTCGCTGCTGGTGACGGTGAGGTTCACGGCTGCGGTCGCGTTGGACGCCGTGGTGTAAGTCGGCCGGCTGGCACTGGCGAAGCAGGCGTTGACCTGGGCCAGCGTTCCCGTCAGCACGCGCGCCGTGGCGGACCCGCTGGTCGCGACGCCGGTGCAAACGGGGAAATTGATGGTTCCACTGGGCACGCCGAGCGTGACCTGCAGATTGCCCGCCGCGATGTCGAGGTCGGCGAACGAAATGCCGGCGAGAGCGGTTGCCACGTCCTCGGTCACCGTAATCGACCCGGGTACGGTGTTGACCGGCGCGTCGTTGACCGCCGTGACGTTGAGCATCGTCGATTCGGTGTCGCTCATCGCTCCGCCGCTGCCGGTGTTGCCGTTGTCGTTGGCGACGATCGTCAGCGTGACGCTGGCAGTGGAGTTCAGAGCGGTGGTGTATTGCAAGGAACTGCCACTCAAGCAGGTATTGAGATTCGTCAGCGTGCCGGACAGGGTCCGCGCGGATGCGGTGCCACCCGAGGTGACGCCGGTGCATCCGGGCGAATTGAATGTGCCGCTCGGCGCACTGAAGGTGATGGTGAAGTTGCCCGACCCCGCATCGGGATCGACCACCGAAACGCCGGTGACCGGCGAGGCGATGTCTTCCGTCACCGCGAGCGTGAGCGGACGCGTGATCACCGGTGGCTGGTTGGCGCCCACGACGACCTGCCAGCCGATGTCGCGAAACAGCGGCACGGTCATGTCGGTCGCGTTGAACAATCCCGCCGACAGCGACGGTTCCATGAGCAGGTCCGGACTGGCGGGCGCGGAAGTGAAGTGCGAGACGCTCGAGCCGGGAACGACCGGGTTTGGCGCATTCATGCGCATCCGCGCGTTGATGCCTGCGCCGTTGACGCCGGCGCCCGTGGGCGCGAATGTGGGGATAGCCGCAGTGACCTGTGGTCCAACCCAGACAAGATCCGGGTCGTTGATCATGGACGCAGCGCGCTGCGCATCGCTCATCGCATTCCAGTTCAACCCGACCTCGACGTCGCGGAGGAAGCGGGTCCACGAGTCATTCTGGCCCTGCAATAAGCTGCCTTGCGGGGCTCCCGCTCCGCAGCCTGCCGAAACGACGCAAACCGGCGTGCTGAACCCAAGCCCGTGCGCGAGTTCGTGCAGCACGACGGGGAACAACACCACGGTGTTGGCTGCGGGCGCGATGGCCGGATTGGTGCCGTACCACCACCGCCGCGGGGGATTGCCGAAACAGCCGGTATCGATCGAGCTGTTGAAGGTCGCGTTGATCTCGACCTGGGTGGTGTTGAAGTTCTGAAGCGCCAGCGACTCGGCCAGCGCGATGTGATACCAGGTGCTGGCCTGCGGCGCGTTGGGATAATTGCTGACGAATCCGTTCGGACCCGCGCTGCCCAGAACCGCCGAAGTCTGCGAGCAGGTCAACGGATTGAACTGCGCATTGACCTTGATCTCGATAGTGCTCTGCAGCGTTGCCGCCCAGACCGAAGCGGCGGACTGGAAGAGGTTCAGGCGCTGCTGGCCCCGGGTGACGCCACTGTTGCCGCCTTCCGGCGCCGTCGGAGTTGGATCGTTGAATCCTTCACCGGCGCCATCGTTATTGACGATGGTGATCGTCGCACCCCCCGCCGAGCCGGCCAGCATCCACCCCAGCGCCAGTGCTGACGCGCGCGTGGACACGCGAGGCCGTGTCATTGGCGCGGTTCCGCCGCTGCCGCGTGTGCATGCTCGTCATGCGAGCCCGTTTGCGTGCAGCCGAAGCGCGTATTGCCATCCGCATCGATGCTTATGGTGCTGGTGGATTCAAACTGCCCGTTGCCGTGCGCGATGACCGTGCCATCGGCGAGCGTTTCGAACGTCACCTTGGAGTAATCCGGCGCGGGCAGCGCCAGGCTCCCGGCTTGCTCCACTTGTTCCGGGGTGACCGGCGCGTCGGTCAATTCGCCGGTAGCCGGATCGATGTACGCGCGTACTCCCTGTGCGCCCGGAAGGGCCGCGTTGGCCGTGGTGGGCGTCGTTGCGACCGGCGCGCCATCGGCGGCTTCGGCGCGCCCGCTGGCGACCGGTTGCGCCGCGCGTGCGGTCAATGCAAGGAGCACCAGACCGGCCATCGCGGCCCACGCTGCAATCTTCATATCCGTAGCCCTGTCCACATTCCCGCAGGCGACGCATGTTACGCCGCGACTGCGTCACGCGGTTTACTTGGCGACGATCGCCGGGTTTTGTCGGACCGCCAGACCAGCCGCTAGACTCGCGGTCTCGCGTCGGCGATGTCAGGAGCGGTCATGAACGATCAACCCCGGACCGGGGAAGACCCGAGGTCCGATCTCGATCCGACCGAGACCCGCGAATGGCTCGATTCCCTGCTGGCGGTCATCGCGCGCGACGGCACCGGGCGCGCGCACTACCTGCTCGAGCAGCTGGTGGCGGAAACTCGTCGTGCCGGCGGCAACCTGCCGTTCGCGCCGACCACCGAGTACATCAATACGATCCCTCCGTCGCAGCAGCCGGCGATGCCGGGCAACGCGACACTCGAATGGAAGATCCGGTCGCTGATCCGCTGGAATGCGCTCGCGACGGTGGTGCGTGCCAATCGCAAACCCGGTGAACTCGGCGGACACATCGCCAGCTTCGCGTCGTCGGCGACACTGTACGACGTGGGCTTCAATCATTTCTGGCGCGCATCGCACGCGCAGCATCCGGGCGATCTCCTTTACATCCAGGGTCATTCTTCTCCGGGCATCTACGCGCGGGCGTTCCTCGAGGGCCGCATCAGCGAAGACCAGCTCGATCACTTCCGCATGGAAACCGGCGGCCGCGGCATTTCGTCCTATCCACACCCGTGGCTGATGCCGACGTTCTGGCAGACGCCTACCGTGTCGATGGGACTCGGCCCGATCAGCGCGATCTACCAGGCGCGTTTCTTCAAGTACCTCGAAGGCCGCGGGCTCATGCCGCCGAGCGACCGCAAGGTGTGGTGCTTCATGGGCGATGGCGAGTGCGACGAGCCCGAGAGCCTCGGCGCGATTTCGTTGGGGGGACGCGAAGCGCTCGACAACCTCTGCTTCGTCATCAATTGCAATCTGCAGCGCCTGGACGGGCCGGTGCGCGGCAACGGCAAGATCATCCAGGAACTCGAGGGCGCGTTCCGCGGCGCCGGCTGGAACGTGCTCAAGGTCGTGTGGGGAAGCTACTGGGACCCGTTGCTCGCGCAGGACCACACCGGCATGTTGCGCAAGCTGATGATGGAAACCGTCGACGGCGAATACCAGAACTGCAAGGCCTTCGGCGGCGCATACACGCGCGAGCATTTCTTCGGCAAGTATCCCGAGACCGCGGCCATGGTCGCGAACATGAGCGACGAGGACATCTGGCGCCTCAACCGCGGCGGCCATGATCCGGTCAAGGTGCACGCGGCATACGCCGCGGCGACCGCGCACAAGGGCCAGCCGACCGTGATTCTGGCCAAGACGGTCAAGGGTTACGGCATGGGGCAGGCGGGCGAGGCGCACAACACGACGCACAGCCAGAAGAAGATGGACGCCGACGCGGTGCGTGCGTTTCGCGACCGCTTCCGCATTCCGGTCGAAGATGCACAACTGGAAGACCTGCCGTTCGTTCACCCCGGGCCGGATTCGCCCGAGGTCAAGTACCTGCGGGAGCGGCGCACATCGCTCGGCGGATACCTGCCGCAGCGCCGCGAGCGCGCCGACGAATCGCTGCCCGCACCCGCGCTTCCGATCTTCGAGCGCCTGCTGAAGGACTCGGGCGACCGCGAGATCTCCACCACGATGGCATTCGTGCAGATCTTGAACCTCATCCTCCGCGACAAGACCGTGGGGCCGCGCGTGGTGCCGATCGTCGCCGACGAGGCGCGCACCTTCGGCATGGAGGGGTTGTTCCGGCAGATCGGCATCTACGCGCCGTTCGGGCAGAAGTACAAGCCCATGGACGCCGGGCAGCTCATGTTCTACCGCGAAGACCAGGCTGGCCAAGTCCTGCAGGAAGGCATCACCGAATGCGGTGCGTTCTGCTCATGGCTCGCGGCCGCGACCAGCTACAGCACCAACAACCTGCAGATGCTGCCCTTCTACATTTTCTATTCGATGTTCGGCATGCAGCGCATCGGCGACAGCTGCTGGCAAGCTGCCGACATGCGCGCGCGGGGCTTCCTGCTGGGCGCCACCGCGGGACGCACCACGCTCAACGGCGAGGGCCTGCAGCACGAGGACGGTCACTCGCACCTGCTCGCGGGCGCGATCCCGAATTGCCGTGCGTACGATCCGACGTTCGCGTTCGAGGTCGCGGTCATCGTGCAGGACGGCATGCGACGCATGCTCACCGAGCAGGAAGACGCGTACTGGTATCTGACGCTGATGAACGAGAACTACACCCATCCGGCGATGCCGGATGGCGCGGAAGCCGACATCATCAAGGGCATGTACCTGCTCCGCGACGGTGGCCGCGCCAAGCTCAAGGTGCAGCTGCTGGGCTCGGGCACGATCCTGCGCGAGGCGATGGCCGCAGGCGAGCTGCTCGCCGCCGACTTTGGCGTGGCCAGCGACATCTGGAGCTGCCCGAGCTTCAGCGAACTGCGGCGCGACGGATTCGACTGCGAACGGCACAACCGTTTGCATCCCGAGGCGAAAGCGCCGCGTATTGCGCACGTCACCGCCAAGCTCGAAGGCCGCACCGGCCCGGTGGTTGCGGCGACCGACTACGTGCGCGCGTACGCAGACCAGATTCGCGCATTCGTACCGGCAGGAATGCGCTACAGCGTGCTCGGCACCGATGGTTTCGGCCGCAGCGATACGCGCGCGAACCTGCGCCGGCATTTCGAAGTCGATCGTTACTACATCGCGCACGCCGCGGTCAGTTCGCTGATCGCCGACGGCGCGCTGAAGGCGGCAGACGCCGCGCGCGCGCTCAAGCTCTACAAGCTCGATCCCGAGAAGGCGAATCCGATTGGCGTTTGACCCCGCGTAGTCCGCGCTGCGGCTGCGCGATGCTCAGCGTTTGCGGATGCACAAGGCGCGCGGCGAGCCTCGATCGACCGGGGTCGCCTGGGCGGAGCCGGTGTTGAGGTAGACCACCATGGACAACGTGGTCCCACGCTGTTCCGCTGTCCAGAACGAGGAGGCGCTGAGGTCGAACAAGCGCGACACGCGACACGTCGCGTTGCCGCAACCCGCGGATTGGCTGGGGTCCATCATGTCGATCAGGTCGCGTCCGTTCGGCAGCCGCCAGCCCGAGCCGCGTTTCCGGCAATGGCGCTGGGCTTCTTTCCAGTCGATGCTCGAGCCGTTGTCGGATTGCGACCATTCGTTGCCAGTGCGCACGTGGGTGAGTACGCCACCGCCCTTGTCCGTGAACCCTCCTACCGCGGCAGCAGATGCGGCCGGAGCGCGATCCGGCGGCGAGCCGGTTGGCTGGGGTTGCGACACCACAGGCGGTGATGCGGTCTGGGCAGTTGCGGAAGCCGGCGACGGCCCCGCTGCAGCGGATGCGGACGGCGGACTTCCCGGGCTGGTCGCAGCCCGCGCCGGAATGTCCGTACTCGCCGTCGCAGCGGGCGGGCTTGCAGGCGCGCTATCCGGGGTGGTCTTGGCACTTGCGGACCGCGCTTCCGCCGCGCGGCGCGCGGCTTCCTCCTGCGCGATGCGCCGGGACTCGGCGAGCCGGGCGAGGCGCTCGGTTTCGGCCAGCCTTTTCTCGAGTTCGCGAACCCTTGCTGCGGCGGCTTCGATGGCAGGATCGGGCCTGGCCGGACTGGCGGTTTCCGGGGCAGGCGCACCAGAGTCGGCAGGAGCCGGACCCTTGGCGAACGACTCCGCACGGTTCCGGTCGGATTCTTCCAGCTCGCGCTTGAGTTCCGCGAAGTCTTTCGCGGGGGCAACAGTTTCCGCTGCAGTCGGCGCCGGAGTTGCGGAGACGGCGTCCTCGGAAACCGTCGTGGAAGCGGCGACGTCCGTCGCCGGCTCGTCCGAATCCGCCGACAGCATCCGCCAGCCGAGGTAGACCACGACGAGCAACGCCGCACCCAGCGCTGCAAACGCGAGCGGACGGCGCAGTTCCAGCCAGATTCCGGGACCCGCTGTACCCGAACCGGACGCAGGCACGGAAGAGACAGGCTTGAGGGCCTGCAGCATCTCGCTGACGCGATTGACGGGCTCCGACGTAACGTGTGTCCTGGCCAGCGCCGGGTCCGGTGGCGGGCGCGACAAGGGCGGCGCAGGCGGCGGCGGCGGGCGTGGCGCGGGTACCGGCTCGACGACCGCGCGCGACAGCGTGGTGGGAGTATCGACTCGCGGATCGGGTGGGACAACGGGTCGAGACAGCCCGGTGGGCGTGTCGACACGGCGCTCGAAGCCGCTGACCGCGCGCAGACCCGACGGTGTCAAGGCGGGCAGTCCATCGAATGTGTTCAACACGGGCGCGTACATCGCCTGTTCCAGCGCGGCAATCAGATGCCCTGCCGTCGGATAGCGATCTTCCGGCTTCTTGGCCATGCCGCGCTGCAGTGCGGCCGCAACGGGGGGAGCCAGAAGGGCCAGTGCCTCGGTGGGCAACGGCTCGAGCACATGCTTGAGCAGGATCGCATGCGGTGTATCGGCTTCGAATGGCAGGCTGCCGGTGAGCCACTGGAAGCAGATCACCGCGAGCGAATAGATATCGGTGTGCGGGCCGATTGCATGGCCCTGCGCCTGTTCCGGCGCCATGTACGCGGGAGATCCCACGATGCCGCCGATGAGGGTGTGCGAAACAGTCGACGCCTGCAGCAGCTTCGCCACACCGAAGTCCGCGAGGTACGCAGAGCCTTCGCTGCTCAGCAGGATGTTCTGCGGCTTGATGTCGCGATGCACGATGTTCTTGCGGTGCGCGTAGTCGAGTGCCGAGGCGACTCCGCGCAGGATCACGAAACCTTCCCCGAGCGCGAGCGGACGCGCAACCAGGCGCGCCGCGAAGTCGCCGCCATCGACGTAGCGAAGCGCCATCCACGGCACGTCTTCAGTGATGCCGTAGCGGTACACGGGGATGATGTGCGGATGGTCGAGACTGCCGATGACGCGCGCTTCCTGCTCGAAGCGCGGTCCGAACTGCTGGTCATCCACCAGTTGCTGGGGCAGGACCTTGAGTGCGACGAGCCGTTCGAGCCCCGGTTCGCGTACCAGGTACACGGTCGCCATGCCGCCGCGCCCGAGGCGCGACATGACCGTATAGCCGGCGAACTCCGAACCGATTTCGAAACGCACGCACTACCCCTTGGCGGCGCGAAGCCGTCGGCAGGAGTCTAAACGATCGGAGGCAGCGGGTTCCGACGGGGCGCGCGCCAGCAGGCGCGCACCCGGGTTTGCTAGCGCTTGGCCGGAGTCCGGACGCGCTTGCGTGCGGCTGCCGGGGCAGGTGCGGCGACCGTGGCCGTGGCTGTGGTCGGAGCCGTGCTCGGGGCAGCGGCGACCGGCGCGGTTTTGGCGGCCTTGTTCGATCGAGCGGATGGCGCGGTCGGCTTGTACCAGTCGCGCGTGATGCCGAGGATCTCTACTTTGCCGCCCAGCCGCTCAAAATTCGTGATGTCGGACGAAATCCGGCCGCTGGTGAGACGCTTGTCCGCGAAGGGGTCCGAACCGCCCCTTGAATTGGGACCAGTACGGGTGGTTGCAGCAGGCTTGGCGGTGGCCATGAAAACTCCAGAGGATTCAAAAGATGCGCGCAATCTCTGACGCGCCCGAACCAGAGGTTGAGGGCGCGAGGGCGGCATTGCGGCGGGCCCGCGAGTATAGCGCAGGTCGATCCACAGCAGCCCAATTGAAGGGCGGCCTGTTGGTCAGGGGGTTCGCACCGCCGGTCAGATGCGGCAATTCCGGACAAGACCGAGACGATGGCAAACCCCCGCATCCGGCCTCACGCGCAAGCCAACTGCACCTGCCATTGCGAACAATCGCGACAGGAACGTCAATTGCACGTGACAGGTTGCAGGTCGATACTGCGCGATTGCTCTACCGCCCCGGAGTTTCACGATGTTCGATACGGCTCCGATCGCTGACTCACGCCGTCAAGTTTGGGCCGGCCTTCTGTCGCAGCAGCCCATAATCCCCTTGTCGGAACGGCAACGTCACGCTACCTTCACGAGTTGCTTCGCCGCGACCCCCTCCCCCATGACGTCGCTGCCGGTCCGCCTGGCGCTTTGGTTCTGCCTGCTCGGTGCGTTTGCATCCATGCAGCTGCGCGCCGCGGTGATCGAGCCACCCAGCGAATTCCTGTTCAAGGCGGAGAACGCGATGGTGGCCGGCGAAGTGACCGGCGTGTCCGCCGACGGCACGCTCACAGTGCGCGTCGCGGAGACTCTGCATGGGGCGGCTGCTCCGGTGGAACTGAGCGTGCGTACGTCGCCGCAATGGCTCGCGCAGTTCAAGCCGAAGCAGCGCGTGCTCGTTGGCTACACGCTTTACGGTCGCAGCGCGACCCGTCCCAAGACCCTCGAACTGCGACCGGAAGGCGCGGTGATTCTGGTGAGTGCAGGACTCGAACCCGCGCTGTATCACGACACGCCGGATGCCCGCGCAATGCTCGTGCGCGCGCCGGACGAAGCTGTCGCGGGCACCCGGCCATGGCTCGACCGGATCCTGGAAAAACTGCAATCGGATGACCTGCGGCAGCAGGATTTCTTCGCCGCCGAACTGGTCTTGCGCGAGCCGCTCCATGCGTTGCTGGGCCCGCGCGATTGGGAGCGCATCGCGCGCTTTGTCAACGACGGCGCAGCACATCCGTCGGCACGGGCATCGCTGCTCGCTGCGGCCGCGGCGCACCCGGAACAGTTCGGCACGCAATGGCCAGCCGAAGCGGCGCTCCGCATTGTTTCCAGCACCCATGTCGACCAGGTCGACGCCGAGATGAGCATGTTGCCCAACTTGGTACAGATTGCATTCCGCGTGCTGGAAAAGCGCAACCGAAAGGTTCCCTTTGCAAGCGCGCAGCGTTGGCTGGCCAGCGGGCAAGTGGGGCTGGCGGAGTCGGCCTTGCTGGCCATTCGACGCTCGGCGCCCGAACGCGAGCGCGAAGCGGCCGAACAGGCGCTCGCGCGTGCGGAACTCGCGGAGGCGAGCCGGGAATTCCTGCGTGACCATCTGCGACGCCTCGCGATCATGCAGGACGCCCTGGAAGCCGCAGCCGCGGCCGACAAGGGATAAGAAAGGGACATGCAGCGCTGCGTCGGCGCATGCCGGCAGGGCAGCGCGCGGGACCGTCGTAATTCACCGAAGTGTTGGGGAGACAGGTCATGAAAGTTTGGACGAAACAGGTAGCGGGCACATTGGTATGTGGCGTGCTGTCGGCACTCAGTGGGGCGGCGCTCGCTGCAGATGCCGCGAACGCGCCCTTGACGCCGCAGGTGTCGCAGGCAGCGCGCTTCGACGAATCGCGCCCGATGCGCGACATCGTGCTGGAGGCGCAGGCTCGACCTGTCGACCCCAACAGCCCCGTCAAGGTGATTCCGAACATTTTTCCCAAGCAGGAGCGGGCCGCGGAGATTCTTCCTGAAGTCAGGGAAGCAGCTCGCGTCGGCGTACAGAAGGCCCCCACGGGAACTCCTGCGCCGAGCACCATCGTTTCCTTCCAGGCATTGAGCCTCAACGGAAGCCTCCCGCCGGATACCAACGGCGACGTCAGCCCCGCGCATTTCATCCAGTGGGTGAATACGCAGTGGGCCATCTACAACAAGACCACGGGTGCACTCGTTTCCGGTCCCACTGAAGGCAACTCTTTCTGGGCGGGATTCGGTGGCCCTTGCGAAGCAAGAGATGACGGCGACCCGATCGTGTTGTGGGACGACCGCGCGCAACGCTGGATCATGTCGCAGTTCCTGAGCACCGCGCCCTTCGCACAGTGTGTCGCGGTCTCGACAACATCCGATCCGCTGGGAACTTACTACCGCTACCAGTTCAATCTACCCATCTTCGGCGACTACCCGCACCTCGGCGTGTGGACAGACGCGCAGGCAAGTCAGAACGCGTACCTGATGGTGACCCACGACTTCGCCGGTGGTTTCCAGGGCGCCTCCTACGTCGCGTTCGAACGCGACAAAATGCTGCAGGGCCTGCCGGCCCAGATGGTTCGTTTCGCGGGGATCGCGGTAGACGGAGATACGGTCTACGGCGCGCTGCCACTGCACCTTGAAGGACAACAGCCGGCGCCGGCGGGCACCTGCCCGGTGTTCGTGCACTTCGACGCGTTGGCCAGCGACTATCTGTTGTGGGATATGTGCATTCGCTGGGACGCTGTGGCATCGAGCACGCTGACGCCGCAGCCGCAGCGGTTGGCCGCGCGCACGCCCTTCGTCCCGAATTTCGATGACGTCGCGCAGCTCGGATCGATCACGCCGCTGGACTCGTTCGGCTCGAACCTCATGTACCGGGCCACCGCGCGTGCGTTTCCGGCCGGAGCGCCGACGCCTCTTTCCATGGTGATCAATCACTACGTCAACGGCGGCACCACGAATGGTGGCGTGAAGTGGGTCAACTTCAGCCTGCGGCCGGGTGCGCTGCCCGCGCTCCCGTCGAGCGTGTTGTTCGTGAGCAGCTTCGAGCCAGATGCCGTGCGGGCCACGACCAAGACGATCAAGGACGAAGGCACCTACTCGCCGGATGCCAGCTCACGCTGGATGGGCGCCATCGCGATCGACCGGACGGGTAATCTCGGACTGGGCTATTCGGTGAGCAGCGCGACCATCTCGCCGCAACTGCGCATCACGGGACGCGATCTCGGCGATCCGATCGGCACCCTGCGCGACGAGCAAACCTGCACGCCCGCTTTGACCGGCAGTCAGCTCAGCACCAGCGGACGCTGGGGAGACTACGCTTCCATGAGCGTGGATCCAGTCGACGAGTGCACGTTCTGGTTCACCAGCGAGTACTACGCCGTAACTTCCAATGCGAGCTGGACGACGCGCGTCTGCTCCTTCAAGTTCCCGAACTGCGGATTGCCGACCTTCGACGTGGTCGCGGATTCTCCAACGCGCGTGCAGATGTGCGGCACGCCGACTCCTGCCAACCCCACTTTCGCATTGCGCGTCGGTGTGCTGGATGGCTTCAGCAGCGCCGTGACACTGTCGGCCTCGGGCCAGCCTGCTGGCGTAACGCCGCAGTTCTCGACGCTCACGATCAATCCGACCCCGGGTACGAGCACGTTGACCCTGCAAGGTGCCAACACCCTGGCCTCGGGTGAGTACACCACCACCGTGACCGCCACCGCGGGCACCACCCAGCGCACGCTTGCCCTGAGTTACGGTGTTTCCTCGGCGCTTCCGGCCGCACCGACGCTTGTTGCGCCGGCCGCAAGCGCGACCGGCGTCGCTGTACGGCCTACCCTGAGCTGGAACGCGTCCCCAGGTGCGCTGAGTTACCTGGTCGAAGTCGCCACCTCAGCTGCGTTCACGACGATCGTCGCGAGTGATACGGTCACGACAACGTCGTGGGCGGTGGATGTCGGACTCACTCCGTCGACGCAATACTTCTGGCGCGTGCGTCCGAGCAACTACTGCGGCAACGGCACCGTGTCCGCGACCCGCTCGTTCACGACAGGCGTACCGGGGCAGTGCCCGGCCGGCACGACCGCGAACATCATTCTCCAGGATGCGTTCGAGAGCGGCCTCAACGGCTGGGTGCCCGTAGGCACTGGCCCCAATCCATGGGCGCAGCAAGCGGCTCCGACGGGCGTGGGCTTGTCGACCACGGTCTGGCGCGTACCGAACAATGCCTTGACCAGCGATCAGGGCCTGATCTCGCCCAACGTCGTCATCCCTGCCAACGCGCAGGCGGTGATCCTGTCGTTCGATGCGTACCACAGCTTTGAAATCGACGCTGACCCGGGTTGCTGGGATGGTGCGGCCGTGGAAGCCAAGCAGACCTCGACGGTCGACTGGCTCTACCAGGGTCCGAACCGCATCTTCACCAATGGCTACAACGGTCAGATCCTGCCGGGAGCCCCGCTCGCGGGTCGCGACGTGTGGTGCCGCACGCCAGCTGGCAATACGGCTCAACGCACCGTCGTCGATTTGAACAGCTTCATCGGCCAGACCATCCAGCTGCGGTTCCGCGCCACCTCGGACAGCAACACCGTGGCGAACCCTCCTGCGAGCAACGGTCTGTCAATCGACAATTTGCGTGTCGAGGTGTGTCAGTAAACGGCTGATGCACACATCGCCTGTCCTTCCAGGGCAGGCGATCGATTCGGCAAACCCGGTGCGCGAGCGCCGGGTTTTTTCTTTGCGCAGCGGGACTCTTGCTGCGCTTCGCTCCGTTGCCCACGGGGGGCGAGACCCCGATACTTGAAACGCGCGCTGCGCGGTCCCGGAGTGGAAACTGTCACGCATGTACCGCCGGATGTCCTCTGCCTCCGTTTCGACAGCGCTGCCGCTGGTAGCGCTGGCGATGTCGTGCGCGTGCTTCGCGAACGAACGCGGGCGCACGCCTGCCGCGACTGTCAGTGCAGAGGGCGCGCCGTCGCTGCTCGTGTTGCATGCAGGAACATTCGACCCGACGACGCATTCGTTGGCGAAAGCGCGCCCGAAGTTCGAAGGTGCTACGCACGGCCGTTACGCCATCGTGCAGTTCGAATCGGCCGGAGACGCGCGCGCGGTGCGCGAAGATCTCGAACGCGCCGGTCATGTGGTGGTGGCCTTCATCCCGAACGCAGCCTATGCCGTGCGCCTCGGCCCGCTGGGGCTCGAAGCGATCGCGAACGCGCGTGCGGTTCGGTGGGCCGGCGCATTCGAATCGCACTGGAAGATCGATCCGGTGCTGCACCCGTCATTTGCGGGCGCGACCGAGTTCCGCAACGACCTCGAGATCGACGGGTTCGCCGGCGAATCCGCAGCGCGATTCGCCGATGCCTTGCGCAAGGCATTTCCGGAAGTCGAAGTGCTGGGTATTCGCGAGCACGCGCACCAACCGCGCCTGCGCGTACGTATGCCGAGTGCGAAGTTGCAGGCCGCGATCGTGTTGCTCGCCAGTATCGACGGTGTGTTCTGGATCGCGCCCTACGATGCGCCGCGGGCGCTGAACGACGAATCGTTTCCGTCGATCCAGGCCGATGCAGACACGGGCGGCCCGATCTGGGATCGCGATCTCACCGGCAGCGGGCAGGTCGTCGCCGTTGCGGATTCGGGCCTGGATCGCAACGAATCGTGGTTCACGCAGCTGGACCAGGGTGCGGGCGTGGTCACCGGGATCACCGATGCGCAGTCCCCGAGCCTGCCGCAACCCGGCACGGCCCAGCCGACGCACAAGGTGCTGGCGTACTGGGTGCAACCGGGCGCCACCGCCTATGACAACAACCAGAACTGTTCCGGCAACGGCGACAACCGCTTCCACGGCACGCACGTTGCAGGTTCGGTTGCCGGGGATCGCGGTGCGACCGCATCGCCGACCGATCCCGCGCACGACCCCGGCGGCGACGACGGCATGGCGCCGAATGCGCAAATCCTGTTCCAAGACATCGGTAACGACGTCACTGGCTGTTACAGCATCACGGATTTCATGGGCACGCTACGGCAGGCCGCAGCCGGAGGTGCGCATATCCACAGCAACAGCTGGGGCGGCGGCGCAGGCGGTTCGTACAACGGCAACGATCGCGATGCCGACGAGACGACGTGGGAGCTCGAGGACCTGCTGGTCGTCGCGGCGGCAGGCAACTCGGGACCGCAGGCTGGAAGCGTGCTGTCGCCCGGCAACGCGAAGAACGTTCTGACCGTCGGCGCGACGCTGCACGGCAACAGCCCGATCGAAGCGACGTTTTCCTCGCGCGGCCCGACGCGGGACGGACGGCTCAAGCCCGACATCGTGGCTCCCGGGGTCGCCATCGTCTCGGCGGCGGGCAACGACGACAACGGCCCGACGGTACAGGCCGGCACCAGCAAAACCTTCAGCGGCACGTCGATGGCCACGCCCACCATCGCGGGCGGCGCGGCGCTCCTGCGCCAGTATTTCGTGGACGGTTTCTATCCGCGCGGCGCCCGGCAGGCGTCGGACACGACCGAACCCAACGGCGCGCTCATGAAGGCGGTGCTGCTCAACGGCACCCGGATCCTTGGCGAGTTTCCAACGCAGGTGCTCGGCTGGGGCCGGATGTTTCTGGAGAACACCCTGTACTTCAACCAGGCCATCGGCGGCGGTGCCGGCGACAACCGGCGCATGCGCTACTTCGAGCGCGAGAACGACGCGGGATTGCTGACGGGGCAGGCGCACGAATACGTGATCGCGAACGTCGGGAGCGCCGAGGAGTTGCGCGCGACGCTGGTCTGGTTCGACCCGGAAGGTGCGCCGGGCGCCGCCATCCACCGCGTCAACGATCTCGACCTGGAAGTCACAGGGCCAGGTGGATTGACCGTCTATCGCGGCAACGTATTCGTCGACGGCGCGTCGGCGCCGAACGCCGGCGCCGCCGACGTCCGCAACACGGTGGAACAGATCCGCATCGTCGCACCGGCTCCGGGGCGCTACACCTTGCGCGTGCGCGCGACGAACGTGCCGGGCAACGGCCGCGAATTCACCGACCGGCAGGGTTATGCGCTGGTGGTGTCCGGCGCATTCGGCATACCGGACGCAACGCCTGCCGAAGCGCCGCTCGGAGTTGCCGTTATCGGCAACGACACCTCGGGCGTCGCCATCGGTTTTGCCGGATCGAGCAGCCAGGGCTACCAGCTCTATCGCGCCGACGGCAGCTGCGCGAGCGCCGCCGCGGGCGCATTTCGCCTGGTTGCCGAAGGCGCGGGTAGTCCCGTGGTCGACATGACCTCGCAAGGCGGCGCGACGCACGCCTGGCGTGTGCGCGGCATCGACAACGACATCGAAGGCCACGCATCGGCGTGCGTCGGCGCCGTATCCAATGACGACTGCACGCGGCGGCCGACTTTCGACACACAGTCATTGACGCGCGACTTCACCAACGCGACCTGCTCAGTCGCACTCGACTGGGCGCCAGCGACATCGAATTGCGTGCAGCAACCGAGCGTCGGCTATCTCGTCGAACGCGATATCGATCCGTACTTTTCATCGCCGAGCGTGATCGCCACTCCCTCGACGACGGCCTTCGTCGACCTCGACGTGCGCGCCGGGCAACCTTACTACTACCGCATCACCGCTCGCGACGGCGGCAACAGCCGCAGCTTGCCGACTCCGATCACCAATGCCACCCCTGTCGGTCCCGGCGGGCCCGCTGGCGTGGGCTATCTCGACGACGTCGACGACAATACCTACATGACGATGGAGCCGCCCTGGCGCATCTCGGAACGACGCGCCAGCACCGGACAGTTCGCGTATCACAACGCCGGCGACGGTCAGGACTATCTCGCCAGCACCTGTGCATCGCTCACGACGCCCTCCTTCATCGTGCCGCTCGGTGCGACCCTGAGTTACGCCGCGCGCTACGACTTCGAAGCGCGCTGGGACGGCGTGGTGGTCGAGATTTCTGCAGACGGCGGCGCCAGTTGGACCGACCTGCCACCCGAGGGCGGCTATCCCGGGGCACTCGACCTGACTGGCAATCCACCGGCGAACGAATGCGGGTACCCGCCCACGCAAGGCGCCTACACCGGAACCAGCTCGGAAGTGTTCGAGCAAAAAACCACGGACCTCGCCGCCTACGCATCGCGCGCCGTGATGATCCGCTGGCGCTTTACCTCGGACTCGAGCGTCGAGGAGGAGGGCTTCTACCTCGACGACGTACGCGTCAGCGGCACCCCGCCGCCGGCGGATCCGGCGCGCATGTTTGCTTCGGGCTTCGAGGATTTCGAAGGCCCGACGACCTGCAATGAGCCGCGAGGCGATTGACCCAGTGCATTGCTCACCGCCGCGTGCGCGGCCAGTGCCAGGTCCTTGCGGGTCATGTCCTGCGTTGCGTCCAAGGGTGCGTGAAACGTGATGCGCAGGCGTGCGCCGCGGGAACGCAGGAATCGCCACACGTGCGCGCCTGCGGGCGCACCGCCGTGGAATGCGTACAGGTCGCGATCGCCACCACCACCACGGTCAATACGGCGGCCATCGGTCTGGATCAACTCGAGGGTGAAGGGCTGCAGGCGCGCTTCCACCCGGGGTGGTGAGGGATCGGCGAGTATCTCGAAGAGGCTCGAGCGAAACGGCGCCACCGTGACACCGGGCGACGTCGTGCCCTCGGCGAACAGCACCAGTCGCGTGCCGCGCCCGAGTACTTCCCTGACATGGGCCGCGACCTTTGCCGCGTCGCGCGCACGCCGGCTGACGAACAGCGTCTGCTGCATTGCGCCCAGGAACTTCATGCCCGGCCAGCCGGCCATCTCCCCCTTGGCGATGAAAGCCGCGCGCACGCAGGCGCCCACCACGAACACGTCGAAGTGCGACAGGTGGTTGCCCACGTAGATCGTGCCCGCGCGCACGTCAATGTCGCCGACCTGTTCGGCCTCGATCGCGAGCACCCGGCAGAGCGCGCGATGCCACAGGCGCGGAATCGCGAAAGAACCGGGACCGCCCGACACCTGGCGCACCGCGAACTGCAGCGGAAACAGCATGGCCGTGATGGCCAATGCGGCCAGGGCCTTGCTCCACGCAATAACCCCCGCTATTCGCAAGGCGGCGATCCGCCGACGGCCCGGGGCTGGCTCATCGCGCTTCGATCACGTCGACGGGGTCTCCCAGGCGCAACGTGCCCGTGGCACGCGGGATGAGGTTCATTCCAAACAGTACGTCCTTGCCGTTGCCCGCGTCTCGATAAGTGCGCAGCGTGCGCAAGGGTTCGCCGCCGGGATCGCGCACCGCCGTGACCGGGTCGATGGTGGTGAACACGCAACGCTCGCAGCGCTTGACCGCATCGAACTCCACCCGGCCGATGCGCACCCGCCGCCACCCATCCTCCGCATGCGGCGCGCAATCGCCGATCACGACGTTGGGACGGAACCGTGCCATGCCAATCGGGTGTTCGAGGCGCTCGTTGAGTCCCTCCAGCGACGCGCGCGAGATGACCAGCAACGGAAAGCCGTCGGCGAAGCTCACCTCGTCGCCCGGAGCGGCGAGAGCCGGCTCGATCGCGCGGTGACTGTCGCTGTCCATGTGCACCAGGCGCAGGGGTCGCCCCAGCAAGGCACTGAGCCAGGCATGCGCGGCGTCGTCGGCAAGCGCCGCATCGACCTCGTCGTCCCACACGCGCACCTTTGCGCGCGTGCCGTTGCGCGGTGCTGCGACCGCCAGGGGCGCGCAGCCCGGTGCGGTCAGCGACAATCCGTGGCCCTGCGGCAGCGCGTGGATCAGCACCAGGCGCGCGTCCGCGCGCGCCGTGACGAAACGGTTCGCGGCGTCGATCACCATCCAGCGGCGATCGCCCAGCGGGCCGCGCGGCGCGACGTCGAGTGCGTCGACGTCGAGCGCGGCGCAGGACTTCAGCGGGTGGATGTGCAATGACGTGACGTGCATGCTGGATTCCGGCGCGGTCCGTCCATGGTGCGACAGGCTCGCCACCAACGGAGTGTGGAATTCGGACGGTTCGACAGGCTTGCCTCTGTTCGGCTCGACAGGCTGACCACGAACGCATCGTGTACCCGGAGTATGCCGCGTGGCGATCAGCGCAGCAGCGGCAACAGCGCCGGCCAGACGTGATCGCGCAGCTTGCGTTGCGCGGCGGCATTCGGATGAAGGTTGTCGGGAAGGAATGCGCCGCGGTCGAAGGCGATGGGCTCGAGCAGAAAGGGTAAAAGTGCGATGCGGTGCTGCCTGGCGAGCGAGGCGAAGGTTTCCGCGAAGGCGGTGGTGTATTCGCGCCCGTAATTGGGCGGCAGCCGCATGCCGACCAGCAGAACTTTTGCCCCGGAGCGTTTCGCCGCCGTAATCATGCGCTCGAGGTTGGCGCGGGTCTGCGCAACCGGCAGGCCGCGAAGTCCATCGTTCGCGCCCAGTTCGATGACGACGAGCGCGGGACGCGAACGTGCGAGCTCCCGGTCGATGCGGGCGGCGCCGCCTGCCGACGTTTCGCCGCTCACACTCGCGTTGACGACCCGCCAGCGCGGGTGCGATTTCGCCAACCCTGCAGCGGTCAGCGCGACCCAGCCTTGCGAAGCGTCCAGTCCATATGCCGCCGACAGCGAATCGCCCATCACCAGCAGGGTGCGGTGCGGGTTCGAACTCGGCTTGGTGGCCACATTCGCGGCGAGGGCGACCGGCACGTACAGCAGGACCAGGCCAAGCAGGCAGCGCGCGGCATGACCTATGACCGATTGAATACCGTCGCGCCGGGTCTCACAACGTAAGCTCATCCAACCTCCCTCCGCATTTTCGCCGCACGCAGCCAGGACCCCGCATGAATCAGGAACCCACAACGCCCGCGCTGCGCGTGCGTTCGCTCGGCAAACGTGTGGCGCTGCCGGACCACGAGTTGACCATTCTGGATGGCGTCGAGTTCCAGATCGACAAGGGGGAGGCGATTGCCGTGGTCGGCGCGTCGGGCTCTGGAAAGAGCACGCTGCTCGGCCTGCTGGCCGGGCTCGATACGCCGAGCCAGGGCTCGGTCGAGCTCGACGGGCAGTCGCTGTCCAGTCTCGATGAGGACGGCAGGGCACGGGTGCGTGGCGAGAAGGTCGGCTTCGTGTTCCAGAACTTCCAGTTGCTGCCGTCGCTCACTGCGCTCGAGAACGTGATGCTGCCGCTCGAACTGCGCGGCGACGCCGACGTACGCACGCCGGCGCTGGAGATGCTGGGCAAGGTGGGGCTGGCCGAGCGCGTGGACCATTACCCGCGCCAGCTCTCGGGTGGTGAGCAGCAGCGCGTCGCGCTGGCGCGCGCGTTCGTCACGCGGCCGTCGATCCTGTTCGCGGACGAACCCACCGGCAATCTCGATACGCAAACCGGGCAGGCCATCATCGACCTCCTGTTCGCACTCAACCACGATGCGGGCACCACGCTGGTACTCGTCACCCACGACGAGCATCTCGCACAGCGCTGCGGTCGAACCCTGCGGCTCGATGGCGGACGGCAGGTGCCGGCGTGAATTCCACCCTGTCCATATCGCGGCTTGCCTGGCGCCAGTTGCGCCGCGACCTCGCGGCGGGCGACATCCGGATCCTCATTGCCGCACTCGTACTCGCAGTCGTCGCGGTAACCGCGGTGGGATTCGTGACCGACCGCGCACAGCGTGCCCTGGCCCTCGAGGCCAATCGCCTGCTCGGCGGCGACGCGGTGCTGCGCGCCGACGCGCCCATCGACCCGAAGTGGAGCAATCTCGCGCGGACGCTCGAGTTGCGCAGCGTCCAGACGATTGAGCTCACCAGCATGATCCGCGCGAATGACACCTTGCAGCTCGGCGAGTTGCGCGCTCTCGGCGAGGGATTCCCCTTGCGTGGGGACTTCCAGATAGTCGACGCCGAAAATTCCGACCCCCATCGCGCCACCGCCGTGCCCATGCCCGGATCGCTCTGGCTCAGCCGCGCCGGAGCGGACCGTCTCGGCGCGCGACTCGGCGACGTCATCGGCATCGGGGAATCGAATCTGCGGCTCGCCGCCCTCGTCACGCAGGAACCCGACGCCGCACTCGACTATTTCAACGTGGCGCCCAAGGCGTTCCTCAACTTGTCGGACCTCGCAGCGACGGGACTGGTGCAGGAGGGCAGCCGGGCGCGCTACCGGCTTGTCGTGGCAGGCGATGCCGATGCAGTGGAGCAGTTTGCCGGCAACCTACGTGCATCCCTCGGTCGGGGACAGCGTCTGGAAACCGCGGCG
The DNA here is from genome assembly GCA_038255255.1 of Lysobacterales bacterium. Taxonomy (GTDB): domain Bacteria; phylum Pseudomonadota; class Gammaproteobacteria; order Xanthomonadales; family Ahniellaceae; genus JBBQNY01. Next base: position 151,271 of record JBBSLL010000002.1, read on the forward strand.
GACGCGAGGCCCGAAATCCGCTCCGCGCTCGACCGCGCGGCGCGCTTCCTCGGACTCGCCGCGCTGGTGTCCGTGGTGCTCGCTGCCATTGCAGTCGCGATGGCGGCGCGACGACACAGCGCGCGGCATCTGCCCGGAGCCGCAGTGATGCGATGCCTCGGTGCCAGCCAGCGGACGCTCCTCGGGATCCACCTGGGCGAGCTGCTCTGGCTAGGCCTGCTTGCGAGCGGCGTCGGGGTCGCACTCGCATTCGTGCTGCAGTGGGCGGTGGGTGAGTGGCTGGCACGCACGCTGGGCATCGCGATACCTGCTGCTGGAATCCTGCCTGCGCTCGAAGGGCTCGGTGTCGGATTGACGGTGCTGATGGCGTTTGGCGCGCCACCGATGCTGGCCTTGCGCCGCGTATCGGCCTTGCGGGTGCTGCGTCGTGAGTTCGATCGCGCGGAACCGGGTGCCTGGCTGGTCGGCCTGGCGGGTCTCGCGGGTACTTCCGCACTGCTCTGGTGGAAAGCCGGCTCTTTCGAACTCGGCGCCGCGATGTTGATCGGCATCGGAGCGACGCTGCTTGCGCTCGCCCTGCTCGCGTGGGCGTTGATCGCGGGCGTCAGGAGCGTGCGCGGCAGGTTACGCGGGCCGCTTCGATACGGACTGGCCAACGTCACGCGCCGCGCCGGCAGCGCGATCGCCCAGGTGTCTGCACTCGGTCTCGGGTTGATGGCCCTGTTGCTGCTGACCCTGGTGCGTACCCAGCTGCTCGATCGCTGGCAGCTGCAGCTCGCGGCCGATGCACCCAATCGCTTCATCATCAATGCCCAGCCCGACCAGCTCGATGGCATTCGCGCCTTCGTCCGGGCGCGCGGGATGAGTTCGCCGCAACTGTGGCCGCTGGTCCGCGGCCGCCTCGTCGAACGCAACGGGCGCCCGGTGAGCGGAGCCGATTACGCCGACGAGGAGGGGCGTGCACAGCGCTGGGCCGAGCGTGAATTCAACCTGTCGAGTGCGGCGCGTTTGTCGGACGACAACCGCGTGACTGCCGGCCGCTTCTGGGTCGACGCGGCGCCGCCGGCCCAGTTCTCCGTGGAGGAAGAGTTCGCTGAGAGGCTGGGATGGAAAGTGGGGGACCGCATAGCGTTCGACGTGGCAGGACAGCGCCTCGAGGCGCCGATCACCAGCCTGCGCAGCGTCGACTGGGAGAGTTTCCAGCCGAACTTCTTCGTGGTGGCCTCGCCGGGAGCGCTCGATGGATTCGCTGCGAGTTACATCACCGCCGTGCATGCGCCGGCACGCGATCCGCGCTTCACTGCGGAACTGGTGCAGAAATATCCGAACCTTTCCGTCATCGATGTCGACCAGGTGCTGGACCAGGTGCGCGCCACGGCGGACCAGGTCTCGACAGTCGTCGAGGTTGTCTTCTATTTCGCGCTGGCTGCCGGCGTGCTCGTGTTGCTCGCGGCCATCAGCGCGAGCCAGGACGAGCGCCTGCTCGAGGGTGGCGTCATGCGCGCGCTGGGGGCGAGCCGACGGCAACTGAGGCTCGCCCAGGCTTCGGAATTCGCTGCGATTGGTTTGCTGTCCGGATTGATTGCCGCGATCGCAGCATCGGTACTGTCTGGCGTGCTGGCCACCCGCGTCTTTGAACTCGAGTGGATTCCAGACTGGCGGCTGGTCGCGGTCGGCGCGGGACTGGGGCTTGCCGGTGCAGTGGCGGCAGGTCTGCTTGCCACGCGGCGGGTGCTGGACGCGTCGCCGATGGCTACGCTACGCGACCTCAATGCCTGAGCGGGAATTGCCCGGCTCCAAATGACGACGCCAGCCGAAGCTGGCGTCGTTCGACCTCGGAGGGTCCCGGCTTAGTAGCGGGTGCCGAAGCGGGCCTCGCAGCCGCGATTCACCCACAGACCGCGGACGCGGTCGTAGCCCCAGCTGCGTCCCTGGACGCAGGGAGCACGCGAGATCTGCTCGATCAACTGCGGATAGCCGTATTGCGGCCGCCACGCGCAGGCGCGGAAGTTGTAGTTGTTGCTTCCGCAAGTGACGGTATAAGCGACGCCTCCGCGAACGGCGAGCGGGCCGAAGTCGCCCTCGCAGCCGTTGTTGACCCAGACCACGCCGAAGCGCGATCCCCAGGTCCGCCCCTCGATGCATGCGGTACGCGACGTCTGGCGAACCAGTCGGGCCCGGTCGCGAAACGGCGTGCGGCATTCCCCGTAACCGAACTTGCGCGGACTTGCGCAGTGGATCACGGGCACCGACCGTGGTGGAATCCCTGCGACGGGACGCCCCGGGCGCGGACGCCACGCGTTGCTTCCGCCGCCCAGGCTCTTGGCGATGTCTTCCTTGATGTGGCTGAAGGTCCATCCGGATTCGATCTGATCGAGGTAGAACTCGAGCTGGTCATCCGGCATCTGGCGTCCATCGGCCTGGTCGGCGTATTCGCGCTCGAGTACACGGACCTGGTCGTTGCGGTTGAGGTCCCGCAGATCTTCAGGCGCATAGGCCTTGCTGCTCTGCGCGAACGCAGAGGCGGAAAGTACGAGGGACAACAGCAGAAAAGCGGAGAGGCGCGCGAACATGGGCTTTGCTCCTTGGCAGGTCAATTCCGATGCTATCGCGCGATTCACGACGGCCAGCTGACCGGGGAGACCTCCGCCCAGCATTCGTTCACATTCTTTCCCGTCCCACCGCCTCAACATCGGCGCCCGTCAGCGGAGAAGCACGTGCCTGGTCAGACTCATAAACACTTGCGGCTGCGTGGACCCATCTGGGCAATCCTTGCAACGTTGCTGGTCGGAGGCTGCGGAGAATCGGCCAAGCTCACCGTGGCCGACGGAACGGGGCCCGACCCGACCTTGCCACCGCCCAACAAAACGCTTATTCCCACCGTGAACATCGCCGATGCGAAGGGCTGGTCCGGAGACTCGACCCCCACCCCTGCGCCCGGCTTCGCCGTCAACGCGTTCGCGCGAGATCTCGATCATCCGCGCTGGCTGTACCTGCTGCCCAACGGCGACGTGCTCGTCGCCGAGACCAACGCGCCTCGCAAAGCGACGGACAAACAGCAGGGCGGGATCAAGGCGATGATCGCGAAATCGATCATGAAGAAGGCGGGAGCCGCGGTGCCGAGCGCGGATCGCATCACGTTGCTGCGCGACGCGGATGGTGACGGGATCGCGGAGACGCGCTCGCAGTTCCTCCAGGGCCTGGTTTCGCCATTCGGGATGGCACTGGTCGGGGATTCGCTGTACGTCGCCAATGCCGACGCGCTCATGCGATTCCCTTATGTCAAGGGCGCCACTTCGATCACCGCGTCGGGAACCAGGGTCGCGGACCTGCCGGCAGGCCGTAACCATCACTGGACCAAGAGCCTCGTGGCCAGCGGCGACGGAACGCGGCTCTACGTGGGCGTCGGTTCCAACAGCAATGTCGCCGAACACGGCATGGCCGAGGAGGAAGGGCGGGCGGCGATCTGGGAAATCGATCCCGCCACCGGATCGCACCGTTTGTTCGCCACGGGGTTGCGCAATCCGGTTGGCATGGCGTGGCAACCCGATTCGGGCGCACTCTGGACCTCGGTGAACGAGCGCGACGAACTCGGCAGCGACCTCGTACCCGACTACATGACGTCGGTACGCGACGGCAGCTTCTACGGCTGGCCTTACAGCTACTTCGGGCAGCACGTCGACTCACGCGTGGCGCCACCGCGTCCGGATCTCGTCGCCCGCGCCATCAAGCCCGACTATGCGCTCGGGCCCCACACCGCTTCGCTGGGCCTGGCCTTCTACACAGGCAGCGCCTGGCCGGCGCGTTACAGGGGCGGAGCACTGGTCGGACAGCACGGCTCATGGAACCGCGAGCCTCCCAGCGGGTATCGCGTGATTTTTGTGCCGTTCTCAGGCGGCATGCCCAGCGGTCCGCCCGAGGATGTCCTCACGGGATTCCGGGTCGGAGACGTGGCCCGGGGTCGTCCGGTCGGTGTCGTAGTAGACGCGCGCGGCGATGTACTGGTCGCCGACGACGTCGGAAACATCATCTGGCGCGTGACTGCGACGCTGCCGGTGGAGTAAATCCAACCTCCGCGGCATCACCAGACTTGGCTTCCTCCTGCAGGCGCTTCCGCCAGCGCGGCAACAGTCGCCGTGCATAGTCCGCGCATTTGTCATCGCCGACGAACTGGCTGGCGGTCCCGCTTGCTTCCCGAAAGCTCGGATGCAACGGGATCAATGCATCGCAGGGCAGCGCCCTGAATTTTTCGATGCTGCGCTCGAAGGCCCGCGCGCGCCCGGTGTCGTCGCTGTAGCGAAAGCCTGGTGCAGACACAGGATTGAGGCTCTCGGCGAACACGAATTCAAGGCAGGGCTCGCCGCTGTTCCCGCAATTGCGCCACGTCCACGAGGTGGCGCCCGGCGTGTGTCCCGGTGTGTAGTGGGCAGTCAGTGTGATACGCCCGAGTTCGATGGATTCGCCGTCGGCCACGACGCGGACGTTTTCGACTGGCGGAAAACGCATCGCGTCGCCGAATCCGGCTTGCGGGTCGTCCGGCGCCGCGTTGCCACCGCGCAGCGCCGCCGCACCGCGCCGACTCGCCAGCACCTGCGCGCCGGTGAGCCGCGCCAGCGCAGCGATGCCGCCAGCATGATCGTAGTGCTCGTGCGAGTTGACGATGTAGCGGACCTGGCGCGGCTCGAATCCCAGCGCGCGGATGTTGCCGATGATGCGCTGCGCCGACTGCGGCAGCGCGCCATCCAGCAGGATGAGTTCCTCGCCCGTGTCGATCAGAACGGACGACAGGCCGCGCGTGCCGACGTAGTACACGCCATCGTGGATCCGGAATGGATCGATCTCCGCGTTCCAGGTGGCGCAATTGGCGCAGTTGATCGGCTTGGTGTCGTCGGACTGCAGCGGAGAGACACCTGCCAGCACTGCGATGATCCATGCGAATCGATGCGTCATGTGCCAGTGCCCCACCGCCAAGAGAAAGCGAGCGTACCGGCGCGCGCGATCGCCGCAATGGCGCGAGCCGGGCGATTCGCGGGCAGCATTCCCGCCACAGCAACCGCTGCATCCGCTGACCGTTACGGAGCGGGCACGGCCTTGCGCGTGAACCGGTAGCCGTCACTGCCGAACAGCGTGAGGTTCGCGACGTCGCCCTTGGCATCGAGTGCGAAAGTGGTGGTCCAGGGATCCGAACGCCCATCCCCGGTTTGGGCTTCGAACGTGTCGTAGTGCCAGTGCTCGAGGCGCCCCCTGCCTTCCGCCGCGTTGCCCATGCGTAGCGCGAGCGCGGTTCCGGAGTGCTCCACCACCACGTCTCCCCAGACCGGGTGTTCGTAGACGCCGGCGTAGTCTGCGAGTGGTCTGCTCGGCCGCGTGCCGCGGATCCGCTTCGTGACCTGATCCGCACGCGCTTTCTCGCCCTTGAGTCTTGCGTCGCCATAGAGCTTCAGGAGCTCGGCGCTCCAATCGCGCGTGGCGCCGCCCAGGGCGAGATCGAACGCCTGCCACATCAACGCGTGCCGGAATTCAGCGTGATCGAGATTGCCGAGCACCACGATGCCGAAACGCCGATCCGGCAACAGGCCCACGATTGCGGTGCGCCCGTCCATGCTGCCCGTGTGCATGGCGACGAACTCGCCGCGGTAGTCCTGCAGGAACCAGCCGAGCCCGTATGTCGCGAAATGCGGCTTCGTGACTGACTGGGTCGGATAGAACTCGCCCGGCACGATGACCTGGCTGCGCATGAGTTCCGCGAAGTTCGCGGGCTTCACCAGCGCGCGGCCGCCGGCCACGCCACCATCCAGCAGGAACGTCATCCACTTCGCCATGTCGTTGGCTGTCGACCACACCGACCCCGCGGCCGGCACGGAATCGACCGGCACGTCGTCAATCTCGCGGATGCGCTTGTCGATCTCGTAATGCGGCTTCGAGACGTTGTCGGGCTTCGCGGCGCGCATCGCGCCCAGCGTCGCGTAGCTGCGCGTCATCCCGAGTGGCCCGAAGATCCGGGTGGCGATGAAACGATCCCAGGGCATGCCGGATACCGCGCCGACCACCTCGCCGGCAACCCCGTACATGACGTTCTGGTAAATGAATCCATTGCGCAGCGTATACGCGGCCGGCAACTTGCCCATGCGCTCGATGATCTGCCGCGTATCGAGATCGCCGCGTACCCACAGCAGGTCGGCATTCGGCACGCCCGCGTTGTGACGCAGCAGGTCGCGCACCGTCACTGCGCGCGTCGCATAACTGTCGTCAAGCGCGAACCAGGGCAGATGCTTCGTGACTGGGTCGTCCCAGGCCAGCTTGCCCTCGTCGACCAGCATCGCGAGCGCGACCGCGGTCATCGCCTTGGTGGTCGACATGATGCCGAACAGCGTGTCGGCGTCGACGGGATCGGCGTCGCTTCCGCCCAGTGCGCGCTCGCCGAAAGCGCCGCGATACACGACCTGGCCTTCGTGCACGACCGCCACCGAAAACCCGGGAATCTTCCAGTCGTCAAGCCCGTGCTTGCCGAACGCGTCCAGTTTCGCCTTGAAATCGTCGGGCAGCGTCAGCGGCGCCCGTGTGATCGTGGCTGCCACGCTGTCGGGCGGGGCCTCGGCGCGCACCGCGGCAGCGATGCCCAACCCCAACACCAGTCCCGTCAGCAGCCGGCATGTCGAACGCATCGAACGATCCTTTGGATGGCAAGGGCTCAACCTTAGCCGAGAACTGTCGAACGTCGAACCGAAATCCGGCTTGCTGTCGCCCGAAGCGAACCACTTTCGGCAGGCTCGCATTCGTGGCTCCCGGTGCGCCACACTCCGCGAACACGGGGAAAGGGGATTGTCATGCAGCGTCGCGATCGTCAAGGCTGGACTTTCCGAGTTGCCCTGTGGCTCGTGCTCGCGCTTGCAATGCCACTGGCGTTCGCGCAGTCGGTCGAGGAACCGGCAGCCGCGCAGCCGGTTTCCGCCAAATCCCTCACCCGCGATCTTCCACCCGGCTTGCACGTACCGGATGCCGCACGACCCGTTCCGGGCTTCGATTCGGCGCGCGCCACCGATGCCTACATCGCGCTGCTGACGCCAGCGCAGCGCGCGAAGTCGGACGCCTACTTCGAAGGGGGCTACTGGCTGCAGTTCTGGGGATTGCTCTACGGTCTCATGGTCGCCTGGCTGTTGCTGGCATCGGGCGCCGCGCGCTGGATGCGTGATCGTGCGCGGCGCATGACTCAACGAACGTTCCTTGCGACGCTGCTGTTCGGCGCCATGTTCATCGTCGCCAGTACGGTGCTCGATCTTCCCATGTCGCTCTACGTGAATTTTTTCCGGGAGCACCAGTACGGCTTGGCAACGCAGACGCTCCCCGAATGGCTCTGGGACGCCGCCAAGGGTCTCGGTTTTGGCCTGCTGCTGGGCGCGCCGTTGATCGCCCTGCTCTATTCCGCGCTGCGTCGTGCCGGCGACCGCTGGTGGGTGTGGGCAAGTTTCATCATGCTGGGTTTCATCGTGCTGGTCGGCACCATTGCGCCCGTGTACATCGCGCCGGCTTTCAACAAATACGAGGCGCTTGAGAACGGTACGCTACGTGACGACCTGCTCTCGCTGGCGCGTGCCAACCGTATCCCCGCGACCGACGTCTTCAAGTTCGACGCATCAAGGCAGACCACGCGCATCAGCGCCAACGTCTCGGGGTTGTTCGGCACGACCCGCATCTCGCTCAACGATAATCTGCTCGAGCGTACTTCCGGGCCCGAGATCATCGCGGTGATGGGCCACGAGATGGGCCATTACGTACTCAACCACTCGACGCGGCTGATCGTCTACATGACGCTGGTGTTCGCGCTGGCGCTGTGGCTCACGCATATCGGACTCGACGCCGCCCTGCGCCGCTGGGGCACGCGCTACGGCATCGCGGATCGTGCGGATCCCGCCGGACTGCCGCTATTGATCGCTGTGCTGAGCCTCGCGATGTTCGCGTTGACGCCGATCCGCAACACGATCATCCGGCAGGCGGAGGCGGAAGCCGACATGTTCGGTCTGGACTCGGCGCGCGAGCCGCATGGCTTCGCAACCGCAGCCATGCGCCTCAGCACCTACCGCAAGATCGATCCGGGCCCGTTCGAGGAGTTCTGGTTCTACGACCATCCCAGCGGGCGGGATCGCGTGCGCCGCTCCATGGAGTGGCTCGCCGAAAACCTGGATGACCCTGCAGTCCAAACCTCTGCCGCTGCAGCCCGGCATCGCGTCCCTGCCGCGGAAGTTGCGCCAGTCCGGAAGTAGCGAGGCCATTTCCGGCGCGTGGCCGCCCAATAGGGTGCTGCGCGGCAGACGATGGCGCTTGGGGCCGGCGCATCAGCAAACGCCGAGTCAGTCGCGGAAATTGTTGAACTGCAGCGGTTGCTCGAACTCGGATTTGCGCAGCAGCGCCATCGCCGCCTGCAGGTCGTCGCGCTTCTTGGCGCTCACCCGCAGCTTGTCGGCATTGATCTGTGCCTCGACCTTCAGCTTGGCCGCCTTGATCGCGGCAACGATCTTCTTCGCGAGGGGCTGCTCGATGCCTTGCTGCACCTTGATGGTCTGGCGAGCGCGGGCCAGGTTGATTTCGGGATCCTCGATTTTCAGGCAGCGCGCGTCGATGGAGCGCGCCGCAAGTCGTCCGCGCAGGATCTCGAGCATCTGTTGCAACTGGAATTCGCTTGGCGCCGAGCTCGTGATGGTCTGGTCGTCGAGTGAAAAGCTGGCCTCCACGTTGCGGAAATCGAAGCGCGTCCCGAGTTCGCGCGTGGCCTGGTCAACCGCGTTGGTCAGCTCGTGCTTGTCGACTTCGGAAACGATGTCGAAGGACGGCATGAAGGTGTACTCGCGTGGTGGGCGCGCAGTCTAAACCATCCCTACGCGCCACTCTCCGGCAACCGACTCAGGTGAGTGCCCGGCTCGCAGGCTTTTGCTTCAACGTAGGCTTGGCTTCCGGGTCCCGCGGGGTCGAGGGCGTTTCCTCGGGTTCCGACGCTTCGTCGCGCCCGGATTTTTCGCGAGGCAGGCCGTGACTACGCGCCCCTGGCTGCTGGGCTGCGACGGCGCTGTGCGGTTGCTGCTCGTCGTAGCCCGGCGACGCACCGGGACGCGGATCGCGATTGCCCTGGGCGTCGCTGGCGACGCCGGGCCGTTCCGGGTTTGCAGGCGTCTTCATGCGATGCGCATCGTCGCCTGTACCCGCTGGAAGCTCACTGCGCTTCGACATAATTGAAGAATTCGTTCTCTTCCAGCACGCCGTTGGCGTTGCCGTCCCAACGCGCGAACTCGGCGTACAGCTTGAGATCGGGGTTGATCTCGTCGAGCGTCAGTTTGCCGTCGCCGCTCTTGTCCATTTCGTCGAAATGAAGGGACTTGCCCCGATACGTGTTGGGCATGTCGGGATTGCTGGCGCAGGCGCCGAGCGCAAGCACAGCCGCGAAGGGCAGCAGCATCTTGAAGTGAGGTTGCATGGGGATTGTCTCCGGAGTTCCGGCCAGTTGCCGGTCACCCGGACTCTAGGTGCACGCCGCGAACGTGGCCTGAACGCCTATGGCGGCCGCAATTCCCTGCAGCTTACGGACGATTTTCAGCCGGCATGCTCCGCTGCACCAGTTCGAGCTCGACGCGCAGTTCGCGACGACAGATGTCCCCCTCGAGCAGCATCCAGTCGAGCCCTGGCGGCAGGACTTGGCGAAGATGCGCCGCGACTTCCGGCGCTTCGCCTGCGTCGCGCAAGTACACGCGCATCGCGCCTCCCGGGCCTGGCAACAGGGGCCGCCCCAGGCGCCGGGATGCAGTCGCCGCGACTGCATCGACATTGCGCAGCGCTTCGGTCAGTTGCATCACGGTCTCGGCATGCACGCTCGCATGTCCGACGACGCTCGCGGTACCGGACACGAGCAACAACGGATCGCGCAACCATGGCAACAGCATCGCCCGGGAGAAGCCTGGAGCGATCGGCCCGAACTCGCGCGGATATTCCCAGGCACTGGTCTGGCGCGGATTCTCGACGGCGACGCCGGCATGGCGGGAAGCGAGGAACGCGATCTGCAGGCGGGAAGGTGGTTCGGGAATGCCGATGGCCGTGGCCGCGGGAAAGCCGCCATCCGGCGCACGGTCGAGTACGCGGGCGCGGCCGACGCAGAAGCGCCGATAACGCTCGCCATCCGCCTCACCCTCGTTGATTGCGCCGAAGAAGTTCCAGAGACGCAGCAAGTGCCCGAACCCACGGGTGCTGCAGAGCTCCGTGATCCGCGCATAGGTCGAGGTGACGGATGATTCGATCGACGGTCCCTCGTCGTGGTCGAGCACGCCGAAAAGCAGGTCGGAGGTCTGGGCGAGTGTCGCGTCACCGGCCGACTCGCGCACTGTGGGCTCGCCCTCGAACCAGGGCTCGTCGCGACGGGTGCCGTCGAGCCAGCGCAAAGGGATGGGCGCAGTCAGGCCTGGGGCGGGGGCGCTTCCTTTCGGCGGCGCGTCGCGACCCGCGATGAATGTCCACGCGCTGCGACCGGATGCGAGTCGCTGCCCGGATGGAAGGTCGATCATCACCGCGCCGCTTACTCCATGGCAGGGCGCGCATTCTAGTGCCGCGCCGCGGCGTCGCGGCCCCGGCATGCTGCGTGCCATCATTCCGCTTCCAACGTGCCGCGCCCCGTCCATGACCCCACTGCCCGATTTCGAAGACGTCGCGCAGCGGCTGCAGGCCTTGCAGGACGACTTGTGCGAAGCCTTCGCAGCGGCCGATGAGGTCGCGGGATTCCGCGAGGAGACCTGGACCCGTCCGGAAGGCGGTGGGGGGCGCACGCGCATCCTGCGCGACGGCGCGGTTTTCGAACAGGCGGGCGTCGGCTTTTCGGATGTCGCGGGGGAGCAGATGCCAGCCGCTGCCACCGCACGCAGGCCGGAACTCGTGGGTGCGCGTTGGCGCGCCGTCGGCGTCTCGATGGTGCTGCATCCAGCCAATCCCTATGTTCCCGCGGTGCACATGAACGTGCGCCACTTCCGCGCAACCCGCGACGATGCCACGGTTGCCTGGTGGTTCGGCGGTGGCTTCGACCTGACGCCGTGCTATCCGTTCGACGAAGACGTGCTGCTCTGGCACCGCACCGCGCGGGGGCTCTGTGCACCATTCGGCGGCGATGCGCGTTACGTGGCGCACAAGCGTGCCTGCGACGCCTATTTCCGCCTGCCGCACCGGGACGAGACGCGCGGCGTCGGCGGACTCTTCTTCGACGACCTCGTCGAGCCCGATTTCAACCAGGCCTTTGCCTATACGCAGGCGGTTGGCGCGGCACTGCTGCCCGCCTATCTGCCGATCGTCGAACGCCGGCGTGCCACGCCTTTCGGCCAACGCGAGCGCGAGTTCCAGTTGTATCGACGCGGCAGGTATGTCGAGTTCAACCTGGTGTGGGACCGCGGCACATTGTTCGGACTGCAATCGGGCGGCCGCACCGAGTCCATCCTCATGAGCCTGCCACCCCGCGTGCGCTGGGAATACGGTTATCGGCCTGAAGCGGGATCGCCTGAAGCGCGCCTCAACGAATACCTCAAACCCCGCGACTGGCTCGGGCTCGAAAAAGCATCCTGACGCCGCAGGCTGCGCTAGACGCGAGACCTCCAAGATCAATGCGCGGTGTTCACGTCGCGAGGCAGTGCTGCGCGCCGCGCCAGCACCTCGCAGGCATGCCGGTAGCCGGTTTCCATCGCTCGCTCATGCGCGTGCCAGTCGAGCAGGTCGATATCGCGCAGCGGCGGCGCGATCAGCAGGTCGGCGCTGGCGCTGGCGCGCTGGCTCGCGGCCGTCGCGCCGACCGTGCCGGCGCGGAGCAGCAACTGCACGATGCCCGGCCGGGTGCGCTTGCGGAACAGGTCCGGCAACAACGCCCACCACGGCGGCAGTTCGGTTTCATCCGCCATGGCGGTGATCCCGTGCTCGGCGCCCACATCGACGGCGATGGTTTCGTCGACGGGCCACTGGCGCATCACGCCAACCGGCAGGTTGTCGAGCACGGCGCCATCGACGAATACCTTGCCGCCCTCGATAACCGGCGGGAGCACGCCCGGTATCGCCACCGATGCCCGCAACGCGCGCCAGACCGAACCCTGCCGATGCACGTGCACGAGGTTGTCGGTGAGGTTGGCACTGATGCAGAAGAATGGCAGGGCAAGTTCCTCGATGCGCTGCTCGCCGAACACCTCGCGCAGCAGCGCCGACACGCGCCGCCCCGAGTTCACGGAGTAGAGCGGCAGCGTCCAGCCGGACAGCGGGCGCCGCGTGACGAATGCGTACTTCATGACGCGCAGGACTTCGTCGAGCGGCACATCGCGCGCCATCAGCGCCGCGACCACCGCGCCGATGCTGGTGCCGGCGACCACGTCCGGCAGCGCATCGAACTCGGCCAGCGCGCGGACTACGCCCACGTGTGCGAAGCCGCGTGCCCCGCCTCCCGCCAGTACCAGTCCCCGACCATGCCCGGCCACCATGCGCGCGATGCGCGGCAGGTCGGACGGGGAGCGCAGCTGATGCGAGAGCATGCCGCCGAACCAGTGGCTCCAGGCGGCCGTGGCTCCGTTGCCCGCGCGCGCGTCGAGTAGCAGGTGTTCGATGCGCGGAACCGGACTTGAATCCAGCGTCTGTGGATCCCGTGTGTGTGGATCGGGCGCATGATCGGCGCGCACGGCGTGCAGCCACACATCGGCCTGTCTCTTGCACAGGGTCCGCCAGGTGCGATGGCCCGGCTCGTCGACGTACAGCACGCGCCGATGCGTCTGCTCCAGCGCGTGCAGTTCGCCGGTCGTCATGCGCGCGCCTTCCGCGTAACGAACCACCGCCGTACTGCTGAGGCTCCCGAATGCAAGCGCGAGGCCCGTCGCGAGCGACCCGAGGTCCACGCCTTCGCTGCCCGCGAGCAGCGCGATCGTGCGCGGACCGGCGTGCAGCGCGTTGTCGCCTGCCAATCGGCTGTGGCGACGGAACGCGTGACGGGCGAGGGCCAGAGTCGCCGCCGGCTCGCGCTGCGCAAGCGCCTCGAACGCGGGCCGGTCCAGCATCAGCAGCTCGCTGTCGCGGCAGGCGTAGACGGTCGCGCTACGAACGGCGCCCGTGAACAAAGCCGCCTCGCCAACCGTTTCGCCGGGGCTCACGTGTCCGAGCACGAGTGGGCGGTCGACCCCCTGCCTGAAGGCGCAGAGGCTCCCGGCGACCAGCACATACAGCGCATCGCCGGGGTCTTCCTCGCGGAACAGGATGCGACCCGAGGGCAAGGCCAGGGGCCGCAGCTGCTGCAGCAGCCACGCGCGGCCCTCGTTGCTGAGCTCGGAGAAGCCGGGCAGCGAGGCTCCGTAGCCGGCGGCAAACGCTGACAACTCGGCATTCATGGCGCAAGCATGCACCGCAAGCCGCATTTCGCCAAACGCGGATGCCGTGCCTTGACGGCGCGTTGCGCCCGGGCCCCTAGAATCGCGCCATGCGCATCGCTTCGTGGAACGTCAATTCGCTCAACGTCCGACTGCCGCAACTGGTGCGCTGGCTTGAATCCGACGATGCGCGCGCGCCCGATGTCCTTGCGCTGCAGGAGCTCAAGCTCGAGGAAGCGCGGTTCCCCCGCGCCGAGCTCGAGGCGCTGGGTTACCACGCGCTGGTATCGGGCCAGAAGACCTATAACGGCGTGGCCCTGCTGGCGCGAACGCTGCCCACCGACGCCGTCGCCGACCTGCCTGGCTTCGCCGATCCGCAACGTCGCGTGCTGGCCGGCACCGTAGACGGGGTGCGCGTGGTCAACTTCTACGTGGTCAACGGGCAGTCCGTGGGAAGCGAGAAATTTGACTACAAGCTTGCCTGGCTCGAGGCTGCGCGGGTGTTTCTGTCCGAGCAACTCGCGCAGTACCCAAAGCTCGTGGTGCTGGGCGATTTCAACATTGCACCCGAGGACCGCGACGTGCACGATCCGGTTGCCTGGCACGAGCGCATCCTCTGCTCGACGCCGGAACGCGAAGCCCTGGAGCGCCTGCGCGCGCTGGGCCTGCACGACTCGTTCCGGATGTTCGAGGAAGGTGCGGGCCATTTCAGCTGGTGGGACTACCGGCAGGCCGCGTTCCGGCGCAATCTTGGACTGCGCATCGACCTGGTCCTGGTCAGCGACGCATTGCGCACACACTGCACGGGCGCCGGCATCGATCCGGCGCCGCGCACCTGGGAGCGTCCTTCGGACCATGCACCCGTCTGGCTGGAGTTGGCCCTTTGATAGACGACCCGGAAATTCCGCTCGAGGAAGACGAACTCGACGCGCTGGGCGAACGCCTGGCGGAGCGCGCGGGCGACGACGGCCTGTTGCTCGATGGCGTCCACGGCCTTCTGACCGCCTTGAGTATCGGGCCAGGTGAAGTCACGGCCGAGCAATGGCTGGCAGCGGTCATCGATCGGGATCAGCCCTTCGAAAACGAGAGTGAGGCGCGACACACCATCACCATGCTGCTGCGCTTTCACCAGGCCGTGCTGCGCGAGCTCGAGAGCCTGGAGTACGAACCCATCCTCGGCCACGTCGAGGAAGACGATGGTTCACCCCACGTGAGCGCAGCCGGGTGGTGCGAGGGATTTTCAGCGGGCGTCGATCTTGGGGGCGCGGCGTGGGAACACCGGATGCAGAGCGACCCGCAACTGCTCGAACTGCTCGGCCCGATCGTGCAGCTCGCCGCCGAAGAGGAGCTGTTCGATTTGGGCGACGGCGTAGCCGTGACGCCCCTGTCGGATACCGAGTACGAGAGTGCGCTGGACGGGATCGCCGCATCCGTGCTCGACGTCCAGCAGTACTGGCGCGAACATCCGGTCGAGCCGGAAGAGGGCGGTGAAGCGGGCGTTTCCGACAAGGACAGCGAACGTGTCGTGCCGCGGCGTCGCGGCGGGCGCTGGGTGCACTGAGCAACTACACGTCGAAGGAAGGCAGCGGAGCACAGCTCCGCTCTACAAGAGCAGAAGTGCCGTTGTAGAGCCGAGCTATGCTCGGCTGCACGACCCGTTCAACGCGTCGTGAGCCGCACCAGGAGGTCGGCGAACCGGCCATAAGGGGGCCGCGCAAGACTGGTGCTCGCGAACGCCGCAGCCTGCCGGAACACGGGTAGCCGCTTGGAGAAGGTCTCGAAGCTGTAGCGGCCGTGGTACTGGCCGAGACCCGACGCGCCGATGCCGCCGAACGGCAATCCGCCCTGCGCGAACTGCACGATTGTGTCGTTGACTGCAACGCTGCCCACCGAAGTACGCGCCAGGAAATCGTCGACGCACTGCGCGTCACGATCGAAAACGTACAGCGCGAGCGGGCGAGGGCGCGCGTTGACGTAGTCGATCGCGGCGTCGCGGTGCGCGACGCGCACCAGCGGAAGCACCGGCCCGAATAGTTCCTGCTGCATCACCGCACTGTCGTCGGGTGCGTCGAGCACGAGGGTGAGCGGCAGCACGCGGCGCGCCTCGTCGCCCGGGCCGATCTCGATCAGTCGAGCCCCACGGGCCTTCGCCTCGTCGAGCCAGTCGCGCAGGCGGCAGTACTGCGCTTCGTTGACCATCGACGTGAGGTCGCCCGACTGCGCATCCGCGAAGTAGGTCTGCACCGCACGCCCGAGCGCTGCGACCAGCAGCTCGACGCGCTCGCCTTCGACCAGGAGATAGTCCGCAGCGATGCAGGTCTGCCCGCCGTTGAAACACTTGCCCTGCGCAATGCGTCGCGCGGCTTCATCGATGTCGCTGTTTGCGGCGATGAAGGCGGGCGACTTGCCGCCGAGTTCGAGCGTGACCGGCGTCAGGTTGGGCGCCGCCGCAGCCATCACCTTGCGGCCGACGGCGGTCGAGCCGGTGAAGAACAGATGGTCGAACGGAAGGCTGGAAAACTCCTGCGCCAAGGTTGCGTCACCGAGCACGACGTCGGCGCGCTCCGGTGGAAACACGGCGGCGATGAGTTCCTTGAGCAGCGCCGAAGTGCGCGGCGTGTGCTCCGAGGGCTTGAGCAGGACGTGGTTGCCGGCGCCGATGGCGCCGACCAGCGGAATCAGCGAGAGATTGACGGGATAGTTCCACGGCGACATGACGCCCACGACACCGAGCGGAATCTTGCGGACTTCGTTGCGGCCCGGCCAGTGCATGAGACTCGTCGGGATCCGGTCGGGGCGCATCCAGCCACGCAGTCCGTCACGCGTCTGGTCGATTTCCGACAGCACCGTCATGCCATCCGCCAGCAGCGTCTCATGCCTGCTGCGCTGGCCGAAATCCGCGTGCGTCGCGGCCGCGAATGCGTCGAGCCGCTCGCGCAGCGCCGAGCGCAATCGCGCGAGGTCGTCCATGCGCTGCGCGTAGTCCGGGACCTGCGCGCGCTGCGCCGCCTGCATGATCGCGAGTCGCTCGCGCAACGAGCCCCCGACGCCGGGTGCTTCCGCGGGCTCGCGCAGCGACGGATGGAGTGGCGTCACGGGCACCTCGACAGCAGCGCGGCAATCATCCGATGCTAGCACCCGCTTTAACGCGCATGCGGCGGATTCCCGCGCTGAGCTACGCTATCGGGCCCGAGGCCGCAGAGCCGTTCCGAATGACGATCCGTAATTTTCGCGGCGTCGCGCCGACCTTTGGCGAGCGTTGCTACGTCGATCCCGCCGCGCTCGTCATCGGCGACGTGGTGATGGGCGACGACGCATCGATCTGGCCAGGCGCCATCGCGCGCGGCGACGTGCATCGCATCCGCATCGGAGCGCGCACCAACATCCAGGACGGCAGCATCGTGCATGTCACGCATGCGGGCCCGCACACGGGTGAAGGGTTCGCGTGTCTGATCGGCGACGACGTGACGATCGGCCACGCTGCCGTGATCCACGCCTGCACCATCGAGGACGCGTGCCTCATCGGCATGCACGCCACGGTGCTGGACGGCGTGGTCGTGCGCAAGCACGGGTTCGTCGGCGCGGGGGCCGTGGTCGCACCCGGCAAGGAGGTCGGGCAGCGCGAGCTCTGGCTCGGCAATCCGGCCCGGCGCGTGCGGCTGTTGAGCGATGCGGAGGTCGAACAACTCTTCTACTCGGCGCGCAACTACGTGCGGCTGAAGGACCTGTACCTCGCCGACACCGTCGTGTAGGGCGCAGCGGGTGTACTGCGGTCGCAGTGCACGTCCGCGGCAGATGGTTTGCGTGGGTCAATCGGTCGACAGCGGCCCCGCTTCCGACTTGCCGGACCTGAGCTCGAGGTACAGATCGCCGGTGTCGGGTCGCACGCCGTGCCAGATTGCAAAGCTTTCGGCGGCCTGTTCGACCAGCATGCCCAGGCCGTCGTGGATCTCGCTGCACCCGGCAGCACGGGCCCAGCCGAGGAATCGCGATGCCGCCGCGCCGTAGCTCAGACTCACGGCCAGCGTGCGTGCGCCCGAAATCGCAAACGGCAAATCGAGGGCGGAGCCGGAGTGGCCCGCTGATGTTGCGTCCACGATGAAATCGAACGCGCCGAGGTTCGCCAGATCCGCCCAGTAGCGCGCGTGCACGCGCGCAGGGTCGTCGTGCCGCTCCACCAGCTGCTCCGCGCGTTGCGGCGTGCGATTCACGAGAGTGACCGACTCGATACCGGCGTCGAGCAGTGCAGGCAGCACGCCCGCTGCGGCGCCGCCCGCGCCGAGCACAAGCGTGCGCCGGCCCCGCAGGTCGAGGCGGAAGCGTCCGGTGAGGTCGTGCACCAGGCCGGCGCCATCGGTGTTGTCGCCGTGCCAGGCGCCGTTGCGCCACGTCAGCGTATTCACTACACCAGCGCGCTGCGACGCCGCGCCCCAGGTTGCAGCCTGCTCGAAGGCCAGTCCCTTGAGCGGCTGGGTGACGTTGGCGCCCGCGCCGCCGCTGTGCGCGAACGCTTCCAGACATTGCGCAAAGTCCGCGGGGCTCGTCTCGCGAGACGTATAGTCCAGTGCGATGCCGCTCTCCCGCGCGAACCAGGAATGGATGCGCGGCGACAATGATTGCCCGACAGGCTGGCCAAACAGGGCAAAGTGCTTGCGGGTCACGATTCCCCCGGGTCAGGAACGATGCGATCGATCATGCGTCGCGCAACCAGCGCGCCGCGTCCAGCGCGAAATAGGTCAGCACCGCGTCGGCACCGGCACGTTTGAACGCGAGCAGCGTTTCCAGCGCGCACGCCCGCTCGTCGAGCCAGCCGTGTGCGCTGGCAGCCTTCAGCATCGCGTATTCCCCGCTCACCTGGTACACGAACGTCGGTATGCCAAAGGACTCCTTGACCCTGCGCACCACATCGAGATACGGCAGGCCGGGCTTGACCATGACCATGTCCGCGCCTTGCTCGAGGTCGAGTTCCACCTCTCGCAGCGCCTCGTCGCTGTTGGCGGGATCCATCTGGTAGCTGTACTTGTTGCCGCTGCCCAGCGCACCGGCGGACCCAACCGCGTCCCGGAACGGACCGTAGAAACTCGATGCGTATTTCGCGCTGTAGGCGAGGATCCGGGTGTGGATGAATCCGTTCGCCTCGAGGCCCTGCCGGATTTCCCCGATGCGACCATCCATCATGTCGCTGGGGGCCACCACGTCGGCGCCCGCTTCAGCGTGGCTCAGCGCCTGCCTGACGAGAGCCGCCACGGTCTCGTCGTTGACGACATAGCCGCTTGCGTCGATCAGCCCGTCCTGTCCGTGCGTCGTGTAAGGATCGAGTGCCACATCCGTGATTACGCCGAGTTGCGGGAATCGCTGCTTCAGGGCGCGCACCGCACGTTGGGCCAGGCCGTCGTCGCGCCAGGCAGCCGCGGCATCGAGGGACTTGGCCTCCGGGGCCGTGACGGGGAACAGTGCAATGGCCGGTATGCGCAGCTCGCACGCCGACTCCCCCACGTGCATCAACTCGTCGATCGACAGGCGCTCGACCCCCGGCATCGACGCAATCGCCGCGCGTCCGGCCTTTTCATGCACGAAAACCGGATAGACCAGGTCGTCGACGCCGAGGCGCGTCTCGCGGGTGAGGCGCCTGGAAAAATCGTCGCGGCGCAATCGTCTCGGTCGGTTGTAGTACTCGGCCATCGCAGGAGTTTCCGCTTGAAGGTCTCCATTGTGCGGACTTGCGGCGGCTGGCGCACGTATCGGGTCGCTGGTCGGCAGAGGTTCGGCTCGCACATGGCGCGTCGCAGCTTGCATTCCGGCCAATGCGCTGTTCCCATCAGGGGTTGATTCCGCCGAGTGCTCAGGATTGAGTTCCGAACTGATCGTCGTCGAGCGCTCGGCAAGCCTGTGTCATCTGCTCACGAGGACGCTGCAGGCGGCTGACCTCGGTGGCTGGCGCGAGCTTGCGAGCACGGTGGACGCCTTGGCGCACGTAAAGCGTGAGCTCGACCTCGGCCGGGCTCCGCGCGCGTTCCTGCTCGGCGCCCCCGTTCGCCTGCAGCAGGAATTCCGGGCCTTGCTCGAAGAGCTGGGCCGCAATCCGCAGATCGCCGTGCTGGTATTGGGCCACGAACGATTGCCCGAACTGGATACCTGGCTTGCTTCGCATCCGGCCGCCGAGTTCCTGCCCTGGGCGCAGTTCGGCCGGGTTCCCGCGATGCTGCAACAGCTTTCGCCGGCCAATTCGTTGCCCGGGGTCGAGACCCTGCGACGATCGGACGCGGTGCGGGTACTGTTCGTGGACGACTCGGCCAGCGTGCGCATGACCTACCAGGGCGTGCTGCTGCGCGAGGGCTACGCAGTGGATCTGGCAGGCACACGGCACGAGGCGCTGGTCAAGGCCCGTGCGCGCTCGTACGACCTGATCGTGGTCGACTATTACCTGCCCGATGGCACGGGGGACGTACTGTGCCGCGAGCTGCGCGAGATTCCCCACGCGGCTAATGCGCTGATTGCCGTCATCACCGGCAGCTATCGCGACGACATCATCCGCAGCTGCCTCGAAGCCGGCGCGATCGAGTGCATGTTCAAGAGCGAGGCGATGGAGCTTTTCACCGTCCGCATCGCAAGCCTCGCCCGCCAGATCCAGATGCAGCAGCGCGAGTATTCCGAGCGGCAGCGGCTCGATGGAATCCTGGGCGCGGTGGCGGACGGTGTGTACGGCGTCGATCGCGATGGTGTGGTGAGTTTCATCAATCCGAACGGACTGCGCATGCTGGGCTTCAGCCACGAGGATCAGGTCGTCGGCCGACTCGCGCACGAGCTCTTCCATCCGATGCGCGAAGACGGGACCCGGCTCGCCTTCGAGGATTCTCCACTGGCACGCGCGTATTCAACGAGCGCGCCGATCAACCAGTTCGAGACAGTGTTCTGGACCCGAGACGGCGCTGCGCTGGCCGTCGAGTGCAGCCTCCGCCCGCTGACGATAGACGGACGTCACCAGGGCGCCGTTGCGGTCTTCCGCGACATCTCCGATCGCAAGAGCGTCGAGCGCCTGCACTGGGAGATGACCCACGACGGCTTGACGGGTCTGCACAATACGCGCCATTTCCTGCAGCTGCTCGGCACGGAACTGGCGCGCCGGCGCGAACTCGGTGGCTACGCGGCACTGCTGTACATCGACATCGATCGATACCTCCAGATCATGGAAGCGTCGGGCGTCAGCGGCGCCGAAAACCTGTTGATCGATCTGGCCAGGCGTTTCGGAAGCCTGCTGCGCGATGGCGATGTCCTGGCGCGTCTGGAACGCGACCGGTTCGGGCTGCTGCTGCCCGGGGTCCAGCCGGAAAACCTGTTCGCGCTCGCCGAAAGCTTCCGCACGCAGGCGCAGGCTTGCCTGGTGGACATCAACGGCGCGCACAGGCCTGCGACGGTATCGGTCGGAGTGGGTCTGGTTTCCCGCGAAACGCCTTCCGTCGAAAGTGCTCTCGAGCGCGCCAGGGAAGCGTGCGAGGTGGCCAAGCATCGCGGCCGCGACCAGACGCAGATTTCGCTCGGTGACGATGACAGCCGCCTCGCGCGCGAGATCGAGACGAACTGGGCCGAGCGATTGCGCGAAGCGATCGCGCAGGACCGACTCGTCTTCTATGTGCAGCCCATCGTCCCCATTGCGGCGATTTCGGAGACCATCGCCGCGTCGATGCTCGAACCTTCGTGGTCGCCCAATGAAGCGATCGCCCGCACGCAGTTCTTTGAATTGCTGGTGCGACTGCGCGACCCGCGCGGCGATCTCATTTCACCGTCCGTGTTCATTCCCTTGGCGGAACGCTTTGGCCTGATGCCGGAAATCGACCTCTGGATCGTGGCCCGGGCGCTCAAGCACCTCGCCACCCTCAGTCGCAACGGGGTGCTGTCCTCCTTCTCGGTGAACCTGTCGAGCCAGACACTTTCCGACGTGGAAACATTGCGCCGCATCGAGGAACTGGTTCGCGAAGGACATGCCGCCCCGGGACAACTGGTGTTCGAATTGACGGAAACTTCCCAGCTCAGTCGCCTCAACGACGTACGGCGTTTCATGCTCGCGCTGCGCGCGCTCGGCTGCCGCTTCGCACTGGACGACTTCGGCACAGGCTTCTCCTCGTTCACCCACCTTCGCCATTTGCCGGTCGATTTCGTCAAGATCGATGGAAGCTTCGTCGAGGGCATGGTTTCCACCGAACTCGACCACAAGCTGGTCAGTTCGATCACCGGCATGGCACGTGCGCTGAAGCTCAGGGTCATTGCGGAGCACGTAGATGGGCCGGCGACGCTGGCGGCGCTGCGGGCCTGTGGCGTCGAGTTCGCGCAGGGGCATTTTCTCGGCAAGCCGCGTCCGCTCGACAAGACGCATTTCGCGCGCCTGTTGGCCGCTGGTTGACTGCCGGGTCCGGTCGATTGCCGCTGCATTGAACTGAAAGATGCCCCGCTGGCATGAACGCTTTGGCCCGGTGTTGAACGCACCCGTGGCAGCGCGGTCACAGGTACAGCGAGACAGGCCGGATCGGGTTCGACTGCGCGGGACGTGACCTGAGGCGCAGATTTAGTGCCCCGTCGTTAAAAATTTGTTGTAGACTCGAGTCGAACTTTCCTGAATTACGTCTAGGGCTTGAGAGACTTTGCGTTATCGAGTTCTAGATGTACTACGCAAGTATTTGAAAAACATAAAAAACATAAGATGAGCTCCCATTCGTCCCTCCTCGCCGCTGTCGCCTTGCTCACGCTGGGCGCAGTGCGTCGAATTCCCGAAGGAGAGGCATGCACCATCTACCGCTGGGGGCGCTATCGACGCACGTTGGAGAGCGGCATCCATTGGGTGTGGCCGCTACTCGATCGCATTGGTCACCGCATCAGCCTCACCGGTAGACAGACTCGGCTCGAGACGGGCGTGGTGACTCGCGCAGACGGCAAGGCAGTGACGGCTGCGGGGATCGTCTACTTCCAGGTGCTCGATGCAGAGCAAGCCGAAGACCAGATTGAGCATTTCGAGGAATGCATTCGCGACACGCTGTGCGCAGTACTGCGGGAAGAGCCTTTGCCGCTGCCCGAGACCGCCGCCGGCGAGCGCAATCGCGCGTTGAAGCAAGCCGTCGACAAGCGGCTGCGTCGTTTTGGACTCACGGCGACGCGCTGCCAGCTCGATCTTGCACGCCCGGTGGCGCGCGCCGCGTAAGCGTCTGCGTTCCAGAAACTGGCGGCATTTTGGTCGCGCCGGCGTCCGCACGTCTCGAAGGGCACCCATCCAACTCGAAGCAGGCGCGGCAAGCGATACTGCCGACATCGTGAACCAATCTCCCGGCATCCCTCCAGCGCTGGAAATTCTGCGTCCCGCACTCGCTCGCGGTCTCGAGGCCATGCGGTGTGAGCCCGAGTCCGACCTGATGGACGGGCTGCTCGCGTATCTGGGCCTGCTGGCCCGCTGGAACGCCGTCTACAACCTGAGTGCGATACGGCGACCAGAAGAAATGCTGGTACGCCATGTGTTCGACAGCCTTTCCGCCGCGCCCTATCTGGGCTCGGGAGCGCTTGCCGATCTCGGAAGCGGCGCGGGCCTGCCCGGAATCCCGCTGGCGCTGCTCGATCGATCAAGACCCGTGACGCTCGTCGAGAGCAACGGCAAGAAGGCTCGCTTCCTGCGCACGGCGATCAGGGAGCTTGCACTGGCCAGGGTTGATGTCGTTGAGAATCGCGCCGAGCGCGCGCAAGGCGCATACCGCCCATGGGTCATTGCGCGCGCACTGGCGTCGCTACGCGAGCTGGTCGTGCTTGCCGAGCCATGGCTTGACTCCGACGGCTCACTACTTGCCATGAAAGGGCCAGGGGTGGAAGCCGAGTTGCCCGGCTTGCCCGACGGTTTTCTGGTGGAAGCGCAGCATCGCCTGGAAGTGCCCGGTTTGGACGCGGAGCGGTACTTGGTGGTATTGAAGCGCGCCCCGGCTACAGCGAATCGATGACCCGCACGCTTGCGATCGCAAACCAGAAAGGCGGTGTCGGAAAGACCACGACAGCCGTCAACCTCGCCGCGGCCCTCGCCGAAGCGGGTCGGCGCGTGCTGCTCGTCGATCTCGATCCCCAGGGCAATGCGACCATGGCATCGGGGATCGACAAGAACGAAGCCAGGCTCAACGGCTTCGAGGTGCTACTCGAGCAGGAGCCTGCCAGCGCCGCCATCGTGGCGGCCCCTGCCGGTTTCGATCTCATTCCGGGGGGATCCGATCTCACCGCAGCCGAAGTGAAGCTGATGGAGGCAATGGCGCGCGAGCAGCGATTGCGGGATGTGCTCGTGCCCGTGAGAGATCGTTACGACTACATCCTGATCGATTGCCCGCCCTCGCTGTCGATCCTGACGCTGAACGCACTGACGGCGGCGGATGCGGTAATCGTCCCGATGCAATGCGAGTACTTCGCGCTGGAGGGCCTGAGCGCGCTGCTCAACACAGTCCAGGCCGTCAAGGCGAGGCTCAATGCGCGGATCGAGATCGAAGGCATCCTCCGCACCATGTATGACGTGCGCAACAATCTCGCCAATGATGTGTCCGCACAACTCAACGAACACTTTGGGGACAAAGTGTTCCGAACCGTGATTCCGCGCAACATCCGGCTGGCCGAGGCTCCCAGCCATGGTCTTTCGATCGCCCAGTACGACCGCGGCTCGCGCGGCGCGATCGCATACTCCGGACTGGCTGGCGAGTTGCTGAGACGCGAAAGATCCTCGCGGCGCGATCCAGCCGCTGCAACTCCAATACTTCCAAGAGATCACTGATGTCAGCCAAGAAAAGAGGACTCGGGCGCGGGCTCGACGCGCTGCTGCGCGTCGACACTGCGACCACGGAAGAACCGGAATCGGAATCGCTCAGGTCGATCGCCATCGACGCACTCTCGCCGGGTCGCTTTCAGCCGCGCAAAACCATAAATGCGCAGGCGCTGTCGGAACTGGCGGCGTCGATCCGCACGCAGGGCATGATCCAGCCCATCGTTGTCAGGTCCGTCGGTGACCGTCGCTACGAAATCATTGCGGGAGAGCGGCGCTGGCGCGCGGCGCGCGAAGCAGGTCTGAGCGAAGTTCCGTGTGTCGTGCGCGAGGCGGATGATCGCGCCACCGTTGCGATGGCGCTGATCGAAAACATCCAGCGGGAGGACCTTGCGCCACTCGAGGAGGCCGCTGCGCTGCAGCGACTCATCGAGGAGTTCGAACTCACGCACCAGAAGGCTGCCGACGCCGTGGGTCGCTCGCGCGCCGCGGTGACGAACCTGCTGCGGCTGCTCGAGTTGCCACCCATGGTCCGACAGAAGCTCGAGGCGGGCGACATCGAGATGGGGCATGCCCGCGCGCTGCTTACGCTACCGGCTGCCCGAGCCGAGTCCCTCGCCGAACGTGTCGTGGCGCAGGGCTGGTCCGTGCGCGAGCTTGAAGCACAGGTGCGCCCGCAAACCGGAAGCAAGGCGTCGCGCACCAGGCTCCCGGCTCGCGCGCGCGGCGTCGATCCCGACGTCGCGCAACTCGAGCGCGAACTCGGCGAAACACTCGGCGCCCCGGTGACCATCGAGGCCGGCCGGGCCGGGCGGGGCAAGCTGGTGATCCGCTACTTCAGTCTCGGGGAACTCGACGGACTGATCGAGCGACTGCGTGGAGACCGCTGACCGGCGTTCTGCGCAGCTGCATCCTGTCTCCCGAGTACGAACGCCCGGCTTGGAGTCGTGCTGCACGCGCCCTGCGAAGCGCAAAGCGCGCTTCGGTGAACCAGCCGCCTTCTCATATCGTTGACATGCTCACGTGTCGCGATATACTGCGCGGCTCCCACGAGCTGTGGGCCCCTTTTGGGTGGTGCGGTGATGCTCCGGGTCTTCGGGCCTGGCGATCGTCGCACGCGATCTTTGTCAGTGTGCGCAGGTGACTTGTGTGGGCGCCCGGCGGTATCAACCGCCTAAGGTCCTGTCGAAGACTACGGTCGAGACGGACTGTCGAAACATTTGAGGGCGCTCAAGAGGTGCGG
>JBBSLL010000003.1:0-163498 GCA_038255255.1 Lysobacterales bacterium
GATGAAGCGCGTGCCCGACCGCTCGGCGAGGCTCTGGCAGACGATCTCGGCGGCGCGCTTGGTCGCGCCCATGACATTGGTGGGATTGACTGCCTTGTCACTCGAGATCAGGACGAAGCTTTCCACGCCGCCCTGGTCGCATGCGAGCGCGAGCGTCGCCGTCGCCAGCAGATTGTTGCGCACCGCCTCACGCATTTGGCCCTCGAGCAACGGCACGTGCTTGAACGCCGCCGCATGAAAAACGGCATGCGGTCGGTGGCGCTTTAGCAATTGCGCGCAGGTGGCGGCATCGCCGCAATCACCCAGGTGCGAGTGCAGCAGAAGGTCGGGAAATTCGCGCCGCAACTCCTGCTCGATCAGATAAAGGTTGAATTCCGACAGTTCGAGAACGATCAGCGACTCGACGCCGAGGCGCGCCAGCTGGCGGCACAGTTCCGCGCCGATCGAGCCTCCGCCGCCGGTAACCATCACGCGCCGCCCGGCAACGCCGGCACGGATGCCCGTCCAGTCGAGCGACACTTCCTGCCTGCCGAGCAAGTCCTCGATCGCGACTTCCTTCAGCTCGTTCACAACCGACCGTCCTGCAATGACGTCTTCCAGCCGCGGCAAGGTGCGGAACGGCAATCCCGTGTCTTCGCATGCTTCCACCACGCGGCGCATCTGCTGGGTATTCGCGCTGGGCATGGCGATCAAAAGCATCTGGGCGGCCACCTGTTCGGCGACCCGGGGCAGCATCTCAACGGTGCCGAGCACGGGCAATCCCTGGACATGACTCCCGCGCAATGCGCCGTTGTCGTCCAGAAACCCGACCGGCAGGAAGTGCGCCTCGCGCTTGAGATCGCGCACAAGCGCATCGCCGGAGCGGCCTGCGCCGAGAACCAGCACGCGCATCTGCGGCGCGCTTCGCACCACCTCGTTGCGGCTGTCCTTCCAGTACCGGTAGAACAATCGTGGCGCGCCGAGCAACACGGTCAGCGCCAGCGGGTAGAGGAACAATGTCCAGCGCGGAACATGTTCCAGGCGCGTGTACAGGAACAGGACCAGCGTGACGGCAAGCGTGCCGAGGAGCGCGGCGCGCGCGATGTTCCACAAATCGGGAAGGCTGGCGAAGCGCCAGAGGCCGCGGTACAGCCCTGTCCACCACAGCACTCCGCCCTGCACCAGTACGACCAGAAGCGCATTGATGCTGACCGGCAGCACCACGATGGGCTCCGGCCGCACGTTCCACGGCAGCCAGTTGGCCACGAACCAGGCAAGGCCCACCATCACGAGATCGTGCAGCACCACGGCTGCACGCGGGTGCACACTGGCAGTGGTCCGGCGCAGGCGATTCCTCACCGCGTGTTCTCCGCGCGAAGCCGGAGCCGATGCCTGGCGAGTATCCAGATGGACATGCCGAGAGCATAAACGATCATCGCGACCATCCCGCTGCGTTCGGGGTCGTACAGGGCGAGGAAGAGCGCCGGCACCACCACGACCAGGTTCCATGCGAACCACGCACTCGCGACCCGCGCATGGGACCAGCCACCACGGATCAGCCACTGGTAAAGATGATCCTGGTGTCGCTCCCAGAAGCGCTCTCTGCGCAGCACGCGCGCGGTAAGCGTCATGCCCGTATCGATCAGGCACCCCGACACGATGAGCAGGAACATCGGCCAGCTGAGCACGAGGTCGCGGACAGCGAGTACACCGACGGCGCCTATCGCGAGTCCAATCGTGCCGCTCCCGGCGTCGCCCATGAATACCCTCGCGCGCGGTGCATTGTGCGGAAGGAATCCCGCAATGGCGCCCGACGCCCCGACCGCGATAATGGCCAGAGGCAAGTGGCCCGCGCGCAAGCACAGTCCCGCCAGCAACGCGAGACCGAACAGCGCCTGCGACGCGAGCAGTCCGTCGGCTCCGTCGAAGAAGTTGTGCAGATTGATGGAGGCCGTCACCGCGATGACGACCAGCGCCGCCAACACGAACGTCCATGGTGTCTGGGCCATGTCCGCAACCCAGCACCCGAGCGCCACGCAACCCGCGGCCGCAAGGTGCGCAACCAGTCGCGCGCCAACCGCAAGTTCGCCGTGGTCGTCGATCCAGCCGACAGTGGCGACCAGCGCTACCGCTGCCGCCAGCAACGCCGCGGTGAGTTGCCATTGGGCCACCTGGGGAAAGGCCATGTTGGGCAAGAGGCCAATCAACAACAAAGCCACCGGGATGCCGATCCCTGCGCCGCGAGGAACCGGCAACGCATGCATCCGATGCGCGCCGGGTTGATCCAGGAAATGCCCGCGAGCCGCGAGATGCTCGACCGCGCGCACGCCCGCGTGGCCGATCGCAGCAGCGGAGATCGCGGCGAGGAGCAACAGGATCGAACCTGGCGGCACGCTCAGTCGGCCTTCATGCCTAGTCGCCCATCACGCCATGGATGGGCCTTGCACTGCCCCACGTCCTGCAGCTCGGGCACAGCCAGTGCAGCTGGCGTGCACTGAAGCCGCATCGGGAGCAGCGATAGTTGCTGCGCTTCTCGATCATGCGTTGCGCCACTTCGCCGACGAGTTGCAACTGGCCTGCCGTGTTGGCGTCACTCTTCTCTGCCAGGAGATCCGTCAGCAGCAGCAGGCCGCGCACCGAGGGGCGAATCCGCAGCGCCTGCACGAGACGGTCGATCGCCGCCTCGATGCCATGGCGTTCGCGGAGCAGCTGCACCAGCGCCAGCACGGGCGTGATGCCACGATACGACTCGGCAAGCCCCTCGAGGCAATCGCGCTTGCGGTCAGCGTCACCAATGGCGTCGAGGCACTCAATCATCGGAGCCAGCACCTGCGGCACGATCTCCGCATCGAGTTCGACCGCGCGGGCGAAAGCCTCCAGCGCGTCGACCCGTTCGCCACGGCCCATGGCGAATTCGCCGCGCAGCAACCACGCACGGGTGCAGGACGGGTCCGCGTCGAGCGCGGCCTGCAGGTATCGCGACGCCTGCGAGCTATCCGCGGCGTTGCGTGTCAGTTCCACCATTTCGCAGTTGAACTGGGCAATGAGCGCCTGCTGCGGTTCGCGCGTCGCACGTTCGAGTCCTTCAGCCTGCTCGATGGCCTTGGTCCAGTCGCGCTCCTGCTGGTAGATCGTCAGTAGCTGTCGAAAGGCAGCGGGCGTCTGTGCTGCAGCGCCCACGAGGTCGGTGAACAGGGTCTCGGCGCGATCGAGCAGCCCGGCTCGCATGTAATCCTCGCCGAGTGCGATCAGGGCCAGCGTTTTCTGTTCGTCCGACAGATCCTGCCGGGCGATGAGGTTCTGGTGCACCCGAATGGCGCGGTCGACCTCACCGCGACGCCGGAACAGGCTGCCGAGCGCAAGCTGCGTCTCGACCGTTTCGCGGTCGGAGTCGGCGATGCGCAGGAAAACCTCGAGCGCCTTGTCCTGCTGTTCGTTGAGAAGGTAGTTGAGGCCACGGAAGTAGCTGCTGCGAAGTTCCTTGACCTGGGCTCCACCCAGGTCAGCATGTTCGCGACGCGCGATCCACCAGCCACTGGCCGCGGCGAGCGGCAACAGCAACCAGAAAAGCGCCAATTCGAAATTCATGCGCGGAGGCTCTGGAACATGCGGTACACGTTTAGCCTAGAGGCCCGCGCTCTACAAGCGTTCGCGACTGGCGTCGCTCCAACAGGTGCGTCGACAGGCTACGCGGTGATGGCGCGACGGTTGACGCGATCGCGCAGTTCCTTGCCGGGCTTGAAGTGGGGAACGTGTTTCCCCGGCAAGGAAACAGATGCGCCGGTCTTCGGATTGCGTCCGATGCGGGCCGGTCGGAAGTGCAGCGAGAAACTGCCGAAACCACGGATCTCGATGCGCTCCCCGCCTGCAAGCGACGAGCTCACCAGCTCAACGACTTCTTTCACGGCCATCTCGACGTCTGCGAAGCCCAGATGCTTCTGGCGTTCCGCGAGCTTGTGGATGAGATCCGACTTGGTCATGCGGGCTTGATCATGGTTGGGCTCTCAGGCACTACGCAGCGGCGTCGATTGCGCACGCCGAGCCCCGAGGGGCTCGGCGTCAGCAAATCGCGTCACTCCGCGCGGCTGTCGAGCTGCGCCTTGAGCAAGGCGCCGAGCTGGGTGGTGCCGCCCGACGATCCCTGGTTGTAGTCCTGCATGACTTCTGCGACGTCCGCCTCGTCCTTGGCGCGAATCGACAACTGCAGGCTGCGGCCTTTCCGGTCCATACCGGTGAACTTCGCCTCCACGGTGTCGCCGACCTTGAGGTGCTGGGTGGCGTCGTCGACACGTTCCTTGGCGATATCGGCTGCCCGGATGTAGCCCTCGACACCCTCGCTGACATCGATGGTTGCGCCCTTGGCGTCGACTTCGCGGACGGTACCGGTGAGGATCGTGCCGCGCGGATTGGCCGCCATGAACTGGCCGAACGGATCCTGCTCCATCTGCTTGACGCCGAGCGAGATGCGCTCGCGCTCGGGATCGACCGCCAGCACCACGGCTTCGAGATCGTCGCCCTTCTTGAAGTTGCGCACCAGGTCTTCGCCGGTGCCCTGCCAAGAGATGTCGGACAGATGCACGAGCCCGTCGATACCGCCATCGAGGCCGATGAAGATGCCGAAGTCCGTGATCGACTTGATCTGGCCGGACACCTTGTCGCCCTTCTTGTGGATCGCGGCAAACGCTTCCCACGGATTCGAGCGGGTCTGCTTGATGCCGAGCGAGATGCGGCGACGCTCTTCGTCCACATCCAGCACCATCACCTCGACGTCGTCGCCAACCTGCACGACCTTGGCGGGGTTGACGTTCTTGTTGGTCCAGTCCATCTCGGAAACGTGCACCAGGCCCTCGACGCCCGGCTCGATCTCGACGAAACAGCCGTAGTCCGTGACGTTGGAAACCTTGCCCGCCACGCGGGTGCCGGTCGGATAGCGGCGCGCGATGTTGACCCACGGATCTTCGCCGAGCTGCTTGAGACCGAGTGAAACGCGATTGCGCTCGCGGTCGAAGCGCAGCACGCGCACGTCGAGTTCGTCGCCGACATTGACGACTTCCGACGGGTGCCGCACGCGCTTCCACGCCATGTCGGTGATATGCAGCAATCCATCGATCCCGCCGAGGTCCACGAACGCGCCGTAATCGGTCAGGTTCTTGACCACGCCCTTGATGACGGAGTTCTCGGTCAGGCGATCGAGCAGCTTCTCGCGCTCCTCGCTGAATTCGCTTTCGACCACCGCGCGCCGCGAGACCACCACGTTGTTGCGCTTGCGGTCGAGCTTGAGGATCTTGAACTCGAGTTCCTTGCCTTCCAGATACACCGGGTCGCGCACGGGGCGCACATCCACGAGCGAACCGGGGAGGAACGCGCGCACATCCTGGATGTCGACGGTGAAACCGCCCTTGACCTTGCCCGAGATGCGGCCGGTGATGGTCGACTGCTTTTCGAAGGCCTCTTCGAGGTCGTCCCACACCATGGAGCGCAACGCTTTCTCGCGCGACAGGACGGTTTCGCCGAAGCCGTTTTCCAGCGCGTCGAGCGCGACCTTGATCTGGTCGCCGACCTTGATCGGCAACTCGCCCGCCTCGTTTCGGAACTGCTCGATGGGAACAATGCCTTCGGACTTGAGCCCGGCATTGATGACGACGACGTCGGAGCGGATTTCAACGATGGTGCCCAGCACGATGGCGCCCGGCTTCAGTTTGGAAATCGATTCGCTCTGTTCGAACAGTTCAGCAAAACTCTCGGTCATGAATAATTCCTGGTTGATCGATCGAATGGTGCGGATCTGCCGCGGCCATTCACCCGTTGGTGCCGCGAAATGCGGCGTTGAGATCCCGCGCAAGCGGGGCCTGGTAACAGTTGAAGCTTCAGAACATTCACCACATCAGAAGATGCCCCGCAAGAGCGATGCAGGTCGCAAAAACAATCCACGACCGACCATCCATCACACCTTGCGGCTTCCTGCATCCCCCCTCAACGCGACGTGAGCGGGAAGCGTTGCCGCGCAAGCGCCAACACTTCCGCCACGACGTCTGCCACCGGGACACTGGTGCTATCGACCAGCACTGCATCCGTGGCGGGCTTCAGAGGCGCCACACGCCGACCCGCATCGCGGGTGTCGCGCGCGTGGATTTCCTCCAAAAGGTCGGCGAGTCTAACTGTCAAACCCTTTTGCTTCAACTGTTTATAGCGTCGATGCGCCCGTTCCTCGGCGCTCGCAGTGAGGAAAATCTTGAGCCCCGCGTCCGGGAAGATGACCGTTCCCATATCGCGTCCATCGGCGACCAGGCCCGGCTGCTTGCGGAATGCACGCTGTTTGTCCACCAGGGCGGCACGGACTCCGGGTATCGCGGCAATGGCGGAAGCGGCGGCGGCGCAGGTCTCAGTGCGCAGTTCCGCGCTGGCCTCGACCCCATTGACGAACACGGCGGGGTCGTCGGCACCCCGGTCCTCGAATCGAACCCTGGTTTCGGCGGCGTACTTGGCCAGAGCAGCGTGATCGGAGAAGTCGGCGTCTGCCCAGCTGGCGGCAAGCCCGACCGCCCGGTACAGCGCACCGGAGTCGAGGAACCGCCATTCGAGCGATCGCGCCACCAGCCGGCTGATGGTCCCCTTGCCGGAGCCCGAGGGCCCGTCGACGGTCAGCACGGGTGAAACTTTGGCTGTCATGGGGGGGGACTCCGCGGGGGCGGTCAGTGTAGTGAGGCGAGCCGTTTTACGCCTCGAGGACATCGATCGTGGCGCCGAGCGACTGCAGCTGTTCCGCAAACCCGGGATACGAAGTGGAGACATTGGCGCAGTCCTTGATGAGGACTTCGCCGTCCGCCCTGAGGGAAGCGACTGCAAGGGCCATCGCGCAACGGTGGTCGCCAGCGGCATCCACTTCCGCTCCATGCAACTGCGCAACGCCACGAATACGCACGCCGTCGGAACGCTCCTCCAGGTCGGCGCCCATTTTCCGCAAGGCGTTCGCCATCACCGCGATGCGGTCGGACTCCTTGACACGCAGTTCGCCGGCTCCTTCGACCAGCGTGTCGCCGACAGCAAGCGCGGCCGCAACGAACAGCACCGGCATCTCGTCGATCATGTCGGGCACCCAGTCGACGGGCAACCGCAACCCGCGCAACCGCGCCGCGCGCGTCGTCAACCGGGCGGTGGGCCCGCTCCCGTTTCGTTCCGATTGCGACGCCAGGTCGCCACCCATTTTCCGCAGCGCATGCCACAACCCGAAGCGGCGCGGATGAATGCCCACGTTGCTGATGCTCAGTTCCGATCCGCTGACCAGGGAGGCGGCGACGAGCCAGAACGCGGCGGCCGAAAAATCACCGGGCACGCGGAGGTCGCGAGCGAGCAGTCGATGGCCACCTTCCAGTCTGGCCATGCCCGGAGCGAACAAGATCGGATACCCGAAGTGCCTGAGCATCGATTCCGTGTAGTCGCGCGTCGCACGCGGTTCCGTTACCTCGGTCGCACCGCGCGCAAACAGCCCTGCCAGCAAAACGGCGGACTTGACCTGGGCGCTCGCGACCGGCGATTCGTATGCGATTCCCCGCAACGCGCGACCGCCCGCAATGTCCAATGGCGGCAAGCCACCCATGCGGGCACCGATCGAGGCACCCATCGCCTCGAGCGGATCGATGACCCGCGCCATGGGTCGTCGCGAAAGGGACTCGTCGCCCATCAGGCGGCTATCGAACGACTGGCCCGCCAGCAATCCCGCCAGCAGTCTCATGCCCGTGCCAGCGTTGCCGCAATCGAGCGGCGCCGTGGGCGCCCTGAGCCCTTCGCGCCCGACGCCATGCACCAGGCGAACGCCGCTGGCGGGCACTTCGATTTCGACCCCGAGCTGGCCGCAGATCGCGGCCGTGGAGCGCGCATCGTCTCCTTCGAGAAAGTTGTCGATTCGCGTGGTGCCGTCGCTGATGCTCGCGAGCATGATCGCGCGATGCGACACGGACTTGTCGCCGGGAACCGCAACGCAGCCGCGCAGTGGAGCGCCGGCGCGCACCCTCCAATCCACCCTCGAAGAGGCGCCGCTCACGTCAGCGCCACCTTGAGCGCATCGACGAGGCGCGCATGCTCGTGTTGCGTGCCGACCGTGATTCGCAGGCATTGCGGCAGCCCGTAGCCGTGCATCGGGCGCAACACGACATGCTGGGCGAGTAGCGACTCTTCGACATGGCGGGTCTGGCTTGGCCCTCCCGGGAACTCCACCAGCACGAAGTTGCCGTGCGATTCGGGCGCCTTCAAACCCAGCGCGCGCAAGGCGGCGATCAACGCCTGGCGCTGCTGGAGGTTGCGCATGCGGCAGGATTGCACGTGCAAGGCATCGGCAAGCGCTGCACGGGCGGCCTGCTGTGCCAGCGCGTTGATGTTGAAAGTCTCCCGCAACCGATCCAGTACCGACGCCACATCGGGATGCGCGATGGCGTATCCGACGCGCAGCCCGGCCAGCCCGTGAATCTTGGAGAAGGTGCGGGTGACCACAAGATTGGCGAATCGCGCGCGCAGCGGAAGGACGCTGGCCGCTGCCGGGTCCGCGGCGTAGTCGACATAGGCCTCATCCACGACGACCAGGACGGCCGGGGGAATGCGTTCCATGAAATCTGCGAATTGCGCAGCTGTAAACGCGGTGCCCGTCGGATTGTTGGGGTTGGCGAGAAAGATGAGCCGCGTGCGCGGCGACACCACGCCGGCCAGCGCATCGAGGTCGTGCCCGCGGGGAGCCGACTCGTGGTCCGCGGCAAGCGCAGCGGCAACGACCCCGTTCGCACCGACGCTGCGCGCTGCGATGGCGTACACCGCAAAAGCGAATTCGCTGTAGGCCACCTCGTCGCCGATACCCGCAAACGCCTGCGCGAGCAGCATCAGCAATTCGTGTGAACCGTTGCCGATTACGACCTCGGCTGGAGCCACGCCATGATGCGCGCCGAGCACGGCCTTCAGTGCGCGACCCTGAGGATCCGGATAGCGCAAGAGGTCGGTCGCGCCCGACCCGCGGACGATCGCCAGCGCTCCCGCGCAGGGTCCGAAGGCGTTCTCGTTCGAACCGAGTTCCACGAGACAGTGCGGCTCCGCCGAGCGACGCAGGGACTCGATGTCGTGACCGGGGTCGTACGCCGAGAGAGCCGCAATGACCGGAGTCGGGGTCGGCGTCTGCCGCATGGATTGGCGCTAGAGCACGGCGACGGGATACGAGCCGAGGACCCGCACCCGGGTGGCGTGCGCACCCAGGGCTGCGATCGCGTCGGCCACTCCACGATCCTGCACGTGCCCGGAAATGTCGATGAAAAACGCGTACTGCCAACGACCCTGGTGCGATGGGCGCGATTCGATGCGGTTCATGCTCACGCCATTCGCGGCGAACGGGCTCAGCAGGTTGAACAACGCGCCGGGCTGGTCATCGACATGCACCAGCAGCGAAGTGCGATCGTTGCCGCAGGGCGGGAAATACTCGCGACCGAGCACGAGGAACCGCGTGGTGTTGTCAGGCCGGTCCTCGATCGGCCCGGCAACCGACTTGAGCCCGTATACGTGGCCCGCCGCCTCGCCGGCGATCGCAGCCGCATCATCTGCGTTGCGCGCGCGGCGCGCGGCCTCGGCGTTGCTGGCGAGCGGCGTCAGTTCCGCCTCCGGAAGGTTCTGCCTCAACCATGACTTGCACTGCGCCAGCGACTGGGGATGCGAGTACACGCGCTCGATATCCTCGATTCGACCACTGCGCGAAAGCAGAAACTGGTGCACGCGCAGTTCGACCTCACCGCAGATCTTGAGGCTCGAAGTCAGGAACATGTCGAGTGTCGACTGGATCGTGCCCTGCCCGGAATTTTCCACAGGCACCACGCCGAAGTCGGCGTTGCCGCTTTCGACCTCCTCAAACACCTCCTCGATCGAGGAGAGCGGCAGACCGTGGGACGAATGCCCGAAGTGTTTGCGCACCGCCTGTTCGCTGAAGGTTCCGCGCGGCCCCAGGAACCCGATCTTGAGCGGCTCCTGTTGCGCCAGGCACGCCGACATCACTTCGCGGAACAGCCGTACCAGCACTTCGTCGCTGAGGGGCCCTTCGTTGCGGTCGACCACCATGCGCATGACCTGCGCCTCGCGTTCAGGGCGGTAGTAGTCGATCGCGGCCTTGAGGGGCCCCTTTGCCTTGCCGACCTGGCCGGCGAAGCGCGCCCGCTCCTGGATGAGTTCCTGGATCTGCCGATCGATCCCATCGATCCGCGCACGCACTTCATCGAGTGCCTCTGCGCGCGGCGTGGTCGTTGCGGGGGTCCGGCTGCGCGGGGAGGCCCCCGGCTTCTTCATCAGAGGGCTCGTACCGACAGCACGCCCTCGATGTCGCAGAGATCGCGGATGGCTTCCGGCGGAATCGGCGAGTCGACGTCGACGAGGTTGTAGGCCAGTTCGCCGCGCGAGGCATTATGCATCTGCGCGATGTTCACCTGGTTGGCGCCGAGCACGTGGGAAATCTGCCCGATCATGTTCGGTACGTTGCGATTCGCGATCGCGAGTCGCGCGCGACCCGCACGCGACATGCGCAGCCGCGGGAAGTTGACGCTGTGCCCGATGTTGCCATTTTCGAGGAACTCCCGCAGGTCGTCTGCAACCATCACGGCGCAGTTCTCCTCGGCCTCAGCCGTCGACGCTCCCAGGTGCGGCAACGCGATGATGCGGGGATCCTCGAGCCGGTCCTTGAGCGGGAAGTCGGTGACGTAGCGGTCAAGGCCGCCAGCGTCGAGGGCTGAACGCAATGCGGTCTCGTCGATAATCCCGGAACGCGAGAAGTTGAGCAGCACCGCATCGGATTTGAGATGCGCGAGCGCTTCGGCATTGATCAAGCCGCGGGTCGCCTCGACCAGCGGGACATGCACGGATACGAAGTCGCTGCGCGACAGGAGATCGGCGAGATCGGCGGCCTTGCCGACCTCCGCGGACAAGGCCCAGGCGCCCTCCACCGTCATGTGCGGGTCGAAGCCGATGACCTTCATGCCGAGCGCGTACGCCGCGTTGGCAACGCGTACGCCGATTGCGCCAAGACCCACAACACCGAGCGTGCGACCGGAGAGCTCGCGGCCGGCGAAGTGCTTCTTGTTTTCCTCCATGGCGGCCTCGGCATCCTCGACAGTACCGAGTGTCCTCACGAAGGCCAGCGCGCCCGGAAGGTTTCGCGCGGCGAGGAGCATGCCGGCCACCACAAGTTCCTTGACTGCATTCGCATTGGCGCCGGGCGCGTTGAACACGGGAACGCCGCGTGCCGAGAGCGCGGCGACCGGAATGTTGTTGGTGCCTGCCCCGGCGCGCGCCACGGCCTTGACCGATTTCGCGATGGGCTCGCGGTGGAGGTCCGCCGAACGGACCAGCAACGCGTCGGGCTCGCTCAAGGTCGCGCCTACCTCGAATCGTGGCGACGGAAACCTTTCAAGGCCAATCGCGGCAATGGCGTTGAGAGTGCTGATGCGGTAACGCAGTGGTTCGCTCATCGATTCGTTCACCCGTGACGTTTCGCGAAGTCAGCCATGAAGGAGGTCAGTGCCTCGACTCCTTCCACCGGCATCGCGTTGTACAACGAAGCGCGCATGCCGCCGACCGCGCGATGGCCCTTGAGCGAAAGCAGCCCCGCCTGCTCCGAGTCGAGCAGGAAAACCTTGTCGAGGGAACTGTCGCGCAGCACGAACGGAATGTTCATCCGCGAGCGCGCAGCCACGGCGACCGGATTCGAATAGAAACCCCCGCTTCCGTCGATCGCTGCGTAGAGGATGTCCGCCTTGCGCTGGTTGCGCGCCCCGATCTCCTTCAACCCACCTTCGGCCTCCAGCCACTCGAAGACGAGTCCCGCGAGATACCACGCGAAGGTGTTCGGCGTGTTCAGCATGGAATCGCTGTCGGATTGCGCCTTGTAGCTGAAGATCGCCGGCAGCGAATCGGGCGCGCGTTCCAGCAGGTCATCGCGCACGATGAGAAGCACGAGTCCTGAAGGGCCGATATTCTTCTGCGCGCCGGCGTAGATCACGCCGAAACGCTCGATATCCAGCGGCCGCGAGAGGATGGTGGAAGACGCATCCGCCACCAGCGGAAGCGGGCCCACCTGCGGAATCGCGTGAAACTCGACGCCATGGATGGTTTCGTTCGGCGTGTAGTGAACATACGCCGCGCCGGGATCGAACTCGACCGCCGAAAGATCCGGAATGCTTCGGAAGGCATCATCGACGCTGCTCGCGACCACCCTCACCTCGCAAACCCTGCGAGCTTCCGCGACTGCCTTTTCTCCCCAATGTCCGGTCACGATGTAATCGGTTGAACGGCCGCTGGCGAGGTTCATCGGGATCTGCGCGAAGTGCTGGGTCGCGCCGCCCTGCAGGAACAGCACGCGATAGTGGTCGGGGACAGCGAGCAGGCGCCGCAGGGACTGCTCCGCAGCCGCCGCGCATTCGACGAACTCCCGGCCGCGGTGGCTCACCTCCATCACGGAAGCGCGCGCCCCACCCCATTCGAGCATCTCGGACTGTGCGCGGCGCAACACCGGTTCGGGTAGTGCGGCCGGGCCGGCACTGAAGTTGTACGCTCGGGTCACTCGCATGCTCCCTGAAATATCGAGCGCAGCATGCCGCAGCGCAACATTCGGCACAACCAATGCGTTCGTCCGGCGCATGCGTCGTTTGCGCAGGGTTGCGATGGTGCTGTCAGGTAAGGCTACTCGCGCTCCGCAGCGCCCTGGCCTTGTACAACCGCTAACGGCTTGCCTACGCTGCGCTGCCGTGCAGGAACAGCATGGCCAATGCGGCGGCAATCAGTGCCCCGGCCAGGATCAGGAGCCACGGACTCGCCGCCGGCGCTGAAGCTGACGTGTCTGCGGACGACTCGGGTGGGGGCGGCGTTGCCCCGGCAACGTCTGCCGCCGTGATCGCACGCAGGGTCTGCGTGATCAGTACCGGGGACGCCGCGGGCGGAGCCGCGGGACGCGCCTTGCCGCGCGCAGGCAGGCCGGGCGCTTCGAGAAGGAACCTGTCCTGGCGAAACGTGATCTGGTCCCCGCTGTGCAGCGTCGCGTCTGTGCGCATGACGCCGTTCACTTCGAATTCCGATCGCCCGTCGACGCTGCGCAAATAAGCGCCTTCCGGTGCGATTTCGATACGCGCGTGCTTGGGCGCCAGCGCACTGTCGTCCTCGAGAACGACGTCGCAGCCAGAGTCCCGGCCGATGACCAGTGGCTGCAGTAGCGGGATCGCGCGACCGTAATTGCGGCCCGACAAACCACGTAGTGCAACGCGCGAACCGGCGCCGAATTCCTGCGGGGAGTCCGCGGCATTTGCGCCGGCAGGCTTCAGCACTGAATCGTCAGCCGGCTTGACGGCGATGCGGACCTGGTCGACCGATATCACGTCGCCGCCGCGCACCAGCGCAAGGTCGATGACCGGTCGCGCATTCAGGTGGGTCCATGCGTCGCGCGCATGCACCCGCAGGATCACGCCGCGGTTGTCGACCAGGAGGCTCGCGTGGTGCGGCCGGATACCGTCGCCCGCAAGGACGACCTCGTTGTCCGCGGCAGCGCCGATCCGAATTTCGCCCGGAGCCAGCTTGACGTCGGCATGCTCACCATTGGGAAAGCTCAAACGCACAAGGAGGCTCCAACCAGGCGCCGCATCGACTCTAGCAAAGCGCGAGCCCGCGCAGGGGGAAACTGCACGCGAGTGCTGCGGTCCTCATGCCTCATGCCGTATCCTCCCCCTGCCCGGCACATCCGACGCGGAACATCCTCCATGGCACGTATCCTCGTCAAGCGTGAACATAGCAAGACTCTTGCCGATTCGCGCAAGGCGGTGGAACGTGTTGCGAAGAAGTTGGCCGAAAAGTTCGACGTCACGTACGAATGGGACGGCGATACCCTGCTGTTCCAGCGAATGGGAGTCAAGGGGACGATCGCACTCGTCCCGGGTCTGGTCGAGGTGGTTGCGGAGCTGGGGTTCCTCTTCGGCGCTTTGCGCAATACCGTCGAGAACGAGATCGAGCGCTATCTGGACAAGGAGTTCGGCAAGCGCGGCTGACCTAGCGGAACGGGTCCGGGTCGCCGTTGCAGAGATTTGCGAGCGCGGTTGCCTCGCGGTCGGCAATCGTGGAGAGAAACTCCCTGCCTTGCCCCTGCATGGCGTTGCAGGCGCTGAAACCGGTTTCCAGGAACTGCTGCATGCGTTCGAGCCCCGCTGCCCTGGCTGGCGAGCGGGCGAGTTTGAGGAGCGCGCCCAGCAGTGGATTGCTCGCCAGGCGGTCGAGCTCGTTACCCACCCAGAGCAGCAGACGAAGCTGGGTCTCCCGCTGCTCGCGCGTCCCGGAGGCACGGTAGGCTTGCCCATAACGCTGGACGTCTACGCGCGGCCGCCCCTCGTATGAATGCTCAAGTGTCGCAGCCGTCGCCAGGTCGAGCTGATGTGTCAGCAGGTCGAGTTCGAGCGCGCCGGCCACCACCTCGAGAAGTTTGGCCGGCAACCAGCGGCGCATCGTCGGCAGGATCCTGACCACGTCCCGGTCGCGCCATGCAACGTCCTGCTCACCGTAGAGGTCCTGGAGAAAGAACCGGGTCGCCCTGCTGAACCTCGGGTCCCGCTGGAGATCGGCGTACGACCGCGCCAGGCGATCGGCCTGCCAACGCTGCAGGGCTGGCAGCCACGCCGAGCGGTTGCGGGGATCGAGATCGGGGTCGCGCGCCAGCCGGAGCGCAGACGCGAGGTCCTCGATGCGATGTGCGTGGTTCATGGGATCCGGATCGGACAACCTCTCGTCGAGCTTAACGCCGGACTGTGGTGGCCGACGTCCCTGCCTCGCCCGACCCTCGCGCCGCACTACAATCCGGCCTCGCCTTCGTCGCCTGCATCCATGCTGATTGTGCAAACCGGCGCTTCCTCGAAGCGCGCCCATCGATCGAAGGTCGGAATCGCCATTGCGGGCGGCGGACCGGTGGGGGGCATGTACGAGGTGGGCGCGCTGTGCGCGCTCGATCAGGCGCTCGACGGCTGCGACCTGACGCGCCTCGACGTGTATGTCGGCGTGAGCTCCGGCGCCTTCCTGGCGGCGGGACTCGCCAACGGAATCGATACGGACGAAATCTGCCGGATCTTCATCACCGGCGACGCCGCGAATGTCAATTTTCGGCCCGAACTTTTCTTGAAGCCGGCATTCGGTGAATACGCCAGGCGGATGCGTGCCGCGCCCAGCGTGCTCGGCTCCTGGCTCGGCGATTGCCTGCGCCATCCCCTGAGCCACGGCTGGACGGACATCTTCGGGCGGCTGGGCGCGCTGGTGCCCGCGGGGCTGTTCGACAACGACCCGATCGACGTGTACCTGCGCCGTGTCTTTGCCCACTACGGACGCAGCAACGATTTCCGGGAACTACCCCGGCGGCTCTTCGTGGTGGCCGTGGAACTCGACACAGGCGAAGTCGTGCGCTTCGGCGCGCCGGGATTCGACCACGTGCCGATCTCGCGCGCCGTGCAGGCGAGTGCCGCACTGCCTGGCCTATACCCACCCGTCGAAATCGATGGCCGGCACTACGTGGACGGAGCGCTGCGCCGGACCCTGCATGCCTCCGTCGCCATGGCGGATGGGGCCGATCTGGTGATCGCCCTCAATCCCCTCGTGCCATTCGACGCGGCAGGACATTCGTCGGCGACGAGCCGCCGCCCAAATGGCGAGCCCGCCAAGCTGACGGCAAGCGGCTTGCCGGCGGTGCTTTCGCAGACATTCAGGACGCTGCTGAAATCCCGCATGCAGGTCGGCCTCGAGCAGTATCGCCACCAGTTCCCGCACTCCGATCTTGTCCTTTTCGAGCCCAACGCGGACGACGGCGAAATGTTCTTCGCCAACGTTTTCAGCTACGACAACCGGCACAGGCTGGCGGAACATGCGTTCCGGTCGACGCTCGCCGACCTTCGAAAGCAACGCGACTCGCTCGGCCCGCTGCTCGCAGGACATGGCATCACTTTGCGCACAGCGGTGCTCGACGATCCCCATGCGAGCATCCTGACCGGCCTGCGCAGCTATCGACCACGCCCCACCGAACAGACACGCAAGCTGCGACGTGCGCTGGACGACCTCGACGTCTCATTGAACGACGCGCCTTCGAAACCTGGGCGACGCCGCCGGACTGCTGCCGGATGACTGGCAGCACGCTTCGCATCGTGTGAGTATTCTATGCACCACGCCCAGCGTGCCGATTCCCCATCCGTGACGAGGCCCAAGCCATGACCAAACCCAAGTTCAAGAAAAATGCCGGCGCCTCTGAAGCGAAGTACGACGCGCAGGGCAAGTTGCTCGAGTCGGCGCAGCAGATCTGGATGGCGGGCCTCGGTGCTTTTGCGCGCGCGCAGGACCAGGGTTCGAAGCTCTTCGATGCGCTGATCCGCGAAGGCCAGACCATAGAATCGCGCACCCGGCATTTCACAACCGGCAGGGCCGATGTCGTTCGCGACAAGGTCGAGAACACGGTGAGCAACGTCAAGGAACGCGCGGCAGATACGTGGGATCGCCTGGAGAAGGTGTTCGAGGATCGCGTGTCGCGTTCACTCACGCGTCTCGGCGTGCCCGGCCGCGAAGAGATGCAGGCGCTCATCGATCGCGTGGAAGCGCTCAATCGGAGCGTTCGCCAGCAGCAGAATCCTTCGCCCCGCCCGACTCCGGCGTCGTCCCGCAAACCTGCTGCGAAGCCCAGGTCCGCGGCGAAATCGGCCGCGGGGGGCAAAGCCAAGTCCAAGGCAAAGTCCGGGTCCGCCGCCGGCAGCCGGAAACCGGCCGCGCCGCGCAAATAGTCGTGGGGCTCCGCGTTACCAGTGCACGCCGCGCATCAGCGCGGCGAATGCCACCTGTTCGTTGGACGGCTTTTCGTCTTTGCCCTTGACGCCCTTGGCCGCGGCCGAGTCGGGAAACAGGTTGTAGGCCGTGTTCATCACCACCTCATAGGCCTTTGGTGCGACAGCGTTCAAAACCGCCGAGAAGACCCCGAGCCGCGTGGCGATGCGGGTCGGCCGCTTGATGATGGCCGCCACGATCATGTCCGCCGCCTCTTCCGGCGAAAGCGTGGGAACGCTGTCGTACATCTTGGTGGGCCCGATCATCGCGGTCCGCACCAGCGGCATGTTGATCGTGGTGAACGCGATGCCGAGATCCGAGAATTCCCCCTGCGCGCAGTGCGCGAACGCATCGAGCGCCGACTTCGAGGCAACGTACGCGGAAAACCTTGGCGAGTTCGCCAGCACGCCGATCGACGAAATGTTGATGACATGACCACGGCGGCATTCGGTCATCGAGGGAAGGAATCCCAGGATCAGCCGCAACGCGCCGAAGTAATTGAGCTGCATGGTGCGTTCGAAGTCGTGGAAGCGATCGTAGGAAAGCGCGACCGAACGCCTGATCGAGCGCCCGGCATTGTTGACCAGGATGTCGAGCGCACCGTGCTCCGCCAGCACCTTGGCGACCAGCTTGTCGCACTCCTCCAGTTCGGCGATGTCGGCGCTGTAGGTGTGGCAGATTCCGCCAGCGCTTTCAATTTCCGCGCTCACCGCATCGAGTTCTTCCTGCTTGCGCGCCACGATGATCGTGCG
The DNA here is from genome assembly GCA_038255255.1 of Lysobacterales bacterium. Taxonomy (GTDB): domain Bacteria; phylum Pseudomonadota; class Gammaproteobacteria; order Xanthomonadales; family Ahniellaceae; genus JBBQNY01. The sequence continues at coordinate 17,571 of JBBSLL010000003.1, forward strand.
GGCGCCGGCCGCGGCGATCTTGATCGCGGCGGCACGGCCGATTCCGGAAGAGCCGCCGGTGATGAGCACCAGCTTGCCCTTGACGCGGCCGCTCAGCGAGTGGTCGATGAACAGGTCGGGATCCAGGTGCCGCTCCCAGTAATCCCACAGCCGCCACGCGTAGCTCTCCAGTGGCGGAACCGCGATGCCGCTGCCCTTCAGCGCGCGCTCGGCCTCGCGCGTGTCGAAGCGCGTCGGGTAGCTGATGTATTTCAGCACTTCGCGCGGAATTCCGAGGTCCTTCATCACCATCTTCGTGAAGCGCTTCACGGGCGGCAGGTTGCCGACCACGCCGCGGATCGCCGGCGGCACGAAGGCGAACATGCGTGCATCGACACGCATCGTCATCTGGGGTGCATGCGCCGCGCGCGCGAACGTATTGAGCACCTCGCCGACGCGCTGCGGAGCAGGATCCGTCAGGTGGAACGTGTGTCCGTCGAGTCCGCGCTTGTGCCCGATGTGGTCGATCGCCGCTGCGACGAAATCCACCGGGACGATGTTGATCCGGCTGCCTTCGATCCCGATGGTCGGCATCCATTGCGGCAGCATTTCGCGCATCTTCTTGATCAGGCGGAAGAAATAGTAGGGGCCGTCGATCTTGTCGATCTCCCCGGTGCGCGAGTCCCCGACCACGATCGCAGGCCGGTAGATACGGTAGGGCGTTTTCTTATGCGCCCTGACCAGCGCCTCCGACTCGTGCTTGGTGCGGAAATAGGGATCCTCGAGGTCCTCCGCTTCCGAGAACATGTCCTCCTTGAAAACACCCGGATAGAGGCCCGCGGCCGCGATGGAACTCACGTGATGGAAGGTCCCCGCGTTGATGGCGGCGGCAAGCTCGAGGGCTCGCTGAGTGCCGCCGACGTTGATGTCCTGCTGGGTTTCCGAATCGGTGGTGAGGTCGTAAATGGCGGCCAGGTGGAAGAAATGCTTGACCTTGCCACGCAGCGCGGCGATCGCGGCCGGAGTCAGTCCGAGCTTCGGCTTCGACAGGTCGCCCGTGACTTTCACCAGGCGGCCCTTCGGGGCGCCGCTGCGCGCCTGCAGCTCGTCGAATTTCGCTTCGGAACCCTTGCGCACCAGCACATGGATTTTTCCAGTGCGCGCCAGCAGGCGCTCGATGAGGTGCCGGCCGATGAAGCCGGTACCTCCGGTGACGAAGTAACTCATGGCCGCTCCGCGCAATGTCGGCGCCCCCTGCGCCGGTCGCCGAACGATAGCCACAGCGCCTGCGTTTGCCTAGAAGCAACCGCGCGATTGACCGGTCGGTCCGGCTTCGGCCTAATGGGAGCCCCGACCGGAGCCACGCGATGGGCGACCTCGACAAGCGATTCGAAGCGGCGCAGGAGCAGGTGAAGACGCTCACGGAACGGCCCGAAGACAGCGTCCTGTTGCGACTTTATGCCCTGTACAAACAGGGAAGCGAGGGGGACGTGAGCGGAGAACGGCCTGGTTTCTTCGACTTCAAGGGCGGCGCCAAGTACGACGCCTGGGCGAAACTCAGCGGTACGCCCCAGGCCACGGCGCAACAGCAATACATCGACCTGGTGGCAAAACTCGCGCGCTGAAGCGCGCCCGCCTCATGGCGACCAAGACCCGGGAGCGGATCCTCGACACGAGTCTCGCGCTGTTCAACCAGCGCGGAGAGCCCAATGTCACGACCAATCACATCGCCGACGAGCTCGATATCAGTCCGGGCAATCTCTACTACCACTTCCGCAACAAGGACGACATCGTCGAGCATCTTTTTGCCCGATACGAACTGCGCATCGAGGAAGCGCTGGTAGTCCCGGACGGCCGGCTGCCGACGCTGGAAGACATCTGGCTGCGCCTCCACGTCGCGTTCGAGTGCATGTGGGACTACCGCTTCATCTACCGCGACCTGGTCGATATCACCAGCCGCAATCGCAAACTCCGGCTGCACTTTTCGCGCATTCTCAAGCGCGCCACGGCAAATGCAGAAGCCGTGTTGCGCGGGCTGGGCGCGAGCGGGGAAATGCGGGCTTCACGTGCCGAAATCGAAGCCACCGCCCACAACATCCTGCTCGTGACGAGTTTCTGGATGAGTTACAACGCAGTGCTCGGTGGCCACCTCGAGAGGGAAGCGACTGACCTCACGCGAGGCATCTACCAGGTGATGATGTTGCTCGCTCCCTTTCTCCGGGACGCAGAGCGCCTGCATCTGCACACGCTCGCCGCCAATTACGTCAAATGAAGGAAACGACTTCGATGGATCGTCGCGAACTCTATCCGCCGATCGAGCCGTTTGCGCAAGGCCGACTCGGGGTCGACGATCGCCACGAACTCTACTTCGAGCAGTGCGGCAATCCGCAAGGCAAGCCGGTGGTGATGCTGCACGGTGGTCCCGGCGGCGGCTGCAACGCGAAGATGCGGCGGTTCCACGATCCCGCGCATTACAGGATCGTGCTGTTCGACCAGCGCGGTGCCGGGCGCTCTACGCCGCACGCGGATCTGGTCGACAACACGACCTGGCACCTCGTCGACGACATCGAACGGCTGCGGACCCATCTCGGCATCGAGCGCTGGCAGGTTTTCGGCGGATCCTGGGGATCCACGCTCGCCCTCGCCTACGCGCAGAAGTATCCGGACAGGGTCTCCGAACTGGTCTTGCGCGGCATCTTCATGCTGCGGCGCTGGGAGCTCGAGTGGTTCTACCAGCAGGGCGCGTCGCGTCTATACCCGGACGCCTGGGCGCATTACCTGGCCGCGATTCCAGCCGTTGAACGACACGACCTCATCTCCGCCTATCACCGCCGCCTCACTGGCGACGACGCGGCGGCGAGGCTTGCGGCGGCGCGCGCGTGGGCAATCTGGGAGGGTGCCACCAGCTTCCTGTTGCCCGACGAGGACTTTGTCGCCTCACACGACGAAGCCGGGTTCGCGCTCGCTTTCGCCCGCATCGAATGCCACTACTTCGTCAATGGTGGGTTCTTCGAGGTTGAAGACCAGTTGCTCCGCGACGCCGGCCGACTGCACGGCATCCCTGGCGCCATCGTGCATGGGCGTTACGACGTCGTTTGTCCGCTACAGAACGCCTGGGATCTCAAGGCCGCATGGCCCGAAGCCGAGCTGGAAATCATTCCGGACGCAGGCCATTCGGCATTCGAACCCGGACACACCGACGCGCTCGTGCGCGCCACGGATCGCTACCGCTAGATCGAAGCAGTCGAGAAACGCGCCGCGCCGGGAGGCAGACGGAACGCCCCGCTCGCGTACGGCCACCCGCTCCCGGGGCGGCTTTCGCTAAAGGACAGTCAATTACGCGGTGGCGGCGCGACGCTTGCGTGCGGGCGACTTGCGCGTCGCGCGCGCGGGAGCCGACCGGCGGCTGCGCGCCTGTGCGTTGTCGCGAACGCGCTCGAACTCGGCGCGTGACTCGCGATAGATCGACGTGAGCTTGGAAAGTGCCTCGTCGGCGCCGGCTGCAATCGACTGCTCGGTCGTGCGCAGGTTGCGGACCACGCGCTTCTTGAGCGGGCCGTACTCTGCGTTTGCCTTCTTGGAGACATCCGCCGCCACGCGCTGGAAATCGCGCAGGAACTGCTGCGTCATCTTCTCGGCTTCCCCGCGAAACTGCTCACCCTCAGTGACGAGGCGCTGGAAAACTTTTCCGGATTGCTTTCGAGTCAGCGAAACCGCGCCGAGTCCGGCGAGCCAGACCTGTCGGGGAAAATCACGGGGAGGCGTGGTGCGTGACGGGGTGCTGCGAATCTGCTTGGTAGCCATGAGAAACCCTGGTTGGTTGAGCTGCGACGCTTTGTACCCTAGACCTGTCCATCCGAGCTTTCACCCTAGCTGACGGCGTCGAGCGGCCGCGCGTTGCCGTCCCGTCAGTCTTGTCTCATCCTTTGATCTTTCAACGGGGGAGTCAAACACCATGGCGCGCAGCCGCTGGATCGCGTTCCCGCATCCCAACAAGGCCTTCGACTACGCGGGCGACAAGCTCGCCAAGAGCTGGGCTGCGTTGCACGCCGGAGACCAGGAACCTTTTCCCGACGCGAAGTGGGCAGCGATGGCGATCAAGGCCACGCCACAGCCGAAACTCAAGCTGGACGCAGCTTCGCTCGCCGCTGCCGCGCAGGATGCGTGGCGCGCGTTCCATCGCGGAGACTTCGAAGACGCGTTCGATGGGGGAGCCAGTCTTGGCGCGTGGGGCGTGGCCGTCGCGTGCAAGGCACAAGGCATACACGCTGCGCGCCTCCTCGACGATGACAAGTTGCGCACCGTCGAACTCAAGGCCGCGGCGGAGCGCGCCGCCTCGGCAGCGGCCCTCTGGCCACAGGCTGCCAACGCGCACTACCAGCATGCGTATGCGCTCGGGCGCTACAGCCAAGTGATTTCCATCACGCAGGCCCTGAGCCTGGGGCTTGCAGGCAAGGTGAAAACCAGCCTCGATACGACGATCAGGCTGGCGCCAAGGCATGCCGAAGCAATGCTCGCACTCGCGATGTACCACGCGGAAATCGTGGCAAAGGTCGGAAGCATGATTGCGGGTCTGACTTACGGCGCCAAGGGTTCCACCGCTGAGCAGCACATGGCGGCCGCGCTCAAACTGATTCCGCAGGCCCCCATCGCCCACATCGAGCATGGCAACCTGCTGATGGCGCTGTACGGCGCCAAACGCGAGGACGATGCAGCCGCGGCTTACGCAAAGGCTGCCAGCATGAAGCCCCGCGACGCCATGGAAGCACTGGACGTCGCTTACGCCAAAACGGCGATCGAGTAGCCGAGGCGGGCATTCGGCCTTGCGGAATTCCGGGAGCGTACCCGCGAGGTGCGTTTACGCCCCTGCCCGGGAACGACGCGCAGATCGCGCGTGACCTGTCCTCACGGACAGATGATGGGCAAGCGTTGCCTGGGCATCGGCCGACGTGATGGGCCCCGACCAGTCCTCCATCATCGTGATCATCAACAACTTCTCGAATTCCGGGGCAAACCGGTCAATGACCGCCTGCGGGTCCGGAATGCGCTTCGCGTCCGCGATGAGGCCGAAGTGCACGCGCCCGTTGTAGGAAAGGATGCTGATGCCCACCCCTATCGAGCCATTTTGCGGAACCCAGAACATGAGGTCCTCGATGCGGCTGCCCGCCAGATACATCGGTTGCTGCGGACCGGGCACATTGGTCGCAACCGCCGATGCCTTGCGGCTGAAAAGCTCGAGCGCCATGCGCTGTATCGGCGCCGGCGCCATGCCGACCGCCGCCAGCAGCCCGAAAGTCACGGCGGCCTGCTTGGACCGCTTGAGCCCTTGCATGCACGCTGCGACCCGCTCGACGCGTCGCAGCGGATTGCTTTCGCCGATCGGCAGTTCAAGGAACACCAGTCCAAAGTGGTTCCCGAGTTGTTTCGCGTGCTCCAGAGGCCGAAGGTTGACGGGCACGGTGGCGCGGATCGTCATGCCATCGATGTCCTCTCCCTGCTCCATGAGCCACGCGCGCAGGGCCCCGGCAGCAGCCGCCAGGAGCACATCGTTGACCGTGCAATCCAGCGCCCGGCTGAGCGTCTTGACCTCGTTGAGCGGCAACGGCTCGGCCCATGCAACACGCTTGGTGGCGCCGAGGGCGCCTTTGAGTTTCGTGGCCGGGTCGTCCGGCAGCGACAAGGCGATCGCCAGTTCACGCAGGATCTCGCCGCCGCCTTGTGCGAGCCGCTCCAGTTGCTCAGGGTCTTCGAGCAACTCGCGGCCCTTGATGAGGGCTTTCCCTCCCAGATGCGCCGCCTGCTTCAAGCCCGCGCGCGCAGGTTGCAGTAGGCGCTGGGTGACCGTGCCGCGATCGCGCTTGAGCCAGGCGCGTTCGAGCTCGACCGTGTGGGCGGGCTTGGCCTCGACGTCGGTGAGCGAGAGCATCACCTGGACCAGGGCCATTCCGTCGGCATAGCAATGGTGCAGCCGGGTGATCAGGGCCGACCCCTTGCCGAATTTCTCCACCAGGTGGAACTGCCAGAGCGGTCGTGACTGATCCAGTGGGCTGGAAGCGAGCTGGCTGGCGAGACTCTGCAACTCCAGCTTTCCGCCGCGCCCGGGCAATGCCGTCACCCTTACGTGCCAGTCGAGGTCGAAGTCGTTGTCGTCTTCCCAGAAAGCACCGGCCGGGGTATCCACGGCCTTTTGCCGAAACCGCCTGAAGGCGAGGAAGCGATGCTCAATCACTTCCTTGAGTCCGGCGAGTGACAGGGGCGATTCGAAGGTCATCACGCCCGTAATCATCATCCGATTGGTCGGCGCTTCCATGCGCAGCCATGCGGTATCGACCCGCGCCATCGATTCGCGCTCACCACGCTGGGCAGTCTTCTCCGGCATCGTTTCCCCCCTTCACCGCCGAGTCGATGGTACCCGCAACGCTCGCATCCCCGCGATCGTCGCGGATGGCGCCGACGCGCATCGCCGCGAAACCTTCCAGCGCAGCGGCGCGCGTCGCAAGGAGGTCTACCAGGGGGTTGCAGTAGACGCTGTCGGCAATGCCGCAGTCGCGCTGCTGTGCCGGACCCAGCTTCCACGGTGAGTGGATTGCCGCGGCAGGCACGCGGGCGAGTTCTGGAATCCAGCGACGCACATAATCGCCGCGCGGGTCGAAGCGTTGCCCTTGCAGGACCGGATTGAACACGCGGAAATAGGGGGCAGCGTCGGCGCCGCTGCCCGCGCACCACTGCCAGCCACCGCTGTTGTTTGCGAGGTCCGCGTCGACCAGCGTGTCCCAGAACCAACGCGCGCCGTGCAGCCAATGCATGCGGAGATTCTTGGTCAGCAGCGAAGCGACGACCATGCGCACGCGGTTGTGCATCCAGCCGGTCGCCCAGAGCTCGCGCATGCCCGCGTCGACCATGGGAATGCCAGTCCGGCCCTGTTGCCACGCGGCCAGCAGGGCGCCGTCCGGGGGCTCGAGCCACGGAAAATTGGCAAATCCTGCATCCATTGGCGCGTCGCTGGTATGCGGGAAATGCCAGAGTACGTGGTGGCAGAACTCCCGCCATCCGATCTCGCGGGTAAACGGTTCGCCGCGGTCCAGCAATCCGCGTTGCCGCATGGCCTGCACGACCTGTCGTGGCGATATCTCGCCGAAATGCAGGTGCGGCGAAAGTCGCGAGGTACCGGGTTGATCGGGACGATTGCGCGATTCCTCATAACGCAGGACATCGCCCTCGAGGAAATCTGCCAGCGCCGCCGCAGCCCCTCGCTCTCCGGGCTGCCAGTTTTCCGCGAGGCCCCTGTCCCATCGCTGTCTCGGCAGCAATCCGAGTTCGCCGATCGGAATCGCGGCAGGCACGACGGCCGGCGGTGAAGGCAGCATCTGCATTGATTCCGGGAGACTCGCGGGCAACCTCGATCTGGCCTGTCGCCAGAAGGGCGTGAAGACCCTGTACGGCTTTCCGTTGGCCGCAAGCACCGAACCGGGTTCAAAAAGAAGATTGGGGGCATGGCGGTGCAACCTGATTCCGGACTGCGCCAGGTGGTCGCGCACGGCTCGATCACGCTGGCGGGCAGCCGGCTCGACCAGCGCCCCGGCATGTACGTCGATCGAATCAACCGCCCGACACAGGTTTTCGATCACACGCCCGCTTGGATCCTCGAAAACATGCAACCGCTGGCCGAGTGCGCGCAATTCGGCGTCCAGTGCAGTCAGTGAATGATGCAGCCACCAGCGGCTCGCCGCGCCTGGCTGCCACGGGGACTCCTCGTGCGGCGCGTGAACGTAGATGCACAGGAGCTTTTCCGCGCCCGCGCAGGCGGCGACCAGTGCCGGGTTGGCGGCGAGACGCAGATCGCGGCGAAACCAGAGGATTCGGGTCATGCGAACTTCTGGGACGTTGCGGGAGGCGAACGATACTGGCCGACATCGGCTAGTGCTCGCGTGGCGGTGGGAACCGGGGTGCCAAGACTTGTTTGGGCCGGAGTGCCCACGCCAACTGCCCCTATGGGACGCGGTTCGCTTGTGCGGTTCGCTTGTGCGGTTCGCTTGTGGGGTTCGCTTCTGACGAGTAAATCTCCGGAGGCAGCTGCATCAGCGTTAATATGCTCCCGGTTCGTTTCGTATCGGTTTTCATATGGCGCCGACCGACCCACCCGCAGCCGCTCCTCCCCCGCGTGCGCCCCGCCGCAAACGCGAAGTGCCGCAACTGGATCTATGGTCCGGCGAGGCACCCGCCGCGGACGAGCGCGCGAGTGACAGCCCGTCGCAGGCACCCTCCCCCCATTCCCAGACATTTCCGGCAACCGAGGGGCAGGAAAAAAAAGGGGTTTCAGACGCCGCGAGCGGGCCTGCGGCAACAGCGGCAACAGTGGCATCACATCGTTTCCCACGGACTCCCGCAACGACAGGCGATGTCGCACTGACGCGCCGACAGGAACACCTTCTCGAGCACCTTCGCGCCAGGGCTGCCAATGGCGCGAGGCCACCGACGCTGGCGGAGCTTTGCGCGGAACTGGGTCTGGCTTCGCGCGGATCCCTGCACAAACAAGTCACCGCGCTCATCGAAGCCGGGCTCGTGGAACCCATGCTCGGCAAGCAGCGCGGCGTGCGACTGCGCAGGCCGGCTGCGGTCAAGGAATCGCGATTGCCGTTGCTCGGCCGGATCGACGGTAGCGGCCTCCTGCATCCGCTGGGACGCTACGAGGCCATGACCGTGCCCACATGGCTCGGGCCGGACGCCGAAGGTTTCCTTCTCACCGTCGAAGGCGTCCGGTGGACTCACCTCGGAATACACGCAGGCGACCTGCTCGTCATCGCCGCCTGCGCCACTCCGGCCGAGTCCGACCTGGTGGCGATTCTGATCGACGAACAGGAATACGTGCTCGGCAGGCTGCGGCACGATACCGAAGTACTGGTTATCGAGAGCGACGCGCCACCTGCACCCACGCGTCGGGTCATGGCCACTCGCGCGAGCGTGCAGGGAGTAGTTCGCGGACTGATGCGTCGCCTGCACCACGGATGACGACCACGGCGGTACCCATGCGGGCCGCGACACTCATGCTCGCAGCGACTGTGATGTTCGGCTTCATGACCATCGCCATCCGCCTCGCGACTCAGGAAATGCACGCATTCGAAGTGGCGTTTTTCCGGAACGTGTTCGGACTCCTGTTCGCCCTGCCGCTGCTGATCAGGCATGGTCCGGGGCTGCTGCGGACACGGAAACTGCCGCTCTACTTCGGTCGCTGCGTCATCGGATTGATGTCGATGCTGGCCGGCTTCTGGGCCATCTCCCAGTTGCCGCTCGCCCAGGCAGTTTCCCTGTCCTACTCGACGCCGCTCTTCGTCACCATCGGCGCGGTGTTCGCACTGGGTGAAACGGTGCGTGCACGCCGCTGGAGCGCGGTACTCATCGGCTTTCTGGGCGTACTCCTGATCGTACGGCCGGGCTTTGTTGCGCTCACGCCGGGCATCCTGGCGGCACTGCTCGGCGCTTTGCTGAGCGCCTGCACGGCGATCAGCATCAAGTTCCTGTCGCGCACGGAACCACCGGACGCGATCGTGCTGATGACCACACTGCTCTGGGTGCCGTTGTCGCTGCCTACGGCTTTGTGGGTGTGGGAATGGCCAAGCGCCGCCGGCTGGCTCTGGGTCATCGTGACGGGCGGGCTTGGCACCGCCGGCCACATGCTGTGGACGCGCGCATTCCGGCTGGGCGAAGTTTCGGCCCTGACGCCGATCAGCTTCATGCAATTGCCGATCGTCGCCATCGCGGGATTCGCGCTGTTCGGGGAATCCATCGACCGCTGGACGATTGCCGGGGCGCTGGTGATATTTGGCGCGAACGCCTACATCGCGCAGCGCGAGGCGCTGCATGTGCGCCGGACCATTGCTGCCGACGCGGCGACGGTGGAATGAACCAGTGCGGCGGGGGCGCCGGGCGGGATCACCCGTGGGCGGCGCTGCGGGGCGGTTTGCCGCTAGTGCGACGGATGCACGTAGTTGCGCGCAACGTAGTCATCGATCACGGCGAGGAACTCTTCCGCGATGCGGTCGCCACGCAGCGTCATGGCCTTCTGGCCGTCTATGAAAACAGGCGCTGACGGAGCCTCTCCAGTACCCGGCAAGGAGATACCGATATTGGCGTGGCGGCTTTCTCCAGGCCCGTTGACCACGCAACCCATGACGGCAAGCGTGAGGTTCTCCGCTCCTGGATTGGAAAATTTCCATTCCGGCATCCGCGCGCGCACGTGCTCCTGTACCTGTTGCGCGAGGTACTGGAAAAACTCGCTAGTGGTTCGTCCGCAACCCGGGCAAGCGGTCACCATCGGGGTGAACGCGCGCAATCCCATGGTCTGCAGCAGTTCCTGCGCGACCACCACTTCTGCGGTCCGCGGTTCGCCAGGTCCCGGCGTGAGTGACATCCGGATGGTGTCCCCGATCCCTTCGGCCAGCAGTATGGCCAGCGCCGCGCTCGAGGCGACGATGCCCTTGCTGCCGATACCGGCCTCGGTGAGGCCCAGGTGCAGGGCGAAGTCGCAGCGCCGCGCCAACTCCCGGTACACGAGCACGAGATCCGCGACGCCAGACACTTTGCAGGAAAGAACGATGCCTTCGCGCGGCATCCCGATGTCCACCGCGCGCTCGGCGGAGTCAATTGCAGAGCGCAGCAGGGCTTCGCGCAGGACCGCGGCTGCGGGCCAGGGCGTGGTTCGCGACGCGTTTTCGTCCATCAGCGCCGCGGCGAGTTTCTGGTCGAGTGAACCCCAGTTGACGCCGATCCGGATCGGTTTTCCGCGCGCAATGGCCTGCTCCACGATCGCCGCGAACTGTGGATCGCGTTTGCGCCCGAATCCCACATTGCCGGGATTGATACGGTACTTCGCCAGCGCTTCCGCGCACGCCGGCTCACTGGCCAGCAGTTCGTGACCGTTGTAGTGGAAATCACCAATCAGCGGCACCGGCACATTCAATGCGTCGAGTCGCTCGCGGATGTAGGGCACCGCGCGCGCCGCCTCGGCCGTGTTCACCGTGATGCGAACCAGCTCGGACCCTGCGCGCCAGAGTTCCGCAACCTGCCGGGCAGTGGCCGGGATATCCGACGTGTCGGTATTGGTCATCGACTGCACGACGATGGGCGCCCCTGCCCCGACCAGAACGCCCCCGATGCGTACACCACGACGCAGCCGCCGCGGGCAGAAGGCCGAATTTTCCGGGAACGACTCGGCGAGGACGTCGGGATGGGTCGCTATTGCCATGCGGGTAGTTTAGCGGGGCGGCGTTGGGTGCCCGAAAGGACTGGCGAAGTCTTGACGTTCGACTAGGCTCTGCGCAGATGCTGCGAGGCAAGCAGGCTTCCCTGCGGCTTCGATCCGGCCCGCACATCCATGTGCGGGCGTTCGGCGACGCGCGCGCCGGTGGCGCGCGAGCTGCGTCGCCTCACCCCCTCGTTTCTTCGCCGCTGGGGCGCGCGTGCAGGTACACGCCGTTGTTATCGATGACCTCGAGCGAACGGAACCGGCTCCGTTCGGCCTGTTCGGTGGGATCGTAAGGATTCGGGGCGGTGACCAGGCGATACAGTGCTGCGCCTTTTTCAATCCCGCTTGACAGGAGCAGTTCGCGAGCGCTGTCTTCCGCCTTGCTCGGACGCATCGCAATCACCCGATGCGCCTGGGACTTGCGCTGGTCCACGGTGTAAAGGCTCAGCGCCGCCGCCCGCGCCTGCCGGGACACGAGCGCCACTCCGGCGTCCACGCGACCGTCGGGGAGTATCCGCATCCAGCACACGAGACCCACCATCCAGTCCGTCTCGTCGTCGGCGAGTCCCGCAGGGGCCAGGCCCACCACTTCGCCGACACGCAATCGTGCGCCCACCACGTTGTCCCACTCGAGGCGGTAACCTCCGAGACTCTGGTCCAGTACCAGCGCCGAATGACGTTGCGGCGGTTGCGGTTCGCCGTAGCGTTCGCTCCACGACGCCGTTGCGGTTTCCGAGAGCCGCTGCACTTCGCCACCAAAACTGCGCTCGATGGCGTCTGCATCCATTCCGCCGGACAGCGCGTGGTGCAAGGCGGTATGACCGACCAGCGTGTCGAGCTGGTGTCCGGCCGCGAGCCGCCGATGACCTCGCTCCGGTGCCGGTCGCCACGACGACGTCATCCGTGTGAGCGCCTCTGGTGTCGTGGTGACGGGAGGCACGTCTTTGCCCTTGAAGGCGAACGGCACGTCAGCAGCTCGACCCTGTACTTCCTGGTTGAGCCAGGCCAGAACCGGGTCGAGATCGACGAAGAGATTGCCCCCGCCGCTGGCCACGCGCTCCTCTGGCAGGTAGCCCGGGCCTTCGTCGTGGTCCAACTCGATCGCCACCGTGTTGGCACCTCCGCCCGAGTTCGGAGTCACGATGGCGCGCTGCGCCAGGATGCGACACGCGGCAAACGTGTCCACGCTCTCGCGCTGGGACAGCCGGTAGGGGTTGCTCACGGCGTGCAGCAGGGCAGTCAGGTAGTTCTGCGCAGTCGATGCCTGCAACTGCTTGTGCAACGGATCGTCAACGACCTTGCCGACGAAACCTGCGGCGTCGGAGTACGCATACAGCTTGTGCAGGTCGCGCCAGGTGCCAGGCGCCGGACTGGCATAGATCAGATAGTCGCGGCACAAAAGCTCTGCCAGATGAAAACTGGCCCGGGTCGCGGCGGTCGCGGCAGACTTCGCGCGCAGGAAGGAGATCCGGCCATCGCTGCCGCCGATCTCGCGAAGCGCCAGTCGATATCCGACCGCCATTCCCTGCTGCAGCCCGATGAGTTGGCCAGCCATGGCGACCTTCGGCGCAGGCAACGGAAAACTCGCGCCGATGATCTGTCGATCCAGCACTTCGATCATCGTCAGCACGGGACGACGCAATGCTTCCATGACCGCAAGGCGTTCGGCGCCTTCGGACGACTGCCGGTTGAGCCGCGCGAGTCCATCCAGCAGTTGAGTGGTCGCCGCAGGCCCGTTGGCCATGGGCAGTGCATCCGTCCACGCACTCACTCTCCGTGCGTCCACCGGCAGCACGGGATCCGCTGTCACCTCCGCACGGGGCAATCCAGACAGGAATTCGGCGAATCGCTGACTCATTGTTCCATGGCCTTGTCTTCGACGACCCCAGCAGCGTCCTCGTCAAAGGAGGCCGCGTCGAGCGGGCATCGGCGCCAAGGCGGGTCGTCCTGTCGTCGCCGCGGAGCCGGAGAGCAAACGGAACGCAAGCATGGCCGATCAGTAGTGCCGTCCGCAATGCCGCATCCGGGGTTTCGACGCACTCGATGGTCAACGGGTGCTCTGCCGCGAGCATCATTCGTTCTATCATGGCGTCGGGGCCGAGCACAGCATCGGCTCCTTTGCGAGCAAGCGCAGACATTCCACACACGGGGAGTCGAATGGCGGACCGCTTTCGAATCGCGATAGTCGGGTCTGGCCCTGGCGGGATGAGCGCCGCCGCGCACGCCGCCGAACTGGGGATCAGCCACATCCTGCTCGAGAGCGAGCCGCACCTCTCCAACACGATCTATCGTTACCAGAAGGGCAAGCACGTCATGGCGGAGCCGGACGCGCTGCCGCTGCGTTCGCCGCTGACTTTCGCTGCAGGCACGCGGGAGAAGATCCTCGGCGAGTGGGACAGCGGCATCGCGAAGGTGAAGACCAACGTCGCCCACGGCTGCGAGGTCACCAACATCAGCCGCCAGCCTGCGGGAGGATTTGTCCTCAAGTGCGGCAACGGTCGGGAATTCGAAGCCGAAACGGTGGTGCTCGGGATTGGATTGCAGGGCAACATCCGCAAGATGGGTGTGCCGGGCGAAGACCTGCCGTTCGTGCAATACCAGCTGGACGATCCGGAAGAATACGAGGGCGAGACCATCGTCGTGGTTGGCGCCGGCGATGCCGCGATCGAGAACGCGGTGGCGCTTGCCGATCGCAACAAGGTCATCGTCATCAACCGGCGCGACGAGTTCGCGCGCGCCAAGGAAGGCAATCTCCAGGCCATCATGAAGGGCATTGGCGACGGTCGGATCGAGTGCTACTTCGGTTCGGCCCCGGAACTGGTCGAGGCCGTCGAAGGCGGGCCCAAGCCGGGACGCATGGCCTTGGCAACGCCGAATGGCAAGGCCGAAATCGCGCTCGACCGCGTCATCGCCCGGCTCGGGGCGTCTGCTCCCCGCGCATTCGTCGAAGCCTGCGGCGTCGAGTTCCCCAACAAGGATCCCGCTTCGGTCCCCGCGATCAGTTCGAAGTACGAATCGAATGTCCCCGGCCTGTACATCGTTGGCGCCCTCGGCGGCTACCCGCTGATCAAGCAGGCGATGAACCAGGGTTACGAGGTCGTCGAACACATCCTCGGTCGGCCGGTGGAGCCCGCGGACGAACCCCTGCTGCGCGAAAAGTTCGGCCGGATGGCGGGATTCAGCACGGTGGATGCCGCGCTGCAGCGCGTTCAGGACAACGTGCGGCTGCTCTCGCACATCACGCCGCTGCAGCTGCGCGAGTTCATGATCGACTCCGACATCCGCACGCCGAAGCCGGGCGAAACCATCTTCGCGCGCAACGACTACACCGACAGCTTCTACTCCATCGTGGAGGGCGAGGCGCAGGTCATCCTGGATGGCGATCGCAGGGTTACCCTCAAGCGCGGGGAATTCTTCGGCGAGATGAGCCTGATCTCGGGGCGGCGGCGATCGGCCACCATCATCGGCGGGGTCGGCTGCGTGCTGGTCGAGACCCCGCGCCGGTCGATGAACAAGCTCATCAACTCGGTCGCGGCCGTCAAGCGCGACATCGACACGGTGTTCATCCTGCGCGCGATCCAGAGCCGCTTCGCGCCTGAATCCTCATACGCCGAACTCGCGCCGATCATCGAGAACGCGCGCATCGACAAGTTCAAGGCGGGCGAAGTCCTCTTCCGCGAAGGAGAAGAAGGCGACTGCCTGCACCTGGTGCGCGTCGGTTCGCTCACGATCTCGCGCCAGATCGGCGGACGCGAAGTCGTGCTGTCCTACGTCGCGGCGGGGAACTACGTCGGCGAGATGACGATGATGGGCGAAGGCAAGCGCACCGCCACCGCCACTGCCGCCATCGCATCGGAGACCGTCCGGGTCGATGCCGCCGCGTTCCGCGACCTGATGCAGCGCAATCCCATGTTGCGCCTGCGCATACAGTCCGAGTACCGGCAGCGAGCCGCAGCCAACCTCGCGTTGCAAAACCTGCCGACGGGAGGCGATCTCATTTCGTTCCTGATCTCGCAGGGCGCGGGAGAGGCCACTGACATCCTGCTCATCGACGAATCGCTGTGCGTGCGTTGCGACAACTGCGAGAAGGCGTGTGCGGAGACCCATGGCGGCACCTCGCGGCTGGATCGTGAAGCCGGCCCGAGCTTTGCCGAGATCCACGTGCCGACTTCGTGCCGTCACTGCGAGCACCCGCACTGCATGAAGGACTGCCCGCCGGACGCGATCCATCGCGCACCGAATGGCGAGGTATTCATCGCGGACAACTGCATTGGTTGCGGCAACTGCAAGCGCAACTGTCCGTACGGCGTCATCCAGATGGCGGCGAAGCCGCCGAAGAAGCCCGGCCTGCTTTCCTGGCTGCTGTTCGGTGCCGGAACCGGCCCTGGCGAAGCTCCGCACGTCGACGCTGACGCGAAGAAGGATCCTGCAAAGGCGGCGGCGCCGAAGAAGGCCGTCAAGTGCGACATGTGCAAGGACCTCTCCGGCGGTCCAGCGTGCGTGCGCGCCTGCCCCACCGGCGCGGCGGTGCGCATCTCGCCTGAAGAATTCCCGGCTTACGCGCAGTCGCGGCGATGAATCTTCCGGACGCAATTCCAGGCGGTCGCCCCGCTGCCAACCTTGCCCATGGCTCGGGGTGGGTAACGGAACGTTGCCGCCATGCATGACTCCTTTCTTACCTACGCAAACAAGCGCTACCTCTGGGTTGCGCTGGTGCTGCTGGCCGGCAGTCTCATCGCCTATATGTGGCACGACCCCTCGCCGCACCCGAACGGAGGGACGTGGCTCGGCTATACGCTCGGCACAATCGGCGCCCTGCTCATCTACTGGCTGACAACATACGGACTGCGCAAGCGCAGCTATGCCAGCAGACTGGGCTCAGTCGGAGGCTGGTTGTCCGCGCACGTCTACCTCGGCACCGCGCTGCTGCTCGTCGCACTCCTGCATTCCGGATTCCAGTTCAGCTGGAACGTTCATACCCTCGCCTTCGTGCTGATGACTCTGGTGATCGTGTCGGGCTTCGTCGGAGTCTTCGCATATCTCCGCTATCCGGCGCTGATGACCCGCAATCGCGAGAACGCATCGCGGCAGACGATGATCGAGGAGATCGCCAGCCTCGACCAGCAATCGCTGCAGCTGGCCGACGGCATCGACGCGCGCCTGCACGCGATCGTGGCGCGCTCCATCGACAACACGAAGTTCGGCGGCGGCGTGCTCGGCATGCTGCGCACCAATGATGCTTCCGAGCAGGCCCTGAAACAGGTTCGCGATGCGCTCGAAAAGCGCGAGAAGGCAGGCGAATCCGGCGCCGAGCCGCGCACCCAGGAAATGCCGACCATGTACGCGATGGTGGATTTCCTGGCTGGCAAGGCGACTGACGTGCAGGCGGAGACCATGCGCAAGCTGGTCGACTCGCTGTCGCGGAAGAAAGCGCTGGCTTCCCGGGTGAGCCGCGACATCCAGCTCCAGTCGCTCATGGAACTGTGGTTGTACATCCACGTGCCGTTGACGTTTGCACTGCTGGCGGCCCTCACCGCCCACATCATCGTCGTGTTTTTCTACTGGTAGGACGCAAACGATATGCGTTGGTTCGTTCGCCGCATCACCCGCAAGGGCAAAGGCAACGTTGGCTACCAGGACTTCGCGTTCGACGGCGATACGCTGACCGTCGGCCGTGGTACCGATCAGGTTATCGCGCTGACGGACCTGCGTTCCGCGCTGGCGCATGCAACGCTGACGGCGCTCGGCGGCGGCAAGGCCCGGATCGAGTCGCAGGTCATCACCGGCGTCCGGGTGGACGGCCGCAGCGAACGCAATGCCATCGTCAAGCGTGGATCCCTCATCGAACTGGGCGGCGTGCGGCTCAAGCTGCTGGATCCGCCAAAAGGCTTCGACGCGGCAGTCGAAGTCAGCCCCCTCGAGTCGACCGAGGCCCGCGTCGCATCGCAAGCACTCAACACCTCGCTCGCGGATACATGGCTGTCGAAGCGCCGCCCGGCGTGGTTCCTGTTCGCGGTCGTGATGCTGCTGTTCCTCCTGCTGCCGATGTTCGCGCACTTCGTGCCGCAAACCCGGCCGGTCATCGACATCATTCCGCTCACCAGCCGCATGACGTGGCAATCGGGTGAGCTTGCGCGCGCGCACCATACGTTCGGCGATCGCTGCGAGGCCTGCCACGAAAAGCCCTTCCAGCCCGTGCGGGACGAAGCCTGCGGCGCGTGCCACGGCGCCATCGCGGCGCATGCCGATCCCAAGCGCTTCAATCTCCCTGAACTCGGCGACACGCGCTGCGCGCACTGCCACAGAGATCACAACGGCGCCGACAAGTTGATCGACGCCCAGCAGTCACTTTGCTCGGACTGTCACTCTGACCTGCAGGCATCCAGCAAGGGAGCAACCAGGATCGGCAATGCAGAAGACTTCGGCACCGCACACCCGCCGCTCAAGGTGACCCTGCCGGGCTGGAACGCAGAGGGCCGCTTCACGCCCACGCGCGTCGAACTCAAGGAAGGCCTGCGCGAGTCTTCGGGCGTCAAGTTCCCGCACGAACTGCACCTCGCTCCGGGTGGCGTCGATGGCGTCGATGGACGCCGGGTGCTGGCTTGTTCTTCCTGCCACGTCGCGGAACCGGGCGGCGGCCGCATGCTGCCCGTCGACTTCGAGACGATGTGCCAGAGCTGCCATCGCCTCGACTTCGACGTGCTCGCGCCCGACCGGCAGGTACCGCACGCGAAGGTGCCGGAGATCCTGGCGATGCTGGACGAGTATTACGCAGGCCGTGCACTCGCTGGCGGCTATGAGGATGCGCGCGCACCGATGTTCGTGCAGCAGCGTCGCCGTCCGGGGCAGTCGCTGACGCCTGCCCAGACGATCGAGGCACGCGCCTGGGCAGGCAATCGCGCCAGCGAGATCGGCGAAAGCCTGTTCACCGGCCGCGCCTGCAATGTCTGCCACACCGTGACGCGCCAGGAAGGCGCCGGGCAGGACCAATGGAAAATCGATCCCGTCCGCGTCGCGGGCGTCTGGTTTCCCAAGTCGCTCTTTCCGCACTCGGGTCACTCGACGATGGAGTGCGGCGACTGCCATGCCGCGGCGACCTCCAAATCGAGCACGGACCTGCTCATTCCGGGCATCGAAAACTGTCGCCAGTGCCATGGTGGTGAAGCCGCGACCAAGCGCGTCGAGTCCACGTGCATCACCTGCCACCGCTACCACGACTCGCCGTATCAGCTCATGGGCGACCTGCAACGTGCCGCGCGCGATTCTGCGTCGAAAAACTCCGCCGCCGTGCCCACTCGCAACTAGGCGTCGTGTCACGGTGGTTGCGGCGAGGCTCCCGGCTGCAGGTGCAGTCGCGACACCGGATTTGTCAAAAGCTTCGCGACACCTGGATCTCGTAAGCGCGGCGCAAGTCCTGTCGATCCTTTCCGCGCAACAACTTCGCGGCGCTCAGCGAGACTGCGTAGTCATCGTTGACCTGGTAGGAACAGCTCACTCCGCCGATGATGCTCTCGCGGAGGGTTAGCCGATCATGCTGGTACCAGAACTCGCTGGTGAGGTTGAGGCTCAGTCGGCCAATGTCGGCGGAACTAACGCCACGCCCTTTGTTTGCATCCACGAACGCGCGGGCGGAAAACCGCGGCGTGAAGTGGTAGCCCCCCGATAGCCGGATTTGCTGGCGATTCACGTTGTATCCCAGCGTCTTCTCGATGAATCTGTAGCTGTAGCCAAACGAATAGAAAAAGTTCGAGAAATCCCGCTGCCTGCTGACGTCGAACCCAAGGCCCAGCGACCACAGGTTCTGGCCGAGCGCCGCATTCCCGAAGTGTGGGTACTCGTGTGTCGGCAGCGATGCTGTGACGTGAGGAGTGATAGCGAATCCGCGCCAATGGCCGTGGTAGGACACGCCCAGGGAAAGATCCTGCCATCCGCTGTTGAAGGTCCCGGCATCGAGCAGTGGCGCTTCGGGGTGTTGCACCGTAAGCCGGCGCGGGTCATGCGCCACGAATCCTCCGCGCGACCGCTTGCGTATGAACGGAAGCGATACGTGCGCTTCCCATCGATCACCGATCATGTAGTCAAGAGCGAGCCGTACCGCGTGCGTATCGGTCTCATGCTCACCGAACACCTCCCCGCTCCCGGACAGCGCCCCGAACGTGCCGAGATTCTGGTACGTGATGGCAACGCGTCCCCGCTTGCGAGGGTGAGCAGGCGGCTCGAATGTCCTGATCGCGGGCGCAACAGAATCCGCCTGACCGAGGCTCTCGCTTCCGTCGGATGCACGCAGCGGCTGGAATGCCGCGACCATCGTCATGACCACCAGGCTTCCTGCGATTCCCCGGAGACGTCTGGGCTTACGCCCATTCATCGTTTTACCGTACCGATCAGACTATCGATCGACTTGAGATACTGCCCCAGGCTCGCTCCCTCGAGCAGTATCAGATCGAACCGATCGCGCGTTTCGGGAGCATCGCGAAGCTTCCGGGCAACCACCGGCAGGACACGGGTGCCACTCGGGGCTTCGCTCGTCATGGCATCCACGTCTTGCAGGTCCGCGATCAGGACGTCGACCTTGCCGTTGGCCAGCACGGTGGCCAGGCCTTCGCGATTCGCGACCACCGTCACGCGATGGCCCGCCTTGGCAAGTCCCGCATACAGCTCATCGCGGTCACCCGGGCCATCGTCGACAACCACCACGGTTGCGGGCCGGGGGGCGAGGAATCCCTGGTAACGCAGACCGCCGCCGGTGCTGAACTGGTTTTCGCCGCAGGCCACGACGGGTTCATGCGCCAGACACAGCATCCCCGCCAACAACGCGACGGCGAGCGGATTTCTGTTGGAATTCGAATTCATTGCATTCTCCTGGTGGCGTGCGACAAACGTCGATTGGTTTGCGACTGCTTCGACAGTTTTACTTACGGCAATCGACCACGGCGATTACGGCTCGGGTCGGGGTGGCTCGGCAGACATGGGCTCGGCAGTGATGGCGAGCACCAGAACCGACGCGGGTGGCCCCAGGCTCTCGATGCTGACACAACGCAGCGACTTCCCCGTATACGGATTGAGCAGCCTCGGACTGCTCAAAGTCTCGCCCTGCGTGCCCGGCGAAACCCGGCTCAGGCTGTTGCCGAACACCAGCGGCACGTTGCTGTCGAGACCCGAGTACCCGGCGAGCTCATGTTGGGTGCGCAAGGGCGTGACGGCGCTGCTCCCGTCTGTGTAATGCCAGACAAGCTCAGCGAGCACGGTTTCTTCCGTCGATCGGACAGGCACCGCCGACATCATCAACGGCCAGATGGCTCGCACCGGCGCGTCGGGCACCGGTACGCAAGGCAAAGTCCAGAACCGGATTTCTTCGGTCGTGTTCCGGGCGTCCAGCGTGGATAAACGGCCGCCGATCTCGAAGAACCCGCGCAATTCGTAGTCCATGCCACCGAAACGCTGCACTCCAGCCGGGTACGGCCGCATCTGCGGGCGCCCGCTGTAAAAGGTATTGCGCACGCCCTCGGGACCGGAGGCGATCACGGGACCGAGATCCAGCATCCAAGGAGACGATTCTTTCGATCGCGGTGGAATTACGCTCGCGTCAGCCCGTGCGGTCGAGTGCACTGGTATTCCGCGGCGCGCAGCAATGCGCGTCCAAGGCCCGGGATCCTCGCTGCGCAGACGCCGTCGCTCGACCCGCGACACGGGCTTCAGGACGCGCTGCGACTCGGCATCCGGATCGAGTCCCGCGAGCACAGCGGAATTAAGCGATGTCGAGTCGGACAACGGATCGAGCGACCAGGTCAGCAGGTGACCATGCAGGGTTCGAGCGAGCAGGCGATCCGCGTCAGGCGAAAACGCCAGGCTCGTGATGAAGTCGAGCGCATTGCTCGATCCCTGCAGCGGTGGTCCGATGTTGGCACCCGTTGCAGCGTCGTAAAGTTGCACTTCGCTGCGATATGCCTGCGCCACGAGCGTGCCTTTCCGGTCGGACGCCAGGTTGGCGGTGGGAGCGCTGGTGGCAGTCCTGCGCAGTCGAGCAAGATTGAGGTCGGTGTCCGAGCGCTGATCATTGGCCTCACCGGCCAGAAATGCTCCACCCACGGTGGCGATGATGCCCAGTGGTCGCGATTGGCCCGCAACCCGCTGCTTCACTGTATCGGCCTCCGGGTTCCACAGCAGAACTTGATCATCGCCCAGGCGCGCGTCCTGCGCAGACGTCACCAGCCAGACCGATCCTCCCACTGGAGCAATGGACCCCCACACTACCGGCTGGAACGGATCGTGAGGGTAGCTGGCGACTTCTTTCAGGCCAGGCACGGCGAGCAATGTGCTGACATCCTCGGCGGGCCCCACGGCAAGCACGCGCGAGGCATCGGGTGAGAAAGAAATCGTCCGCAGTGGACCCGCCAGTAGCGCCTCGCCAGGCATTGCCTCGCCGGTCATTAGATCGAACAATTGAAGACGTTGCGAAAGACCGGTGGATCCACCGCTAACGCCAAAAGCCAGCAGTAGCCATCGCCCATCTGCGCTGACCACCAGCTGCTGCGGGGTGTCGGATACCGGAATTGCCGCGTATCGGTTCACCAGGGACGGCACATCGAAAACATGCAGCTTCGCCCCAACCGTCACGATCAGCGTGGATCCTCCCGCCACGAGTTCGGCGAAACCCGGAGGCTGGGCAAACTCCATCCAGGGAGTCACAGCTTGATCTCTCGTCGTGGCGATCCGCACGCGATTCCAATCCACATCGACCACGTGCTGTCCGTGGAAGTCCGCCGACTCGGCAATCTGACGGGCAGCGGTTGCCTTCATCAGCGGCGAGCGTGGCAAGCGCCACAGACGCACCTGTCCGTCGATTCCTGCCGTCGCCATGAGCCCCGAGTCGAACGACCAGTCGCTCGAATAGCGACCCGCAAACCCGTGTGGAGCAGGTCCCGCCCCCACCCTTCTTGCGGCCACGGCCCGAGGTCCCGTCTCCGGGAGGTGCCAGAGCGCGCTCTTGCCCTCTCCGGACACGACCAGCATGCGTCGCTCCCTGCTGAGTCCAATCCGCAACGGTGCGAAGTCGTGTTGCATCTGGCCGGCGACCAGGGCGTCTCCGCGCGCCACATCATAAGCGTAGACCGCACCATCCCAGCTCGATGCCGCCAGCCACTTGTCGTCTTCGCTGAAGGCAAGCCATGTAATCTCCCGGCCACGGGAAGTCGGGAAGGTTCGCAATGCACGCGTGACAGTGTCGAAAACGAAGACGCGTCCTTCATAGTCGCCGAACGCCATCAGACGACCATCGTTGCTGTTCATCCACGCCGCAATTCCGGCCTGGCCCGGGAATCGAAGCGAAGTCCCCCGAGAGAGATCCGCAGGGTTCAGCCAGAGCAGCTCGCGCGAGGCCCCGAGCAGGATCGCCGCAAAGCCGGCATCCGGAGCGACGTAAGTCGGGAGGAATCCAGTGCGCCCGAGGCTTCCGGGGTGAGCGACGCCGGAAAGCGCCCGCCACGGTGACACCTGCCACAGCTGCGTCTTCATCGATCGATTGCGCAGCAGTGCATAGCTTCCATCGGCGCTGTAGCTCGCGTCGGCGAAATCAGCAAACCCCTGCGGAGGCTCGACGACGCTGGCGCGCTCCAGATCGATCATCCAACTGTCAATGTTCGCCGGGCTCACGTAATTTCCCAACCAGTCGAGCGTCACGAGGAGCCGCTGCTCGTTTGCGAACTTCAGGAAAAGTGGAGCGCGGTCAACGCCGCTGGAGCTCGAGCGACCCGTAAGCGTCACCCTGCCGATTTCCACAAGAGTCGCAGTCGCATACCAGCGCACGGTCTGGTCGTTGCAGGCGATAGCCAAAACCGCGCCCGTCGGGCTCAGCGCCACCGCCAGCGGGTTAGCGTCCGGGATAACGATCGCGTCGATCAAAGTTGCGCCCTGCGACGACATCACTCCGAAACGCAGACGATCAGATGCGGCCAAGTCCTGCATGCCGGAACTTTCCTGTTCCTCGATGTTGGTCAGCAGCTGCCGCATGGCCTGGTAACCCTCGCCGTTCTGCTCCAAGCGCAATGCGGTTTCACGTCGGCTTTCCCAGAGCCGGGAACTTGCCTCCGTGGCATTGGTTTGTGCAACTACGGCATTGCGTTCGGCGCGCAACCACTGCAACGACGTCGCGGCCATACCGATGATCAACGCGAGGATCGCAATGCTCGCGGTTGCCGCGAGCCACGGTTCCCGCCGCGCCCAACGCCCCATTTTCAGGATTGACGTGAGCGGACGTACGCTCACTTCGCGTCCTTCGATATACCGCCCGAGATCGTCCGCCAGGACGCGTGCATCCGGATAGCGCGCGCCCGGATCCATCGCAAGGCACTTGAGGCAGATTGCCTCGAGGTCGAGCTCAACAGGAATGAATCGGGATGGCTTGTCGAGCTTGCCTTCGCGCAAGAGTTCGAGCGTTGCCAGTGCACTCGAACCTTCGAACGGCGGACGACCCGTCAACAACTCGTAGAGGATTGCACCCAGCCCCCACACATCGCTCGCCTGCGTCAGCGGATGCCGTCCCACGCTGGCCTGCTCAGGCGCCATGTAACTCGGAGTGCCGGCGATGTGGTCGTTGTCCCGGAGGCCGTCCGGGTCTATGCGACGCGCCAGCCCAAAATCCGCGACGCGCGGCTCTCCGGATTCGTCGAGCAGGATGTTGCCGGGCTTGAGATCGAGATGCAGTACACCGAGGCTGTGCGCGTACGAAACGGCCTCAGCCACTGTCCGCATCAGCGCTGCCGCTTCGCGTTGGGGAATCCGGCCACCACGCCGCTGGAGGCATTGCGCAAGGCTCTCCCCACGTACCAGTTGCATGGCGTAATAGACGAGCCCGTCCAGCTCGCCCATCTCGAAGACTGTGACGATGCCTGGGTGCTGCAGCTGCGCCGCATGCTGCGCCTCCTGGCGGAATCGCGCGACGAACTCGGGCGACGCCCAGGGTCCCGCCGAGAGAAGCTTGACGGCCACTTCGCGCGCAAGGCGTGTCTGCTGCGCGCGATACACGAGGCCCATGCCTCCCTCGCCGATGAGTTCGAGCAGTTCGAACTCACCCAGCACGCGCTGGCCCGGGTCTTCAAGGTCGAGATCGAGCCTTTCGTCCGCGCTCCACGCGCCGCCATCGAAACCCTTCGAGCCGGCGCCGAACGCGAGCTTCGCGATGGCAGGGTCCAGCCACCAGTTCGGATTGGTGCTGACAGGGACAGTCGACGTAACGTCCGAGGCCGGGTTTGAATTCACCTGCGCCCCAGCGCCGCCAGCATGGCTTCCCGTTCCTCGGCAAGTTCGCTCGGGTCGGTGACCAGGCGCGCGAGCTCATCATCGACGATGCGGCGAAAGCGCTCGCGCAACTGCCGGATAGCCATGTTCACGAACACGGGTTTTGCGTCGAGCGCGGCTGCGTCCCGCTCGACATCTCCCGGCTTTGCCTCGCTCGAAAGATAACGTTCCAGACGCTCGAACAGCGGCAACCGGTCGGCCTGGACGGCCTCGGTGCGCAAGCGCCCCATGCTGTGGCCGATCACCTCGAGCGCAAAACTCCGGTGCAAATTCTCATCGGTCGCCGCAGGAGGCATCGCTTTTGCCGCAGGTTCGCCTGCCGCCGTGGCGTCCCTGGCCGAGAGAAAAGCGTCCAGCTCCGCGTGCAGGAACTCGCGAAAGCGTCGATGCCGGCTCGCGCGCGCCAATGCGTCGCGCTGCAGGTGCTCGAAGAATTCGTTGGACAGCGTGCGCGCTGGTGCCTCGTCGAAGCCGCAGCGGCGCACGTATTGATGGATCGGGGCCCAATAGCGAACGCACAGTTCGTAGAACTGCGTGCGCGAATCGGGGTGTCCGGCATTGAGTTCCCGGATGAGGGACCAGCGCGTACTGCGCGAGTTCGCCTTGGCCTGCATCGGCATGGGGTCGGGTGCTGGCATCGGCTCAGTCCATGATCGACAGGTCGATGTCGAGGGCGGCACGCAACTCTTCCAGCTCTGCGCTCAGGTCTTCACGGCTACCGACTGTCGCGAGCAGTTCCAGTCGGGTCAATTGGCGCATGCGTGAACGAAGTCGATAGAGCTGCACCGCCACAGTGTTGCGCCGCAGGCCCAACTCGTCGGCCACCGCCGCAATCTCCGCGCTGTCCGCGCGCCCATCCATGCAACTCCACAGGCGCTCGAATTGCAGCCCCTTGCCGGCCTCGACGCATTCCGACTTCAATCTACTCCGCGCCCTCTCGAGAATGACGCCGAGCCACGACCGGATGAACGCCCTCTCGGGCGAATCGGTTGCCGTCGCTTCGTCCTGACAATCGAGGTCCACATGCTGCGCACCGCCGCCACGTTTCTGCGCAAGCTCCTGGTCGCGGGCGTCGAGCAGAAAGCGTCGCAGTGCGGTCAATACCAGCGCCCTGAATCGTCCGCGCTCGGGCGACGCGTCCGCGTACCAGCCGCGTTCGAGGAAACGCGCAAAGAACTCCTGGGTCAGATCCTCGGCGTCGGATGGCCGGTATCCATGACGTCGCACGAAGGCGAGCACGGGAGGACGATACGCACGGCACAATGCCTCGAGCGCGGGACGCGCCGTCGGCGAATCGCCGCTAGCGTCTGCAATCAGACTCCATCGAGTGGTGTTGAAGCGCACCTTTTCTCCCCCACGCCCGCCCCCGACATCACAACGCGGCGGCTGCAAGCCGTCGCGCAGTCGATCCGAGCATACTCGCGCCGAGATTGCCGCATTCAATTGACGTGGAACAGCGAAACGCGCGGATCCGGGGCGTGGCGGGTGCGGGTGTGGCCGTAGCGTTGCGGCCTGCTCCCGCGGGACTGGGTCAGCGCTTCAATCCAATGTGCTCGCGTAAGGCCAGTTTCTGCCACCGACACGTTGGCAAAATCCGCGGCGACCTGGCGAAACCGGCAGAAGTCTTCGTACACCGCCAGATCTTCGCGCACGAGCTGCAGCGTGACATCGATCAGCACTGCGTCATCGAGGCGTCCGACGACGGGCAGGTCATCGGGAATCAGGTCGTTTTTGTCGGCAAGGTAATCGTGGACCGTGCGCAGGTAACGCAGCAGGTCTTCGTCGGCCCCCCATGCCGCGTCTGCCGCCAGCGCATCGAGTCGAGTCAGCGACGCAAGGCGTGATGTGACGAATGCCGGCTGCCCACCGTCCGGATAGCGATCGAGCGCGCGCTGTGCCGCCGTCGCCATCTGGTCGAGCGTCAGCGCAGGCGACTCCGGACTGAGTGCCCGCAACGCTCCATTGAAGCGTTCGAGGCCTTCCGCCTGCATCTCGTAATCACCGATCCGATGGCCGCGCTTCGGCGTAAGCGTGAGGAAATCCAGAAAGCCGTGCGGGTAGGTCATGCTGCTTCGAAGGGGAGCTGCGCTCATTTGTCTTGTCCGCTGAGGGGGGCAACAGGTGTATTCGGTAAACGACGGGCGCGATTACACGTCCCCATGAGCCCCAGACCGATTGCGCGTCGTTCATCAGGGAGTGGCGCACTTGCCACGTCGCCTGCCTGCCCGGGTATGATCGGAGCAACGGGAGCCATCGCCGATGTCGCAGACATCCCGATGAAGGGGGAATGATGGGGTCGAGGTCGAACCACGGCTGCGTAGCGCGCAGAGTCCTGATCGGCGCACTCACGTGCGCACTGGTGGCGTGCGGCGGTGGAGGAAACTCCGGCAGTCCCGTCGGCACCGCGCCCGCCCCGGCTCCCGGACCCACCGCGCCGGTCGAATGCACCGGGTCCTGCGTCAACTCCACTTCGTTCCTGACCACGGCTGAAGTCGGCGCCGTGATTGCACAGGCAGTTAACGAGGCCTCGGCGCAGAATGCGCGCGCCACGATCGCCGTGGTCGATCGCGTCGGCAATGTCCTCGGCGTGTATCGCATGCAGGGTGCCGGCACGACGGCCACCATCACGTCGGGACGGGGCGTCACCGGCGGGCTCGAGAACATCTCGAACATTCCGACCGAACTCGCCGCCATCTCGAAGGCCGTTACCGGAGCCTATCTTTCCTCCGAAGGCAACGCGTTCTCGACACGGACCGCCAGCCAGATCGTGCAGCAGCATTTCAACCCCGGCGAAGTCGGCGGCCCGAGTGGCCCGCTGTTCGGCGTGCAGTTCTCACAGCTCGTGTGCTCCGACCTCATCGCCCTGCCTGGTCCGGTGCTCGGCCTGATCGGGTTCGCGGGCTCGCTCACGTTCGGACCCAAGCCCGCGCCTTTGGGGCTGTCCGCCGATCCCGGAGGCCTGCCGCTCTACAAGGACGGCACATTGGTTGGCGGGATCGGCGTGCTCGCCGACGGCATCTATGGCCTGGATCTCAACGTTGCCGACGTGGATCGCGATATCGACGAACTGATCGCGACCGCCGGCTCGTTCGGCTTTGGTGCGCCCCTCGAAAGGCGCGGCGATCGCATCACGGTCGATGGCAAGACATTCCGCTTCAGCGATGTGGACTTCACGAATCTTGCGCGCGACCCGGCCACCGCGCCCGGCCTGGCGACGCTCACTCCTGCGACTGGTGCGCTGCTCGATGTTCCGCTGTTCTTCGTCGCCGCCAATGGCATTGTCCGCGGGACCGTCTTCGGCGAAGCCGCATCGGGCATCCGTCCCGATACGGAGTTCTTTCCTGGACGCGATGCATTCGTTCTCGCCGGCACCTTCGGCGAAAATCGCTTCCCGCCGCGGGGAGCGATCGGCGTCGTAGGCGGTTCGCTCACGCAGGCCGAGGTGCAGGCGATTCTCGACCAGGCACTCGGCGTCGCTAACCAGGCTCGCGCCCAGATCCGGCGGCCCACCAATTCCCAGATGCGTGCATCGATCTCGGTGGTCGATGTCAGCGGCAGCGTCCTGGGGATTGTCCGGACTCGCGACGCGCCCATGTTCGGTCTCGACGTGTCCCTGCAGAAGGCGCGCACTGCGCTCCTGTTCTCGCATCCGAACACCGCCGCGGACCTCGCCGCGACGCCGGATGCCGTGTATCTCAATCCTGATGGCACGCCAGGTTCCACGCGCATAAGGTTTGCCGACTACGTCGCGGATGCGCGGGGCTTCTTCGGCTTGCCTACTTTGTTCGGCGATGGGATCTGGGCGTTTACGCCTCGCGCGGTCGGCAACATTGCACGGCCGTTCTCCCCGGACGGCGTTCCCAACACCCGCCACGGCCCGTTGTCCAAGCCGATTGCGCAGTGGAGCCCCTTCTCGACCGGGCTGCAGCTCGACCTCGTTTACAACAAGATCGCTTCGATACTCGGGGCCTACATTGGCTTCCGCGATGGTGCCCTGAATGCGCCCCAGGCGCTGCTCATGGCGACCGGCAACTGCACCGGACTGCCGAATGGTCGCGCGCGCAATGGCATCCAGATTTTCCCGGGCGGCGTGCCGATCTATCGGGGTGAAACGCTGGTTGGCGCTGTCGGCGTATCCGGCGACGGTATCGACCAGGACGATATGGTCGCCGCCCTCGGGCTCGCACGCGCGTCCGCACAGGTCGGTGGCATCGGGCACGCACCCAGCGCGCGGCGCTCCGATCAACTCGTGCCGCAGGGCGCGCGGCTGCGCTACGTTCAGTGCCCGCAGGCGCCGTTCCTCAACTCGCAGGACTCCAACGTGTGCGCGGGGTTGTGACATGACACGCCATCCAAAGCGCAGCCATCAGCTGGCTCTCTGCATCGCCGGCGCGTTCGCTCCTCTCGCCTTCAGCGCCCAAGTCGGCGCCAGCGATTTCTCCGTACCTGCCAGTGGCCTTTTCAACTTCGCGGCACTGCTACCGGCCGAGACATACGATCCCTTCAGCGCGCCTCCACGACGTCGACCGGGACATCCGGTCGAGCGTCGCATCGAAGATCCCGATCCGAACCCGGACAATGTCGAGCCGGCGCCGGTCGACCAGGTGGGCGAGTTCGTACCGTTGCCGGATCGCTGGCGCATCATGCAGACGCTGGGGTTCAAGTACCCGTGGTACGACCCGTATAACCAGAATATCTGGAAGGGCGACATCCCGATCCACGGCAAGGACTGGTTCCTGAGCCTCGTGGGTATTTCCGACACCATCATCGAGCCGCGCTCGATCCCGACGCCCGTCGGCATCACGTCGACCCAGAACCCTGGCGACAACGACATTTTCTCGGGCATCGACCAGACGATCTTCGCGCAGACGTTCCTGGTCGGCTTCGTCTACTTCAAGGGCGACACCACGTTCAAGCCACCCGATTGGGAATACCGCGCCACGCTCGGCTTCCAGTACAACCGCGTCGACGTCGATGACGTGCGGATCCTCCAGGTTGATCCTCGACTCGGCAACGATCGCAACGACTACTTCGTGGCCGTGCAGGAGCTGTTCGTTGACCGGCACCTGCGCAACGTGTCGGACCGCTACGATTTCGACGCGTTCCGCTTCGGTATCCAGCCCTTCTCCACCGACTTCCGCGGATTCCTGTTCCAGGACATCCAGTTCGGTGCGCGGCTGTTCGGCAACCGGGACAACAACAAGTGGCAGTACAACCTCGCCTGGTTCCGCCGGGTCGAGAAGGACCTCAATTCGGGGCTCAACGACGTGTCGGAGGGGCTGCGCGACGACGACGTGGTGATCGCCAACCTCTATCGGCAGGACTGGCCGGCCATCGGCTTCGTCTCGCAGGGGACGGTGGTTTACAACCGCAATCGCGAAGACGAGTTCTTCTTCGATTCAAACGGATTCATTGCGCGACCCTCGTCGCTCGGCACGGAGCAGCCGCGTGAATACGACGTGGTGTACCTCGGCTACAACGGTGACGGGCACTTCGGGCGCCTGAACCTCACGGTCAGCGCGTACGCCGCGCTGGGCGACAACGACAACACCTTCACCGGACGCAACTCGGACATCGAGGCGGGATTCGTAGCCGCCGAAGCGTCGATGGACTTCGACTGGATCCGCGCGCGCGCTTCGGTCGCCTGGTCTTCGGGCGACGACGATCCGTTCGACGACGTTTCGCAAGGCTTCGATGCGATCTTCGAGAACCCGATCTTCGCCGGTGCGGATACCAGCTACTGGATACGCCAGAACATCCCTCTGATCGGCGGCGGCGGCGTCGCACTGGCGGGGCGCAACTCGATGATTCCGAGCCTGCGCTCCTCGCGCGAGCTGGGGCAGTCGAATTTCGAGAACCCGGGACTCCGCCTGATCGGTATTGGCGCCGACTTCGACCTGGCGCCGGAGCACCGGGTGTCGGTCAATGTCAACGAACTCTGGTTCGACGACACTGCCGTACTCGAAGTCGCGCGCAACCAGAGTCCGATCGACCGGAGCATCGGCACCGACATTTCCGCTGCATGGATCTGGCGGCCCTTCATGACGCAGAACGTCGTGGTGAGACTGTCGGCCGCGCTGCTCGAGCCGGGCGATGGCCTCAAGGACCTGTACGGCGACGACGACAGCTATTACTCGATTCTCGGCAACGTCACCCTCAACTTCTGACCGGAGCTGCAAGATGCTTCCTGGCTCATGCGGAACGCCGCACCCAAGCTCCTCTCCCAACCGGAGAGTGGTGGGGGTGGGGAGCGCCCGAAGCACATGTCGCGTGCTTTCGGTGTTGCTGCTGCTCACCGCAGGCGTCACCCATGCCGCCGAAGACGAGGCGATCGAGCGGACTTACGTCACCGCGGCACCCGCACCCGCGCACCAGTCGCGCGCCGAAGCCGACACCAAGAGCGAAGGCTGCGTGACCTGCCATACCGCGAGCGATGCGGCATCGATGCACGCGAGCCCCTCGGTGGTGCTGGGTTGCACCGACTGCCACGGTGGCAATGCGCAGGTGCGGGGCCCGGGCGGCGAAGGCGCCAACAAGCGCCATGCCATCGGTTCCATCAATCCTCTGAAGGCGGAATACGACAGCCACGTGCATGTTCCGAAGCTGCCCTACTCGCCCGCTTATTTCGATGCGATGGAAAAGGCGCACGTGCTGCCGGCGTTTCCCGATCGTTGGCTATACCCGGCCAGTCGCAACCCCGAGGGCAGCAACGCCGACCTGCTGGCCGAGTCGCCCGAATTCGTGCGATTCATCAACCCGGGCGACCTGCGCATTGCCGCCGAGTCCTGCGGCGCTTGCCACATGGAAATCGTCAAGGCGAACCAGACCAGCCTCATGGCAACCAGCGCCATGCTCATGGGAGGCGCCAGCTACAACAATGGCATCCTGCCGTACAAGCGCTACATCCTCGGCGAGTACTACACACGCGACGGCAAGTGGGGGTCGATCGCAGGGCCGGAAAAGCCGACGTCCGAGATGGCGCTGGGCATCCTGGAGAAACTCGTGCCATTGCCGGCATGGGAAACCATTCCCCCGGCCGACATTTTCCGCGTGTTCGAGCGCGGTGGCCGCAACATCGGTTCGAGCTTCGGCGAAACCGGCCTGCCCAATTCCCTCGGCCTCACGCAGCGGCTCGAGGAACCCGGTCGCGTCGATATCCGCCAGTCGAATCGCGGCGCGGGCACGGGTAGCCGCATCGCGGTACCGGTGCTCAACATCCACAAGACGCGCCTCAACGACCCCCACCTCTGGTTCCTCGGAACCAATGACAACCCGGGTGATTTCCGGTCGTCGGGATGCACGGCGTGCCATGTCACCTACGCCAACGATCGCGATCCCCGGCACTCCGCGGTGTGGGCGAAGTACGGCAACCGCGGCGAATCTCAGCAGGTCGACCCGACCATTCCGCGCGGCGAGCCCGGCCATCCGATCCGCCACGTGTTCACGCGCGCGATCCCGTCGAGCCAGTGCATGAGCTGCCACATGCATCAGCCGAACATGTTCATCAACACCATGCTCGGCTACATCATGTGGGACTACGAGTCCGACGCCGCCGCGATGTGGCCGGCGAAGGAGTTCACTCCAAACGACTCGCAGACGCGCGCGATCAATCACCGCAATCCCGAGGAAGCGGCGATCCGCGGCAAGTGGGCCGACCCCGATTTCCTGCAGGACGTCTCGTTGAACAACCCGCTGCTCAAGGACACGCAGTTCGCCGACTACCACGGCCACGGCTGGAACTTCCGCGCGGTGTTCAAACGCGATCGACAGGGCCACCTGCTCGACGACGAAGGAGCGAAGATCGACGAGCAGGATCCGAAGAAGCTCGAAAAGGCCGTGCACCTCTCGTCGATCCACGTCGATGTCGGCATGCAGTGCGTGGATTGCCATTACGCGCAGGACGCGCATTCGAACGGCCATATCGTCGGTGAGGTCGCCGCGGGCGTCGAGATCCAGTGCCAGGACTGCCACGGCACGCCCGACGCACGGCCCACTCTGAAAACTTCGGGACCGATGGCGCCAAAGGCCGGTCGCAACCTCACGCTGATCCGCAATCCCGACGGCAAGCGGCGCTTCGAGTGGCGTGGCGACCGCCTGATCCAGCGGTCGGCGACCACGCCCGGACTCGAATGGGAAGTGAGCCAGCTCGTCGATACCTCGACGCCTGCGGCGTCCGCCTACAACGTCCGCGCCGACCGTGCGCACACGATGTCGCGCAACACCACCACGCTGGCTTACGGTACCTCGGTCGCGAAGTCCGACCGTGCGCACGACGTCGACAAGATGCTCTGCTACACCTGCCACACCTCGTGGACCACGAGTTGCGGAGGCTGCCACCTCCCGATCCAGGCCAACTGGAAGAGCAAGCGCAATCACTACGAGGGCGGCGAAGCGCGCAATTACGCCACCTACAACCCGCAGGTCGCGCGCGACGATCTGTTCCAGCTCGGCGTGCACGGCGAAGTGAAGGGCTACAAGATCGCGCCTGTGCGTTCTTCGTCGGCGCTGGTGCTGTCCTCCACGAACATCAACCGCGAGCGCATCTACATCCAGCAGCCGCCGATCGCGGCGTCGGGGCACAGCTCCCAGGCGTTCGCACCGCACTACCCGCACACCGAGCGGCGCACCGAAACCAAGCAGTGCAGCGATTGCCATCTGTCGCGCGCGGGCGACAACAACGCGATCATGGCCCAGTTGCTTCTGCAGGGCACCCGCTTTGCGGACTTCATGGGCTTCAATGCCTGGGTCGGTGGCGACGGCGAAATCAACGCCGTGGTCGTGACCGAGTGGGATGAGCCGCAAGCGGTGATCGGCTCCTACCTGCAGCGGTACGCCTATCCCGACCGATTCGCGAAACACAAGGCGACCGGCGGTCTGCTGAAGGAAGCGTATGCGCATCGGGCCGGCGAGGCCAACTGCATCCAGCTGCGCGGAGAGTATCTCTACGTCGCAGAGGGCACGCGCGGGACGCAGGTCTACGATGTGGCGAGTATCGCCAACAAGGGCATCTCGCAGCGCGTCATCACGTCGCCCTTCGGCCCGCTTGGCCAGTCGACCCGCATCAAGTCGCGCAATGCGACCTGCGCCGCGCTTGCCACGACCCAGCCCGTGCAGCCGTCGCGCAGCCGCTCCGAGTTGATGCAGAAGGTCAATCTCGAAACGCCCATGCACGCGATCTACGAGTACCTGTTCATCGTCGATGCCGAGGAAGGCCTGATCGCCACCAACATCGATACGCTGCACGACTTCGAACCACGCAACAACAAGCTCACCCGCGCACTGACCTGGAATCCACGCGGCGTCCTCAACGGCGCGCGCCACCTCGCCATTGCGGGAACGCGCTTCTACGCCTCCACGCCGCGCGGCATCGTGGTGCTGGACATGGACAAGCCTCTCTCGCCGCGCGTAGTGACGACCATTCCGCTCGACGATCCGCGCGCGGCGCAGGTGCAGTTCCGCTACTTGTTCGCCACCACGCGCACGGGCCTGGAGGTCGTCGACCTGACCAACATCGACGAGCCACGCGTCGTCAGCGGTGCTTCCCTCCTGCTGCGCCACGCCCAGAAGCTCCAGATCGCCCGTACCTACGCCTATGTGGCCAACGGGGCCGACGGCGTTGCGATCGTCGACATCACGAAGCCTGAAGCTCCGAAGCTCCGTCAGATGTTCAACGCAGGCGGCGCCATCAATGATGCACGCGATGTCACGGTGGCCACCACGAACGCGTCGCCGTTCCTCTACGTGGCGGATGGACGCAATGGTCTGCGGGTGGTGCAGCTCATGGCGCCCGATACGCAGTCGCGTTTTTACGGGTTCTCGCCGGAGCCGCGGCCAAACCTGATCGCGAGCTATGCCACGAAGCGGCCGGCGTTGGCGCTGTCGCGGCCGCTCGAGCGAGATCGAGCCGTCGACGAAACCGGTCACCAGATCGCCGTGCTCGGCCGCATTGGTTCGCGGCCGTTCAATGCCGAAGAGATGCGGCGCCTGTACCTCGACCGGGACGGCAAGCCCTGGTTCGTCGACGACGCCATCGAAGGCAAGCGCGGCATCGCGAGCAAGAAGGTGCCCTGGAAGCCCAACCGAACCTACGACCAGCAGGTCGACGCCAGCCAGCGCCTGCCTGCCCCGCATACCGAGGGACACGACGCGAACAACCAACACGGTGATGCTTCCCACACGTCCGGCGGGCTTCAGAAATGAGGAGTTCACCGTTGCAGCAGCGGCACTCTGAAGTTGGCGTGGTGACGGAAGGTGGTATCGCCTTGCCTCCGGGTGAAGCCTTTTATCCTGCGGCAAGGCGATACCGCCTCCCGCCTCCGGGCACTGATCCGCTCGGGCGACCGAGCGTCGGGTAGCGGTAGGCCGCCACCGCAGGATAAAAGGCTTCACCCGGAGGTGGTGGCCTACCGCTACCCGGCGCAACGCAGGACAGCTAAACCAGCGCTAATACGGTCCGACCAGCGGCCCAGTGGGTAGACTTCCCGCATGTGCGGCCGTACGACTTTCCTCGCTTCCTGGGCCGATATCCTGGCCTTCTCGCGACCCCTGAGCGTGCTCGCGGACACGACGTCCGACCCGATCCACACCTACAACTTCGCACCCACGCAGGTTTCGCCAGTGCTCGTCGCCGAGCAGGAGGAGGATGCGGACGCACGAATCGTCCCGATGCGCTGGGGCTTGATTCCGAGCTGGGCGAAGGACGCGAAGATCGGCGCGCAGACGATCAACGCCCGCGTGGAAACGGTGGCGTCCAAGCCCTCCTTCAGGACAGCCTGGAAACGCCGGCGCTGCCTCGTGCCCGCATCGGGCTATTACGAGTGGCCCGTACTGGGCGGGATCAAGCAGCCCTACTTCATCCATCCGCTCGATTCACCCCTGTTTTTTTTCGCGGGCCTCTGGGAACAATGGCGCGCGCCCGAAGGCAACACGGTGCTGTCCTACTCGATCATCACGCGGGCCGCGCAGGGCGAAATCACGCGACTGCACGACCGCATGCCACTTGCACTCGAGCCGCATGTCTACGGCGAGTGGCTGTTCGGCGATGCGGCCCACGCGCAGGCCATTGCCGACAATGCCCTTCCGGTGTCCGTGGCATTCCACCCGGTGTCGCGCGCAGTCGGAAATCCGCGCAATGACACACCCGAACTCATCCAGCCCGTTGCGATCGACGGACTTGCTCCGGAAGCAGTCGACTCCGACCCGAAGTGAGCCGCCACGACCCGGGCCTGGGCCCGGATCGCCTCGAAAAGCCGCGACCCGCCCTGCTCCGGCACCCTGCGTGGCAACGCCTCCGCAGTCATTAGAATCGAAAGATGCCGATGGAACCCTCACCGCCCTCGATCCAGCGCGACGTCTTCTCTCCATCGCGCCTCAACGCTGTCGCGCGCGGGGTGCTCGAGGATGTTCTGACGCTCGTATGGGTGGAGGGTGAGATTTCCAACTTCCTCGCGCACCGATCCGGCCACTGGTACTTCACACTCAAGGATTCCAATGCGCAGGTTCGCTGCGCGTTGTTCAAGTCGCGCTCCGGAGGCACACGGGCGCTGCCGCGCGACGGCATGCAGGTGCTGGTGCGTGGACGCGTGACGCTTTATGAGGCCCGCGGCGATTACCAGCTCGTGGTGGATCACCTCGAGGAGTCCGGTGAGGGAGCGCTGCGACGCGCATTCGACGTGCTCAAGGCCAGGCTCGCGAGCGAGGGACTGTTCGATGATTCGCGCAAACGGGCTCTGCCGCATTTGCCGCGGCGTATCGCGATCCTCAGTTCCCCGACGGGTGCTGCGATCCGTGATGTGCTCTCGGTACTGCGGCGCCGAATGCCGATGGTCGAGGTGGAACTCATTCCGGTCGCCGTGCAGGGCGAAGGCGCCGCCGCCGTCATTGCCAGTCGCTTGCGCGCACTTTCGCTTGCGGGCCGACACGACGTCATCCTGCTGACCCGCGGCGGAGGCTCGCTGGAAGACCTCTGGGCTTTCAACGATGAGTCGCTGGCGCGCGCCATCGTCGCCAGCGCGATTCCAGTGGTCAGTGCCATAGGCCACGAGGTCGATTTCAGCATCAGCGACTTCGTCGCGGACCTGCGCGCCGCGACGCCTTCCGCTGCGGCGGAACTGCTGGTGCCCGATGCGCGGGACTTGTTGAGAGGCCTGTCGCACTCGCGCCAGCGCCTGCTTGCCGCCAATGCCCGGCGACTGCGCGATCTGGCGCAGCGCTCCGACCGGCTCTGGCTGCGCCTGCAGGCTCAACGCGCGGACCAGCGACTGCGACTCGCCCGCCAGAGGCTCGCCCAGCTCCGTCCGCGCCTCTGGCGAGCGTGGACAGGCAAGCGCCAGACCCAGCTCGCCGGACTGGCCCTGCTGTTGCGACAATGGCACTCGCATCATCCGCGCGCGAAGCTGCAGCGCCTGCATGACGCACAGGCCCGACTCTTCAGGACCTTGACGCTGGCCATGGAGCAGGCGACTCGCAACCGTCGCTCGGAACTCGCAACACTGGCACGAACCCTCCACGCCGCCAGCCCGCTGGCAACGCTGGCGCGTGGCTATTCGATCCTGTCGACCGTCGAGGGACAGCTGGTGCGGGCCGCGAGCCAGGTCAGTATCGGTGAG
The DNA here is from genome assembly GCA_038255255.1 of Lysobacterales bacterium. GTDB lineage: Bacteria > Pseudomonadota > Gammaproteobacteria > Xanthomonadales > Ahniellaceae > JBBQNY01. Next base: position 54,696 of record JBBSLL010000003.1, read on the forward strand.
CATCTCAACGCACGCCTGGCCCGGGGTTCTTTGTCGCTCAGGGTCGAGACGAAATCCGACATCGCACAAAGCGATTGATGCGCTAGGCCACAGACGGGACAATCGACGACGCAACGGGTGCCATCTGGCGATCCGGAACCATGCGGCCAGCGCTCGCCTGCGCCGCGTCAACAGGGGAATCCATGAAAGCTTCCGATCTGTTCGTGCGCGCGCTCGAGGCCGAGAACGTGGAATATGTTTTCGGGATTCCCGGCGAGGAAAACCTCGACCTGCTCGAATCCCTGAGGACTTCCAACATCAAGTTGATCCTGACGCGCCACGAGCAGGGCGCGGGATTCATGGCGGCCACTTACGGTCGCCTGACCGGCAAAGCCGGCGTGTGCCTCGCCACGCTGGGACCGGGTGCCACCAACTTCGTCACCGCGGCGGCGTACGCGCAACTCGGCGCCATGCCCATGCTGATGATCACCGGGCAGAAGCCGGTCAAGGCGAGCAAACAGGGCCACTTCCAGATCGTCGACATCGTCGACATGATGAAGCCGCTCACCAAGTACACCCGCCAGATCGTGGCGTCGGACAACATCCCGGCGCGCGTGCGCGAGGCCTTCCGGCGCGCCGAGGAAGAACGCCCGGGGGCTGCCCACCTCGAGCTTCCCGAAGACATCGCCGACGAACATACGGATGCGCAGCTGATCCCCAAGAGCTACTCGCGCCGGCCGGTGGCCGACGACAAGTCGATCACGCACGCGGTCGACGCCATCGCAAACGCCAAGCGGCCGCTGCTGATGGTTGGCGCCGCGGCGAACCGCAAGACCACATCGAAGATGCTGCGCGAGTTCGTCGACAAGCTCGGCATCCCGTTCTTCACCACGCAGATGGGCAAGGGCGTCGTTGACGAGACCCATCCGCTGTGGCTGGGCAACGCGACACTGTCGGCGGGTGATTTCGTGCATCGGGCCATCGAGAAGGCCGACCTCATCATCAACGTCGGCCACGACGTGATCGAGAAACCGCCGTTCTTCATGCAGAAGGGAGCGCGCACGGTGCTGCACGTGAACTACTTCTCGGCCGAAGTGGACACCGTGTACTTCCCCCAGGTGGAAGTCATAGGCGACATCGCCAACTCGGTGTGGAAGATCAAGCAGCGCCTCGAAAAACAATCTCACTGGGACTTCAGCTATTTCGACAAGGTGCGTGAGCACCTCAACCGGCATCTCGCCGAGGGCGCGGACGACGACCGGTTCCCGATCTACCCGCAGCGCCTCGTCGCCGACATCCGCAAAGTGTTGGGTCCGCAGGACATCCTGTGCCTCGACAACGGCATGTACAAGATCTGGTTCGCGCGGTACTACCGTTGCAGCGAACCCAATACCCTGCTTCTCGACAACGCGCTCGCCACGATGGGCGCCGGGCTTCCTTCGGGCATGGCGGCAAAAATGGTGCATCCGGACCGCAAGGTCGTCGCGCTCGCCGGCGATGGCGGCTTCATGATGAATTCCCAGGAAATCGAGACGGCCGTGCGGCTCAACCTCAACATGACCATGCTCGTGCTGGTGGACAACGCCTACGGCATGATCAAGTGGAAGCAGGCCAATATGAACTTCCCGAACTTCGGCATGGACATGGGCAACCCTGATTTCGTGAAGTACGCCGAGAGTTACGGCGCGCGAGGCTATCGCCCCTCCACCGCGGCGGAGTTCATCCCCCTGCTGCAGAAGACGCTCGCACAGCCCGGGTTCGACCTCATCGAAGTGCCTATCGACTATTCCGACAACGACCGCATCCTCAACAACGAAATTAAGGAGTTGAGCGCTGCGGTGTAGGTCAGGTCGGTCCTCCCGACCTGACGCACACGCGGAACTGCTTGCCAATTCAAGGTCGGCCCTTCCGACCAGGCCCACACATCGGAACTTTCCATGCTGAAAGAAAAATATCCGTATTACCTCGCGTCGGAGGCGGTCTACGCCAACACCGATCTCGAGGTCACCGACAAGTATTCCGGTGAGGTGGCGACGCGGGTGGCGATGGCCGATGCGAAGGCAATCGACGCGGGCATCGCTGCCGCCGTTGCGGCGCAGGAGCAGATGGCAGCGTTTCCGCCCTTCCGCAGGCAGGCCGTGCTCAATCATTGCGTGGATCGGTTCACCGAACGCGCCGAGGAGCTCGCCGTGGCCCTGTGCATCGAGGCCGGCAAGCCCATCAAGGATTCGCGCGGCGAAGTTTCGCGGCTCATCGACACATTTCGCGTCGGAGCCGAGGAAGCCGTCCGCATCGGCGGGGAGGTGATCAACCTCGAGATCTCCGCGCGTGCGGAGGGCTATCGCGGCATGTGGAAACGCGTGCCGATCGGTCCCTGCTCGCTGATATCGCCTTTCAACTTTCCGCTCAACCTCGCAGCACACAAGATCGCGCCCGCGATTGCGGCCGGATGCACATGGGTGATGAAGCCGGCTTCGCGCACGCCGATTGGCGCGCTCATGATGGGTGAGGCCCTGGCGGAGACGGACCTGCCGAAGGGGGCATTCTCGATCCTGCCCGCGCATCGCGACGGCGCCGATCTTTTCACCCAGGATGATCGGCTCAAGCTGCTGTCATTCACAGGATCACCAGGCGTCGGCTGGGAACTCAAGGCCAAGGCCGGCCGGAAGAAGGTTGTCCTCGAGCTCGGCGGCAATGCGGCTTGTCTCGTGGACGCGGACCAGCGGGACCGGCTCGATCACGTCGTGGAGCGAGTCGTGTTTGGCGCGTTCTACCAGTCCGGGCAGAGCTGCATCAGCGTACAGCGCGTCCTGGTGCACGATGATCTCTACGAGGAATTCAAGCGCCGCTTCGTCCAGGCGGTTCAGGCGCTGCGGATGGGAGATCCGCGCAAGGAGGACACCTTCATCGGCCCCATGATTTCCGAAGGCGAGGCCAAGCGGCTCGCGGGCTGGATCGAGAGCGCCGTGGCCGCGGGTGCCAGCCTTCTTTGCGGGGGCAAGCGCGATGGCGCGATGCTCGAAGCGAGCGTTCTCGAGAACGTGCCCGCGAACGTGGAGCTTTCCTGCGAGGAAGCCTTTGGACCGGCGGTTACCCTGATGCGCTATCGCGATTTCGAGGAAGCGCTGCACACCATCAACGACAGCAAATTCGGCCTGCAGGCCGGCATCTTCACCGACGACATCCACAAGTCGATGCGTGCATGGGACATCCTCGAGGTCGGTGGCGTGGTAATCGGCGACGTGCCGAGCTGGCGGGTCGACAACATGCCTTACGGCGGCGTCAAGGATTCAGGCCTTGGCCGGGAAGGCGTTCGCTACGCGATTGAAGACATGACCGAGATCCGGCTGCTGGTCATCCGCGACCGCTGACGCTTCGGACAACGTGACGCCCGGGTCCTATTCGGGCGGAAGCTGGCGGTGCTGGCCGCTGGCGCGGTCGATGTCGTGGGATCCGCGCACATACACGATCGCTCGATTGCCGCCGTCGCGCTTTGCGCGGTACAGCGCACGGTCGGCGCATTCACGCAGCACATTGGGATCGCGCCCGTGTTCCGGGAACAAGGCGATGCCCATGCTGGCGCGGACGGCGATCGCGTGTTCGTCGACGGCGACCGACTGCGCGATGGCGGCAAGCATGCGCGTCGCCACCGACTCCACTTCGCCGCGGCACTGCGGCTCCGCGCTGCTGTGGACCAGCAGGAACTCGTCGCCGCCTATCCGGGCCAGGAAATCGTTGGCCGACAGGGCGGCACGCATGCGTGCCGATATTCCGCGCAGCACCTCGTCGCCGACGCGATGTCCCAGGGTGTCGTTGATCGGCTTGAAGTCGTCGAAGTCGATCAGCACCAGCGCGCCGCAGCGCACGCGCCCGCCGAGTTGCTCCAGCGCTTCCCGCAGGACCCATTGCACGTGCCGGCGATTGGGCAATCGCGTGAGCGGGTCGCTCATTGCGAGGTCCCGGATCGCCGTGCGGTCGGAAGCGATACGGAATCCCAGACCCGAGAACAAGAGGCTCAAGAGCACGCCGAGTGGCAGCCAGGGTTGGCCGAACATCGACGCGGCTTCCCAACCCGACTTCGGACGCACGGCGATCAGCCACGAACCGCCCGGCACGGCGACCTCGGCGGTCGCCTTGGGCGCTTCGAACAGTTCGGGGCGACCGTGAAATACCTGGCCGCCGGCACCTTCGGCGTCGCGGCCTCGCATCGCGATGTCGTGCAGCGGTTCCAGCCTGGATAGCCCCGCCCGCTCCAGCACTTTGTCGAAGTCGACGACCACGACCGTCATGCCCCAGTAACGTCTTCCGCTCTGCTCGGTTGCGTCGGGGATGAGCACAGGCGAACGGCTGGCGAGGCCAATCCCGCCCTGCACGAGGTTCATGGGTCCGGCAAGCACGGTACGACGCTCGAGCCGAATCCTTCGCACGACTTCGCCTTGCCCGGCGCGCGACGAGAGATCCACTCCCAACACCCCGGCGTTGCCTTCCCGCGGATGGACGAACGACACGACATCATCCGGCGCCAGCGCGAGATTGCGAAATGCTGAATCCGAGTCGACCAGGCGCGACGAAAAATACTCGAGATCGGCGGTCGGGATGTCTGGTCGTATTTCGAGCAGCGCCGCCAGTGCTTCACTGCGCACTGCCAGCAGGGCCACGTAACGCTCCAGGGACAACGCGAGCGTGCTCGCAGTGTCGCGCGCCTGCGCTTCGACCAGTCGGGTGCTGTCGCGCTGGTGTGCCACGAGCAGCGACACGGTAATGCCAATACCCAGAACCAGGATCGCCGCCGCCACGAGCAGGGGTTGCAACGGAAGTTGCCGGGTGAATCGATCGTCACCGCGCCTCAAGTGCATTCCCGCGACCGACCCCAAGCCGGATATGTTGGCCCAGGGACCTGTCCAGAACGCGTGACGGGCGCGGGACAGGTACGAAGTGGACGCGGTATGCACCACCGGGATACGGCATTGCGTTTGACCCTCCGCTGGCGCAATCTCGGTTGAGTGCAAGTCGGACATGCGTGGCGATGGAAACCCCGGAGGCCTCCCTGCCGCGTCTGTTCCCTGAGCCTCCCCACGAACCGCGGGCGGCGGGTAATCCCATTGACAGCGCAAGTAACGCGCCAACCCAGGGCACCGCGCCCGACGAGACCAGCGACGAAGTGTTGATGCAGGACTATCTGGACGGCTCCAATGCGGCCTTCGACCGTCTCTACGCGCGTTACAGGGCACCCCTCTATCGCGTCCTCCTGAGGCTTCTGCCTCGGCGTGCAGTCGCAGACGAGGTATTTCAGGACGTGTGGATGAAGGTGGTTGCGCACCGGTCCAGCTGGCAGCCCACGACGCCGTTTCGAGCATGGCTGCTGCGGATCGCCCGGAACCGGGCCATCGACACACTCCGCCAGACCCGGCCCGAGTACGCGGGCGATTCGGCCGAGTCCTGGCTCGAAACCGCGCCGGACCCCGGACCCTCGCCAGAAGCCGCGCTATCGGATCTGCAGTCCGCCCGCCGCGTGCAGCAGGCCATATCCGCGTTGCCCGGCGAACAGCGGGAGGCATTCCTGTTGCGGGCGGAACTGGGGCTCGGGCATGAGGAAATTGCCGATTTGACCGGGGTCGGGGCGGAAACCGCCAAGTCCCGCCTGCGATATGCCTATTCCCGCCTGCGCACGATGCTGGGCACATGAACTCCGACCCGTTCGTCGATCCGGGGGAATCGTTTGCGCTGGACGCTTACCGCGTTCTGCCGGGATCACAGCCTTCGCCCTCGCTGGACGCGCGAATCCTGGCCGCGGCCCACGCTGCGAACGCGCGCGCTTCGGCGTCTCGGCGTCGTTGGATGCCAGCCCTCGCTACGGCGGCGGCCGCTGTGTTTGCCGTGAGTCTTGCCTGGCGCGGGATGGATACCCCGATTCCGAACCTGCCTGAGACGGGCGAGCCCGCTGCACCGCGAATGCAACCTGCGTTCAAGACCGAGAATGCGCCGCAGCATCGATCGCAGCGCGCCGGCAGGCGCGAAAGTGAGCAGCGGGACGGCGAGCCCCCAGGCATTGCGAATACCGCACCGACGCTTTCTTCCGCCGACTGGGAAGCGTCGGACTCTGCAAAGGCGAAGCGCAGCGACGCACCTGCCATGACCCAGTACTCCAAGGTCGCGGCTCAGCCTCCCACCTCCCCGGGAGAGGCGTCCCAAGCATTGGCTGGGCAGGGAGCGGTGCCTGCCAGCCCCCCCCTGGGCGCGGACACTCCCACATCGGACCGGCGTCGCGAGGAGGCTGCATTCGCTGCAGATCCGGCGGAGCTGGACGCAGCCGCCGCATCGCCCGCGGTTGCGAGTCAGGCCGGTATCGGGCTGGATCCCGCAGTCGAAGACTCCGTGTCGGTGGACAGTGTTCACGCGGGGACGACGTCTTTGCAGGAAGCTGTAGCTGCGGCGCGAGCGGCACGTGCCCGGGGTGACTTCGTTCGGGCCCAGACACTCGCGGACGTCATCAGCACGAAGTTCGGAAAGGAAAATCTACCTCCTGATCTCCGGAATAGCTCTGCGGAATGACGCTATAGATTATATGTTAATCAATTGGATGCAGGCCAATGTTAAAGTATTCACGCACATTGGTCTGCAGCAGGAATCCTTCTCTCGGCACGCACACCAGGCGCGGGAAAAGCCGCGCAGCAGCCCGAGCATGAGCCGGGATCTCCTGCAGCTGCGCGACGAAGGCCTCTTTTGTCCCGCAGGAGAATTCTGGATCGATCCATGGCGACCCGTGCCGCGGGCCGTCGTCACGCACGCCCACGCGGACCATGCGCGTGCCGGAATGGGGACTTACGTTGCGGCGGCCGAGGGCCTCGAACTCCTCCAACTGAGGGTGGGCCCGGACGCCCGTATAGAGCCGCTGGCCTATGGTGAAACGCGTCAGTTCGGTGCCGCGCAGGTTTCATTGCACCCCGCGGGCCATATCCGCGGCTCGTCCCAGGTGCGTGTCTCGGTGGGCGACGAGGTCTGGGTCGTAACCGGCGACTTCAAGCGCCAACCCGATCCCACCTGCAGCCCTTTCGAGGTCGTGCAATGCGACGCGCTGATCACCGAGGCGACGTTCGCCTACCCGGTGTATCGCTGGCCACCGACCCAGCAGGTTGCTGCGCAGATCGTTGACTGGTGGCAACGCTGCGCCGAACGGGGCACCACCGCACTGCTGCTGTGTTACGCACTCGGCAAGGCACAGCGCCTCCTCGCGGAGCTCCGTCCACTGATGAAGGACCCGGTGCTGCTGCATGGGGCCGTGACGGGACTGACCGACCTCTACCGCGACGCCGGCGTGGCAATGGCTCCGACCAAAGCCGTGGGCGACAAGCGGGGCACCGAACTAGCGGGTCGACTCGTACTTGCCCCGCCCTCTGCTTTCGGATCGCCCTGGATGCGCCGCTTCGACAAGGTCGAGACAGCGTTCGCGTCGGGCTGGATGCAGGTGCGGGGCCACCGCAGGCGACGCGGGCACGATCGGGGTTTCATCCTTTCCGACCACGCAGACTGGTTCGACCTGCTGCGCACCGTTGAAGAGACCGGAGCCCGGCGGGTGCTGGCCACGCATGGCCAGCAGGAGGTTCTGGCCCGCCGCCTGACCGAACTTGGTGTCGAGTCTTCGGTGCTGCGTACGCAATATGGCAGCGACGACTGATGCGGGCGTTCGCGGAACTGTATGCAACATTGGACGAGACAACCTCCACCCTGGCCAAGCGCGAGGCCCTGGCCGCGTTCTTCCGCGTGAGCCCCGCCGCCGATGCCGCCTGGGCCGTGCAACTCCTGAGCGGCGGCAAGCTTCCAAGGATGATCAACAGCAGCGGCCTGAGGGATTTGGCCGCCGAGATCACGGGATATCCCGCGTGGCTCATTGATGAGTCCTATGCGCATGTCGGTGATCTTGCGGAATGCCTGACGCTGCTGGTGCAACCATTCGCCGAGGCGACGCAGTCCGTTGCTGACGCGGACGTGCCGTTGCACCAATGGGTCGAGCGTATCCGCGCTGCCGCGCTGCAACCGGAAGAGCAGCGGCGGGAGTGGCTCAGGACTGCCTGGCTCGAGCTGCCCCACGCGCAGCGCTACGCGCTCAACAAGATGTTGACGGGTTCGCTGCGCGTGGGCGTGTCGGCCCGGCTCGTGCACCTCGCATTGGCCGACGCGACGGGCCTCGAGGTCGAACGGATCACGGAGCGCCTGAGCGGCAAGTGGGCTCCGAGTGCGGAAGCCTTTACCGCGCTCGTCGATCCGAGCCTGCGCAATGAATCTGGGCCCAGAACCACTCCCTATCCCTTTTATCTCGCTTCGCCCCTGGACAACGATGCGACGTCATTGGGCGAACCACACGAATGGCTCGCCGAGTGGAAGTGGGACGGAATCCGTGCCCAGTTGCTGCGGCGCGAGGCTCGTGTCGTCCTTTGGTCCCGCGGTGGCGAGAAACTCGACGGGCGGTTTCCGGAACTCGAGCTCGCCGCGGCGGCGCTGCCAACCGGATGCGCGATCGACGGCGAGATCCTCGCCTGGGCAGACCAGCAGCCCTTGCCCTTCATCCGCCTGCAGCCACGCATCAACCGGCTCAAACCCGGTCCGAAAATGATTGCGCAGACGCCCGTGCGTCTGCTGGCGTATGACCTGCTCGAGCTCGACGGGGTGGACTGGCGCACCCGGCCTTTGTCGGAGCGACGCCAGGGACTCGAGAACCTGCTCGCCCCACTCGGGGCGACGTCGATAGGGATCTCCGCGAAGCTCGAGTTCCAGGACTGGGCGCGGCTGAGCGAGATGCGTGATGAAGCGCGCGACAGGGGTGTTGAAGGACTCATGCTCAAGCGGCTCGACTCGATGTATCGCGACGGCCGCCGGAAAGGCGACTGGTGGAAATGGAAGATCGATCCGCTCGGCATCGACGCCGTGCTCATTTACTCGCAATCGGGGCGCGGCAGGCGCGCCGGATTGCATACCGACCACACCATTGCGCTTTGGCAGGACGGTGTGCTGGTGCCCTTCGCCAAGGCGTACTCGGGGCTTACCGACGCGGAGCTGCTCGAACTCGATCGATGGATTCGCGCACATACCGTCGAGCGTTTCGGCCCGGTACGGGCAGTCGAACCCCTGCAGGTGTTCGAGCTTGCATTCGAAGCTGTGCAGCCCTCCAGGCGGCATAAATCCGGCGTCGCCGTTCGCTTTCCGCGCATCGTCAGGTGGCGGCGCGACAAGACTGCTGCCGAAGCCGATTCGCTCCAAGGGCTGCGGGATCTAGCCGGCCTGACTGTCGATGGATGATCGGGCGCGCCGCGCAGCGATGCGCAAGCTGCGCGGGTGGTTCCGGGCAACGTCGAAGAGGGTAGCTCCGTTCCAGCGGGCAAGCTGGGAGGCGTGGCAACAGGGATCGAGCGGTCTGCTGATCGCGCCCACAGGCAGCGGCAAAACGCTCGCGGTGCTCGGCGGGCCGCTCGTGAATGCAGCGGCCAGCGGCACCGGGCCCGGCCTGCGACTGCTCTGGATCACGCCACTACGTGCCCTGGCCGGCGACACGCAGCGCCAGATCTCCGAAGCTGCCTTGGGCATGGGACTCAATTGGCGTGTACTGCGCCGCACCGGCGACAGCGGCGGCACTGAACGCGCACGTGTCGCCCGCGGTGCGGTGGAAGCTCTTGTCACGACACCCGAAAGCCTGAGCCTCATGCTTTCGCATCCGGATATCGGCGAGCGCATGCGACTCGTCGAAACGATCGTCGTGGACGAGTGGCACGAGCTCCTGGGTAACAAGCGCGGAGTGCTGCTGCAGTTGTCGCTCGCGAGGATCCGCGCATTGCGGCCGGACGTGCGCGTATGGGGCCTGTCCGCGACGATCGGCAATCCTGCGCAGGCTCTACGTGTGCTGCTCGGCGCCGCCAACGGCGGAACACTTATCCAGGCTCCCACGCGCCGCGCGGTGGACCTGGTGACCGCACTGCCGGAACGCGCGCAGCGCTTTCCGTGGGGCGGGCACCTCGGACTCGCGCAACTGCCGCGCGTACTCGCCGCGATCACCGCAGCCCGCACCACGCTGGTGTTCACCAACACCCGCTCACAAGCCGAGCTGTGGCACCAGGCCCTGAGCGCGGTGTGGACCGATGACGGTGCACAGCTCGCCATCCACCATGGATCGATCGATCGCGCAGAGCGCGAACGCATGGAGACGCAGCTTGCTGGCGGGGAATTGCGTGCAGTGGTCGCGACCTCCTCGCTCGACCTCGGCGTCGACTTCGCCGCGGTGGACCTGGTCGTGCAGATCGGCAGCCCGCGTTCGGTAGCCCGCCTGATGCAGCGTGCCGGGCGCAGTGGCCATCGGCCCGGTGCGCGTAGTCGGCTGCTGCTGGTGCCCACGCACAATCTCGAGATTGCCGAAGCGGCCGCGCTGCGCGGAGCCATCGCCGACACCGTCATCGAGTCGCGCATACCACCTGGACTGTCGCTCGATGTCCTCGCGCAGCACCTGGTCACCCTGTCGGTCGGCGGCGGGTTCGATGAAGTGGAGATGCTCGGGGAAGTCCGCGGCACCGAAGCTTTCGCGTCGCTCACGCTTACCGACTACGAGCGGGTGTTGCGCTTCATCACCCACGGCGGTGAAGCCCTCGCGAGCTATCCGCAATTCCAGCGCGTGCTCCGGGACGAGTGCGGCCGTTACGTCATTTCCAGTCCGGCCCACGCCCGCCTGCATCGCTTTTCGATTGGCACCATTGCGAGCGATCCGTCTGTGCGACTGACGTTCGTGCGGGGTGCCACGCTGGGCGAGGTAGAGGAGAATTTCGCAGCGCGCCTCAAGCCCGGGGACCGGTTCCGGTTCGGAGGCCGGACGCTGGAACTGGTGCGACTGCGCGACCTCGTCGCGCAGGTGCGGGTGAGCAGGAAGCCGGCGAACAGCGTTCCACGTTGGCTGGGGGGCCGCTTGCCGCTGTCCGGCACGCTCGCCGCCGCGACTCGCGCCCAACTCGCGGCACCCGCCTCGCGACAGCGCGAGATGCGCGCACTGTCGCCCATGCTCGAGCGTCAACGCCAGTCGTCACACCTGCCGCAGGTCTCGGAGCTGCTGGTCGAGGTCGTCAGGTTGCGCGAGGGCACTTTCTGGTTTCTGTATCCGTTTGCCGGTCGGCTCGCGAACGAGGGCCTCGCCGCGGTGCTGACGGCAAGGCTCGCGACACTTCGACCGTTATCCGTGACCTATTCGATGAACGACTACGGGCTCGTTCTGCATGCGCGCAACCTGCCACCCCTGGACGCGCAACTCCTTCGCACACTGCTCGACCCACGCGATCTTGACGTGGCCCTCGCCAACGGCATCAACCTCGCGGAGCTGGCGCGGCGGCGATTTCGCGATATCGCCAAAATCGCAGGATTGTTGATGCCCTCACGACCCGGCGCGCCCCGGGCGCTGCGCCAGCTGCAAGCTTCGAGCGGCCTGCTTTTCGACGTGTTGAGCGAGCATGACCCGACGCATGTGCTGCTCGAGCAGGCACATCGCGAGGTGCGGGAAGAGACACTCGAGATCGAGCGGCTGCGCGCCGCGCTCGTCGACATCGAGCGCGGTGAGATCTTCCTCACCCGCCCGGAAGGGCTGACACCGTTTGCGTTTCCCCTGTGGGCGGAAAGCCTGCGCGGCCACCTCACGCACGAAGACTGGAGCGCGCGCCTCGCACGCATGGCCGAGAGCCTGGAGGCGGCATGATGCAGATGCGCCTGGATCTGGCCGGGGAGCACATGCTCGCATTGCAGTGCCGCGCATTGGCGTGGCCCGCGCGACGCGTGCTCCTGATCTCGGACCTGCATATGGGCAAGGCACAGGTCTTCCGGCAGGCCGGGGTGGCGATGCCGGAAGGCAGCGACGCACGCGACCTGGAGCGCCTCGCCGCCGCCATCGAAGCGCATCGCTGCGATCGATTGATATTGCTTGGCGACACGGTCCACGGAGCCACGACACTCGACGCGCCGTGGCGTTCGGTGTGGCAATCGTTTGTCTCGAGGCACGCGCAGCTCGACATCGTGGCCCTCGTCGGCAACCACGACCGCCACGACCGGCACGCACTGGCCGCCACTGCGACACTCGTAGACCAACTGGACCTGCAACCTTTCCGGCTGCGGCACTTCCCATCCGTATTGAACCTTCGGCCGCAAGCATCGAATGGCAGCGGGTTCGTCATCGCCGGTCACCTGCATCCGCTGGTCGAGCTCGTGGATTCAGGCCGGATCCACCGCCTGCCCTGCTTCTGGGCGCAGCCTTCGCAGCTGGTCCTGCCGGCGTTCGGCAGCACCACTCGCGGCCAGCCGGTCGCACGGGTCGAAGACGATCGGGTCGTCGCGGTGACTCCCGCAGGCTTGCTCGAGGTGCCGCGCCGCGCCGGACCGCCGCGCCGCGTCAACCGCTAACGCGACGCGAAGGGTGACTCAGGCGATGGCGCTCACCGTGGAGGCCTGCGAGCCCTTCGGCCCCTCGACGATTTCAAAGCTCACCTTCTGCCCTTCCTTGAGGCTGCGGAATCCCTGCGTGTTGATGGCCGAAAAATGCACGAAGACGTCGTCGCCGCCGGCATCCGGCGCGATGAAACCGAACCCCTTCGAATCGTTGAACCACTTGACCGTACCCGTTTGCATGCGATCGCTCCCGACGCGACCCCTGCCCCCCGGCAGTACGACGGCCACGCCCACTGAGTATGCGACTGCGCGGCCGCCCCGCACAATATCCCGTACCCGTTACGGTTCCACCAGGGAGGTGCCCAGTGCCTGCAGGATCGGCGGTACCTGGGCAGTGGCGTGTTCGAGGTGCGCGTAGATCTCGTCGATGCTGATCTCGGCGGCCGCAGGCTCGCCCTCGGGTCCGCATCCGGCCGCCCAGTTTGCGACCAGGCAGATCGAGGCGTACTCGAGGTCGAGTTCGCGGGCGAGGACGGCTTCCGGCATGCCGGTCATGCCCACGAGGTCGCACCCATCGCGGCGCATGCGTTCGATCTCGGCGACGGTTTCGAGTCGCGGGCCTTGCGTGGCGCCATAGGTTCCGCCGTCCACGAGCGCAGTACCCGCCGACTGCGCCGCTGCCGCCAGCCGTGCGCGCAGTGACCCGGTGTAAGGAGCACTGAAATCCACATGGCGGACCGCAGCGCCGTCGACATCGCAAAAGCTGCTCGCGCGTCCATGCGTGTAGTCGATGAGCTGGTCCGGCGAGACCAGCGTGCGCGGCGGCATGTCGCCGCGAATGCCGCCCACGGCGTTGATTCCGATCACGCGTCGCACGCCGAGCGAATGCAGGGCCCAGAGGTTGGCGCGGTAATTGACGCGGTGAGGAAGTATGGAATGCGATTCGCCGTGTCGCGCGAGGAAAGCGATGCGACTTCCCGCCAGCATTCCGACGATGATGTCGGACGAGGGCTTGCCGAACGGCGTCGACACTTCCATTCGATCTGCGTCGGCAAGTTGCGCAAGACCATAAAGTCCGGTGCCGCCGATAATCGCAAACAAGGGGACGGAGGCGTTGGCGCCCATGTTCATAGCGCGTAGATCGCAGGCAGGTTGCGCCCCTGCCCGTGATAGTCCATGCCAAAACCAAAGACATACCGGTCAGGCACGGCCACTCCCACGTAATCGGCAGCGATGCCGGGCACGCGCCGGTCGTGGCGTTTTTCGCAGAGCACGGCCACCCGGACCTCGGCGGCATCGGCCGCCTGGCAATAGTCGCGGACGGCGAGCAGGGTCTTGCCCTCGTCGAGGATGTCGTCGACGAGGAGAACGCGGCGGTTCTTCAGCGACACCTGCGGGGGCTTGATCCACCGCAGTTCGCCGCCCGTGGTCGTGCCGCGGTATCGCGTCGCGTGCAGGTAATCGAACTCGACATCGATGTCGAGCGCAACCGCGAGATGCGCCGCGAAGATCATTCCGCCGTGCATCAGGGTCACGAACAGCGGGCGTTCTCCGGCCGTGTAGTCACGGCTGATCTCCGCCGCCATGCGCAGGATCGTCGCGTCGAGTACCGCCCGAGTATGGACGCAGTCCGCCCGCGCGAGCGCAGCCTGGAGAGTCTCCGAAGTCATGACGCGGGGCCTGGCTCGAGGGACGCAAGATTGGCGATGAATCCGGCGCGCTGGGGGTTCGCGACAAGTTCCTCCCACTGCGCGGCGGCCGCGCCGGCAAGATCGTCGATCGCGTCGCGACTGGACCACTGCATCGCTTCCGCAGCGGCCAGTGATGCGGGAACCGATTCCGGCTGGCAGACGAGTACCACATCGCACCCCGCGGCGAGGTGCGCAGCGATGCGGTCACGCAGGGAGCCTGCGCCCTGTGCACCGACCATGCCGATGTCGTCGCTCATGACCACGCCCGCGAACCCCATCTCGTTGCGCAATACATCGACGATCCAGCGGCGCGAATAGCCTGCGGGGACTTCATCGACTGCCGGGTAAATCACGTGCGCCATCATCACGGCTTCGGCACCCGCTTCGATGGCTTCGCGGAACGGCAGCAGGTCTTCCGCCCAGATCCGCTCGCGGTCCCTGTCATCGACGGCGCACTCGAAGTGCGTGTCCTCGAGCACCGAACCGTGCCCGGGGAAATGCTTGAGAGTCGCAGCCATTCCGGCAAGCCGCATGCCCCTCACATACGCGGCACCCAGGGCTGCCACTACCGCAGGCTCCGCATCGAATGCGCGTACCCCAATCGCGCGATTGCCCCGCGCAAGGTCGATGACGGGTGCAAAGCTGAGATCGATGCCTATCGCACGCATTTCGCTGGCCATGACCCACGCATGCTGCTCGGCGAGCGCGAGGGCTGCAGCGGAGTCTTTGCTGTAGAGCGCACCTACGCTGCGCAGCGAAGGCATCGACGTGAATCCATCGCGGAACCGCTGCACGGGACCACCTTCCTGGTCGACGCAGACCAGCAGGGGCCGCGGACGGCACGCGCGCATTTCGGTGATGAGTTCGGTGACCTGGTTGCGGTCACGAAAATTGCGCGCGAACAACGTCACGCCAGCCACGGCGGGATGGGCGAGCCACTCGCGTTCGTCGGCGCTGAGTTCGGTGCCAGCGGTTGCAATGATCAGCATGCCTCGGGGATCTCCAGACAACGGTCAAGATCGGGCCATGCCGCGTACGGACCAGCCATGAGTGGCGCATTGTAGGACTGCGACCCGCCGAAACTTTCCCTGACCGGCATTCCCGGATTATCCCCAGGCATACACGCCAGCTGTGCAGCTCACGCCCGATCGAACACTGCGATCGACTCGACATGCGCGGTGTGCGGGAACATGTCCATGACGCCGGCTGCGCTCAGCTTGAAACGGTGTCGATCGACGAGTATCGCGGCGTCCCGCGCGAGCGATGCGGGATGGCAGGACACGTAGACGACGCGTCGCACGCGCTTGCCGGGCAGGTCTGCGAGTATCTCCTGAGCGCCTGCGCGCGGCGGGTCGAGCAGCATCAGCTCGTAGTCGTCCCGGGCCCACCGCGATGCGGCGTGCTTACCGAACAGGTCCGCCGCCTCGAATTCCACGTTGCCAATCCCATTGCGCACCGCGTTCTCCCGGGCCCTCGCCACCAGGCCTGCATCGCCCTCGACGCCGACCACCTGCGCACAGCGCTTCGCCAGCGGCAGCGTGAAATTCCCGAGGCCGCAGAACAGGTCGAGCGCACGCTCGTGCGGCGCGGGTTCAAGCAGCGCGACCGCATGCGCAATCATCGCTTCGTTGATGGAAGCATTGACCTGCACGAAGTCCAGCGGTTCGAATGCCAGCCTGACGCTGCCGCCGTCAACCGTGAAGTCGAGGCTCGGCGGCGTCCCGTCGAGCGCGACTACGCTGTCCGGGCCGCCTGACTGCAACAGGATCGAAATGCCGCTCTCGAGCCCGAATCGTGCAAGCCGCTCGCGGTCGGCGGTGGTCAAATCAAGTAGATGCCGAATGACGATGCAGCATCCCGAATCGCCTGCGGCGAATTCGACCTGTGGTACGTGGCGTGCGACGCTCAACTCGCCCAGGGCTTCCGCCAGCGAACGCAGCTGCAAGCCGATCTCCGGCACCGCCACGAGGCAGGTGTCGAGATCGGCCACGAACTTGCCGTTGCGCTCGCGAAAACCCAGCAGCAGTCGCTGCTTCTTGTCCACGTAGCGCGCGGACAAGCGGCCGCGGCGACGGTATCCCCACTCGCTGCCCCGCAAAGGCGCGAGCCACTCGTCCGGAACAAGCTTGCCGATACGCGCCAGGTTTTCCTGCAGCGTGCGCTGCTTGGCCTCGATCTGCGCAGCGGCCGACATGTGCTGCAGCACGCAGCCGCCACACACGCCGAAATGCACGCACGGCGGTAGGACCCGGTCCCCCGATGCGACGTCGACTGCCACGAGTTCCGCGTCGTCGAAGTGCCGGTGTCGCTGTGTGCGCCGCGCGCGCACGGTTTCCCCTGGCAATGCATCCGCCACGAACATCGACTTGCCTTCGACGCGCGCGACGCCACGACCATCGTGGCTGAAGCCGACGATCTCCACCGTGATTTCCGGTTCCGGTGCACGCCTCTCTCGATGCCTCACGACAACCACACCACTTGCATCGGATTTCCGGCAATTAGGAAAGAGGGCGCCAGCCGCGACGCGGGTTAAGGCGGTGCGTGCTCGCGACTGGCTTCACGCGGGCCGTGGATTCTAACGGCGGCGCGCCGGCACCATGCGAAACTCCGCCAATGCGCGACTCCACTGTCACGAGCCTGAACCGACGCGCCGCCGTCGTGGAAGACGACGCGGTGACCCGCGAATTCCTGGTCGAGGCGCTCGAGCGAGCGGGGTGGACCGTCTTCGCAGCGGCCTCACTGGCCGTTGCCGTCCGGGAGATTCGGCAGGCATTTGCAGGACTTCTGCTCTGCGACGTGAGGCTCCCGGATGGGGACGCCTTCATGCTGGCCGAGGCCCTGGCGCTCGGCAACCGTGCAGGACGACCTGACCTGTACGCGATTGCCCTCAGCGCCGAGGTCGATCACGGTTTGCGATCGCGATTGCTCGCCGCCGGCTACGACGCAGTGCTGGCGAAGCCGCTGCGGTTCCGCGAACTGCAGGCTGCGCTGGGCTTTGCGAACGACAGTGTTCCACCCGTCGCCGGCTGGAGCGGTGCGAAGGTCGGGCGCGGCGTGAGAGAAGCCCCGACGGTTCCGCCCCGCGTCCACCCCGCCATTCTGGACGACCATGCGGCACTCGAGGCATGCGGCAACGCGGGCACGGTCCAGTCGCTCCGGGAACTGCTTGCCGAAGAACTTCCCGGTTGCCTAGAACAACTGGGCCACGCGCGCGCCGCGCGCGACAACGATGCGGTGCGGGAGATTCTCCACCGGCTGCGTTCGGCCAGCGGCTTTTGCGGAGCGACCGCGTTGGGCCAGGCGGTGCGCGGAGATTGGACGGATGCCGCCGCGGACGACCAGCGACTGGCGCGCGTGCTGCGCGAAGGCCATGCCCTACTCGAGCTGCTTGTCTTGCGTCGATCGAAGCAATAACTGACTGGAACGCAGCGCCCGATCGCCAAGATGCGGTCTCAGCAGTGCGCTGGTCAGGCCGCGCAGGCTGCGCAGCAGCGGCCCCTCGGGTTCGCTGTCGCCCGCGAGCGCCAGCAACTGGGCGCCGGTGAACAGTGCGCGTTCGACAGCCCCGGGCGCCGCATGGGGCGTGAAGCCCCGTTCGGGGTCGATGCGGTACATCCGGTCGGGATCAAGTGGTAGTCCGTCCACGTCACCGGTGAGCGAGGGGGCATATCCCAGCGCACCCAGCAGGTCGCGCTCGTAGCGGCGCAGTGTCCACGCGGCGCTCGCTGCGCCGTGCAATGCCACCAGGCAATCGCGATAGGCATCGAACAATGCCGGATGAGGGTCGTCCCTGGCGAGCAGCCTCAGCGTCAGCTCGTTGACGTACAAACCACACACCAGCCGCTCACCTTCGAGGCGAGGCAGGACCGCCTCGCTTTCCACGACCGTGAGCTGCGACAGCTCGCCACTTCCCTGGAAGCCAACGCTCAGTGCCTGGAAAGGCTCGAGCAGACCGCGGGGCCAGCGAGGCCGCGCGGTCCGCACGCCGCGCGCGATCAGCCCAACGCGACCCTGGTGCGCGCACAGGGCTTCGATCAGCACACTGGTTTCGCGATAGGGACGCAGATGCAGCAGGAAGGCCGGCTCGCGCTCGATGCGGCGCACTAGGCGGGTGGCTCCTGTCTATTCGCCATAGCCGAAACGCTTCAGCGCCTCGGCGTCGTC
Source organism: Lysobacterales bacterium (assembly GCA_038255255.1). GTDB lineage: Bacteria > Pseudomonadota > Gammaproteobacteria > Xanthomonadales > Ahniellaceae > JBBQNY01. The sequence goes on from JBBSLL010000003.1 coordinate 72,932, forward strand.
CGACCAGTCGTTGCGTACTTTGCACCAGAGGTTGAGGTGGACCGGCGCCTCGAGCAGTTCGATGAGATCGCGGCGCGCCTTGATACCGATTTCCTTGATGCGCGCACCGGCGTCGCCGATCACGATCGCTTTCTGGCTGTCGCGTTCGACCCAGATCACGGCGTCGATGCGATAACGGTGGCCTTCCCGCTTGAACCGCTCGACTTCGACCGTGGCCGCGTACGGCAATTCCTGATGGAGCTGGCGCACCAACTGCTCCCGTATCCGCTCGGTCACGAGGAACCGCTCACTGCGATCGGTGAGTTCATCGGCGGCAAACAACGGCTCCGACAGCGGCAAGAGACCGGCAAGCGCGCTGGCGAGCGCATCCACGCCATCACCCTTGCTCGCGGAGAGTGGCACCATCGCGGAAAAGGCATGACGCTTTGCCATCTCGTCGAATAGCGGCAGCAGGTCGTCCTTGCGGGCAAGTCGATCGATCTTGTTGAGCACCAGCACCAAGGGCCGGCCACTCGCCGCTGCGAGCTTGAGGACAGACTGGTCCGCCTCGCGCCAGCTGCCAGCCTCAATCACCAGCGCGACCACGTCCGCTTCCTCGAGCGCGCCTCTCGCAGTCCGATTGAGCAATCGATTGATCGCCCGGCCACCGGAGTCGTGCAGTCCCGGCGTATCGAGCAGGACGATCTGGTGCTGCCCGGTGGTGCGAACGCCGAGGATCCGGTGGCGCGTGGTCTGCGGCTTGGGCGCGACGATGCTCAACCGGAAACCGACGAGCGCGTTGACCAGCGTGGATTTGCCGACATTGGGCCGGCCCACGATCGCAACGGTACCTGCCCTGAAACCGGGAGCCGCTGGTTCAACCCTGGCCATTCGTACTCCCGGTCGGCGGCAGCACGCCCAGCATGACGCACAGCCGGCGCGCGGCTTCGGTTTCGGCGAGCTTGCGGCTGCTGGCCGACGCGTCGGCCGAATGTGGTGGCTCGGCCAGCCGGCAACGCACGGAGAACTCGCGCTCGTGATCCGGTCCCGTGGCGTCGAGCAGTTCGTACTCCGGCAATGCACGCTGGCGCGACTGCAACCATTCCTGCAGGAGCGTCTTGGCGTCCTTGTCGTTGCGGGCGGAGATGGCGCGGTCGATCGCTGCGTCGAACATTTCGCGCACCTGGTTACAGCAGGCCTGCCAGCCACCGTCGAGATAGATCGCGGCGATGACGGCTTCCAGGGAATCGGCAAGGATGGAGTCGCGCCGTCGGCCGCCGCTCTTGAGTTCCCCACCACCGAGTTGCAGGACGTCTCCGAGTCCCATCGACCTGGCGACGTCGGCCAGCGTCGATTCGCGTACCACGCTCGAGCGCACCCGGGTCAGCTCGCCTTCGTCGGAGCGCGGCAGCCGCTGCGACAGCTCTTCTGCAATGATCGCTCCGAGCAGTGCGTCCCCGAGAAACTCCATGCGCTCGTTGTGCGGGCTTCCGGCACTGCGATGCCGCAAGGCCTGGAGCAACAGCGCCGGGTCGCCAAATTCGTAGCCGAGGCCGCGCGGGGCGTCACCCGTCGCTGATCGCATTGTTGCTGCTTACCAGCACGGCGGTGTCGAATGTGGCGACGTAGTCGAGGTTGTAGAGGAGATCGCCGCGCACCTCGTAGTAGGCGCGCACGTTCCAGCCGCCGTCTGGCGCCTTGGTGATCTTGGCGTTCTTGGCCGCGAAGTTCTTCGCATAGCTGATGTAGAGCTTGCGATCCAGCGAGCGCCGGATCGCTTCAGGTGAGGCAAGGGCCGGCTCGAGTGTGAGCGCCTTCAGCGCGCGGTTCACGGCGTAGAACTCGGAATACACAGGAAACAGGCGCATGATGAGAAACGCGAAAAACGCCACGATCACCAGCACCATCAGGAAACCCAGCAGCGTCATGCCCTGCTGATTGCGATTCAAGTTCATGGCCGGACCTCCCCGTCGACGTTTGGAAAACACCCGCATCCTACGTTATTTGACGACGTTGCCGATCCGGCTGAAGTCGATGCTTCCTGCCTGCCCGTCCCAGTGCATCCAGATGGCGAAAGCCTTGCCTGCCAGGTTGGCCTCGGGAACCATGCCCCAGAAGCGCGAATCGAGGCTGTTGTCCCGGTTGTCTCCCATGACGAAGAACTCGCCGGGCTGGACGACCCAGGTGCCCTCGACGCTGGATTGCTGCCCAAACGGGCGTTGCAGCAACTGGTGTTCCGCTCCTGGCAGCTTTTCAGTTTTGAGCAGGGCTCCGGACATGTCCTGTCCTGCACCGGTCCCGATGTACTCGCCTTTCAGGACCTGCTCGACCGCAATGTCGTTGATGTAGACGACTTTGTCGCGATAGGTGATGCGGTCACCGGGCACTCCGATGACACGCTTGATGTAGTTGGTGCCCTTGGTTGGATCGTCGGGCGTCATGCCGGGAAACCGGAACACCGCGACGTCGCCCCGCTCGGGCTCGGATACTTCGATGAACTTGGTATTGAGAACCGGCAGCCGAACGCCGTACGCGAACTTGTTGACCAGAATGAAATCGCCGATGAGCAGCGTTGGCATCATCGAACTGGATGGAATCCGGAAAGGTTCCGCCAGGAACGATCGGAGCATCAACACGATGAGGACCACCGGGAAGAGCGAACGGCAATTCTCCACAAGCGAGGACTCGCGGATCGCGACCGCAGCGGCGTGGCTGCGTGCCGCGGTGTCGCTACCTGGCGCGGCGGCCGCCAACTCTGCCCGTGCGCGTCGCCCTGGCGCGAACAGGACGCGGTCGATCAGCCACACCAGACCAAACGCAATGGTCAGGAACGTGAGGATCGCCGCGAAATCCTGGGTGTCACTCCAGAGCCGCCAGCACACGTAGGCTGCAAACACCACGAACACCAGGCTGACGAAGCCATCGCGCGCGCCGCGCGACGGCAGGGTTGTCGCATTCATCTGAGACTCCGATCCCTATTTCAGTTTTTCGGCAATCGTCCCGGGCATGCCGGGCGACCTACTTGTCGGTCCTGAGAACAGCCAGGAACGCTTCCTGCGGAATATTCACCTGGCCGACCTGCTTCATGCGCTTCTTGCCTTCCTTCTGCTTTTCGAGCAGCTTCTTCTTGCGCGAGGCGTCGCCACCGTAGCATTTTGCCAGCACGTTCTTGCGCAGCGCCTTGACCGTCGACCGCGCGATCACCTGCGCGCCGACCGCCGCCTGGATCGCTACATCGAACATTTGCCGGGGAATGAGTTCCCGCATCTTCTCGACCAGGTCGCGACCGCGCCGGTCGGCCTGCGAGCGATGCACGATGCTGGAGAGTGCGTCCACCCGGTCGCCATTGATGAGCACGTCCAGCCTGACGAACGGGCCCGCCTCGAAGCGCAGGAAGTGGTAATCGAGCGACGCGTAGCCGCGACTGATCGACTTGAGGCGATCGAAGAAGTCGAGCACGACCTCGCCCATCGGCAACTCGTAGCTCACCTGCACCTGGCTGCCGAGGTACAGGAGATTGGTCTGGACGCCCCGCTTTTCTTCGCAGAGCTTGATCACCGACCCGACATACTCCGGAGGCGTGAGGATGTTCGCGATGATGATCGGCTCGCGGATCTCCTCTACACGGCTGACGTTGGGCAGCTTGGCCGGGTTGTCCAGCACCAGGATCTTTCCGTCCACCTCGAGCACTTCATACACCACGGTCGGTGCCGTGGTGATGAGGTTTAGGTTGTACTCGCGCTCCAGGCGCTCCTGGACGATCTCCAGATGCAGCATGCCCAGGAAGCCGCAGCGGAAGCCGAATCCCATCGCCTCGGAACTCTCGGGCTCGAAGCGCAGCGCCGCGTCATTGAGCCGCAGCTTGTCCAGCGCTTCGCGAAGGGCTGGAAAGTCCTCCCCGTCGACCGGGAAGAGACCCGCGAAGACGCGCGGCTTGATTTCCTGGAAGCCCGGCAGGGGATGCGGCGCCGGCAGGCTCGACAGCGTCAGCGTGTCGCCGACGGGTGCGCCATGCACATCCTTGATCGACGCGGTGACCCAACCGACATCGCCCGGTCCCAGTTCATCGAGCACCTTGCGCTTGGGTGTGAACACGCCGACCTGCCCCGCCTCGTGCACGCGCCCGGTCGACATCACCAGCAGCTTGTCGCCGGGACGGATCCGTCCCTGCATGACGCGCACCAGCGAGACCACCCCCAGATAATTGTCGAACCACGAATCGATGATCAATGCCTGCAGGCGGTCCGTGTCGCGCGGCCGCGGCGGCGGAATGCGCGCAACGATCGCCTCCAGCACGGCTTCGATGTTGAAGCCGGTCTTGGCGCTGATCGCGATGGCATCCGAGGCATCCACGCCGATCACCGCCTCGATCTCGCGCTTCACGCGCTCCACGTCGGCCGTGGGCAGGTCGATCTTGTTGAGCACGGGCACCACTTCGAGGCCCTGCTCCACCGCCGTGTAGCAATTCGCGACGGACTGCGCCTCCACGCCCTGCGCGGCGTCGACGACCAGCAGTGCGCCCTCGCAGGCTGCGAGCGAGCGGCTCACCTCATAGGAGAAGTCGACGTGTCCCGGCGTATCGATGAAGTTGAGCTGGTAGGTATTGCCGTCGAGCGCCTTGTACGGCAGCGACACCGACTGCGCCTTGATCGTGATGCCGCGCTCGCGCTCGATGGGATTGGAGTCGAGCACCTGCGCTTCCATTTCGCGTGCTTCCAGCCCGCCGCAGATCTGGATGATGCGGTCCGCAAGCGTGGACTTGCCGTGGTCGACGTGGGCGATGATCGAGAAGTTGCGGATGAATTGCATCGTGGTCGCAGGTCGGGAGGCTGCGACCGGGCCCGGCCGCGCAAAGCCGGACATTATTGCAGAACGCGTGCGGCTGCGTGCGCGGCGTGGCCTGGCCGCTTCGATCCGGGCCACGCCCCACGACGCTTCCCTATTCCGCTTGCGCCTGCCTCCGCACCGCGACGAACCGCCGCACATCGCCGCGCGATACCAGCAGCATGACCGGGCGGCCTCCGGACGATTTGCGCACCGCGGCCGTGAACGCCGCCAGCGAATCCGTCCTCTCGCCCCCGACCATGAGGACGAGATCGCCGCGATCGATGCCTGCTGTTCGCGCTTCCGCGCCACTGACCTCGCTCACGACCACTCCATCCTTGCCGACGCCCATGCGGGTGCGCGTGTCGGCGTCGGGATCGGTCACCGTCAGCCCGAGTTCGCTCGCAACGCTGCCCGTGTTGTTGCCCGATTCGGGAACGCTGCCCGAGGTTGCGGATGCCGTCGCCTCTTCCTGGAGTTCGTCAACGGTGATCGGCAGTCGAACGTTGCCGCCCTCCCGCACGACCACGATTTCCGCCCGGGTGCCTGGCTGCTGCGCGCCGACCATCGGCGGCAATTGCTGCCAGTCGACGACCGGCTCGCCGTTGAATTCCACGATGACATCGCCCTCGCGGACGCCGGCCTTGGCGGCGGCTGATCCGGGGACGACGCGCTGCACCAGCGCACCCGATGCGGTCGGCAGGCGCAGGGCCTCGGCAAGTGCACCATCGACGTCCTGGATGTTCACGCCGATCGAACCTCGCCTCACGCGTCCGCCTTCGCGCAATTGATCCGCCACGCGGCGCGCTGTCTCGATCGGGATCGCGAACGAGACGCCCATATATCCCCCCGTGTTGGAGAAGATCTGGGAATTGATGCCGACCACTTCGCCGCGCGTATTCAGCAGCGGACCGCCCGAGTTGCCCTGGTTGACCGCCACGTCGGTCTGGATGAAGGGAACATAGCGTTGTCGCGCATCCGCACTGCGCCCAACCGCGCTGACGATGCCGGCCGTTACGGTGTAGTCGAGGCCGAATGGGGAGCCGATCGCGACAACCCACTGCCCGGGCTTCAGCAGCTTGGAGTCGCCCAGCGGGAGCGCCGGGAGGTTGCCGCCTTCGACCTTGAGCAGCGCAACGTCGGTTTGCGGATCGCGTCCGACCACCCGCGCTTTCAGCTCACGCCGATCGCGAAGACGCACCGTAATTTCTTCTGCGCCTTCCACCACATGGTTGTTGGTCAGCACGTATCCATCGGGCGAGATGATGAAGCCCGATCCGACGCCGGTGGACGGTCCCCGGGGTTGCGGCACGGGTGCATTCGGCCCGAAAAACCGGCGGAATATCTCCGGAACCTCTGCGGACTGCGCGGATTCACCACCTGCGGCAGCGCGCCTGGTGGAGACTTTGACCACCGCCGGTGCGCTGCGCTCAACCAGGCCGGTGAAGTCAGGCAGCGACTGGGCGCTCGCCCGCCCCACCGCGATGGTCATCAACGCAACGATGAAAAAAGCTTGCTTCACTGCACGAACGGACACGAATGATCTCCTGTTTTGAAGTTTGGTTGTCAGGTCAACGCGATACTTCGAACACCGCAAACCGTTCGCTTCAGTCGAGTTCCAGCGACGCGGCGATGGTCTTCAATGTGGACGCCGGTACGTCACCCATCAAAAGCGCGTTGAGTGCTCCGCCGCGCCGTTCGAGCACGTGGATCGCACCGCGCCGCAACACGCCCGGAACCGGGCTGTCGAGTTGGGTCGGGGGTTCGAGGTACAGCGAAATGCTTGCCAGTCCATCGGAGTAGAGATAGTGCCGGGACAGGGATCGAGGACCCGCGCCTGCACCGATCAACCGGAAACCCACCGGCAGCTCGATGGCGGGCACATCCGACGGGGCCAGCGCCTCGGCTGGCAGGCTGCCGGGGGGGGCGAGCGAATGGGTCGAAACCGCAGGCGGGCGCGGGTGCGCCAGTCCGACGCGCAACCGCGTGAACATCATCTGTTCCAGCGGCTGACCGTCGGGACGCAACCGGCTCGACCCGAGGAGCATGCCGGATGCCTGCGCGATCCAGACACGGAATCCGAATCGCGCCGCGTCGATTGGCGTGGCCTCCACGATATCGGCTTCGAAACCGGCCACGCGGTCGTCGCCCGCAACACGCAGCCGATAGATCGACTCGGGCACGGTCCGCAGCGCGGTCGCGGCGGCCGTCAGGTACTGCATCGAATCGCGCTCGATCGTGGTCACGCTGCCATCGGGCAAGGTGCACTGGCTCGCGTTCGGCGCGGTCTCGAGCGTGCGCGGGGCACCGCTCATGGCCGTCACCCGCGCGGTCGGCACTCCGTTCTCGTAGGTGCGCACCACGCGCAGTGTTTCGATACGGCCGTCGTGCAGATACACGAGCACACCATCGTACTCGCGGGTGGCCAACGCTTCGCCCATCCGGGTCAAGAGGACCCGTGGGTCGTCGCTGGCCGCCGCGAGTCCACTCGCAAACAGCAGCGCGAGCGCTGCCCGTTGCATCATCGTGGGGCGTTCTCCGCGCGCTCGGTCGGGGAGCCGTTGCCGACAGCGGCCGGCACCTGGCTGGGCGTGGCCATGAAATAAACGTACGGGACGAACCCGCTCGGTCCGATCTGCCCGGCGACCTGTCCGTGTTGCATCAGATAACCCTGCACGCGTGGATCCCAGAGTCCGCTGCCGTTTGCCACGCCGTCGCCGCCCGCGGCGGGCAAGGTGGCCACGGGAGCGTGCAGCTCCGCGGCCGGCACGCTCACTTCCTGCGCGAGCGTAGGCGCAGGCGGCACCCTGGTTTCGTCAAGCAGGGGACCGCGCGTGGCAAACAACGCGAGAGCAGCCACGCTGGCCGCGATGGCCCCGCCGCCGGCCCAGCGCATCCAGGGGGCGCGTACCCGCCCCGAGCCAACCTGTGCCGGAACCCTCGACTCATCCAGCAGTTGCGATCGCACACGCTCGCTGAAGCCAGCGTCGACAAGCATCTGCTCGTCGCGTCGCAGGGTTGCGCCAATCAACTGGTAGCGAGTCCAGGCGCTGGCGAGTGCGGGATCTGCATCGACGCGCCTGAGCAGGAATCGGAGCGCATCGCTCGCCAGCTCCCCATCGGAGAGCTCGGAAAGTTGTTCGCGGTTCGGGACGTTCATTTCAGACACCTCAGTCGTCGTGCAGCAGTGGACGCAATTGCTCGTCGATGGCCTCGCGTGCCCGGAAAATCCGCGAACGCACCGTGCCTATCGGGCAATCCATTGCCTGCGCGATTTCCTCGTAGCTCAGACCATCGATCTCGCGCAGGGTGATCGCGGTCCGCAATTCTTCTGGCAGCGCTTCGACCGTGGACAGCACGGTTCGTTCGATTTCCTGGCGCATCAATTCGCGTTCCGGCGTGGCGTTGTCCTTCATCTGGAATCCGACGTCGAAATGCTCCGCGTCCTCGACCTGCACATCGTCGCCAGGCGGGCGGCGCTTCTGCGCGACCAGATGATTCTTCGCCGTGTTGACCGCGATCTTGTAGATCCATGTATAGAACTGGCTGTCGCCGCGAAAGTTGGGCAGCGCGCGATACGCGCGGATGAACGACTCCTGGGCCACGTCCTGGCATTCGCTCCAATCCTTGACGAATCTCGAGATCACTGCCGTGATGCGCCCCTGGTAGCGGCGCACCAGCAGATCGAACGCGCGCAGATCGCCCGCCTGCACACGCTCAACCAGCAACTGGTCGGACTCGGCTTCGCCCATCTGGCATCAACTCCGTTGCTCAATGGGTCAAGCTTACGGGTAGACCGGCCCGATTCCGAAAAGTTCATATCCCGTTAATCGCAGGATGCATTGACCGGGGCACCCGGCTCTGCCGATGATGCGTAGATCCCAGGCCGACCGGAGCGCGCCATGTTTCCAGGACTCAAGCCGCGGCATTGGCGGCCCGAGATGCGCGAAGACGGCGTGCTGTTGCTCTGGTTCGACCGCGCGGAGTCATCCGTGAACACGATGAGCGGCGCGGTGCTGGCCGAATTCGATGCGCTGCTCGAACGCCTCGAACTCGAACCGCCCCGGGCCATGGTCATCGCCTCGGCCAAGCCGGCCGGTTTCATCGTCGGCGCCGACATCGGCGAGTTCGAAAAAATCTCGGCGCAAGGCCGCGTGCTCGACGCCATCGAGCGCGGCCAGCGCGTGCTCGACAGGCTCGCACGACTGCCCTTTCGCACGGTCGCAGCCATCCATGGTCACTGCATGGGCGGCGGCACCGAACTGGCGCTTGCTTGCCGTTACCGCGTGGCCTCGTCGGATCCCAGGACCCGCATCGGTCTTCCCGAAATCAAGCTCGGCATCATTCCCGGCTGGGGCGGCAGTGTTCGCCTTCCCCGTCTCATCGGCGCCACGCAGGCCCTCGAACTCATGTTGACCGGTCGCACGCTCAGCGCGAGCGCCGCGCGGGCAGCCGGCCTTGTCGATGCGGTCGCGGAGCCCGAGGCGCTGATCGAGCGCGCGGCTTCCATGGCGAGGAGCGGTGCCGAACGGCCGGCGCTGCAGAGGTTGCGCGCGTGGGCCACCAACACGTGGCCGGCTCGCCAGATCCTTGCGCCGATGGTCGCGAAGCAGGCCGCGCGCAAGGCCAGGAAGGCGCACTACCCCGCGCCCTTCGCACTGATCGAAACGTGGCGACGCGCGGGCGGAGACACGCGCGCGCTGCTGAAGGCAGAGGCGCGAACGGTCACGAAACTCGCGGCAACGCCCACCGCGGCCAATCTGGTTCGTGTCTATTTCCTGATGGAAGCCATGAAGGGACTCGGCGGCAAGGCCGAGCACGGGATCAAGCGGGTGCACGTGGCGGGCGCGGGCGTGATGGGTGCGGACATCGCGGCAACCGTTGCGCTCGCGGGCTTCGATGTCGGACTGCAGGACCGTGAGTTGGGCATCGTCGAGCAGGCCCTGGCGCGCGTCGCACCGCAATTCGACAAGCGCCTGAAGACGCCCGCGCGCATTGCCGAGGGCAAGGCCCGCTTGACCGCCGACGTCGAAGGCGCGCGACTGCCGGAAGCCCAGCTCGTCATCGAGGCCATCTTCGAGAACCTCGACGCCAAGCGTGCGCTTTACGCGGTCATGGAGCCATCGCTCCCGGGCGATGCGATTCTCGCCAGCAACACCTCCTCGATTCCGATGGACCAATTGGCGGAGCAACTCTCCCGGCCCGGACAGTTCGTAGGCCTGCACTTCTTCAATCCCGTGGCGCAGATGCCGCTGGTCGAGATCGTGCGCCACGCCGGGCTCGATCCGGAGATAGAGCGCCGCGCCGCTTCGTTCGTGCGTTCAATCGACAAGCTGCCCTTGCCGGTCGCCGGGACCCCTGGCTTCCTCGTCAACCGGATACTCATGCCGTACCTGCTCGAAGCGATCCGCGCGCACTCGGAAGGCATACCCGGCCCGGTCATCGACAGGACAGCAAAGCACTTCGGGATGCCCATGGGCCCGATCGAGCTGGCCGATGTCGTCGGGCTCGACGTCGCCGCGAGCGTCGGCAAAATCCTTGCGCCATTCCTCGGACTTGAAATTCCTGATGGCCTCGACGCCAACCTGGCCGCGGGCAAGCGCGGCAAGAAGGATGGAGCAGGTCTTTACGAGTGGCGCGACGGCCGCGCGGTAAAGCCGGAGGTACCAGCGAGCTATGTCGTTCCAGCGGATCTGGAGGATCGCCTGATTCTTCCGCTCATCAACGAGTCGGTAGCGTGCCTCGCGGACGGCGTCGTGGACAGCGAGGAACTCCTCGACGCGGGCGTCATTTTCGGCACGGGATTCGCGCCATTCCGGGGAGGCCCATTGAAATACGTGCGCGACACAGGCGCGGAGAACCTTCTCGCAAGGCTCGCCGCGCTGCAGGCGAAGCACGGGCCGCGCTTCGCACCACGACCCGGATGGGAGCGGTTTGCAACCGGATCCAATACTCCGTCGATGGACTGAACTGAGCCGAACCCATGCCATTGGTCATGCGCCATCGCAGCGCGCGGCGGGGTAACCTGCCTCTCTTCTTGCTGACGGATGACATCGATGAAAACTCCACTGGCGATTGCGCTGGCCGCGGGCCTGGCAATGCTTGCCACTGCGCCCGCCGCGGCGGCTGACGCACCTGTGGCCAAGACCGCGGACGAGGCACATTCGCCGGTGGCGAACAATCCATTCTTCGGCGCCAGCTCCCTGCAGTACCAATATCCGCACTTCGACCGGATAACAGATGCGCATTTCCTGCCTGCACTGAAGCGCGGCATGGCCGAGCAGCGCGAGGAAATCGCGGCGATCTCGCAACGCAAGGACATGGCCACTTTCGAGAACACCATCGTGGCGATGGAAAACAGCGGCGACGTGCTCGGAAGAACGAGCTCGGTGTTCTCCAACCTGGTCGGTGCCGACACCAACCCGGAGCGTCAGAAGATCCAGGCCGAAGTCGCGCCGCTGCTCTCCGCACACCGCGATGCGATCTTCCTGGATGCGAACCTCTTCAAGCGTGTCGAAAGCCTGCATGCGCGTCGCGACGAGCTCGAACTCGACCCGCAGTCCAGGCACCTGCTCGAGCGGTACCACACCGATTTCGTGCGGGCCGGCGCCAGGCTCGACGATGCCGACAAATCGCGACTCCGGGAAATCAACGCGGAGCTCGCCAAGCTCAATACCCAGTTCGGCCAGAACGTGCTGAAAGAGGTCAATGCGTCGGCCGTGGTTGTCGACAAGCGCGAAATGCTGGCTGGGCTCAACGACAACGAGATCGCCGCGGCCGCGGAAGCCGCGAAGGCGCGCAATCTCGACGGCAAATTCGTCATTGCGCTCCAGAACACTTCGGGCCAGCCGCCGCTCGACACGTTGTCCAATCGAGCGTTGCGGGAGCGCATCTACAAGGCGTCGCTGGTCCGCGGCAGTCGTGGCGGCGAGTTCGACAACACGGCGATCGTCGCCCGCACGGCGACATTGCGCGCAGAGCGCGCCAGGCTCCTCGGTTATCCCAATCACGCGACCTACGCACTCGAGGACCAGACCGCCAAGACGCCCGCGGCGGTCAACAAGCTGCTTGCCCAGCTCGCGCCCGCCGCGGTGGGCAACGCGCGACGCGAGGCGGCGGACCTGCAGAAGCTGGCCGACGCGGAGCCCGGCGACTCGTTCCCGCTGGAGGCCTGGGACTGGGCTTACTACTCCGAAAAGCTGCGCAAGCAGCGTTACGACTTCGACGCCTCGCAACTGCGACCCTATCTCGAGCTCGACCGGGTCCTGGAGGACGGCGTGTTCCATGCCGCGGAAGAACTCTTCGGACTGACTTTCAAGGAGCGCAAGGACCTCCCCGTCTATCACCCCGATGTGCGCGTGTTTGAGGTGTTCGACCAGGGCAAGCCGTTTGCGCTCTTCCTCGCGGATTTCTATGCACGCGAATCCAAGCGTGGCGGCGCATGGATGAATGCCTACGTGTCGCAGAGCGAGCTCGAGAAGACGCGCCCGGTCGTGGCCAACCATCTCAACATTCCCAAACCACCGGCCGGCGAGCCGACGCTGCTCACGTTTGACGAAGTCACCACGCTGTTCCACGAGTTCGGGCATGCGTTGCATGGCATGTTCTCGGACGTGCGCTACCCGCGCTTTTCCGGGACGTCGGTGCCGCGCGACTTCGTGGAGTATCCGTCGCAGGTCAACGAGATGTGGGCGACGTGGCCGTCGGTGCTGGCCAACTACGCCAAGCACCACGAGACGGGCGAGCCCATGCCCAAGGCGCTGCTCGACAAGGTGCTGGCCAGCGAACAGTTCAACCAGGGATTCTCGACCACGGAATACCTGGCAGCCACCCTCCTTGACCAGGGCTGGCACCAGATCGGCGCGACGGACGTTCCCGATGCGGATGGCGTGCTGGCCTTCGAGGCCAAGACGCTCAAGGACGCCGGCGTCGATTTCGGCCCCGTGCCGCCGCGCTATCGCACGACGTATTTCTCGCACATCTTCGCGGGTGGCTACGCCGCGGGCTACTACTCGTATATCTGGAGCGAAGTACTCGACGCCGACAGCGTCGAATGGTTCAAGGAAAATGGCGGACTGACGCGCAAGAACGGCGACCATTTCCGCAAGACCCTGCTCTCGCGGGGCGGTAGCGCCGATGCGATGACGCTGTTCCGCGATTTCCGCGGACGCGAGCCGCAGATTGCGCCGTTGCTCAAGCGGCGTGGCCTTTCGGGTCCTGCAACACCCGACGCTCCCGCAACGGACGGCGCACCTCCTTCGAGCCCAGGATCTGGACCGACCACCTGAGCAATCACCGGGACGCGCCCTTCAGGATTGGAGGGCGCGTGCTCCTTGAAGACCTGACTGCACGTTGCCCAAGGGCAACGCCGAAGCTTTCCCTTTGCGATCGTCAGGGCGTTGGCTGCCACTGATAGTGGAAGTCGGGAAGGTTCTCCAGGTCGGCACTCGTGATGGTCTCGCGCAGAGTCTCCTGGACCTGAAACCCTGGATGCCCGTGCGCACACTTGTACGGGTCGTTGTGCCTCGTGTTGTAACAGCCCAGCAGCCCGATCCGTGACTGCTGCGAGTGGTTGTCGTCGGATGCGTGCAGGACGTTGCAGTGGAAGATCACCACGTCTCCGGGTTCGAGTTCGATCGGCACTTCGGTGTGGCGCTTGAGGACCTGTTCAAGGCGCTCCGGATCAACGCCGCTGTCTGACACGCCGTGGCGCTGCACGTGGTCCAGTCGGCCAAGCCGGTGCGAGCCCTCGACGAGGTTGAGGCAGCCATTGGCCCGCGTTGCGGGATCGATGGCGATGTATGCGGTCGCCATGTCGGGATACACGTTGCCCATTCCGTACCAGTAGGCGTAGTCCTGGTGGTGCGAGAAACCCACCACGCCGGGAAATTTGAGCGCGACCTTGTTGTGATAGACGTAGACCGCGTCGTCGAAGATCGCCTCGAGGCGCTCGATGATCCGGTACGAACGGGTCGCCTTGGCGAACGCATCGTTGCGTGCCGTATCGTTCCAGACGAACACCGTATCGAAGGAAGGCCGCGTCGTGCCGGCGCTGAGCTCGAGGGCGCGGGCGGCGTGTGCCCGCATTCCGGCGTGGCGCGTGATGATTTCCCTCAGCACCTGCATTTCCGACGCGGCGAACACGCCGCGCAGCACCACGAATCCACGCCGCCAGAACTCGTCGACTTCGCGCTGCAGGGATTCATCTGGCTTCGCCCGATTGGCCGCCACACGGAGCAACCCGGTATTTGTATGCGTTTCCATGCCGGGATTCTAACGGGGCCCTGACGGACCCGGTGCGCGTCTCAGCCCAGCCGCGGGTTGCCGAGTTCTCTCAGGAAGTGGCCAAAAATGGCGGGTTCCAGCAGGAGCAGCGCGATGACCCCGAATGCTCCGCCCCAGAGGTGTGCGCTGTGATTGATGGAATCGCGGCCCTGGCGGTCAGCCCAGACGGTGTAGGCGACGTAGATGACGGCGTAGAGGATCGCGGGCATCGGGATGAAGAAAACGAAGATCAGCGACCAGGGCTGCACCAGGATGAAAGCGAACAACACGGCCGACACCGCACCGGATGCGCCGAGGCTGCGATAGCGCGAGTCGTCGCGGTGCCGGAAATAACTCGGCAGGATCGAGACGATCAGTGCGGCGACGTAGAAGATGTAGAAGCCGAAGGGGCCGAGCTTGGCCGCGATGAGGGTCTCGATGGCTCGCCCGAAAAAGTACAGCGTGATCATGTTGAACAGCAGGTGCGCGGCATCCGCGTGCACCAGGCCGTAGGTCACGAACCGCTGGTACTCGCCGCCGCGCGCGACCGCCGGGGGCCAGAAGATCAGGCGGTCGAGCAGCTTTTCGTTGTTCATCGCCAGCAGAGACACGGCGACGGTGACGGCGATGATGACGAGCGTGGCGCTCAGCGGCATGCGGGGTCCGTGGATCGGGGAAGGAAAAAATTACCGCGCAGGATAAGGTCCCGGGGCCGGTAACGGCCCCGTCCTTCTCTGGTCAACGCCGGACCTTTGTCAGCCCTTCGGCGACGAAATGGTCTTGACGACTTCCGCAGTCTTGCTGGTCTGCGCCGAGCGGGCAACGTCTGCCTGGGCGACGATTCCGCAGAGATTGCCCTCCTCGTCGACGACCAGCACGCGGCGGATCTGTTCGCGTTCCATTGCATCGCAGACCGTCGCAAGCGAGTCGTCGCTGCGAACCGTGACGCAGGGCGTCGTCATGCAGTCCTTGGCCGTCAGCTCGAGCGGATTGCGGCCTTTCGCCAAAGCCCGGACGACGATGTCGCGATCCGTGACCACGCCGACCGGCTTGCGCCCGTTGCCGCCGCCGAGGACCGGAATCTGCCCGCAGTCCTGGTCGACCATCATCGATGCGACATCCCGCAGAGGCGTGCTCGCGGTCGCAAACGTGGGACAAGCCGTCATCACCGTATCGACTTTCATCATGTGGATCCTCCTCGTGACTGGTTTCGGCGGACTTTCTCCGACCCGTCGCACCATACGTCTCGCATTGCCAAGATTGCATGAACGGCGGGAGCGATCCTGCGATGATGCGCACCCGCGGCAATCATGCAGACATGACAGACCCCCGCTTCTACCAGCTGGACGTTTTCGGCGCCCGACCGGGCAGCGGCAATCCACTGGGCGTGGTGACAGGCGCGACCGGTTGGTCGGATGCCGCAATGCAGGCGTTCGCGCGCTGGACCAACCTGGTCGAGACCACGTTCCTGCTGCCGCCGACACATGCGGAAGCCGGCTATCGCCTGCGCATTTTCACGCCCGGGCGCGAGATCCCGTTCGCGGGGCACCCCACCATCGGAAGCGCGTACGTTGCCTTGACCACCGGCTTTGCTGCAGCCAGGGACCACGTCGTGTTGCAGGAATGCGGCGCCGGCCTGCTGCCCATCCGGGTTCATGCGGCGGGCGTCGGGCATGGCCTGTCGGTGCGCGCGCCGGCTGCGCAGGTGCTGCCCCACCCGGATCACTCAACTGCCCTGTTGGACGCAGCGTGCGCCGGGCTCGAACTGGCCGCCCGCAGACCTTCGCTCGTCGAGGGAGGACGCAGCTGGTGGATCGCCGAGTCGCGCAACGAAGCCGGCTTGCGCGCATGGCAGCCTGACCACAAGGCCATCCTGGAACTCGCCCTCGCGACCGGTGCCATCGGAGTGTGCGCATTCGCGCGTTCGGATGCGGCAACGCATCAGTTGGCGGTGCGCGCATTCCCGGCCGCCGTAGGGATCGTGGAGGACCCGGCATCCGGCGCGGCGAACGGATTGATCGGCGCCCTCATTGCGCAGCAGGATCCGGGATCACCCTTGGCAAGCGGCTATCGGGTCAGCCAGGGACGTGAGATGGGATGCGACGCCCGAATCGACATCGATTTCGACACAAGCGGCGGCGTGTGGGTAGGCGGCCAGTCGCATCTCGTCGTGCAGGGGTCGCTGCAATGGCCGGTCGATACCTAGCGCAGCAGGTCGGCGTAATCCGGATGCTTCTCGAGCCATACGGCGGCATATGAACAGACCGGCGAAACCTTGATGCCATCGCGACGCGCAGCGTCGAATGCCGCCTTGACCAGGTCAGCGGCCACTCCCCGACCGCCGATTTCCGTGGGTACCCGGGTGTGCGTGATGACCATGGTGCCATCGGTGCGGTCGAAGTCCACGTGGGCCTTGTGGCCGTCAACGACCGTGGAAAAGCGCCCAGCTTCTTCCCGAATCTCGTTTGCCATGTCCGCTGTCCGCTCACTTAAAGGTGGGGCCAGCCTAGACCCCGATGACCCAATATTTCGTGAGTGCGGAGCGGCCCCGGAAACTTGCCCATACCGCGATCCACGTCACGCTTGTCGCGAGAATGGCGCCGCTCGCTCCCAATCGGGGGTAATGTAGATTCTACAAACCGATACCACATAATTGATTTACATACCTAAATAGCTTACGTAATACTCTGGCACGATCCATGCGTTCACCCCCTTAGGGTTCAGGGAGATTGCGAGAATGTCAGCCAATCCAGTTTTCAAAATCAACGAGTTGACCCACGACGAACTGAGCGAGCGCGTGGTGTTTCTTGCGCTGGCGGGCGAGACCGACAGTTTCGAGTGGCACTGCCTGGATCAGGAAGTGCACCGCCGCCTGGCCGAAGACTACGCGGACCGCGACCAGCCGGCCGGGCAGCCGGGCAGGTTTCGGCCAGTTCTCGTGGTCAACATGGACTGACGCGTCCGGCGCCGCGATTACGCGGCGCCGACCCCGCTCACGCGCTCCGGTAGTAGTCCTGCATCGGGTACCGGCGTGCGTACACCGCGAAGACCGCAGCAGCAGCGAATGCGAACGCGGCGAAGAAAAACATCAGGAAAGCCGTTTCGCTGATTCCGGTTTCCGCGATCCTCGCGATGACTTCCGGATGGCGAACGCTGGCGTTGGTCATCAGCACCCACAGATTCCCGAAAGTCACGGACAGCAGCCAGAAGCTCATGATCACGCCCTTCATCGAGGGCGGGGCTTGGCTGTAGGCAAACTCCAGTCCCGTAGCCGACACCCACACCTCGCCCATCGTGAGCAGGATGTAGGGCAGGACCTGCCACGCGATTGACACGGGTTCGCCCCCGTCAATTGCCAACTGGATTGCGCCCGCTGCCACCCACGACAGTCCGGCGAACGCGATGCCCGTGCCCATGCGCCGCAGCGCCGTCGGCTCAAACCCGAGGCGCTTGAGGAAGGGGTACAGCACGAGGTGGTTGAACGGGATGAGCAGCATCACCAGCAACGGATTGAGTGCCTGCATCTGCGCGGGCTGGAACCAGTCGGGCTTGGTCATGAGGTCGCCCTGCAGGACCCAAGTTGAAGCCTTCTGGTCGAACAGCGACCAGAACGGCGTGATCAGCGCGAACACGATGAGGATGCGCAGCACCACGCGTACGCCTTCGACGGCCGCGTCGCCGTGTTGGGCACGAGCCCGTTCGAGTTGCATCGAGGTGCCGATGGCGCCGAGCGCGATAACCAGGCCGAGCCCGATGCAGAACGAAATGACGAAATTCATTTTCTCGGGCCACCAGTCCGGCCCGACTGCCCAGAGCAGCAGCAACGCCACGGCAGCGAACACGCCTGACAGCGCAATGGCCAGACCCGGTCGCCCGCGGCCGGGCTCGATGCCCGTCAACGCGGTGCGCACCACCGCCATGAAGCCGTTGGGATCTGGCGGCGCAGGCGGCACGTGCACGTACTTCTTGCGCCCCATCCAGAAGATGAGCGTCGCGATCGCCATGAGCACGCCCGGAATGCCGAAGGCGACCGATGGGCCGTAGTTGCGCAGGAAAATCGGCATCAGCAGAGATGCGAAGAAGGACCCGAAATTGATCGTCCAGTAGAACGCGTCGTAGACGATCTTGGCCTTGTGCTTGTTGGTCTGGTCGAACTGGTCGCCCACGAACGCTGACACCAGTGGCTTGATGCCGCCTGACCCCAGCGCGATCAGGAACAGGCCGGTGTAGAAGCCGGTGCGGTTGTCCTCGAACAACGCGAGGCAGGCGTGCCCCGCGACGTAGACCAGCGAAAGCCAGAACACGGTGTTGTACTTGCCGAAGAACCGGTCCGACAGCCAACCGCCCAGCAGCGGAAAGAAGTACACGCCGATGACGAAGGTGTGGAACACCTCCTTGGCGATGCCGGCGCGTTCCGCCAGCGGGTATGACAGCAACAGGCTCGTGACCAGGAACGGGGTCAGGATGTTGCGCATGCCGTAGAAACTGAAGCGCTCGCACGCTTCGTTGCCGATGATGTAGGGAATCTGCCGCGGCATCGGAGCATCGGGTGGCGGTGATGCCACGGTGGCGACGGACGGAATCTGGGTCATCGAGGGCCTCCGGTACGGATGCACCAAAGCCTAGCGCAAGCCGGTCCGTGATCGCGCTCTGGCATGATCGATTCCATCCTGGAGAGTCGAGGTCCACATGCGCTGGTTGGCCGCCGTATGCATCGCGTTCGTGTCCGCTTCTGCAACGGCGAAGGCCACGCCGCTCAGCACCATCGCCGAACTTTCCGGGTTTCGCCAAACGGGTCGATACGCGGAGGTCGAGACGCTGTGCGCCGGCATGGCGAGCACCTATCGGGCAACGGTGCGGTGCCTCGAGTTTGGCCGGACGCCAGAAGGCAGGCCGATGCTCGCGCTCGTCGCATCGCGCGCTGGCGCGCTGACACCGCAATCCGCGCGGGACAGGAACATGCCGGTGGTGTTGCTGCAGGGTGGCATCCATGCCGGCGAGATCGACGGCAAGGACGCGGGATTCCTGGCATTGCGGGAGCTGCTGGAGACCACCCCGGACGAGGATGTTCTGGAGCGCGTCGTGGTTTTGTTCGTTCCGGTGTTCAATGTCGACGGCCATGAACGCTTCGGACCCTGGAACAGGCCCAACCAGCGCGGGCCGGAATCCATGGGCTGGCGCACCACCGCTCAGAACCTCAACCTCAACCGGGATTACGCAAAGGTCGATTCACCCGAAATGCGGGCGATGCTGTCACTTGTCGAGGAGTGGGATCCTCTCCTGGTCGTCGACCTGCATGTCACCGACGGCGCCAAGTTCGAGCATGACGTGTCGATCCAGGTGGACCCGCTCAACGCGGGCGATCCCGCATTGCGGCGGATCGGCCGAGAGCTGCGCGATCGCACCATGGATCGACTCGAAGCGCAGGGCTCGCTGCCGCTGCCCTTTTATCCGTCATTCGTGCTGACCGACGATCCGGCTTCCGGTTTCGTCGACAGTGTCGCGGAGCCCCGTTTCTCAAACGGCTACTTCTGGCTGCGCAACCGGTTGGCGATGCTGGTCGAAACGCATTCCTGGAAGGATTACCCGACCCGGGTGCGCATCACGCGCAACACGATCAGGGCGGTCCTCGACCTGGTGGCGCGCCACGGCACCGCCTGGCGGCGCGAGGCCCTGGCTGCGGACGCGCGCGCCGCGCGGCTCGGTGGCACCCCACTTCCGCTCGATTTCATTGCGACCGCGAACAGCCGGGCGATCGACTTCCGCGGTTACCACTACACGCGCACGCCGTCGGAGATTTCGGGCGCGCTCATGACGCGCTACGACGAGACGCGCCCCGAAGTCTGGCGCGTGCCGCTGCGCGACAAACTCGTTGCGGGAACCCGCGTCGTTGCACCGCGCTCCGGCTACGTCGTACCTCCCGCATTTCGCGCGCAGGTGGAACCGACACTGCGTGCGCACGGCATCGAGTACCGCAGCGTCAAGCGGATTGTTCCAGGACTGCGCGTGCAATCCTTCACGGCGACGCAGGTGGCCTTCGATGTCACTTCGACCGAAGGCCGCCAGCGCGTCTCGCTGAAAGGGAGCTGGGGCGACGGTACCCTTGACGTTGCCGCGGGCTCGCTGTTCGTTCCCATCGCCCAGCCTAAGGCACGCCTTGTGCACGCGCTGCTTGAGCCGCAGGGACCCGACTCTCTGGCAGCGTGGGGAACGTTCAACAACCGCTTCGAGCGGAAGGAGTACCTGGAGGCTTACGTCGCCGAGGATGTTGCGCGCGCGATGCTCGTCCGGAATCCGGGACTGCGCGCCGAATTCGAAGGGCGGCTCCGCGAAGATTCGGCGTTTGCGAAAGACGCGGCTGCGCGGCTCGAATTCTTTGCCCGGCAGCACTCGTCGTGGGACGGCAATTTCAACCTGTATCCGATTATTCGCCTGGACCAGGCACTACCTTCAGGATGGGACATGGAACCTGATCGGGAGTAGTGCGGCAGCGCTCCCGACACACGGGCGCGCGTTACTCAGTCGAGCAGTCCGCGCCGCATCGCATAGCGGACGACATCGGCCGTGTGGCGCGCTTCGAGTTTCTCGAGCACATGAGCACGGTGGTGCTCGGCAGTCTTGGTACTGATGTCGAGCTTGCGCGCGATCTCCTTCACGCTGAGCCCTTCGACAATGAGGTGGAACACTTCCCGCTCGCGAGGCGTGAGCGCGCCGTAGGGATCCTCCAGGTTGCGCGCCGGCTGTTGCACCTGGGCGGCCAGCACGCGCGCCGCGTTTGGACCGAAGTAGGCCTGTCCCGCATGCAGCATCCGTACTGCCGCAATCAGGTCCGCTGTCGCGCTGTCCTTGAGCAGATAGCCGTTGGCGCCGGCGCGCACGACCTGCAACACGTACTCGGCCTCCTCGTGCATGGTCAGCACCAGCACCCGGGTGTCCGGCAACTCCGCGCGCAACCGCCGGACAACCTCGATGCCGTTGAGCCGCGGCATGGAGATATCGATGATGGCCACATCCGGGCGCAAGGCGAGCGACTGTTCCACCGCCGCGACGCCGTCCGCGGCTTCGCCCACCACTAGACAATCGGTCGTCGCATTCAACACCGCCACGAGACTTTGCCGCACCAGCGTATGGTCGTCGGCAAGCAACACGCGGATTCGCTGCATCGACAATCGTCAAAGTCCCCGATGCCGGCAAATGGCGGCACCACTCGAGGTTACAGTGTGCCACCGGTTCAGCGCGGTGGGGGCTTCCTGCGCTCGCGCCGCTCAGGCAACGGGGAACTGGGCAATGACTCGCGTATCGCCGGCCCGCGACTCGATTTCAACGCGGCCGCCAAACAGACGCGCGCGCTCGCGCATGCCGGACAGGCCACTGCTGGTGCCGCTACTCGCACTGGCGTCAGCCGTGGCTACGTCGAAACCGACACCATCGTCCCAGACGACCAGCCGAACCCATCCCAGCCGAGGTGCAATCCGCAGCAGAGCCTGGGTCGCGCTCGCGTGCCTCAAGATGTTTCCGAGGGCTTCCTGGGCAATGCGAAACAACACCGACTCGAGCTCTACGGAAAGCTCCGGCAGCGTCTCGACCTGCACCTCGATGGGCAGGCCGCCGCTCTCGCCTAGCGTGCGCGCCAGCCAGCGCAGGGCGGGCTCGAGCCCCAGATCGTCGAGGACCTGGGGCCGCAGCAGTCGCGACATTTCCCGCGTCTCGTCGAGTGTCGAAGCGCATAACGCAATGGCTCGCTCGATCCGCTCACGGTCCGGCGCATCGAGCGTGGCGGAACTCGCCACCAGCAGACCCAGCTGGTGCTTGAGCGCCGTGAGATTCTGTCCAATGCCGTCGTGCAGGTCGCGGGCCAGGCGCCGCCGTTCGTCTTCCTGGACCCGGTACACGGAACGCGCCAGGCGTACGAATTCGTGCTCGTTGTTCTCGAGCCGCTCGAGCAACTGCCGGTACTGCGCACGCAACGAGGCCAGCGCCTGCGCGGCTTCGGCGGAAGTCTTGGCAGTCATCGCGGATCGGCTTGCGTCGCGGGCGGCGCCGCAAGGGACTGCAGCGAATCCCGCTGCTCGGGGCTCGCATGCTCGAGCAGGCTGGCGAGCGCGGCGCGCGCGGCCACGACCGACTGGCCAGCCATTGCATCGCCGGTCGCCGCGAGCGCTTGCGCACGCAGGGCCTGCGCTTCCGCCGCGAACGCATGCGAATCCAGCGGGCCGATGATCCCCACGATGTCCTCGCTGAGCGATACCGCAGCAGGCCACTCGCGCGCGGCGACAAGGGCGCGCAGGATGCGGATGAGCGAGTCGAGTCGCACGTTGATGTTGCCGAGCGACTCCAACCTGGGAAGCAGCGCGTCGTAGCCGCCGCGGTCGAGCGCGAGCCGCGTGGCCTCGACCTGGAGCTGCAGGGCAAGAACGCCGGATTTCGCGGCGAGATCCGCCGCGGCCCTTGCGCTCTTGCGCGCAACCTCCGCGCGCCCCTCGGCAACCGCGAGCTCGATTTCCAGCAAGTGCCGCAGCGCACGTTGTTCGAGGCTGCTCTCCGCAAACGCCTCTTCGGCCCCGACCAGAAGGTGTTGCGCGGCCGGAGCGTCGCGAGCGAGCAGGGCCAGGCGTGCCTGCAGCAGCGCGACATCGGCGAGTCCGCGCCGGTCCTCGCGTGCCGCGAACAGACCCTTGGCGACGCTGATCGCGCGGGCCGATCGCTTGAGGTGACCACGCCACATCCACAGCTCGGCAAGGTTGCGATGGCTCACCGCAGATTCTTCCAGCATCTGGCGACGTTCGGCGCTCGCAAGAGACGCATCGAGCAACTTCTGAGATTCTTGCCATTTCCCGCGCGCCGTTGCCAGCAGTCCAAGATTCTGTTGGACGCGCACCACCCCGCCCGGGTCATCCGCCCTGGTGAACGAATCGAGCGACTGTCCCCAGAACGCCTGCGCGCTGTCGTACGCACCGAGCTGGTAGTGGGCGAAACCGATATTGTTCAGGCTTTCCGCTATTGCGTGCGCATCGCCCAGAGCTTCGCGCGACTGCAAGCCACGGCGATAGGCGGCGAGCGCCTCTGCATAATCGCCCTGCTCTTCCGCGAGCAGACCAAGCTCGTTGTCGATCGCCGCCAGTCCGCCACGATCGCCGATGGTGCTGAACAGTGTGCGTGCTTCGTCAAGCTGACCACGCGCCTCGGCGAAGCTGCCGCGCACCATGGCGAGTTGCGCGAGATTGCGCAGGCTGGAGGCCGCGCCGCGACGGTTGCCCAGCGCGCGGCGCAACTCCAGTGCCTCGCGGTACTGGCGCGTCGCCTCGACGGTCTGACCCAGGCGCGCGTAGCCGACACCTAGCGCATTGATGGTCTCGGCCTGTCCGAAGGCGTCTCCGCCGCGGCGGTAAAGCAGCAGCGCGCGCAGCAGGTATTCGTCGACGGCCTCCCGCAGGTCGCCGTGCAGGATGGCGTTCTTGCCGAGCAGGAACCAGGCGCGCGCATCGCCCTCGTCGCGCGCAACCAGGCTGCGAAGAATGCGGTTCGCCTCGGCATGATCGCCGCTTTCGCCCAGCTGCACGCCGAGGCGCAACTGTGCCGCGAGGTCGTCCGGCTCCGCCGCCGCCCGCGCGCGGGCCGACTGGATGCCGGCGGTCGTGACGCCAGTGATCAACGCCCGCGAGTCGCTGACCAAGGCGCCCAGTTCCGTCGCTCCGCGACCTTCACCGGACAGGGTGATGGCCCGGGACGACTGGTCGAGATCGCCATTGGCCTGCGCAGTTTCGGCGAGCGCGAGCCACGCGGCGGCATAAGCTGAATCGGCCGCGGTCGCCTCGCCGAATGCGTCGGCTGCAGCCTGCATGCGTCCCGCGCTGCGGTCCGCCAGCCCGCGGCCCATCGCTGCGAGCGCCGCGATATCGGCAGGAAGGATCGTGGCCGCAAACTTCCGCTCTGGTGCATAAGTGCTGGCGAGCATGGAACCTGCAACAGCGGCAGAAGCCAGCAGGTCTCCCGGCGCTACGGTCGCGGCTTTCTGGGCGGACTGTGTCGCGCCTGACGACTTCAGTTTCCATTGCCAACCGCCGTCCACGCGCTCCACCTGCAATTGCACGGCGTCGCGCGATGGCACCAGTTCGCGCAACGCATCGAGCTCCATGGACTGCCCTGCCCTTGCGCCGAGCTGTGCCACCGCCTGCGCTGTCCGGTCCGTGTCCACTACGGCGAGATCCGGCATGGCGTCGAGTCCCTGCCGCAGGTGATGATCAACCGCACGTATCGCGTCGGCTTCTTCGGGCGAGAGTCCCTCGAACGCCGTCGGCGCGATGACGAGCCGATCTGGAGCAAGAAACGTCGGCAGGACGGGGAGCCCCCCCCGCTGCTGCCACATCCACCAGCCGCCGAACGCAACCACCAGCAGCGCAACCGCAAGACCTCCAAGTACAACCTGCCTCGGCGGGCGCAGGTCGCGCGGCACCTGGCGGCTGTCGATCGCAGCGAGCACAGCGGCGGCGTTCGGAAGGCGTCGCGCCGGTTGCGGCTGCAGCATGCGCTCGAGAAGGCGCTGCAGCCACGTCGGCACATCGTCGCGCTGCGAACTGATTGGCGGAGGCGGCCCCAGCAATCGCCGGCTCAATGATTCTGCGGAGGTGCTTCCTGCGAACGCCGGCTTGCCTGCGAGCATCTCGTACAGGACTAGCCCAAGCGCGTACAGGTCGCTGCGGCCGTCGATCACTCCGCCACGCGCCTGTTCCGGCGAAAGGTAATCCGGCGTCCCGACCACCGTACCGGTCTGCGTGATCCCGCTGGCACCGAGCGAACGTGCAATGCCGAAGTCGGTGATCGCGGCATCGCCGCGCGCATCAATGAGGACGTTGGCCGGTTTCAGGTCACGGTGCACGATGTCGCGCTGGTGCGCCGCGGCGAGTCCCAACGCGACCTGCCGCGCGATCGCGACGGATTCGTCCACGGGCAGGGGACCCCGGCGATCGATGACCTTGTCGAGCGACTCTCCCTCGACCAGGTCCATGCTGATCAACCAGCGCCCATCGTGCTCGGCAAGATCGTGGATCCTCACGACCTGGGGACTGGAAACCTGGCGTGAGAGCAGCAGCTCCTGGCGGAAACGCTCGAACGCCCCCGGCTTCGACGCGAGCTCCGCACGCAACACCTTGATGGCGACCGGAACGTCGAGCGCGAGGTCGGTCGCGCGATACACCATTCCCATCCCCCCGATCCCGAGCAGTGCTTCGATCCGGAACCGGTTGGCGACTATCGAACCGGCCGCAAGATCCGACGCGGCGACCTGGCCGGTCTGCGTGGGCGCGCTCGCGGGGAGCTCGGCATTCATGCGGCTGGCGGCGCGTGCAGCTGCAGCAGGTCGAGGAATCCGACCACTTCCGCATTGTGCAGCCGGGCAAGTTCCGCATCACCAGTGCGCGCGGCCAGCCACAGCGCTGCCCGCTCCACGAATGCGCCGAGCAGTTCGGTATCGAGTTGGGTCAGCACGGCACCCGGGCGCGTGCTTTCCGCATAGGCGATTCCAACGAGGTCCGCACCGACCAGCATCGGCAGGCAGATGAGCGTACGAAGCCCTGCATCGACGACGGAGTTGCGCATGCGCAGCTCCGGATCGACGCTGACGTCATTGATGACGACCGGCTCGCGTGTCGCCAGCGCGCGCTCCAGCGCGCCGACGCTGCCGGCGAACGTACGTGATCCAAGCCGCTCCGGATCGATGCCGAGCGTCGCGTGGATCCGCAGCTGGTCGCCATGCACCATCAGGAGCGCGCCGCGCTCGCACTCTGCGAGCTCGACGATTGCCTTCAGCGTCTCGGCCGCCAGATCGCCGGCGCGTGCATGCCTGCCCAGTTGATCGAGGAGCACTTGCGAGTGGGCCCTCCGGCTTTCCAGACGATGGGCAAACTGATCGGCCACCGACTGCTCGATCGGCTCGTATTCGCAGTGCACGTCGCCAAAACGGAGCCAGCACGGACCAACCAGCGGGTGCTCCGAGACGCGTTGGCCGTCCACGTAAGTCCCGTTTTTACTGTCCTGGTCGCGTAGAAGGCCGGTGCCGGCAGAAACCAGCAAGCAGGCATGCAAGCGCGACACGGACGGGTCGGCGAGCACGACCTCGCATTCCGCTCCGCGACCGATCCGGTTATCCGCACCATCACGCAGCAGTCGCGAAAGCGCCGCTTGCTCGGGCAGATAGGCAATGAGTCTCGCGGGCATGACGCCCGATGTTAGCGCGCGGCCCGCCGTGGATTGCGGATCGGGATGAGTCTCTCGAGTACTGGACGCGGAGAACTGTCGCAGCAGGACAGCCCGGAGGCGGTATTACGCTCGCGTCACATCCCGGTATCGCGCAGGACGCCGACACTGAACTGTAGGGTGGAAACACCCGCCAGAAGTTCGCCTGCGTGATTTGGCTGCGTGCCGCCGGCCACCCATTCCTGGGGAATACCCGACCCGGCACGAGCCGCCACGCGCTCGCGGAATGCTTCCAGAGACATGATCGCATCCGCGAACTGCGACTGGGCCAACGCCGACTCGGCAGCCAGCAGGTGCGCGAGCAGTGGCGACCGTTCAACTGGCGACAGCAGGTCGACCCGACTACGGAGGCTGGCGAACTTCTCGGCGATCACAGCCGAGGAGGGACGCAAATCAGCGAGCACCAGGAACTGCGAGAAGCCGCCCGTCGTGCCGCGGGTACGCACGCTGCCCGGCGCCACTTCGTGGGTGATGTCGCGGAACGCGCCGCCCGCAGGCGCCTTGAAGAGGCGGAAGGGGGATCCTGCCGTGTAAACGAGTGCATGCGTGTGGACCTCGACGTGCACGAGGCGGCGGAAGTTGAGTCCACCCGCTGGCGGCTCGACGCTGATCTGCAGGGGCAGGCCGCTTGCAACGCCAGTACCCGCTGGAAGTCGCGAGACGATCTCCGGCGCGCCCGGCTGGATCAACTCTGCGGTGATGCCGAGTGACGCGGCGCTGAGTCCGCTCGCGTCGTCGAAGCTGAGCGTCAGGTCCGCCAGCGGATGCGCCGGTGTGCCGATCTGCACGGTGGCCACATTGCCGGACACTGCAACCTCAACCGGTACCGGTTGAGCATTCGCCCAAGCGCACGCGACCAGAGCGAGGCATGCAGACAAAACGGAGCGAAGCTGCAGCATGACCATCGTGGATCCTCGTGGGACGTGCGTTCGTCAGGTGCGTCCGTTCGACAGGTACGTCCGTAATCGCCGCGCGACATTGCCGCGCCGCAAGTGAATGGGCGATGAAAAGCCTGTTTGCCCCCTCAACCGCAGTGTAGTGCGCCTCAAACTGATCGCCATAGGGACAAATCCCCTCCAGCCCTAGGGAATGGGCCGCATGTCGTCGCAGTGCACTTGGGACCAGAGTTGCGTTCAGCCGTAAACCCGCGGCGTTTTCGCCCTCGCCCAGGAGTCCAGCCATGTCGCGCTTTGCCTCGCGCCCGCCTTTCCTCACCCGTCGCGTCGTGCTCGCCGCCGCCATCGCCATGGCCTGCGGCAATGTCCTTGCCGACGCGCATCTCGATCCCAAGCTGGTGGCGCAGATGGCGTCGGCCGGCACCAGCCCCCTGCAGGTGGTCGTGAGCTACCGCCAGTCGGGCCCGGTCACTGCGGAACAGATCACCGCCCTGCGCGGACTCGGTATCGACCAGGGCGTCGTCATGCACACGCTGCCGATCGCAGGTGCGCTCGCGACGCCGGACGAGATCCGTGCGCTGGCCGAGCGCGACGACGTCGCCTCCATTTATTTCAATGCGCCGCTTCGTTACTTCAACAAGGAACAGCGCGAGATTTCAGGCGCAGCGCGCGCCGTTGACAATCCTGCAGACTACGGTCGCGCGATCCCCTACAGCGGCAGCGGCATCGGCGTGGTTGTCAACGACTCGGGCGTGGACGCCACGCACGCGGACCTGCAGTACGGTACACACGTCGTACAGAACGTGCAGGGCCTGACCAACCTGCACGCGTATGATTCAGTCGCGCCCATCACCTATCTCGAGGGCCAGCTCAATACCGATCTGGGATCGGGCCACGGCACCCACTGCGCCGGCACCATCGGCGGCACCGGTGCGCGTTCCAATGGCCTGTATCGCGGCGTCGCACCCGGCGCCAGTCTCGTGGGCTATGGCTCAGGCGCGGTGCTCCTCATCCTCGACGCCGTGGGCGGGCTCGACTACGCAGCCACCAATCAATTCTCGTTCCGTGATCCCATCCGCGTAACCAGCAATTCCTGGGGCAGCTCGGGTACCTTCGACCCCCTCGATCCGGTCAGCATCTCGACCTACGAGCTACACAAGCGCGGCATCGTCAGCGTGTTCGCCGCCGGCAACGACGGCCCTGGCGAAAACACCCACAACCCCTACGCGCAGGCCCCCTGGGTGATCTCTGTCGGCGCCGGTGAGAAGGACGGCGTGTTGACCAGCTTCTCCTCGCGCGGCAATCGCGGCGAGTCAGCCACGTTCACGATGCCCGACGGACAGCAGTGGACGTATGTAAACGAGCCGACCGTCGTGGCAACGGGCGTGGATATCGTCTCCACTCGCGCGACCACCAGTGGCCTCGGTGCCCTTGCCACCGAACAGGACATCGCCAACCTCGCGCCCGCGCATGTGCCGTTCTACAGCCACATGAGCGGCACCTCGATGGCCACGCCGCACGTCGCCGGCATCGTCGCGCTGATCCTCGAGGCCAACCCCAACCTGACTCCTGCGGAGGTTCGCAGCCTTCTCCGGCGCACTGCGGCCAACATGACGGGTCGCCTGTCGTGGGAAGCGGGTGCCGGCCACGTCAACGCGTACGCTGCGGTGGCGGAAGCCGCCGGCATGCGCAGCGACTTCGGCGCCACGGTCAATCCGCTGCGCACGTTCAATGCCAACGCCATTCTCGCGCCGGGCGGCGCGCCGATTCCCTTCTCGATCTTCTTCAGCCCCGTGGGCACCGTCGAGAGCCAGTCGTTCAACGTCGGACCGGAAGTCGCGTGGGTCGCGGCGAGCGCCACCGTGGACGCGAACACTATCGCCGTGGTGCTGACCGATCCGGACGGGATCCGCTACGGGTCCTCGATCGCGCTTCCGGTACTTGGCAGTACCGTCACGACCGGTGCTCCGGCCAAGGTGGGGACCTGGACCGTTACCGTCCGCGGCATCGGCAGCGTGTCAGGCGTGGCCCTCGATCCGCTCCGCGCAACCAACGGCGTCGCGGCGCCAGGCATCATCGAAGGCCAGGTCAGTTTCCTCAACAGTGGCGGTTACACCGGCATGACTGACGTCGCGACCCATCCCGCGCGGCAGGCGATCGAGTTTGCAGTCGCCAATCGTCTGGTTGATGGTGATTCCAGCAAGCGATTCCGTCCCGACGCAAACATCAAGCGCGCCGAGATGGCCGAGTACCTGGTGATGGGCACGAGCGTGCGCCAGCAGTTGCCGCTCAACCTCGTGCCGAGCTTCACCGACGTCAGCACCGGCAGCGCCGACTATCCTTTTGCCGAATCGGCCGTCTCGCGCGGTGGCGCGTTGCGGGATCGTACCCAGCTGCAAGCCGGCGTGATGGGACTGGTGAATGGCGCTTTCCGACCGAACGACAACGTGAGCCGAGTCGGCCTGGCTTACTCTCTGGTGCAGAGCCTTGCGCTGCAGAACGAGGCCCTCGCCTTCACGGGTGACGTTACCGCGTTCTACGACGGACGCCGCGTTCCGGTGGTCGATTCCAATTCCATCCCGCCGGCGCTCCGCGGATACGTACAGCTGGCGCTCGATCACGGTCTGATCAACGCCCGCTTCACGATCCAGCAGGGTCCATACGACCTGCAGCCAACGGTGCAGGCATACTTCGATCCGAACAATGCGGTGACCCGTGCGGCCTACGCGGTGGCCGCAAGCCGTTATCTTTCCCACTATCAGACAGCGGAAGACTGATCCCCCGCTCTTTTCATCCTGCCTGCGGCCCGGATATTCCGGGCCGCTTCTTTTTGGGGCGAGTTGTGCCGCTGGCTGCGGGAATCTAGCGGAGTATTTCGACGGGACCGCCGCGTTCGATCGCGCGCAGATATGCCGGACGAACGCGCACTCGATCCACCCAACCCGAGATGTTCGGCCACCGGCTCGCGTCGCCCCGCACCAGCGCCGCCTCGAGCGGGAAACTCATCTGGATATCCGCCGCGCTGAAGCTTTCGCCAGCGAACCATGGCGTCTTCGCGAGTTCGGCGTCGACGAAGTCGAAGTGCAGCTTGAGCTGCGGACGCACGAAGCCGTGGAGCACCTTGTCGGCGATCGCGCGCGCGACGGGCTTCGCGAAGAACGGCATCGGCGCGGACCGGATGCGGCTCAGGACGAGACTCAACAGCAGCGGCGGCATGGCCGATCCTTCGGCGTAATGCATCCAATAACGATACCGGAGGTGCGCGTCCGAACCGACGGCCGGTGCGAACGCGTTCGAAGGGTCGTGACGTTCCACGAGATACTCGAGGATCGCGCCCGACTCTGCGATCGTTACCGGCCCGTCAACGAGTACCGGCGACTTGCCCAGCGGATGGATCGCCCGCAACTCCGCAGGCGCCAGCATGGTCGCGGCATCGCGCGCGTACCGCACCATCTCGTAGGGAACTTCGAGTTCTTCGAGCAGCCATAGCACGCGATGCGAGCGCGATTGCTCGAGGTGATGCACTGTTATCACGGACCTGCTCCATTCATTGGGAATCCTCGAGTTCGGTCCAGCGCGCGATGGCTGCGTCCAATGCCTGTTGGCACTCCGCGAGTTCGGCCTGGTGGGCGGCGACGAGCGTCGCGCCGCGCTTGAAGAAGCCCGGATCGTGCAGCGCTTCCGTCATGGTACCAATGCGCGCCTCGAGAACCTCGATGCGGCCGGGCAGCTCAGCCAGTTCGCGCGCTTCCCTGAACCCGAGTTTGCGGCGGCGCGCGACCGGTGCACTGACGGCAGGCGCGACGGTTCCCGTCGCAACGCCCTCTGACACCGGCGCAAGAACCTTGCGCACCAGACTCGCTTCGAGAACCGCGCCGGCTTGCGATCGCTGGCGCAACCAGTCGGTGTAGCCACCGACGTACTCGCCCACGTCTCCATCGCCTTCCATCACCAGCGTCGACGTCACCACGCGATCGAGGAAATCACGATCGTGGCTGACCAGCAGCAAGGTCCCGGGGTAGTCCGCGAGCAGTTCCTCCAGGAGTTCGAGCGTCTCGACATCCAGATCGTTGGTCGGTTCGTCCATGACCAGCAGGTTGGAGGGCCGCGCGAAGAGACGCGCCAGCAACAGTCGATTGCGCTCGCCGCCCGACAGGCGCGTGATGGGTGCGCGCGCGCGCTCCGGCGTGAACAGGAAGTCCTGGAGATAACCAAGCGCGTGCTTGCGTCCACCGTTGACCTCGATGTACTCGAGTCCCTCGGCGACGTTTTCGAGCGCGGTCCAGTCCTCGCGCAGGGTCGCGCGTTGCTGGTCGAAATAGGCGACATCGAGCTTGGTACCCCGCCGGACCTCACCCGCCGTCGGCGCCAGATCGCCGAGCAGGACACGCAGCAACGTAGTTTTTCCGCTGCCATTGGCCCCGATGAGCCCGATGCGATCGCCGCGCAGCACCACGGTTGAAAAGTTGCGCAGGATCGTCCTGCCCTCGAATGAGAAATCCACGGAACGTGCCTCGAGCACTTTTTTCCCCGAGTTCTCGGCCTGCGCTGCATCCATGCGCACCGAACCGGTCTGCTCGCGGCGCGCCGCGCGCTCGCGTCGCATCGCTTCGAGCCTGCGCACGCGGCCCTCGTCACGCGTGCGACGCGCCTTGATGCCCTGCCGGATCCAGGTCTCTTCCTGGGCAAGAAATTTGTCGAACCGCGCCTGCTCGAGCGCCTCAGCATTGAGGCGCTCGGCGCGGCGCCGGACGTAGTTGTCCCAATCGCCGGGCCAACTCGTCACATTGCCGCGATCGATCTCGACGATGCGCGTCGCAAGCGTCCGCAGGAAGCGCCGATCATGCGTGACGAACACCACGGCGCCCGGCCATCCCCGCAGGAAATTCTCGAGCCATTCGATAGAGTCGATGTCGAGGTGGTTGGTCGGCTCATCCAGCAGCAGCAAGTCGGGTTGCGACACCAAAGCCCGCGCGAGCAATACCCGTCGCTTTAGTCCCCCGGACAACTCTGCGAACACGGAATCGCCATCGAGCGCCAGGCGCGTCAGCGTTTCTTCGATCTTACTGTCGACGTTCCAGCCCTGGGCGGCGTCGATGCGCGCGTGCACGTCCGACAGCGCATCCGTGTCGACTTCGGCGTCGTGGATGAGGTGGTGGTACAGGGCGAGATCGGCCCCGAGGCCGGGTATCCCGTTGGCAACCACGTCCCACACCGTGCCCTCGAGATCCCGCGGCACTTCCTGGTCGAGCAGCGCGATCCGCAGCTCAGCCGAGCCCCGCAGCGTCCCTTCGTCCGGTTGCAACTCGCCCGCAAGAAGCCGCAGGAGCGTCGATTTGCCGACGCCGTTGCGCCCGATGAGCGCGATGCGCTCGCCCGCCTCGATCGAAAGGTCAACGTGGTCGAGCAATGGCGGTCCGCCCACGCCGAGCACGATGGCGTCGAGATTCAGCAGTGACATCGGTACGGGTTCACAGCGGCGGCGGTGTCGCAGCATAATCGGAGCAACGGGAGGATGCGGCCACACTGGCCGCACCCCGCATTCCGGAGGAGCGCGGCATGAGTAAAGGCCTGGACAAGAAGAAGGAAGACAAGAAGAAGCCCTCCAAGACGATGAAAGAGAAAAAGGCCGCCAAGTCCGAGAAGAAGGCCGCCAAGGGACGCTGATGGCCGTCTGAGGGAAATCCGCACTTCGAGCCCCTCTCCACGGAGAGGGGTGCGCCTGCAGTCTCCTGGAGCGAAAGCGAATCCTTCAGGAGCTACACGACAACATCGAGCAGCCGGCCCGATTGCGCGCCCACTCGGGCCGCCGCTCCGCAAATGCCTCGCGGGTCGGCTGGTCGTCGTAGGGATTGCGCATGACATCCAGCAACTCGGCGATCCCGGCGAAGTCGCCGGCGTGAGCGCGATCGATGGCCTGCTGCGCCAGGTAATTCCTCAACACGTATTTCGGATTGACACGACGCATGGAGATCCGGCGTTGCTCCGCGGTCTGAAGATCGTCGCGAAGGCGCGCCGCGTACCGCTGCAGCCAGTCACCGAGACCGGATGCCGAGCTCCTTTGCTTGGCAGGGTCGTAGAAGGCTTCCTCGAAGACCGCAACGGTCGGCGCGGAAGGATCGACGTCGACCAGGCACCTGAAGAAGATCGTCATGTCGACTTCGGCGACGGCCATCAGCGCCTGCAACGATTGCATCAGCTCGACATCGCCGTCTCGACAATCCTGCAGGCCGAGCTTTCCGGCGATATTCGCGCGATCGCTCGCCGCGTACGTGTCGGCATAGCGCTGCAACCCCTCATGCAGCAGCTCATGGGAAGCGAAGAGCGGCGCCAGCGCATTCGCGAACCGGGTGAGGTTCCAGAATGCCACCTGAGGCTGATGTCCGAAGCGATAGCGCCTGCCCTGCGCGTCGGTGGTATTCGGTGTCCAGTCCGGATCGAAATTGTCGACCCACCCATAGGGACCGTAGTCGATGGTCAGCCCGAGGATCGACAAATTGTCGGTGTTCATGACGCCGTGCACGAAACCCACGCGCATCCAGTGGGCGACCATGACTGCAGTGCGAGCGCAGACCTCGCCGAACCATGCTCCGACCAGCGCAGTGCCTGCTCCCTCGAGTTCGGGAAAATCCCGGCGGATTGCGAATTCGACGAGGCTCCCCAGCAGGTCGTAGTCGCCCCGCGAAGCGGGCAGCTCGAAGTGTCCGAGCCGAAGAAAGGACGGCGCCACGCGGCACACGATTGCGCCAGGTTCGGGCGCCGCGTTGCCGTCGTAGAACATGTCGCGCATGACATCTTCACCCGTCGCGACCAGGCTCAACGCGCGCGTGGTCGGCACGCCCAGGTGGTGCATGGCCTCGCTGCACAGGAATTCGCGGATCGAAGAGCGCAGCACCGCACGTCCATCAGCCGAGCGCGAATAGGGCGTGGGACCGGCGCCTTTTAACTGCAGTTCCAGGCGTTGGCCCGCAGCGTTGACAACCTCCCCCAGCGAGATGGCGCGGCCGTCGCCGAGTTGACCGGCCCAATGTCCGAACTGATGGCCGCCGTAGTTCGACGCGAAAGGCTCCATTCCCGGCATCAGCGCGCTGCCCCCGAAGATGCGCGCAAACTCGCCTGAGCGAACGAACGCATCGTCGAAGCCCAGCGAGGACGCCACTTCGCGGGAGTGTGCGATGAGCCGAGGCGCTGCAACCGGCGTGGGCGCGACACTCGACCACACCGCGCCTGTCACCTGCCGGAGGCGCGGACCCGTTTCGGGATCACCGGGCAAATCGCGAATGAAGGCATTATCGAATCGGGGCGCCGGCATGCTCGGAGAATTGCACAACGGTTGTCGCTGCGATGTTCACACGAACCTTGCCCCGCGTATCCAGAAAAAAAGCCGCCGCGAATTCGCGGCGGCTTGATCGGGTCACCCGTGCAGGCGTAATTACGGCTCGTAGACCCCCAGGTAACGTGATGCCGCAGCCGCGTAGTCGGCACGACTCACCACCGCTGCCGGCTCGAAGCTGGCGTGGACCACCGGCTGCAGGTCGAAGGGACCCTGCGTAATCGAGAACCGGGCCGGCAGCAGGTTCATGTCGATCGCCAGCTGGACGTAGCCCCGCAGCGCCGGGGCGATGCTCGCGTCGTCGTCGAGCACGATGCGGAGTCCGTCGTACATCGCGCTCACCTCGCCGGTGTGGGCCCTGGCCTGTGCCTGCAGTCCAAGCCCCTGGATGAGCGTGTACGCCAATTCCTGTTTGGCCACCGTGCCATCGCCGACAAAAGTGTTGCCGGTGGAGCGCACCACCCGGTCCGAGGTCTGGAACGTATCGCGCAACGCTCCACCCTGTAGGGATACGCCTTCCGCAAATGGATAGAGCGCCGAGGTATCCGGTACGTCCATGAAGCTCGCGCCGGCGAACGGATCGGACTGGCGCACGCCCGCGCCCATCATCTGGAAGTCCGAGAGTTCGCGCTTGCGCAGAGCGTCGTCCGGCCGGAAGCTGCCGCTGGCGTCAGCGTCGACCAGCCGGTTGCTCACGCCAAACTCGATGAATCCACGGGCCGGATGGCCGGCGAGGTCATTGAGCCCGCTGAATCCGTCAGTGCGCAGCTGCTTGACGTTGACCCGCACATTGCCGGGAACGCCGTAGCCGTTGGTGACGCTGGCAGGATCGAGACTGGTTCCCGACACCGAGCCAACGCCCCGCACCGTCACGGTCCACACACCCGCGACGCCGGGTGCCGACGTCGCGATGTTCTGGCCAAGCACCGGCAAGGCGATCGACGAACCGTAACGCTTGCCGTTGGGATCGGTCAGCACGATGGCCACGGTGTTGGTGCCGACGTTGGCGCGCGCATTGACCAGCGAAATGTCCGGGCCCACCGTGAACTGCTGCGATCCCGTCGGTCCCACCGGGCTGAAGGCGATGGTGTAGTCCACGGATGAGCCCGTCGAGACCCGTGCATTGGAATTGAAGACGCGCTGGCTGTTGACCGTGCGGCCGAAGTCGCCCGCGCCGAGCGAAGCCTGCACTGCCGCATGCGCATTGACGTAGCCCGCGCCTGCTTCCCACGGCTCACGCCCGGGAATGTTGGTCGCGGTGTCCTGCAGGATTTTCTTGACTTCGCGCCAGCTCAGCGAGGGATTGGCTTCGAGCATCAGCGCGACCACGCCCGAGATGTGGGGTGCCGACATCGACGTGCCGCTCTTGGCCGTGTAGTACGGCGCCACGCCCGGTCCGAGTGCCGCGATGTCTGCCTGCGCGGCGGTGGCGTCGAGCGGGCCCGCGGTGGATGCGCGCACCGAGTAGATGCCCACGCCAGGCGCGGTGACGGTCGGACGGTCTTCCCAGCGGAAGGCTTCGCCGTCGATCGTCACGTTGCCGCCGCGGCCGTTTTCACCGCGCGAGGAGAATCCTGCCAGGCGCCCCTGCTTGTCGCCGGCTGCGACCGTCACAACCCATGGAGCCTTCTTGAAGTTGCCGGTGATGGTGCCTTCTCCCGGCCCGGAGTTGCCGGCGGAAAACACCACGACCACGCCGCGATCGGCCAGCGCCTTGGTGGCGATATTGGTCGGGTTGTCCGGATCGAAATCGCTCCCCGTGTCAGCAGTCTGGCCGAACGAGTTCGACACCACGCGGATGTTGTACTGCGCCTGGTTGGTCAGCGCGTAGTCGAATCCGCCCAGCGTGTCGAGGATGAAAAGCGCGGCGCCGGACCCGTAGCCGATGATGCCCGCGCCAGGCGCGACGCCTTCCTGCTGCAGCGATGACTGCGCGCCCGTGGCGCCGATGATGCCGGCCACGTGCGAGCCATGTCCGCCGAGGATATCGGTATTGGCAACGTTCTCCAGATACGTGATAGGCGCCATCTCCTCGAACGCATTCAAGTTGGTCTGGGCCAGCACGTTCTGCTTCACATGCTGCGGGTACTTGATGTCGTTGTGGAGGCCGTCGACACCCGAGTCATTCACGAGCACGCCGATGCCACGGCCCGAGAATGGGAGACCCTGGCTGCGCATGTTCGGATCGGTGCGCAGCCGATCCACACCCGTGAGGGCGGTGGCTTCGCGATTCTCGTAGGACAGCGCGGCATTGAGAAATACCGAGCGTACGTCCTGCATGTCGAGCAACGCCTGCACCTGCGCGGGCGTGGCGCGCGCACCGGCTATCGGAAGTGCGCGCATCGTCACGCCCTCGAGCCCGAGGGCGCGCAGCCTTTGCAATTGGGCGTCGGTCACGGGGCCCTGTCCCTCGAAGCTCACGATGACTTGCAGTTCCTCGTTCGCGGCTGTGACGGGCAGCAGTGCCTCGAGCGCAGTGTCGAGACGCCGCGCTTCGGCAAACATCGGGGTCGCAAAGATGGCCGCGGCGAGCAGGCCGGCCTTGAGGCGAAGGGGGGATGTACGGAACATGGCGTGTGCTCCCGCTGGGGAAAAGGTGTCCCAGCATCGGCCCGGCGATGGCGCGCGGATATGCGGAGGAACCCCGAAAAAAGCCGGGGAGATTTCCCTATATCGAGCCGCGCAATCCAGGGCCGGAGGCAGGAGCCCTCACAGGGAGGGTCAGCGGGTCATCCAGAAGAACGGCCAGGCGCTGATCGCGAGTGCGGCGGCGATGGCGAGCATCAACAACAGCGTCGTGCCGGGACGGGCCAGAAGCGCTGCAATGAGCGAGGGTGCAGTCCCGTCCCGTTGCGCGGCGTCGCGTTCCTTCCGTACACGCTCCGCACGTTCGGCCTGGTAGACGTCGATGACCCGCTTGGCCGGGTCGCGTTGCGTACTGTCCTTCAACCAGATGGCACCCGCGGAGATACCGAAGGGACTGGGTTGCGTCTCGTACGTTTCGAAGCCGTGCTGTTCGAGCAAGGCACGCACGTCGTCCGCCTCGTCATCAGGCACATGGCGCAGGTTGAAGATCAGGGTCGGCATGCGGGACCGATCTTACCTTCGCGCAACCGGAATCGACGCGCGCTCGACCCCCCACATCAGGGCGGTGGCAGCCAGCCAGGCCAGGAACCACGGCCATCGGGGTTGGCTCAGCGTGGTTTGGGAAGGCCTCACGGAGGGCGCGGCGCGCGCCGCCAGCTGCAAAGTTGCCTCACGATCTTCATACGCGAACAATCCCGGCGCATCGTCGCGTGCGCGAACGTGGAAAGGTTCGCTCACGTCGCCGGCGATGACCTGGTGCCATCCCGCGACACGCGGCCAGAACGCGGCGCATTTCGAACGGATAGAGTTCTCCGACGTGCCCGAGCGGCCCGTGCGGGCCGTGCCGTCGGCCGGCTGCTGCGCCGCGCTGCGCAGTAGCGTGAACCTTTGCCCATCCGGAGCCTTCACCAGCGCACCTTCGTCGATATCGCAGACAAACCGTCGCTCGCCTACGCGCGCCAGACCTTGGTCCAGGCGGGGGGCGGATGCGGCGGAACGCGCCCGTGCCAACGCGGTAAAGGCGTGGCTCCACAGTGCGCCGTGCGCCGCGGCGTCGCCGCGCAGGGCGAGTCGATAGGAGTCGCTCGCCCACCACAAGCCCATCCGCCCGCGGCCCTCCAGTCGATAGACGCCGGTCACCGCACCGTCGCGCGGATCTTCGAAGAGTCGTGTGTCAGGCGCGCTGATCGCGGGAATGGTCGGACGCAACGTGAGCACCGATGCCACTGCGTCGGCACGCTCCCGGGTCGCGCGTGGTTGCGGCGCCGGTGAGGGACCCGCGCCGAACCCCCAAAGTCGGAGTTTGTGGCGATCGGAGTCATCCAGCGGGCCAGTGATGCGCAACAACACGCCGCTTCCGGCCCGCGCAGCTTCCACCAGTGCGCGATTGCCCGCGTCGCCCAGCGCACGCCAAGCCCGCTCATCGAGTACCACGAGGTCAATGCCCGCAAAGCGCTGCCCGCGATCGCTTGAATCAGGCGCGGTCAGTCTGTTGACCGCGCCGAGCGTGACCTCGCTTCGAACGTCGAGCCCTGTGTCGAGCATCCAGCGGCGCAGGTATTTGAGTTCCGGGCCTGGCGCTCCCGCCAGCAACAGCACGCGCATGCGATCGCCTGGCGTCACCAGCACGGGCACGATCGTGTCGGGTTTCAACTGCTGCGCTGCACGTCCGATCCGCAGGCTGTACTCCGCAGGCCCGGCCGCGCGCGGATGAGCGAGCAGCCTGAAGTTGCCCGCTGCGTCGGCATTGGCGCTTGCCACAGCAACTCCCGCCGGATCGATCAGCTGCACGAGCGCACCGGGCAGGCCTTCGAGCCTGCCACCGACGCGCCACCTCGCACCCTGCACGGCTTTGCCCGGCGCGTGGAGTTCAACGAGGCCAACTGGCGGAGGCGACGGATGAAACTCCACAACCACGGAATGCGCCGCGTCCCGATCGCGGGCAACGAGCCCGGCACCAGTAACGCGGATGCGTCGGGCATCCGGGTAGCGACGCAACCCACTGGCGAGATCCGCAACCCTTTCGGCATCAGCATTGGCCGGCGCTTCGGGCAGCAGCAGGATTCGCTCCGCACGTGGCGTGTCCGCCGAACCCGCCACCCCGCCAGTCCGGATCTCCACCGTTTCCGCGGCGATACGCGTCGAGGGCGGCAACAGCACATAGCGGAGTGTTGCCGCGGACGCGACGTGGAGTGCCGCCAGGATTGCGAACCAGGCGATCACCGCGGAGCTGCGTGCCGCGTGGTCCCTGCGCAACCGGGGCAACGTGCACGACAGCGCGATCACGACGCCAAGCGTGAGCAGTGCCGTGACCAGGCTTGACGTGCTCATCGGAACCACCTCAGTGCCGCCGCTCGCGTGCCAGGGCATCGAGATACGCCCGCTGATCGGGGGAGACGGGTTCGCGGCGCCGAACCCCGGCGACAGGCTGGGGCAGCAAGACCCACAAGCTGGCGCGGAGCCTTTCTCTACAGGCTGCGCAGTCCGGATCGACCCGCACGCCGTCGATGGCGGCAATGGCGTCCAGTACCTGCGTCGACTGTTCCCGGCCCGACAGCCACGACTCGGCATCGGACAGCACTGACGCGAGTCCCGCATCGCCTGCGTCGTCAACCTCTGGGCCCAGCGCCGACCACAGCGCCGCCAATGCCACCTCCCGCGGTGGTGCAGCCTCGAGCGCGTCTTCCCGATCCCGCAATCCGTCGCGCTTGCCGGTCAGTCGCCGTGACGGGTCTACGGGGGGAATCTCGCTACCGACCTTGGCGAGGTAGATGCGATCGGCCTGCTGCACCTTCTTGATGAACTCGAGCGCGCGGTTCTCGAATGGCAGCGCGCGCTGCGGAAAGCCCTGGCGCAGATGCAACTCGGCCTGCCACATCTCCCCCAGCGCCGCGCGCAGCAATTTCTGGGTGACGGGATCGAGGAGCGTGGCCGCTTCCGGAATATCGTGCGTGTGCCCGAATTCTTCGGTGACTGATGCAGAGTCGCCGAACGCCGGTGCGGCGCCTTGCGGTCCCTCATCGTGCACGTCCTCCGCGGCCTCGTGCGGCGCGGATGCGGACGCTTCGGGCGAGTCCGTTTCGCGGTCCTGCGCGTGCACGTGGGCGTCCGCGAACAGGGAGGTCGACGGTTCATTTTCCGGATCGGAATCAGCGTGCGGTGACTCTTGTCCGGGCAGATGCGGGGCTTCGCCGCCCTCCTCCCCGAGAAACTGGCCGTATCGCAATCTCAACAGGCGCTGGTCCACGCCGATGGCGTCCGAGCGCGCGACGAAGTCGTCCGGCGCCAGCCTGCCGCGCTCGGCAAGCAAGGCCTCGCTGTCGATGATGATCTGCCGCTGGCTCCTGAAGTACGCAGGCAGGATGCGCTGCACGAGTCCCTCCATGCTGCTGAGGTCATTGCTCGGTGGCAATGGCCAACGCAGGATCGCGCTGGCGCTGCGCGCGGTCTGTGCGCGTGGACGTCGGCCGTCGTCCACATGCAGCTGCGCGATCAGGTCGTCGCCAGGCTGCATGCCGAGTGCCGCCAGATCGAGTGATGCAGCGAAGCGGCGCTTGCGCGCAGGACCCGACCCCGCAATCTGCAGCGTCTGCGATCGCACGCCGATGTTCTCGCCGCTGCCCTGCGCGAGCGTCACCACCAGTTTCGCCCCGGCGATGCCGTAGTCGTCGCTTGCCTCGAATTCCAACTCGAATCGGCGTTGGCCCGATGACGCGAGGTTGAGCGTGCGCTTCGGCAGCAGCAGCCGCACGCGTGGCGGAGTGTCCGGCACCGCCTCGATCCGGTGCAGGCGGGGATCGAGCCGTCTCCCCTTGGCCTCCACACGGACC
This sequence comes from Lysobacterales bacterium, assembly GCA_038255255.1. Lineage (GTDB taxonomy): Bacteria > Pseudomonadota > Gammaproteobacteria > Xanthomonadales > Ahniellaceae > JBBQNY01. The sequence goes on from JBBSLL010000003.1 coordinate 113,896, forward strand.
AGCAACGAACGATCGAGCGTCATCCGGCCGTGCCATGCACCCTCCGCGAGTGCGAACGGCACGGCAGGTCCTCCGCGGGGGACGAGCGCAACGGAATCGACGGTCGGCGCAACGCGCAGCGACCAGCGCAACACCGATCCGGTCGGAGCACGCGTGCCGATGGTCTGCACGTTTCGCTCGGGCAGTCCGGTGTACGCGGGCGGGCGGATGGTGAGCTGCACGGACGCGACGCGCGGAGTCTCCGGGCTTGCCACACTCGACTCCCCCGTTGCTCGGGTGTCCGACGCGGTGATCTGGCTTGCGGGCAGCGTGTCCAGCCGCAGCACCAGCAGGCTCGCGACTGCAAGGAGATAGGAGATCGCGAGAAATTTCCACGGCCACGGGCGGCGCAGGTCCGGCTGCTCCATGCGGGAAAAAATCCGGCGCACCCGATCTGCCTGCAGTCGCCGCAGATTTTCGACAGCGGGCTTGTCGTCGACGAGCAATGCACTGCTGTCTTCCAGCTGCGGGCTGGCGCCGTCGAGCGTGCGCGTCAACCAGGCGGTGTCGAGCGGGCGCGTTCGCCAGTACGCATGGAACAGCAACAACACAACGGTCGACAGGACGACGACCAGCGCCGCCGATACACCGGCAAGATGCCAGGACGCCATGCCGAGAATTGCTGTCCACGCAGCGCCAACCGCGCCAACGATGGCCCACTCGCGTAGGCGCGCCGCGTGCAGCAACGACTGCACGGAATCGTGACGTTTCATGCCGACCGCCAACGTCGCGCCGCAGTGCCGGCGATTCGCTCGATCACGAAGCCAACGGCAATCAACCACACCAGCCACGTCTCCATATCGAGGTCCCGCCGCAGAGGAACGGTCATCCGGCGGACTGACGGGTTCCTGATCGGCGCGACGTCCTTCGCCAGGGCACGCGCCGGTGAAACACCCGGCGGATGCAGCATCTCCCGGAGCGCCGATGCGAAGGAACCGTCGAGAACGCCAGGCAGCGCTGCCGGATCAAGAGCTGCCTCGAGGCGCACCACGCGTCCGCGTCCGGACCGGACGGTACGCGCGAGCGCCCTGCCATCGTCGTCCCGCCACGCCACTGCCGACGAAGCAAAGGACACTCTCGTGTTGGTGCGCGGCTCGACCAGGATCGTGCCGCCAGCGAGCACCCAATCAATCACCTCGCGAGGCAGGTCGCCCGAGCGCAGCCACACGAGGGCGCCGCGGCGGTCGGCCGGAAGATTTGCGGAGCTCGACACGTCGGGAAGCGCCTGCCCCTGCATGGGCTTCGCAGCGGGAGCGGAGTGCCCGATGGCCCATGCCCGCCACGCCGCGCGCAAATAGATGAGCGCACTCTCGCGATCCGCATCGAAGCGCACGGCAAAAGGCACTCGCGCCGCTCCGCGCGGAACCGACACGTTTGCCGCGCCCGGCGCGACACGCCAGCGGACCGGGCGGGCCAGTTCGATCGAAGCCCCGTCGAGCCCCGCCAACTCGCGCGGCACCCAGACAGTCAGCGGTGCGGCAGCGGGCAGGCGCGCGTCCAGTTCCCTCAACAAACTGCCGATCGGCGCCCCCGGTTGCGGCGCGGGCTGGTCCAGCCGGGGCAAGCCGGGTGACAGCCAACGACGTTCATCGACGCTGTCCTTCGCCGGCAGTGGCACGGCCGCGGGGCTCACGCCAGGGACGACCACCGTCCACGCACGACTTCGCATCCCTCCCGTCCACACAGGCCCCGCAAGCAACAACGCAATCGCCGTCACCAACGCGAGCCGCACGAGCAGCAGACCGTGTTCGACCAGGCGCAGGCGTCGACGCGGCCGGGCATGTGCAGCAAGCCAGCGCAAGGCGGCGAAGTCGACGGTACGGTATTCCGATCGCCTTGCGAGATGCAGCAGCAGCGGAACCAGCAGCGCGCCGAGCGCCAGCAAACCAATCGGGAACACGAACGTGAGATTCATGCCGGCGCTTGCCGCGACCCGAGCAGGATGTGCAGCGGCTCGTCGACCGGCTGGTCCAGGAAATACTCAGCACTTCGCACCCCGGCAGCGGCGAGCCTTGCGCGCAGGCCCTCGCGCGCATTCGCGAATGCATCGATGAATGCAGCGCGCGATGCCGGGGCGTCCGTGAGGATCTCCACAGATGACTCGGGATCGCGGAAGCGCTGGCCGCCAGCGAACGGGAAATCGCGTTCCTCCTGAGTGAGCGTGACAATGCTGACCACGTCGCGGCCTGCCAGCGCGAGGCGCTCCAGGAACGCCACGCAACCCTCGTCGAAGTGGTCGCCGATCATCAGCACCAGGTCGCCCGCACGAATGTGTTCCCAGAGCGGGCGCAGGACGGGCTCTGCCGGCCACTTGCCGGCGGCCTGGGCATTCGCCGCCGCGAGCGCGCAGCGATCCCGATGCCGTCCGCCGGTGCCGAGCGATGTGAGCGCGACGGAATCTTCGCCGATCAGCACGGTGCCGAAGGCGTCGCCCTGACGCAGGGCTATTTCAATTACGCAGAGCGCCATGATCCGCGCGGCATCGAGCCGACTCCATCCCGGGCGCGCGACATCGGCCTGTCCCATCGACGCCGACGTGTCGAGGAGCAACCACACGCGCAGCGGACTGTCGCGGTCGGCCTCGCGAACGAAGTACCGATCCGACCGGGCAAACAGCTTCCAGTCGATGCGACGGGGCTCATCCCCTTGCTCGTATGCGCGGTACTGGGCGAACTCGAGCCCTGCGCCGCGGCTTCGACTCGGGTGCTGCCCCACTCCGGGCGCGAGCGTGACACCTCGGGAAGACAGGCGCAGGGCACGCACCCGCGCCAGCACATCCGGAGGAATCCCAGGCTGGACGCTCTTCATGTGTTCGTGGAGCTGAATTGATGAGGCATGCTGCGCGCGTCCACGGGTCGAGCGGTGGCGCTGGATACCGGGACGGTGCAGCCCGCCACACTATTCGCATGCATGCGGGCGGGTTCGATGTTCAGTGCGGCGCAGGCACCGCCCGCAACAACGCCTCGACGACGTCGTCGGGCGTCTTGCGCTCTGCCTCCGCCGTAAAGCTCAACAGCAATCGGTGCCGGAGGACCGGCGCCGCAAGTGCGCGCACGTCGTCACGCGTCGCCGCGAAACGTCCCTGCAGCAACGCACGAGCCTTGGCAGCGAGCACCCAGGCCTGGCCCGCGCGCGGACCCGCGCCCCATTTGACCCATTGCCCGATCGCCGGGTCCGCGCCCGCGTGGGGACGACTTGCGCGTACCAGTTGCGTAATCCAACCGAGCAGGTCGTCGCTCAGGTGCACCTCGCGCGTCAGGCGTTGCAGCTCGATGACTTCGGCTGCGTGCATCACCTGGGGAATGTCGTAGGTGTGGGTGCCGGTGGTCTGCGAAAGGATCGCGCGCTCGTCGGCCTCGTCGGGATATCCGACGCGGACGTTGAGCAGGAAGCGGTCGAGCTGCGCTTCCGGCAGCGGATACGTACCAGCCTGTTCGATCGGGTTCTGGGTCGCCAGCACGAAGAACGGTTCAGGCAGCGCGTGCGTGATGCCCGCGTAGCTCACCGTGTGCTCCTGCATCGCCTCGAGCAGCGCAGCCTGCGTTTTTGGCGGCGTGCGATTGAGTTCGTCAGCCAGCAGCAGATTGGTGAAGACGGGACCGCGCTGGAACTTGAATTGGCGCCGACCGGTGCCGTGCTCTTCCTCCAGTATCTCCGTGCCGAGGATGTCGCTCGGCATGAGGTCCGGCGTGAACTGCACGCGCCGGAAATCCAGAGCCAGCGCCTGGCCCAGCGTGCGCACCAGCAGGGTTTTGCCGAGCCCGGGGACACCCTCGATCAGGCAGTGGCCGCCCGCCAGCAACGCCACGAGCAGCTGTTCCACCACCTCATGCTGGCCGACGATGGCCCGCGCGATCGCGGCGCGCAGATCGTCGAGCTTCGAGAGCTTCGCCTTTACTTCGGCTTCCGTCAGCGTTGATTGCATCACCTCTCCCTCGAATCCCGAATCCGGCTGTTGTACGGGCGACGCCAGTCGCGTGAGATCAGGACGTGAGGGCGTACATCACGATGTTGACCGCGAAGCGCGTGTTGTCCTCCGCGAGGAAACGCTTGTTGCGCCAATCGTAATCCCACTCGCAACCGTAATCCTTGTTGCTGTAGAGCACACCCAGCCGGCCATCGATCTCGATTCCACGCAGATAGTCGTGGACGAGGTCGTCACCCCATCCATTCAGTTCGAAGCTCGTAGCAGGCGGACCGTCGAACTCGAAAAAACTACGGTAGATCGCATGGTTCTTCGGCAGCCGCCCCATCGCGTCGGCGCCGAACATGTCGGCCATCTGGCGCTCGAACGAACGAGCAAACAAGCCATCGATGTCGTGATTGCAGTCGTCCACGAACACGAAGCCGCCGTTGCGCACGTAGCGCTCGAAATTGCGCTTTTCGACAGGATTGAACTCGACGAGCTTGTGGCCGGCGAGGTAGCAGAAGGCAGCCGTGAGCGGCTTCGAGTCCCCGAGTGCGACCACGCGTTCCTGCGGGTCCACCCTGAGCGTGGTGTAGTCGATCAGCGAAGTGATGACATTCGCAGGCGTGCGCTGGTCGACGTCCCAGTCGCCGGATTCGTACATCAGGCGCGTGAACGTGAAATCGTAATCCGACGGGACTGGATCCGCGGAAAAGGCCATGCCCGGCCAAGTCGCGGCCCCCGCCAAAGCCGCCGCAACGAGCTGCAGCGCCTTGCGGCGCTGCGGGTCGGGACTAGACCGCATCCGAAAGCGAAGTGAAGGTGAAGTCGCGGAGCTTCATCGGCGGGATCATCATGAGGAGCGGCGACTCATCGCCGGACAGCCGCACGGGCTTGCCGAGTTCCTCGACGTTGTTGAGCATGATCACCGGCGACTCGTTGAAGCGGAAATTCTTGATCGGGTACTTGATCTCGCCGTCCTCGATGTAGAACGTGCCGTCGCGCGTGAGCCCGGTCAACAACATGGTCTGCGGGTCGACCAGGCGGATGTACCAGGTGCGCGAAACCAGAACGCCTCTCGCCGTGGACGCCACCAGCTCGGCAGTCGACTTGGTGCCGCCCGTCATCACCAGGTTTCCCGGCACGCCAAGCGCGTCCTTTTCCTTGAGCTTGGCCCAGTAGCGCGAATAGCGAAGCTGCTCGACCTTGCCGCCCTTGATGATGTCGACGCGGTCGCGCGGCAGGCCTTCGCCATCCCACGGAACCACTGCCAGCCCGGGATGCGACGGATCGGAGAACATGTTGACGCGCGAATCGAACACTTTTTCGCCGATCTTGTTGCCGCCGCCTTTCTTCGTCAGGAAGCTGCGGCCCTCGTCGGCCTGGCGTGCGTCGAAGCCGAACATCATGAAGGAGATCAATCCGGCCGCGGCAGCGGGTTCGAGGATCACGGTGTACTTGCCGGGCTCAAGCGCCTTGGCGCCGGCCGAACCCTTCGCCTTGGCGATACCGGTCCGTATCGCCTCGCTCGCGTCGAATTTCGAAACTGCATCCTCGTTGCGTCCTACCCAGCCCGAACCGCTGCCGTCTTCGGTGCGCACGGTGCAGGTGTAATCGAGCGTGGTCGCGCGCTGGTAAGCGAAGTTGCCGTTGCTGTTGGCGAGCGCGGTGAAGCCGACGCTGTCGTTCAGGAAGCCGGCCGCGATGAGCTTTTCGGCCTTGCAGGGATCGATCGAATCCTTGGCGACCTCGGCCCGGTATTCGGGCGTGATCGCGGCGATGCTGTCGTCGAATGTTTTCGACGACTCGTAGTCTTGCTTCGGCAGCGCCGGCATGAACTCCGGATTCTCCGGTGCGAGCTTCGCGAGTTCCTCGGCACGCCTCACGACCCGTTCGAGCGATGCGTCGTCGAACTGGTTGATCGTGGCGGTGCCGACGCGCTTGCCGTAGGCCACCTGCACGCTGAGCGACACATTGCTCACCACGCCGCTGGTCGACACGTTGTTCAACGCGAAGCGGACGTTGCCCTCTGTCGAACCCGCCAGTGTCGCGGTGCACTCGTCTGCTTTCGACAGCGCGACAACCTTTTCGAGAATCGCGCGCGCCTGTTCTTCGGTGTACATGATCATTCGGGAATCTCCAGACGGTACTGCGCGCTCAGCCCAGGCTGCGGGCGGTATTGATGACGTTGACGCCGTTGAAGCGCGTCGTGCTCGAACCATGCGAGACCGCCGACGACTGGCTCGGCTGGCCCTTGCCGTCGAAGAACGAACCGTTGAGCCGGTAGTCGCTCTCGTCGCAGACTGCCACGCAGGAATTCCAGAATTCCGGCGTGCGGATCTGGTACGCCACGTCCTCGAGCATGCGCGTGATCTTGCCGTTCTTGATTTCGTAGAACAGCTGGCCGCCGAACTGCGCGTTGTAGCGTTGCTGATCGATCGAGAACGAGCCATCGCCGACGATGTAGATGCCATTCTCGACGTCCTTGATCATGGCTTCCGCGTCGAGCGGCTTGTTGCCAGGCGCGAGCGAGACGTTGGCCATGCGCTGGAACTGCACGCTGGACCATGAGTCCGCATAGCAGCATCCATGCGATGCGTCCTCGCCCAGGATATGGACCTGGTCGCGGGTCGCCTGGTAATTCACGAGCGTGCCGTCCTTGACGAGGTCCCAGCGACGGGTCTTGACGCCCTCGTCGTCGTAGCCGACCGCGCCCAGGCTCCCCGGCTGCGTCTTGTCGGCGAACAGCGTGACCTTATCGCTGCCGTACTGGAATTTTTCCTTGCGCTTGTCGAGCGTCGCGAAACTGGTGCCGGCGTAATTCGCCTCGTATCCGAGCACGCGATCGAGTTCGAGCGGGTGTCCGACCGATTCGTGGATCGTGAGCCACAGGTGCGAGGGGTCGAGCACGAGGTCGTACTTGCCGGGCTTGACCGACGGCGCGGTCAGCTTCTCGCGTGCCTGCCGGGCCGCGGCGATGGCGTCCTCGCGCAGGTCGTAGGTCTTGCCATAGCCGATCACCCCACCCGGCAGCTTCACCTTGTCGCCCGCGGCGCCGTCGAGGTATTCGTAGCCCATTCCCGCCGGCGCCGAGATGCCATCGCGCGTGCGGAACTTCCCGCTTTTCTTGTCGATGGCGGTTGCGGACGTCGGTACCCAGATGCGGTGCACGTCCTGGTCGATGTAGGAACCATCGGTCGAAGCGAAGTATTTCTGCTCGTTGACCAGGAACATGAGCGTGTTGACGTAGTCCGCGCCCGCCTTCATGGCCGCCGCGTTGACATCCAGCAGCAACTCGACCTTTTCCTTGATCGGAACCAGCATTGCGTTCTTGCGGATCGGAGTGGCCCACGCAACCTCGCCGACGCCGGGCGTCTTGGCGAGTTGGACGGGCGCGGTCTGGTTCTTCGAGTTCGCCTTTGCAATGGCCGCCGCCTGGCGCGCGGCACCGGCGACACCCTTGTCGGTAAGGTCACTCGTGGCTGAAAAGCCCCACGTTCCGTTGACGAGTACACGCACGCCAACGCCGGTCGATTCGGTGTTGACCACGTTCTGGACCTTGTCCTCGCGCGTGATCACGAACTGCTGCAGGTAGCGCCCGATGCGCACGTCGCAGTAGCTGGCGCCCGCATCGTTGGCCGCTGCCAGCGCGGTGTCGGCGAGCGCCTTCTTCATCGCGACGTCGAGCCTGGTGCCGAGCACTTCGGCAGGGACCGACTGGGCGAATGCGCGGGGGACAGCGAGTCCGCCAAGCCCCATGCCGGTGAGAATCATGAAATCGCGTCTATGCACGGCGGAACTCCGACGGTGCGGCCCTTGCGGGCACGGAAGAATCAGGATCCTGCGCGCCGGGTAATGGCGGCGCAGCGAAGTGATGCTGAAGCGTTGGCGGCTGGTCCGGCAAGTGACGAATGGCATGGGTCACGCGAGCAGCCTATTTTCGCGAGACATGCGGGCTGTCGCGCACGTACCAGCGCCAGGGCTCCGAAGCGGCCCGGCGAATACCGACACGCGTGGTGACAATTGGATTCGCGGGGGGAGCCTGCCCATCATCCACGATCGTGCAACCCCCGGCACCCGTGACCAGATCGATGCCGTCCTGCGCACGCGCGATTCCAAGCGCCTGGCACAGCCGCGCGGGACCGCGGCAAAGATCGCGGTCCGCCCGACACAGCGGCCGCGCCGCGCGCATCGCCTCGATGCCGGTCAGGGGTTCGAGTGCGCGGAGCAACACGGCGACGCCCTCGCCTTCCTCGCCGCAGACCGGGTTGCAGCACCAGTGCATGCCATACGTGAAGTACACATAGAGCAGCCCGGGTAAGCCGAACATGGTTTCGTTGCGCGCGGTCTTGCCGCGGTACGCATGCGCAGCTGCGTCGATGGCGCCGCAGTAGGCTTCGGTCTCGACGATCCGGCCGCTGCGGCCATCACCTGCGACCAGGACCTTGCCCAGCAGTGCGGGCGCGACGAGGCGTGGATCGCGACGGTAGAACTCGCGCGACAACACCTTTGGACGCTTTCGATTGGACGACAAAGGCCTGTCCCTGTGGCTCGCACGACGCTACTGCACTGTATCTCCCACTTCTGACCGGGCGTTACGCCACTCTCCACAATCCTCCACCGATTGACTCTCAAATGAGAATGATTATCATGTAGAACTGATTTCCAGCAGGAAATCACACCGCCAATTCCGGCCAAGCTTGCCATTCGGAAAACCTCCTATGTCGCGTGCCTCTCCCGGTGGCCCCCTTGCAGGCGGCACGCGACGACTGGCGTGGGTCGCTCTTCTTGCCCTGGGCAGTACAGCCGCCGCCGGCGCGGCAGAAGTCAACCTCTATACGACGCGCGAGCCAGGATTGATCCAGCCGCTGCTGGACGAGTTCGAGAAGCGATCCGGCATCGAAGTCAACACGATCTTCATGGCCGAGGGACTGCTCGAGCGCGTGCGCGCCGAAGGCACCCGTTCGCCGGCCGACGTGTTGATGACGGTCGATTCCGGCAACCTGCTCGATCTGGTGCGCGCCGGCGTGACGCAGGGCGTGCGCAGTGACGCGCTCGCGAAAGCGATTCCCGCTCACCTGCGCGGAGGCACCGGACATTGGTACGCGCTGTCCTTGCGCGATCGCGTCCTGTACGGCGCGAAGTCCCTGGATCTGGCCGGTTTTGCGTATGAGGATCTGGCAAAGCCCGAGTGGAAGGGGCGCGTGTGCATCCGCTCGGGACAGCATCCCTACAACACCAGCCTCATCGCGGCGATGATCGCGCACTCAGGGGCGGAAAAAACGGAAGCCTGGCTGCGCGGTGTAAAGGCCAATCTCGCACGCAAACCCGCGGGGGGCGACCGTGACGTGGCGCGCGATATTCTCGGCGGCATCTGCGACATCGGCATCGCCAACGCCTACTACGTCGGGCGCATGAAAAACGCAGCGCCCGGAGAAGCGGAACGCGCCTGGGGCGAGGCGATCCAGGTTGTCCGCCCGGTGTTCGCGAGCGCAGCAAGAGGCGGCACGCATGTCAACGTCAGTGGCGCGGCCGTGGCGCGGCACGCACCGAACCGTGGCAACGCCGTCAAGCTGCTCGAGTACCTGGTGACCGACGATGCCCAGAGTCGCTACGCGCGTGCAAACTACGAGTATCCGGTTAAGCGCGGCGTCGCCCTGGATCCCATCGTCGCGAGTTTTGGAACGCTCAAGGTCGACACGCTTCCACTCTCCGAGATCGCACGTCACCGGCGGGCCGCGAGCGAACTGGTAGACAAGGTGGGATTCGACCACTGATGCTGGCCACCTGACGATGGCTGCACGCGGCTCTAACGCCGGATGGTACGTGGCACCCGCTGGAATCGCGGCGATCATGCTGCTGGCACTCGGATCACTCGCGTGGACAGCGGCGCAGGGCAGCGAGGGACTCTGGCTGCACGTGGCGCGATACGTTTTGCCCCAAGCCGGTGCCAACACGCTGGCGCTACTCGCAGGCGTCGCTGCAATCGTCATTACGCTCGGCACGGCCTGCGCGTGGCTCGTCAGCGCCTATGAATTTCCGGCCCGCCGTCTGCTCGCGATCGCGCTGGTGCTGCCGCTCGCAATACCGTCATACATCGTCGCCTTCGCATATCTCGATCTGCTGCACCCGCTCGGCCCGCTCCAGTCGATGCTGCGCACCGTGACGGCCACGGGTGCTCCGCAGGCGATGGGTTGGCCCGATCCGCGCACGCTGCCGGCGTTGATCGTGCTGATGGGCCTCGTGTTGTATCCGTACGTGTACCTGACGGCGCGCGCCCTGTTCGTGTTCCAGGCGGCGAACCTTATCGACGCTGCACGCTCCCTGGGAGCGTCGAGGCGCTCGCTGTTCCTGCGCGTGGCGCTGCCGCTCGCCCGGCCCGCAATCGCAATCGGCACGGCGCTGGCGCTGCTCGAAGTACTGGGCGACATTGGCGCTTCGAAGTTCCTCGGCGTGCACACGCTCACGGTTGCCATCTACGACACCTGGACCACGCGCAGCGATTTGCCGGGAGCTGCGCAGATTGCCTGCGCAATGCTGGTCCTGGTGCTCGCGGCGATGATGCTCGAGCGATACGGTCGCCGCCGCAAACGATTCACCACCCGGCAGGGGCCACGCAGACTCCAGCCACAACGCCTGTCGGGCGCACGCGCGGCACTTGCGACAGCGTTCTGCGCACTGCCCGCGCTGCTGGGCTTCCTGGTTCCGACAGCTTTCCTGCTCGCCAAGGCATGGCAGCGCGTCGCGGACAGCGGTTGGTCCGCGCAGCTGCTCAATGTCGCGTGGGACACGCTGCGCCTCGCTGCCCTGACCACTCTCGTGGTCGTGGGTGCGGGGCTCCTCGTGCTCGCCGCCGTGCGTCTGGCCCAGATGCGCCGGCGCGAGCGCCTGGCGACCCTGGCGTTGCGCATCGGTACGCTGGGCTACGCACTGCCGGGCACGGTGATGGCGATCGCGTTGCTGAGTCCGATGATGTGGTTCGATACGGGCCTGGCCGCCGTATCGTCACTGTTCGCGGTGGAGCCGCGCATCTGGCTGATGGGATCCATGTCCGCACTGGTGCTCGCGCTCGCGCTGCGCTTTCTCGCCCTTGCCGCGGGGAGCATTGAGACCGGGCTGGCGCGCATCCCGGTTTCCCTGGACGAAGCCGCCCGGGGACTCGGCGCGCAGCCCGCCAGCATGCTGGGTCGCGTGCACCTGCCGCTGCTGCGTCCTGCGCTGGCCACCGGTGCACTGGTGGTATTCGTGGACGTCATGAAGGAGCTGCCCGTCACGCTGATGCTGCGCCCGATCGGATTCGAATCGCTGGCAACGCTTCTGTATGCCGAAGCAGCGCGTGGAACTTACGAGGACGGCGCGGTGGCGGCGTTGCTGATCGTGCTGGTCAGTCTCGTGCCCGTTGCGTTGCTGGGTCGTTACGGTTTCCGCGAGGATCGCGAGACCGCAGGTCTCGACCCGCGCATGGCTCCGGGAGTCCACGCATGAGCGCGACGCTCACGATCGAATCGATACACGTCGACTATCCGGCAGGCAAAGGCGTCTCCAGGGTGGTCGATGGCCTGTCGCTGACATTGGCGCCTGGCGAGATCGGCTGCCTGCTCGGCGCGTCCGGCTGCGGCAAGACCACCGTGCTGCGCGCCATTGCCGGCTTCGAACCGCTCGCCGGCGGTCGCATTGCGCTCGACGCGCTCGAAGTCGCCGGGCCCGGCGTCGACCTTCCCGCGGAATCGCGTCGGGTCGGCATGATGTTCCAGGATTACGCGCTTTTCCCCCACTTGGACGCCGCGCGCAACGTAGGGTTCGGCCTGTTTCGATCGACGCGCGAAGCACAAGCACGGCGCGTGCGCGAAATGCTCGACTTCGTGGGGCTGGCGGGTTCGTCTGCCGCCTATCCACACGAACTTTCGGGCGGACAACAGCAGCGCGTCGCATTGGCACGCGCCCTCGCCCCTGGCCCCGCCGTGCTGCTGCTCGACGAACCGCTGTCTGGCCTGGACGCCGTCACCCGCCAGCGGCTGATGCACGATCTTCGAGGTCTGCTGAAGTCATCCGGAACCACTGTCCTCATGGTTACGCATGACCAGGACGAGGCTTTCGCCATCGCCGATCGCATCGGCGTGATGAGCGAGGGCCGGATTGCACAGTGGGCGGATGCCAAGACCCTTTATGCCAGACCTTCCGATCGATTCGTCGCCGGATTCATTGGCGAAGGCGAGTGGATTTCCGGCGCAACGCTCGGACTGTCCAGGCCGGACCAGGTACTGCTGCGCCCGCACCAGCTGCGCGCGAGCGCTCAGGGAACACTGCGCGCCACGCTGGTCGCCATGTCGTTCCGCGGCCCGCATTACCGCGGCAGCGTGCGCTTCCCGTCAGGGGAGATCGCTGCAATGGACCTCGAGGAACGCGATCTGGTTGCGGTGGGCGAATCCCTTACCGTCGACTTCGTCGGCGGAGATACCCTCTTTTCAGACTCGATCGGAGCCCGTGTACCGGTTCTCAAATGAGAATGGTTCGTGTTATCGTTTGCGTCCGTTAAGTTTTGCGAGTCTTTCATGGTCCCGTTTCGCCCGACCCTGCTCGTAATTGGCATTGCGGCAGCCCTGTTCGCAAGCCAGACAGCCACCGCTTCCGAGGCTGAAGATCCAGCATCCCTCGTGGTCGCTGCATTGCGCACCACTGAACTTCCGAGCGTGGTGGTCGAAGGGGAAGCGGAGACGGACCGGACTATCCAGGGACCCTTTCTCCCGGACGTGGTCGGCGAGTCCATCAACGCGGGCAAGAAGACCACCGTGATCGATCTGGACACCATTCCACAGGTCAACGCCGCCAACTATCGACAGGCGCTCATCCAGACTCCAGGCCTGGTTCTGAGCGAGGAAACCTCGCCACTGCTCAGCATCGGCTACCGCGGACTCGAACCGCACCGCACGCAGTACACGCAAGTCCTGAAGGACGGTATCCCGATCCACGCCGATCAGTTCGGCTACCCCGAGGCCTACTACGTACCGCCGCTCGAAACGGTCGACCGCATCGAGTTCATCCGCGGCGGCGCGTCCCTTATGTACGGGCCGCAGCCCGGCGGCGCGCTCAATTTCGTGACGCATCGGCCGCGTATCGACCGCGATTTCGGAGGCGGAGCGACCGCCACCATCGGTGATGACGGAGCCTGGTCGACTTTCGCCTATGTCGACGGCACGCGTGACCGCGTCGGGTACTACGCCTACTACAACCACCGCGAGACCGACGGCTTCCGCACCTCCAACAGTGACGTAGATCTTGACGCATACAACCTCACGCTCGCGCTCGACGCGGACGGCCCGACTCGCTGGTTCGCGACGCTCGAAAGCTATCGCGAGGAACACGGCGAACCGGGGGGACTGACGCTCGGCACCGGGTCCAACGACGTGAACTACAACACCGACCGCGATGCCAGTTCGCGACTGTTCGACCGGTTCGAACTCGATCGCGACGCGGTCACAGTGACGTTTGAACAGGACCTCGACATGGGCCAGTTCAGCGTGCGCGCGTGGGCGGTGGACTACCGGCGCCACAGCCGCCGTCAGCGCGGCGGCGGCTTCGGTTCGCGACCGGTCGGAGCGAATGCCGCCACCAACGACATCGAGACCCAGGAATTCGATACCTTCGGCATCGAGGGGCGCTATCGCCGCGACTGGGGTACCGATGGGCAGCATGTGTTGGCCGCCGGCGTCCAGTACTTCACTACCGATTCGCCCCGCACTGACGTGCGCGGTTCGAGCGCCAATGCAACGTCGGGAGCGCTGCGCATCGCGTCGCAGCGCGACGTGAGCTACGCACCCGTATTTGTCGAGAACCTGTTTCGTTTCGGGCGCTTCGGAATCACGCCCGGAGTGCGTCTGGAGAACTACGAGCAGGAAGTCGAGGCCACGTTCGTCAACCCGGCCGGGCCATCGCGATCGCGCAAGGAGGACAATTCCGTCGCGTTGTTCGGCCTGGGGGCGTATTACGACTGGACGCCGGCCACGCGCTTCTACGCCAACGCATCGGAAAGCTACCGTCCGGTCATCTTCACCGAGTCTGTGCCGAACAGCACGACCACGGTGGTGGCCGGGGACCTCGAGGAAGGCACCTCCTGGCAGACCGACCTAGGCGTGCGACACGAATCGCCGGCCGGACTGGTGTTCGACGCCAGCGTGTTCTACTCGAAGTTCCGCGACAAGGTGGGTGGTGCAGGCACACCCAGCGATCCGATCCGCAATATCGGCGAGATCGAATATCGCGGCATCGAGGCTGCCGTCCTCTACGACGTACTGGCCGACCGCGACAACGGTGACCGGCTCAATGTCCTGCTCAACGTCACGCTACTCGACGCGGAGATCACGCGCGATTCCAACCCTGCAAGGGTCGGCAATGCGCCGCAATACGCACCCGACAGCATCGTCCGCACGGGGCTGGTCTATTCACGCGGTGCGGATCGAAAGATTGCCCTGCTCGGGACGTTCGTCAGCGACGCGTTCGCGGACGATGCGAACTCGGTCAGCCGATTCATCCCGTCCTACAAGGTGTGGGACCTGACGGCGGAGTGGCGACTGGGTGAGAGTCGCTATGCCCTGCTCGGCGGCGTCAACAACCTGTTCGACGAGGACTACTACAGCCGCATCCGCAACGATGGCATCGATCCTGCGCCCGGCCGCAACGTCTACTTCGGCGTTCGCGGAGAATTCTGAGGGCCGTTGCAATCGGCAGCGTCGATGCTGAGGGACTGAAGCACCGTGCCGCGAGGGTCCTGCACAAATGCCGTCACTCCCCATGGCCCGGTTTCCGCAGGGAAATCAATCTCCCGCGAAATGGGCGAATCGCCGAACTTCCACGGGCCGAGGAGTTCACGCACCACACGGTCGTGCCGAAGTGTCTTGCCGCGGTTCTCGCCGGCTCGCACCTCGGTCGATCGCGCGTCCACATGGCGCGCCAACCACAGTTGCGCGCCCGCAACCGCGCCGCCAACCGGAGCAGCACCAAGCACTGCGTGCCACCCGGAGGGGCCTTCGACCAGGCGTAGCGATAGTGCCGAGCGCGCTGGCCGCTGCGCCTCCCGCAAGGATTCGCTCCATGCAGCGTCGCGGTGCCACGCCACGCGGGTGTCCTCTCCAACCATCACCTGGGGCGTGTACACCGTACGTTCGCCCGCCGATGCGACCCGGAGTCGCTGTCGCTCGGCGAACTCCGCCGAACCGAATGGATCGGGCCAGCCCAGGTCGTCCCAGTAATCCACGTGAAACGCCAGGAAGTTCGCGTCGCCCTTGTCGAAACGGCCGGACAGCCAGCGATCGGCCGGGGGGCAGCTGCTGCAGCCCTCCGAGGTATACATCTCGACCAACGGCGTGACCCGGGGCCCGCTGCTCGCAGCGCAAGCACGAGTCTCCACGGCCGCGGCAGCCGTGCCTGCAAACATCACCATCAGCAGCACTGCCTTCATCGGATCACTCCGCCAGCGCATTGTCGTAGTTGTTGAGCCATAACACGAACTCCCGCTGCGCCATCGGCTTGCCGAACAGATATCCCTGCGCAGAATCGCAGCCGATGCGCTTGAGCGCGTGCAGCGTGGTCTCGTCTTCGACTCCCTCGGCGGCAACGGTCAATCCGAAGCGGTGCGCCAGGTCGACGATCAGCTGTGTGACGTCGGCGCTCGCAGGGTCCGTGAGCAGCGAGGACACGAAGGACCTGTCGACCTTCAGTTCATCCGCCGGAATGTTCTTGAAGTACGCAAGGCACGAATAGCCCGTTCCGAAATCGTCGATGGAGATCCGCACACCCATGTCGCGCAGCCGCGCCAGCACTGGAAAGGCGTGCTCGGTATCCATCAGCGAGCTCTCGGTGAGTTCCAGGACGAGCTGCACGTGCTCCGAGTTCCAGAGGTTGAGCGATGCCTCCACGAGTTCCGGAAGGTCATGCTGGGTGGCGAGCACGCCAGGCAGGTTCACGGACACGCTCAGTTTGCCTTTGCCCGAAGCCCACTGGCTCGCCTGGCGCATGGCGGTGTTGAGCGCCCAGATGGTCAGCTTCTTGATCTGCCCGATGCGTTCCGCGACCGGGATGAAGACGCTGGGCGAAACCAGCCCGCGGGACGGACTGTTCCACCGCATCAGCGCTTCAGCGCCCATCGGACGGAGGTCCGACAGGCGCACCTGCGGCTGGTAATGCATCACCATCTCGCCGCGATCGATGGCGCCGGCGAGCTGCAATTCCAGATCCCACAATTCCGAAATGTCCATGTCCGGCACGGAGTCGGGAGCGAACGCGTGGCGCAGGCTGGCGAGCCTCGCGCGTAGAATCGCAGCTTCGGCCCGACGCAGCAGGATATCCGGGTGACTGGCGTGCAGCGGGCAGAGTGCCGCGCCGATCGTCGCGGTCACCTTGATGGAATGGTCACTGGACTTTAAGGGCACCTCGAGCAGCCGGAAAGCCTTCTGGATGGCGAGCTCCACGTGTCCCTTGTTCATCACGCCGCGCAGGATGAGGCCAAACCGGTTGTCACCGATGCGAGCGACGTAGTCGGTTGCGCGTGCCACCGCCAGCAGCTGACGGCTCACATGCATCAGTACCTGGTCGCCAACCTCGAATCCGTACGCACCGTTGATCTGGGCGAATCGATCCACGTCGACCACCAGCAAGGCTACCGAACTGCGCTTCTCTACGGCGTGCGCGACAAGACGCTTGAGCAGGGAAAAAAAGGCCCGCCGATTGCGCAGACCGGTGACTTCGTCCTCCACACCCGTCGTCAAGGCCCTAGTCCAGGAACAGTTCGGTGGGGTCTATGCCGAATGCGCCGCGCGGCAGGCCCGACCGGATGTTGAGTGGGCGCTGGTGCGCGTCCTCCAGCACTTCGGCCAGGTCCAGCACGCGGAACTCGGGAAGCGCCACCTTGTTCTCATCCAGCAACAACATGACGCACGGACGCAAGCGCTTGAGAGTCAAAAACGACATCACCACGCCTACGGTTCCGTCGGTCAGTTCCACCAGCGAACCGGTCGGATAGATGCCGCTCGTAGCGATGAACTGTTCGACCAATTCGGCCTGGAACAGCTTGTCGCGGCACTGGTAAAGCTCCATCACAGCCTGGTGCGGCGAACGGCTCGCGGCATACGGCCTGACGCTCGTCATCGCGTCGTAGCTGTCGATGAGCCCCAGCATGCGCGCAAAGATCGGTATCTCGGTGCCCCGCAGACCCTGCGGATAGCCGCTGCCGTCGTGGCGCTCGTGGTGGTATCTCACGATTTCATAGATCGCATGGGAAATGCCGGGCGACTCGAGGACGATCCTGGAGCTCTCGGCGACGTGACTGCGCAACACTTCGGTCTCGCAGGATGTGAGCGGCGGCCGCTTGTCGAGCAGTGACTTCTCCACTCGCGTCTTGCCGACATCCAGAAGCAGGCCACCGAGAGCGAGGTCGCGCAGATCGTGCTTCTCGAGGCCGAGGTGCCGTCCGAACGTGGCCGCCCAGACTGAGCACCCCATCGCATGCTGGTAGTTGTAGTCGCCCGCGCGGCGCAGCTCCATGAGCCAGGGGAACGCCGCGGGATTGCGGGTGATCGAATCGATCATCGTATCGACGCCTTCCGAGAGACGACCGAGATCGAGCTTCCCGCCGGCCTTGAGGTCGCGCATGACCTCGCTGATGCCCGTCTCCAGTTCCGCGTGCGCGCCCTGGGCGTTGACGAGTTCGGTGTCGAAGTCGGTTGCGAGCTGCCAGCGCGTACGCCGCAGACCTTCGATCTCGTCTTCATCGCGCGCACGCCGGACGACCGCATCTTCCTCGAAGTCGACGTGGCGCAAGCCCGGGGACAGACCGCGATTGCCATCCACGTAAACGAAAGTGCACAGCCGTTGCAGCCGGTTCAATTCTTCGTCCGAATTGATCAGCACGCCTTCAAGTGGGAAGCCGCTGCCCATCCACGGACGATCCAGTCGCGAGACGAACATGCCAAGTTGCAACCCCAGGACGCTGATCCTGAATTCCTGCGTGCCGGCTTTCATAAAGCTGCATTCCCCCTCAGACCGACAACATAGCTAAACACGCGGGGTCCCGTCACCCGGTTTTTGTCGCGCTCAGTTGGTCTGCGCGCCCGGAGTGCAGGAATTCAGCCAGGTGCTATCGGGGCAGTTCTCGAGTCTGGGCCACAGCAACGGGAACGGGAACGCCGGGACTAGTCACGGACCCGAACAATCGCGCCTGAATTGTCGAGGTCGCGTATCAGGCGATTCACCAGGTTGGCAATGAGCGTTGCTTCGGCACTATCCGGCCCGAGTGCATCTGGAGTCCCGACGCTCCACGCGGTATCGAAATCACCGGCGTACCGGAAGGCATGCGTCGAAATGCCATCCCGATACACGATGGCAGTCAACCGATGCGTGTGGCGTCCGCCGGTTACCGATACCGACGCGCCCACGCCACTCCGCCTGCCGCCTGCAGCTGCCCCCACGGAACTGAAGGAGTCGTCGCTCAAGCGCTCGAGCGTCAGATCGACCACTGTGCGCGAGGGCACATCGTCGCCGAACGCGACGAAGGCATCACTGGCGGCGAGCACACGCACCATTGCGTCCAGCCGGTCGAAATAGCGGGGCGACACGGGAACGTTGCGATTGATGGTGACGCGCACGGGTTCGAAACGGCCGTGCGTTGCGTCGAATGAATAGCTGAATGCCTCGATGGGGCGTGGTGCCGCGCAGGCCGCGACCAGGAGCGAAAGCGCACAGCCGACGAAGGTGATTTTCCAGCTCACGACGATCCTCTCTCTGCGTCCGCCACGCTCGCACAGCTTCGCCGACCCGGTGAAGGCTCAGCGCAGCTGGCTGTCCTTGCTGCCGCGCCGGTTATAGCCGCCGGCAGGCCCCTGCTCGCGGTCGTGTTCTTCCTGGCACGCGACGCACAGGCGTACGCCGGGCAAAGCGATTCGGCGCGCCTCGGGAATCGGGGCTTCGCATTCGGCGCAGTGCTCGAGTCCGGGTCCCTGCGGGAGCTGGCTGCGCGCCCGCTTGATCGCGTCCTGGATCGTCGCATCGATCTGGTCCTGTACCGCGCCATCACCCGCCCAACCGGTCGCCACGTGCACCTCCGTCGTTACGCGAACTCCTTCGACCGATCATAACGGCGCATCCAGAAGTGGGCCCGGGGCGCCGTATGCCACCGTTCACGAAGTGACGCCGCAACACCCACTTGTGTCGACGGTGTAATCCGCAAATCCCGGCGTAGCGTGCGCATGCCAATCCGGCTTATTCTTCAACTTCGATTCCCTGCGCTCGCAGCCGTGCCGAAAGCAGTACTGACCAGTCCCGGAGCCCCTTCGGCGACGCGACTGCAGTCGCTTCCGAAGCGCACCTATCGATTCCGCGTACTGGGCATGGGGCTCGCTGCGCTGCCGTTGATTGCCGTGTTGCGGGAGCTCGACGCGGGCTGGCTATCGTGGCTCTGGGTCACGTTGACCTGCCTGGTGTGGCCGCACGTCGCCTACTTCATCGCGCGCCGCAGCCCGGATCCCTTTCGTGCGGAACTCCGCAACTTCGTGATCGACTCGCTGTTCGCCGGCAGCTGGGTGCCGATGATGCACTTCAACCTGCTGCCTTCCGTGATTCTGCTCACCGTGGTGACAGCGGACAAGGTCAACTCCGGCATCCGGGGACTCTGGCTGCGCGCCCTACCCGGCATGGTTCTCGCCATTCTGGTCGGCGGTCTGCTCACCGGCTTCGCGATGCAGCCACAGACCAGCAACACGGTGCTTCTTGCCAGCTTGCCCATCCTCGTGATCCACACGCTTGCGGTGAGCCTCAGCAGCTACCGGCTGGTGCGCAAGGTCCAGCAGCAGAACATCACGCTGGACGAGATCGCGCGCCTCGATGCGTTGACCGGGCTGGAAAGCCGTGGACACTGGCAGATGCACGCAGAAGAGCTGCTGGTGGCGCACCAGGTCGAAGGCCGCGACGCCACGTTGTTGCTGATCGACGTCGATCGCTTCAAGGAAATAAACGACAGATTCGGACATGCAACAGGCGACGACGTGCTGAGAGGCATTGCGGAGATCATTCGCCGCGCAATGCCCGTCGGCAGTCATCCGGGCCGCCTGGGCGGTGACGAATTCGCTGCTGCGATGCCCAGCACGTTCACGGATGCGACAGTGGCTGCGGGAAGCATTCGTTCGAGCGTTGCGGCGCTGGTGTTCCCGCGCTTTCCCGGCCTGCGTTGTTCGATTTCCATCGGTTTGGCCGAAGCCCCGGAAGCGGGCCTGGACCTCCGCGAGTGGATGGAAGTCGCTGATCGCGCCATGTACCGCGACAAGGCCTCCCTGCGAACCGGGGCTCGGCACCCGGACGAGGTGTCAGTAACACCGCTGTGACTTGCGCGGGAAGTGCTGAGGCGTCGATCTCGACCCGATTCAGCAGTCAAGCTCGAGACGACTGCGGAATGAGCGTAGGCCGCCCTGCAGCGGATCCTCGAAGTCGAGCGATCTGGCGAGCAGCTGCAGGTCCGCCAATCCCGTCTCGCGCAGCTCGGGATACAACGGATCGTTGAAGATGGGAGCGCCGAGTGCAGCCATGTGCACGCGCAGCTGGTGCTTGCGGCCCGTCACAGGCCGCAACCCATAGCGCCACTGCGCCGGGCTGCGCTCGAGCACCGTGATTTCGGTCTCCGTGTTTGCATCACCCTCGACTTCGCGCATGCGGAAGAACGGGTCGCCGCGCTCGATGCGAGTGCGGCGCACGTGCGGGAATTCCACCCCGGGCATGGGCGGTGCGATCGCTTCGTAGTGCTTTTCCACCTGACGTTCGCGGAACAACGCGTGGTACGCGGAACGCGAAGCTGGACACGCCGAAAACATCACCAGCCCCGCGGTACTTCGATCGATGCGATGCAGTGGAACGAGGTCCGCGTTGCCCAGCCGCCTTGTCAGGCGTGCAAGCAGTGTCTCGGCCGCCGAGTTGCCCGCGGGCATTACCGGGAGTCCGTGCGGCTTGTCCGCCACGACGAGGTGTTCGTCCAGATAAAGCACCGACTCCCGGGCGTCGATGCGAAGCTCGCCGGGCAATTCCCTCCAGTAACGAATCTCGGCACCCACCCGATACGGCGTGTCAGCGGCGATGGGTGCGCCCTTGCGGTCGATGACGAGACCGCGCGCGATGCGGTCCAGCCACTGTGCCCGGTCAATCGAAGGAAACCGCGCAACCAGACCGTCGAGCACAGTGTTCCAGTCCCCCGGCGGCAATTGGAGGCGGCTGGCGCCGACTCCAAGCTCGGCAGGCGAAAGTCGGGGCACGTTGCGGCTTCCCTGATCCAAACCGCAATTTACCGGCAGCGCCAGGTTGGCGGGGCCAGCTAAAGATTCCGCCTTCCGCCGGCGAGATCCACGAGGATTCCGAAAAAGCGGTTCTCGAATTCCTACCGGCCTACTGCCCGGTATGACCCCAGGGGGCGTGACGCTCTTCGGTCTCCGGCTTCGCCTTCAACACCTGCAGGCGTCGTTCAAGCGCAGCGACGAGCTTCGACGCCGCCTCGTGGGCAGGCGCGTAATGCCCTTTCCAGCGGTCGCGTTCCCGCTGGGCTTCCGTGAGCTTCAATTCCAGATTTTGCTGCTCCGCCGTGTGGCGCATAGGTAACCTCGAAGCATATGGCTGGCTTCATTTAGCGCTGTTTGAGGTGAACTGCAGATGCATGCAATTGCTTTTCGCTGAATCGGCAATCAGGGTTGTGCTAATCACCCGTTGCGACCCGGAAGTTGGTCACATCGCTTAATCTTCTGCGAATGGACCCTCAGAAAATCCAGGTTGTCCGCGGACTCCTTGCGATTGCGGCCTTCGGCTTGATGGTCGCTTGTTCGAAACCCGCGCATGTGTGGACGCCCGCACAAATTCGAGGACAGATCGTGCGTCTGCTGCCTGCGGGCCTGCCCGACCGCGAAGGATGGGCACGCGACATCCAGTCCGCTTTTGCGTCGCTCGACATCGAACCCTCGGATTCCAACCTCTGTGCGGCGCTGGCCGTGACCGAGCAGGAATCGACCTTTACTCCGGATCCACCAGTGCCCGGGCTCGCGAAGATCGCGCTCGCAGAAATCGAACGGCGCGCCGCCCGGTTCCATGTGCCGCGGTTCCTGGTGCGGCGCGCACTCCGGATCAAATCGCCCGATGGAAAGAGCTACGAAACGCGCCTCGCGGCAGTGCGCACCGAGCACGATCTCAGCCTCATCTACATGGACCTCATCCACTCCCTGCCGCTGGGCAGGAGGTTGCTGGCCGGTGCCAATCCGGTGCGTACCGCCGGACCGATGCAGGTCAGTATCGATTTCGCCCAGCGGCATGCGAAGCGACACGCGTACCCGTACCCGGTCGAAAGATCCATTCGCCACGAAGTGTTCACCCGCCGCGGAGGCATGTACTTCGGCATCGCGCACCTGCTCGGCTATCCAGCCAGCTACAAGACACCGCTGTACCGTTTCGCCGACTTCAACGCGGGCTGGTACGCCAGCCGCAATGCAGCGTTCCAGCGTGCCGTGAGTCTCGCCTCTGGGATCGACATCCCCTTCGACGGAGACCTCATCGACCATGCCCACGGACGCTTCACCAGCAAGGTCGGCAAGACCGAGGCCGCCCTGCGCACACTTGCGGGCGAGATTGGCCTCGACGGCGCTCAGATCCGTCGCGCTCTGCGCAAGGGCGAGTCCCTGAGCTTCGAACGGACTGATCTCTACGAGCACGTTTTTTCACTTGCCGAGCACAAGATCAAGGGTCGACTGCGCCGCGCGATGATGCCGCGCATCCATCTCGAAAGCCCCAAGATCACGCGCAAGCTCACCACGGAGTGGTTCGCCTCGCGCGTCGATGCGCGTTACCGGCAGTGCCTGAAGCGCGCAGCACGATAGACCCACAGGGGGCATCGCCCTGTTGCGGCGGACGCCCATCGAGCCGCGCTGGACTCTCTTCCCGATCGCCTCCCTCGCTTGCGCCACGGTTCACCGTGGCGTCGCTAGATTGTGCGCGACTGTTGCGCGCCGAGCCCCCCATGCCACGTACTCCGGCCTGCGCGATAGCGTCGGATCAGCGAGGAGCAACCATGCCGAAAAGCCGCGCCGAACTCGACGAGGCCCTGCGTCTTCTCGAAAGCAATCTCGTGGCCTTGGCGGAGATCACCGATCCCGCGGCCCATGCGACGATTGAACGCGAGTCCGCGTTACTTCTGCAAGCGGCAGGCCCGGAAGACGTGGAGTTTGTACGCCAGCGCCTGAACTGCATGCTCGGATCCGCAGGGCTTATTCCCTCCGACAACGAAGGCGAACCCTGCAGCTGATCCGAAGCCGCGGCGCAAGCCACGACTCATCGTCCCACCCGTCGCTACGTCTCAGCGCTTCGGTGTGAGGTACTGCTTGCGTTCGGCGATGACGCGCGCCGCGGCCAACACGACACTACCGGGCACGCGCGCCTTGTAGTCCGGGTGCACGTACGAAAACTGCACCACGCCCGCGGCGTCGATGATGAACACCGATGGCACCGGCAACGCGTGATGCGATTCGCCCGACGCCGATTCAAGGTCGATGTCGTAACTCCTGTACTTCTCGACCGTGGCATCGTCGACGCGAAAGCCGATCCCGAATGCCCGCATCGCTTCGGCCTTGGAATCGGACAGCAATTTGTAGCCGAGCTTGGCGTTGTCCAGGGTACGGGTCAGTTCCTCGGGACGATCCGGGCTGATCGCGATGATCTGATACCCAAGCGCTTCGACTTCCTTCTGGATCAGCCGGAGATCGCGCAGCTGCAGGTTGCAGTAGGGGCACCATCCGCCTCGATAGAACACCAGGATCGCAGGCTTCCCGTCTGCCTCCTTCGCCAGCGTCGTGGGCTCGCCTTCCAGCGTCGCGAGGGCGGCGTCGGGAAGAGGCGTTCCCAGCAGAACGGGCCGAACGAGCTCGGCAGCGGCGGGGAACTCCATGCCGGCAGCAGCGCTTCCGGTCATCGCGAGCATCGCCAACAACATCAGGTTTCGAAACATCTCGGTCAACCTCTTGGGGAAAGTGTTCGGATGACGGCCTGGCAGCAAGCTGTCATGGGAACGGGACGAAGCCAAGACTACCGCCGAACTTCACGACTCCGTCCGCTCAGACGAACGTCGCTATGTCGTGCAGGGGCTTGCGCCCGACATCCGGCACCTCGCAGCCTTCTGCCGCGTGTCCGACGACCAGCAGCAGATAGGGCATCTCGTTGCGTGGCCGGCCCAGAACCTCGCCCAGGAATCCCATGGGGCTGGGCGTATGCGTGAGCGTGGAAAGTCCCGCGCTATGCAGTGCGGCAATCAGGAGTCCGGTGGCAATGCCCACCGACTCATGCGGGTAATAGCGCTTGTGCTTGACTCCCTCCGCGTCGAGCGCGAAGCGTTCGTAGAAAATTGCGATCAGCCAGGGCGCGACGTCGAGAAAGGGTTTGTTGGCGTCGGTGCCGAGCGGGCCCAAAGCCTGCAACCATTCCGGTGGCGCGCGATGGGCATAGAACTCGCGCTCCTCGGCTTCCGCGGCTTCGCGGATTCGGCGCTTGACGCCGGCGTCCGAGACCGCCACGAAACGCCAGGGCTGCTGGTTGGCGCCGCTCGGCGCAGTCCCTGCCGCGCGCAGGCACTGCTCGATAATCTCGCGCGGAACTTCTTTCGAACAGTAGTCGCGCACCGTGCGGCGTAGGGCCAGCTCGTCGGCGAAAGCGCGGGCGCGCGCGAGGCGTTCCGCGTCGTCGATGTCGTCGCGCGGCGTTAGCGGCACGGTCCTGAACGGGTCCATGCGGTCTAGCGTATCGCGCGGTCTTCGCCGTTGTCTCGCTCGTTGCAGCCTCGGGGAATTCCCAGGCACAAGCTGCGATTCAACGACGGGGATCTTTATCGGGTGATACGGATGGTCCATGCGTCCCGAGTGGCGAAGTGACCGCATGTCGTGGATCGGCACCACGCTGGAGGATGACCGAAGCGATGCCGCCAAGAATCGCCAGCGCCGCAAGCACCCAACGCAGCGTAAGGGCCTCCGTAAGGAACACGATGCCGCCCAGCGCGACGATGAGCGGACCGCTCAGCTGCACGGTCGCCGCCGTCGTGGTCTTGAGCCATCGCAATGCGGCGTACCAGACGACATAACCCAACCCCGACGTAATCGCGCCGGACGCAACGGCGTACGCGACGCCGGGGAAATCCAGCGACCAGCTTTTGCGCCCTAACATCAGGAGCACCAGGGCGAACGGAATCGTCCTGAGAAAGTTGCCTGCTGTTTCGCGCGTGGCATCGCCTTGCGCACCGGCGCGCAGTGAGTACACCGCCCACGCAATTCCCGCGCCCATCATCAATGCGGCTCCCTCGAACGAGGGCGCCGCGAGACCCGGCATCAGCAAGCCCACGAGGCCGCCGAGCGCAAGGAGGTAGCCGACGAACTGACCCGCGCGAAGTCGCTCCCCTGACCACAGTGCGTGGCCCATCATCGTGACCTGCACCGTGCCGAAGAGCAGCAGCGCGCCGGTCGCCGTTGGCAAGCTCACGTATGCGAAAGAAAATCCCGCCGCGTAAACGAACAGCGCAAACGCCGACAGCCAGCTGCCTTCGAGCGTTCTGGCTCCGTCGCGCAACGCCACCACGATCAGCAGCATTGCCGCGCCGGAAACGAGCCGGATCGCAGTGAAGCTCGCGGGGTCGATGGCCGTGCGCTCGAGCGCGACGCGGCACAGGATCGAGTTGGCCGCGAAGGCGAGCATCGCGAGCAGCGTCACCCAGAAGAGACGTGTTCGCGTCATGCGGCAAGTCTACGTCGCTTGACTGCAGTCATTCGGTAGGATTTCACCACGTCTTACGCCGCTTTGGCCTAGCCTCAACCCATGAACACGCCACGCAAGTTGAAACTGCTCATCACCGGCGCGACCGGACTGGTCGGCCAGGGTGTGCTGCACGAAGCCCTGCTCGCAGACGACGTGGCCCAGGTCACTCTCCTCAGCCGCCGCAGGTCAACGCCCGCCGATCCACGGGTTCGCGAGCTGCTGGTGGAGGACTTCGAGGCGCTCGACAAGGTCGAACCCAGCCTGCGCGACATCGATGCCTGCCTGTACTGCGCCGGTGCGCCGCCAGTGTCGACTCCGGAAGCGGAGTACCGGCACGTCACGGTGGCGCTGACCACGTCGGTTGCGCGCACGCTCGCCAGACTTTCTCCGAACATGCGTTTTCTCTACGTGTCCGGCGCGCATGCCAATCCTTCCAGCGTGTTCATGCCCTTGTGCATCAAGGGCGAAGTCGAGGTTGCGCTCAAGGCGCTGGCGCTGCGCAGCACGATGTTCCGGCCGGGCGGCATCCAGCCCGTGCACGGCGAGCGCTCTCCCCACAAGACGTTGCGCGCAATCTATTCAGTGGCAGGCCCGCTGATGGGCCTCGGCGTTTCGCTGACCCCGTCGCTTGTGACCACGACCGCGCGACTGGGTCGCGCCATGCTGGCGGTTGCGCGCATGCCCGACCCGCCCGCCATCGTCGAGAACGCCCAGATCAACCAGCTGGGCGCGTAATCCCGGCTGGAGCCGGCGGTGCCGGCCACTCGCCCGCACCAGACGCAGCCGTCACGCTGGGCGTGCATTTTCCGGGAGCTGCAAGCCTTCCAGTTCGGCCACCTGGAGCAACGCACGCTCCATCAGCACGCGCGCGTGGGCAGTGGAAGAGCGCAGCATCGCATGGACCGCGGCTTCGCTCGAATTGCGGTGTCCACAGGTCGCGCTGTAAATCTCGAATTCGTTCAACATGCGGATGATACCGACGAGGTGGTGCGGGCACTCGCACTCGATGCTGGTAGAGGACTTCGCGATGTCGACCAGAGCGACATCGTCGAACACGCGCGGTTCGGGCGCACCCTGCACGTCAACCGCACGAGCCGGAACTGGTGCACCTGCGCGGCGCAGTTCGCGCACAATCTGCGCATGGCTGGCGGGCGACTGCAACGTGATCAGGCCCTCTGCCTCGAGGCGGCGGACCAGAACCTCCGGCGAAAATCCGTAACACACGACGACCCGCACGGCCCGGGACCGCCAGAAGAGGCGCAGGATTTCGTCGACGCGTTCCGGCATGAGGGCTGCGAGTTCGATCAGCAGCGCTTCGGGCGAGTGCTCCAGGACGGCGGTTTCGAACGCTGACCAGCTGCGGAAGTGGCCGAGCACCGTGACGTCGTCCAGCGCCTGCCCCGAGTCCAGTTTCGACACCGAATCGGCAAAGCAGGCCACCTGCGTTGCATCGATGCGCTCTCGCGCGCTGGCCTGCGCGGGGTCGTGCAGCGATGACATCGCCTGCAGTTCATCGTGCGAGAGATTGGCGACGGATCCGATCGCATGACCGCTGTCGACGAGACGCTTGATACTCGCCAGCCGCGCCACATCGTCCTGGTCGTACAGACGCACAGCCGACAACTCCCGATTCGGCGCCACGACGCCGTAGCGCCGCTCCCAGGCACGCAGCGTGTCCACCGGTATCCGGGTGAGCCGGGAGACGGCGCCGATGCGAAGTCTGGAAGACGGAACCGAAACCTCATCCTTTGACGCTTTCCGGGGCATGGCTCGCTCCTTCGCGTTGGCTGAAAGCTGATTGTGTGCGGCAAAGCCGCGCGACGCCGCTGTCCAGGCATTGTGGCGCTCCACGCAAGCTGTGTCCATCCTTTGCACAGTTCACTACCATTTCACCATGCCGATGGCTTACTGGCTCCGCTCCCGGCCAGTGAGCAGCCAGTCCCCTCCCCCCGGTGCGTCGGCGCCGCTGGCCGGGTTGCTTCCCTCCAAGCGCAACTCACGAACCACTTCCCAATCCAGGAATCCCCATGAAAAACACCCTCCTCGCTCTCGCCGCAACTTCGATCTTTGCAACCCAGGCCTTCGCGGCCGATATCGTTGACACCGCCGTTTCGGCCGGGCAGTTCAAGACGCTCGCCGCAGCACTGACCCAGGCCGATCTGATCGACACGCTGAAAGGCCCCGGCCCGTTCACGGTTTTCGCTCCGACCGACGCCGCGTTCGCCAAGATCCCGAAGGCCGATCTCGATGCGCTGCTCAAGGACAAGGCCAAGCTCACCGCCGTGCTGACGTATCACGTCGTGCCCGGCACCGTGCTGGCGTCCGACGTCAAGCCGGGCAAGGTCAAGACCGTCCAGGGCACCACGTTCAACGTGATGGCCGACAGCAAGCACGTCATGGTCAACAACGCCACAGTCACCAAGACCGACATCATTGCGGACAACGGCGTGATCCACGTCATCGATACCGTGATCATGCCAACGATGTAATTTCCGGAGAACCGGGCAACGGTCTCCTGACCTTGCCCGGTTTGTTTGTCGCCGCAAGCTTCGCGCATACTCGCCGGATGTCTTCAGTTGCAGTCGACCACGAGACCGCGCGCGCACTGCGGGGCTGGCTCGATCAATATCGTTCGATCTTCGTACTGAGCGGCGCGGGTGTCAGCACCCGTTCCGGCATCCCCGACTACCGCGGCGCAGACGGCGAGTGGAAGCGCCGCGCCCCTGTCCAATATCTACCTTTCCTGACCGATCCCACTACCCGCGCACGCTATTGGGCGCGCAGCTTCGCGGGCTGGCCGGTCGTCGAGCGAGCAGAACCGAACCGGGCGCACCACGCGCTGGTTGCGCTGGAAACTCAAGGCAAACTGTCCACGCTCGTCACGCAGAACGTCGACGGCCTGCACCAGCGTGCAGGACAGCAGGCAGTTATCGACCTGCACGGTCGCATCGACCAGGTCGTCTGCCTTGGCTGCGCGGTGCGGCACACGAGGGCCACCGTCCAGTTGATGCTGGCTGACTCGAATCCTGCCTGGGCGGGAATGACTGCCGGCGTGGCCCCCGATGGCGATGCCGACCTCGAATCCGCGGACTTCAACTCGTTCAAGGAGCCCACCTGCCCGGGATGCGGCGGCATGCTCAAGCCCGATGTGGTGTTCTTCGGCGAAAACGTTCCGCGCGATCGAGTGGATGCAGCGGCCGCTTCATTGCGTAGCTCGGATGCGATGCTGGTGATGGGCTCGTCCCTGATGGTTTATTCGGGATTCCGCTTCGCCCGCATGGCGCGCGACAACGGCTTGCCGCTAGCCATCCTGACGCGGGGAAAAACCCGTGCCGATCATCTGGCGACTCTGAAGCTGCACGCCGACTGCGATGCGCTGACAGACAGCATCTGATGGAGCCTCGAGTGTCCCTGGGTTAGCCGCCGCCGCAGCGCACGCGCCGACGAGTTCAGCGTTGCAGAAGCTCCAGCGCCGCGAGCGTCATGGCTTCCACGCCGGACTTGATCGACGGCTCGGGCTCTATCTGGAACAGCGGTGAGTGGTGCTCGGCAACTTCGCCCGAGGCGATTTTCGCCGGGGCAGTGCCTCCGACCTCGAAGTACACGCTCGGGATCGGCGGATCGATGCCGACCAGGTCGGGGAAGTCTTCCGCGCCCATGTCGGTCTGCGCCCAGGTTTCGAAAACCCCGTCACCCATGCCGGCGCGCATGGCCGCGCGCACGCGTTGCGCCAACGCGGCGTCGTTGGTGGTGGTCGGTGCGCCGGCCTTGTCGATCTGGACAACAGGCAGCAGGTGCTCGGCGACACCGGCCGCACGTGCGGTATTGAGCGCGACGCGTTCGATGCTCTTGAGCAGCTTCGCGCGGGTTTCCTCGGTATTGGCACGAACGGTGACGTCGAGCCGCGCCTCATCGGAAATGACGTTCGGCGCCGTGCCGCCATTGAACGCCCCAACCGTGATCAGCGCCGGTTCGATCGGCGAGATTTCGCGGGTGACGATGTTCTGCAGCGCGAGCACGATCTGGCTGCCGATCACGATGGGATCGTTGCCGAAGTGCGGCGACGCGCCATGCGTCGCGACGCCGCGCACGGTGATCTGCACCGTATCGGCGCTCGAATACATGAGCCCATCGCTGAAGGCGATCTTGCCCGCCGGATACTTGGCGATCACGTGCAGCGCCAGCGCGAAGTCGGGTCGACCGAAGCGCGGGTAGAGCCTGTCGGCCACCATTGCCCTGGCACCGCCGATCGCTTCCTCGGCCGGCTGTCCGACCAGCATCAGCGTGCCCTTCCACTGGTCCTTCAGTTCAGCCATTCGCCGCGCCACACCGACCAGCGTGGTCACGTGCATGTCGTGGCCGCAGGCGTGCATGACGGGCATGTCCTTGCCCTCGAGGTTCACCTGGCGCTTCTTCGATGCGTAAGGCAATCCGGTCTTCTCGATGACCGGTAGCGCATCCATGTCGGCGCGGATCATGAGCGTCGGGCCTTCGCCGTTGCGCATCAGCGCGACGACACCCGTGTTGCCGACCCCACCGGTCACGTCGAAGCCCAGCGCGCCCAGTTCCTTCTGCAGGCGCTTGGCAGTCTCGAACTCCTGCATCGAGAGCTCGGGGTTGGCGTGCAGGTGCTTGAACAACGCATCGAGGTACGCGTAGTCGGCGTCGATGGAGTCGCGAAGCGGCGAGGCGTGTGCGGCGCCGATCGCAAGTACGGATCCAACTGCGGCACACAGAAAGGCAGTATGGACGCGCATGAAAGTCCCCCCGGAAGCAGTTTGCACAGGCGTCCGGACTCTATCAGCAGCGGCTCGCAAAGCGCGTTTCACGGTGTCGGCATGTGACTTTCGCCATGCTTCCTGTCCCGCGCCTCGTTGCATCGCCGTCGCGCGTCCGCGCCCATCCACAGGACCTTCCCATGAATTCTGCATCGAAAAATCCGCGTGTTCGCCTGCACGTCGAAGACTCTGGTGGCCAGGGCCGCCCCGTCGTGCTGATCCACGGCTGGCCGTTGTCGGCCGAGGCGTGGAAGCCCCAGATGGCGCCGCTCACCGCCGCCGGCTATCGCGTCATTGCCTACGATCGCCGCGGCTTTGGTCGCTCCGAGAAGCCGACAGGCGGTTTCGACTACGACACGCTCACGGCAGATCTCGCCGGACTCCTCGAAGCGCACGATCTCCGTGACGTCACGCTCGTTGGATTCTCGATGGGCGGCGGCGAGGTCGCACGATTCGTTGCAGCCCATGGCGAGGAGCGCCTGCGCAGCGTTGTGTTCGCCTCTGCAGTGCCGCCGTTTCTGATGAAGTCCGACGACAATCCCGAGGGCCCTTTGACCCAGGAAAAGGCCAAGGAAAAAGAAGAGGGACTGAAGGCGAGCCGCGAGAAATACTTCGACGAGTTCACGACCAACTTCTTCTCGGCGAAGGCCGAGCTGAAAGTTTCGGAGGCACAGCGCCAGGAAGCCATCGCGATCTGCCAGCAATCCGACCAGGCAGCTGCTCTGGGATGCATGAAGGCATTCGCCACCACCGACTTCCGAGCCGACCTTGAAAAGGTCACCGTGCCCACGCTGGTGCTGCATGGCGACAGCGATGCCATCGTTCCGTTCGAAGGCTCAGGCAAGCGCACGCATGCAGCCATCGCCGGCAGCGAACTCGTGCTCATCAAGGGAGCACCGCACGGCTGCAACGCGAGCCACGCGGACGAGTTCAATGCGGCGCTGCTGGCATTCCTCGCCTAGTAGGCGGCGGTTGCAGCGAACACCGATTTCGTTCGTGGTGAGCCTCCAGTTTCACGCCGTGCAACTGCTCAAAAAGTGGGCAGTAGGAAAATCAAGCAGTTGCGTAATGGGTTCATGGAAAGCGTGTCACCACGACCGGAACCTGCGGTAGATAACGCCCGATCAACCCGCTTGTTCGAAAGCCTTGCGCATCCAGCCGACCAGACGCGCATCGACTTCGCCGGTGTCGGAGAGTCGCACCTTCATGCTGCACATCGCCGGCTGCTTCACCGCCATCAGCGGAGGCTCGGGCTCAATGCCCTTGAGGTTCAGCCCCACCTCGAGTTGCGTGTTGGTAGCGGGTCCGACCATCAGGAACTGCTTCTTGCGCCGCAGGCTGAGGTAGGTCTTCTTCGGCGCGACCTCGAATTCGCCAAACGCCGCCACCTTCGCCATCACCGCTTCGTGCAACTTGCGCAGCGCAGCCTTGGGGCCAGCGTAGAGTCGGTCGAGTTCTGCACCGGCATCATCACCGCAAGCGATGGGCTTCGCATCCAGTGCTCCCGTATCAAGGGCTCTGTGCGCCAGCGCGTTCGCATCGCCATGCCCGAGCCCAAGCTCGCGCTTGAAAAAGTCGCGGATCTCGCCGTGCTTCTTCATTCCACTCGCCGTCGCCAGCGCCGTCAGCGCGGCGATAGATTGGCCTGTCTTCTTCTCGATGTTAGCCAGCTGGGTCGCAACCGCCTTCTGCAAGTCCGCCATGGCATCGCCTCCTGATGGCCCAGCGCGATGTTACCCCCGCACTGCGCTTGATGACTGCTTCTCCAGCGCGAAATCGAGGGCGGCGCAGACTGCGGCGACTTGCGCTGCGATGCACTGCTCGGGTGTGGCGCGGGGGCTGTCCGGGTAGACCTCGGTGGTGGTCTTGTAGCGCGCGTCGGTGATGCTGCCACAAAGGCCAAGTTCATCGATCGGGTAGCGGATGACGCCGGGTGCCACCACGTCGGATCCGATGATCTGGCCATTGGCGTCTGCGGGCGCGATGTGCGTGACCTTCGCGACCGCCTCGATGATTGCGTCCTGAAACGCGGGCTGCGGATTCGCGCTGTCGTCAACCAGATAGAAGCCATCCGGAATCTCACCGGGCTCGTGCGGCTTTCCATCGCGCGAGGCCAGCGCGGGGCGGAACTCGGTTTCGTCGGTGTCCGTCGTCTCGTGCAGGTCGATGTGCATGAGGACGCGATCGCGGATAGGCGCGACCAGGCGCATGAGGGCCGCCGATTCCTCCGCCGGGCTGTCTTTTCGGAACGAGCGGTTCGGGTCGATCGCGTGCGCGTTCCAGCGATGGATGCGCTCGTAAGCCCAGGGGCTGATGCACGGCGCCACGAGGAGGTTGATGCGACCCGCGTAGCGTGAGGCGTGCTCCTCGGCAAATCGCAGCGCGCCATGCACGCCGCTGGTTTCGTAGCCGTGCACGCCACCTGTGACCAACGCGATAGGCAGATCGTCGCGCCAGTCGCGGCTCCGGATCGCAAAAAGCGGGTACGTTTCCGGCGGGTAGTCGAGCGTGCCGTACTGCTCCACGTCGAAACGCGAGCGCAGCCGATCGATCGCAGTGACCACATCGTCCTGATAGCTGCGCTTGCGCATCTGCCTCGAAAACCATGTCGCGGTTTCGCTTGCGCCCCATGGGAGCCCGGGCGTCCCGATGGGGTCGTTCAATTGGACATTCACTTCAAGGCTGCCTCGGCATGATCGGCTTGGGACAGGAATGTACCAGCGCAGTTGAGCAGCGAACGCCGCCATGACGTGCGGCGGCGATTCGTCGCAGCGCGCAACAAGGGTTCGGTATGCGACGCGGATCTCATTCGCGCTGCAGGATCGGGGAAGCCTGCGATCGTGAAGCGTGGTGACGTTGTCGACCAGACGACACATTCAACATTGGAAGCGTCACAGATCTGTCTGCACATTCACGACAAAAGCGCGTCGTGGCGGGCTTTGCGGGTTTTGCATCACTCACGTGCGCCGCGCAACGCCCGGGGTCATTCGCGATTAATCGCAAAACGCACAACATGCCTCCCGTCCTGACTGGCAGAACCTGTCGCAATGGTCCGGGCCAATCCCATAAACGGAGTACGACACATGAAAAAGAATTCCATCGCCATCGCATTCGCCACCGTCTTCGCCGCCGCCATCGCGGCCCCTGCGCTCTCGGGTGACAAGGCCAACAACCAGGGCCAGGCCGGCGGCGCCGCGGGCCTCGTGGCTGCGGTCGTGCAGGTTGCCGCGAACGACACCGTGGACGTCAAGGTGGTCGATTCTTTGAACAACCTGGTAGCGCTGAAGAACGTGCTGAACAACAGCCCGATCCTCAGCAGGAACAACACGACAGTACAGGTCGGCGACATCAGTCTGCTTGACGGCACGGATGTCGACATCAACGCCCTGGGCATCACGGTCGACCAGATCAACGGCGTCGCGCTGGCCACCACGGGCACCGTGACCGACGTGATCATCCTGATCTAAAGCTTCCTGTTCGCACAAAGTTGTTGATGCGCCCCGGGCCCGCGACGTACTCCGTCGCGGGCCTTTTCGTTTCAGATTCCCATTTCAGGCGCATACTGCGCTGACCAGTCACGGGAGGGGGGAAGCAATGAAAGCTGTCAAAGCGTTACAGATTGCCGGTTTCACCATGGCGGCGATGTTTTGCGGTTCGCTGTTTGCGCAGAACTGGACGGAAGCACAGTCTGCTGCGTGGAAAGTGTCTGCGGACACCTGGGAGCGGGACCTCAAGCAGGACTCGGGCTGGATCCAGGACTCCACCCATGCCTCAGTGAGCGCATGGGGGGCGGACTATCCGGCTCCGCGCGGCCGCAGCAGTTTGCATCGCTGGTCGGAGCACGGCAAGACGGTCAACAAGATGCTGATGTATGACCTGTCGCCCTTGGCCATTGCCGTCACCGAGCACGCCGCCGTCGTTCACTACTACTACACGACGGCCAGCAAGTCGGTAGTGGATGGCAAGGTCGAAACGGTCCATGGACGCTGCACCGATACGCTGGTGCGGGACGGCAACAGCTGGAAGTTCCTGGGCTGGTCCTGCAGCGACGAGCCCAAGCGCGGCTAGCCCGCCCGCGGAGGGCACTACCCGCATGCAGTAGCGGAGGGCGCCACGGCGTCCTCCGCTTTTCGCCAGCGACTGCCGGAAGAACGAGGGTGCGGCAGCCCGAAGCGATATGGATTGCTTCAAACCGTCAACGTCAGCCCACCATCCGGTGTCAGCGTGGTGCCGGTGATGTAACTGGCTTCGTCCGAGCACAGGAAGACGATGGCCCGGGCAATCTCTTCCGGTGAACCGGCGCGCCGCAGGTGAACACGCGGCAGCATCCCCTGGTCGAAAATTTCATCACCAATGTCTCTTCGCAACCTGCGATGCATCGGCGTGTCGACGAACCCGGGGCACACAATGTTGACCCGTATGCCCTGTGGGGCCAACTCCGCGGAAACACTCGTGGTCAGGCCGACCAGTCCATGCTTGGACGTGCAGTAGGCCGAGCCGGTCGGGAAGCCGAGAAACGAGTTGACCGAGCCGACGTTGACGATGGCGCCGCCGTTGCCGGCGGCGAGCATGGTCCGGGCCTCATGCTTCATGCAGAGAAACGCTCCCTTGAGGTTGATTCCCAGAACGCGGTCCCACTCCTCTTCCGCCAGCTCCGTGATTCCAGCCAACTGTCCCTCGATGCCGGCGTTGTTTACCGCGTAGTCCAGACGACCGAATGCCGTTATCGCGTGATCCACCATCCTCTCAACGTCGGCGGCCACGGAAACATCGGCCCGGATGGCGATTGCCTTGCCGCCGCGGGATTCGATCTCGGCCACCAGGGAGTCCAGCTCCTCCTGCCTTCGCGCCGCCACCACGAGCCTGGCGCCCTTGGCCGCGAATGCCTCGGCCGTGGCACGTCCAATCCCACTGCTCGCGCCGGTGACCAGTGCAACCTTATCTTTCATATCGGACATCGGATTCTCCGTGAGCCGGGGGTCAACTTGCGCGGAAAGTGCGTTCTGCCTACTCCGGGTGCAGGTAGAACTCCTTGCTCATGATTTGCCAGCGCCCGTCGATCTTCACCAGCGTGAAAAAATCGGTGAAGCGATGACCGGTCCAGCTGTCGATCTCGAGGCGTGCGCTGGCGGCGGTGCCTTCGATATCGATACGGAGTTCGCCCGCCTTGATGTTTGCCGCGGCCCCGTTCTCGGCATGCCAGTCATAGAACGCAGCGATCGGATGCGCGAACAGATCCGGTCCGACGTAGCCGCAGATCGTCGCCATCTCATGGAAGATCGGTCGCATGTGATCGCTGCTGCCCGTGCGGGCGCCCTCGATGTAGACCTGCATCAGCGCCTCGATCTGCTGCACGTCTTCTCGATCGTTTGCGTGGGTCATCGATTGCCTTCCTCGGTCATTCGGAACGGGTTGACGAGTTTCAAAGTGGTTGAATCACGACCTTGGCCGTGCGTCGAGCCCGAAGTCGGCCTGGACCGCCGCATACCAGTCGTCGTCATCCAGCGCGCCCCAGTCCACCCACGCCTCGTCGCTCATGGCCTGACGCCAGCCGATGAAAGGTGCCGCGTCCGGCCCGACGAGATGCCTGAGTTGCCAGCTGTCACCCGCCGCGATCTCGACGATACGGTCGGCCACCAGCGAAGGCGGGGTCGCATGCGCCAGCGAGCTTCTGAACAGAGCGGCCATGCGATTGCGGCCGGGATAGTGCGACTCGTCAGAGTCGGTGCCGATGCGCGCCGCCATCGAGGTATCGATGATTCCCGGCTCGACGATTGCAACCCGCACATTGAAGGGCTTGACCTCCTGCGCGAGGCATTCGGACAACGCTTCGAGTGCGAACTTGGAGGCGGCATAGGCGCCCATCGGAGTACCCGCCAGTCGTCCGGATATGGAAGTGACGTTGACGATGCAGCCGCTGCGCCGCTCCCGCATCGACGGCAGGACGGCCTTGATGCAGCGCACCGCACCGAAGTAGTTGGTCTCCATCACGGCGCGAAGGTCATCCATCGACATGTCTTCGACCGCGCCCACGCGTTCGATGCCGGCATTGCTGACCAGCACGTCGATCGGCCCAATGTCCTGCACGATGCGTTCGATCGCGCGGCTTACTGAAATGTCGTCATCGACATCGAGGGTCTCGATCGAGACGCCCAAATTCTCGCGTGCGGCAATCTCGCCGAGCTCGGGCGACCCGGCAGGAGTGCGCATCCCGGCCGCGACGCGATGCCCCGCGCGCGCGAACGCCAGGGCGGTTGCGAGTCCGATGCCCCTGCTGGCGCCGGTGACCAATACGTTTGCCATGCCTTTTTCTTCCCCTGCAATTTCAGAACAGTCCGAAGCCAACGTGACGACTTCCCCCCCTCAGCGCGCCCGATCGCGATTAGCGCGCCGGGGGCTGGGCCTCAGGGCCGGCCGATTCTGCTGCCACCGCCGGCGGCGCCGGCGGCACGAGTCGATCGTGCCATTCGGGAATCAGCATCGTGGCGGCGCTGCCGTACCAGTCGTGGTACTCGGCGACCATCTCGCCGTTGACGATCACCGGGTCGGTTTCTGTCAGCGCGCGCGCGGCGGCGATGTCGTCGACCGCGAATACATAAAGTCCGCGCCAGCCCGCCGGATCCTTCGTGAAGGGACCGGCGAGCGCGAGCTTGCCTTCCTTCGCGAGGCGCGTGATGTTGGCGAAGTGCCCCGCGAACATCGCGTCGCGCTCGGGGCCTTTCGGCATGGTGTTTGGTCCTGTCTTGAGGATGGCGAGCACGTACTTGCGCATGCCGCGCTGGTCAGCTCCGACGCGCTTCGCGAGGTCGGCGTCGTACACGACAACGGGCGCGGCTGCTGCCGGAGCCGTAGCCGCGGACGCGGACGCCGCCGCCGTTGACGGCTCTGCCGCGAGCACCAGACTCGCGAAAGCAGACAGCGCGAGGAAACCCAGGACAGTAACGCGCATGCTCCGCTCCGATAGCTGGCTGTTCGCACAGTCTAGACGTCCGGTCGCGATGCCTCCACCTGTCGCGATGGAAGTTTCACGCTGAATGCCGTACCGCCCTCTTCCGTCGAGGTCACCTCGACGGTGCCGCCGTGCGCGCGTGCGATCTGGCTGCGCATTCTCATTCTGCAACGCGCGCTAAACGCGACCGCACCTCCTTTCACAGTTTGCCGCCCGGCCTACCACTACGTTGTAAATGTGAGCGACGTCGCTCGCCAGATCGCAGCGCCCCTTTTCCCCCATTTGAGGATTTGTACCGTGTCCAAGCCCGAGAACTTTCAAGAGTTGTACATCGATGAGCTCCGCGATCTCTGGTCGGCCAATGACCAGATGCATCGCATCCTCGCGAAGATTGCCGACAGGCCCCAGAGTCCGAAGCTCACGACCTTGTTGTCCAAGTCCCAGAAGAGCATCAGCGAGCACTCGGACGTGCTGAAGTCGCTCATCGGCGCGCACGGCAGCGAAGTCAAGAAGGAACACTGCAAGGGCATGGCGGGGCTGGTCGACGAGGCGCGCAAACATGTGCTCGAAGAGGCGCCCGAGGCTGGCCCCGTGCTCGATGCGCTGATCATTGCCCAGTACCAGCGCATGACCCATTACGGCATCGCCGGCTTCGGAACCGCCGCTGCGTATGCCGATGCCCTCGGTCACACCGATGACGCGCAGAAGCTGCACCGCGCAACGCAGGAAATTTACCGCGGCGACGAGTACGCCTCGACGCTCGCCGAAACCGTGAACCGCAAGGCCGAAGTGGCCTGAGAGCGCACGAGCCCGGGCGCATCGCACCCGGGCCTGCTCGTTCGCAAAATCAAACTGCGGGTCTGTTCGTTGCAGCGGTCCGGGTAACAGCGCGTCAGTCTTGCAAATACGGCGCGACGTTTGCGGCGATCTGCGCAAACTCCGCATCGGTGAAAGGAAGGTTCTTGCGGAAGGCTTCCCAGGATGCCTTCGGATCGGGATGGCCATCGAAGGCACCGTCGGAGCCGTAGTAGATTCGATCGAGGCCGATCTGGCGCATGCGCGTCACGAGCAGTTGCCCGAGTTCCGGCGTGCCGGCTGCGAAGGCGGCGTCGCTCGCGTCGAAAATGAAACGCTTAGTCCCGGGATCGCCCGCCTCGATCGCCTTGGCGTAAATCTCGAGCGCTTCGGGTGCGAACTGTGCGCCACCCCAAAGGTGCGCCATCTGCACGTCGATGTCGGGAGTCGCGGCAAGCAATTGCTCCACGAAAATGCGCGCATGCCGCGCGTCGTAGTCGTCGCCGCCGCGCGCATGCACGACGATCGCGAGCCCGGCATCGTTGGCGGCTGCAAATACCTGCCGCACCCGACGCAGGTGGTCGGGATCCAGCAGGTTGATACGGGCGTTGGCAAAGTGCAGTTTCAGGCCCTTGAAGCGGCCGTCTTTCGCACATTCGCGCAGCAGTTCGAGCGCGGCGTCACTGATCGGATTGAGGCTGCAGAACGCCACGAGCCGATCCGGAAAGCGCGATGCCTGATCCGCGGTCCACGCATTTTCCTCGCGGGCGCGGCGCACCGGATCGTCGATCTTGAAGAGTGGCGACTGGTACCAATACGCGACCGACAGGACGACGGCGCGCCGGATTCCCGCGGCATCGAGCAAGCCTATCAGCCGCTCCGCATCCAGGGGTTCCTCCAGAACGGGCCCAGGAAAGACCGGATACTCCATCGCAATGCGCCATACACCCGACTCGCGCTCCAGACGCATGGCCACCGAACCGACATTGCGGCGCTCGATGCCTTCTCCACGCGAGTACATGGCCGCGATATGACCGGTGTCGCCCTTGCGATGCCACGCCAGCGGAATGATGCGATAAGGCCTGGCAAACCGCTTCGAAAGGAGTTCCGCTACTGGCAAGCGCCCCTGGATCCACTTCTGCTCGTTGACATCGAGCGCAACCGCGCTTTCGGCATACAGCGGCGCCAATTGCTTCGAGTCGTTCCACCCCTTCTCCTGACGGGCAAGCAACTCGCTGACTTCAATCGGCACGTCGTCGGCGAGCTCGGGCCTGTTGAGGAGAGCGGCTCCCTGCGGGCTGAGCAGGTGCTGATGGTGGTCGACTATTGGCTCGACCGCGTCAGTCGCCGGCGCCGCGTTCGCGAAGTTCAGCGCCGCTCCAATCCATATGAGCACCACTGCTGGAAACGCACGCCGGTGCTTCATCGCCATTCTCCTTTGAACGATCGACAGACCATAGCGTCCCGGCGGCCCACGCCCGCAGTGTCGTTGGTCACGCTACACGGGCAGAGCGGAGCCCCGCGAATGCCAGCATCAATGCAACCGCGCTCATACCGAAATTTCGTGCCGTTGCCCTGCACCTGCGATAAGCAGGTTGAGAGCGGCATCAGCAAGTCCTCCAACAGACGCTTTTGCAGGGTGCACGCACGGCCGGCAGCGCAGGGAGAGTGTCTTTAGGCACCTGAGTTCGCCATCCGAATGTGTATAGTTTGCGCAGCATGGCGGGCAGCGCGCCCGGCCAGGAATCACGGAGAGCAGTCATGGGTCTTATTCAGGCGGTGGTGGGTTCGGTGGGTGGCATGCTCGCCGACCAGTGGAAGGACTTCTACACCGTTCCGGACGGCTTGCCGGCGACGGCGGCGCTGTTCGCTGCGGTACCGCGCGGCACCAATGCGGGGCG
Organism: Lysobacterales bacterium; assembly: GCA_038255255.1. Lineage (GTDB taxonomy): Bacteria > Pseudomonadota > Gammaproteobacteria > Xanthomonadales > Ahniellaceae > JBBQNY01. The sequence continues at coordinate 154,066 of JBBSLL010000003.1, forward strand.
CGGCTCGAACACCAAAGGTTCTTCGAACATCATCACCAACGGTTCGAAGATCGTCGTGCCGGAAGGCTACGGGCTCCTGCTCTTCCAGGATGGTGCGATCACCGGCTTCGCGGCCGTGCCGGGCGGCTACGAGTGGCGATCGGATGACCTCAACTCGAAGTCGATCTTCGCAGGCGACGGCATCGTCTCGCCGCTCATCAAGCAGAGCTGGGAGCGTTTCAAGTTCGGCGGCCAACCGGGTTCGCAGCAGATGGCGTTCTTCGTCTCGCTGAAGGAGCTGCCGGACAACCGCTTCGGCACGCAATCCGAAATCTACTGGGACGACAGCTTCCTCGGCACGCAGGTCGGCGCGGTGACGCGCGGTTCCTACACGCTCAAGATTGTCGACCCGATCCTGTTCGTGAAGAACTTCGTGCCGGCCAAGTATCTCCAGGCCGGTCAGGTCTTCGATTTCACCGACATCGACAACGCCGCCGCCAGCCAGCTCTTCAACGAAGTAGTCGGCTCGCTCGCGCCGGCCTTCAGCCTGTACACCAACGATCCGGCCAAGGGCAATCGCATCACCAAGCTGCAGCAGGATTCGGTCGGCTTTGCCCACAGCCTGACCACTGCGGTGGAGAACGCGTATCAGTGGAAATCCGATCGCGGGCTCGCCATCGTCAAGACCGCGATCGTTTCCATCGAGTACGACGCGAACACGCGTGAACTCCTCAAGACCGTGCAGCGCGCCGATGCGCTGGCCGGATCGCGCGGCAATTCCAACCTGCAGGCGAGCGTCGCGCAGGGCATCCAGTCGGCCGGCGAAAACGGCGGCGCGGCGGGCCTCGTCGGCGTGGGCATGGCGAGCGGCATGCTGGGCGTCGGGGGACTGCAGCAACCCGTCACACAGTCGGCACCCGCTGCGCCCGCGGCCGAGGATCCGGTTGCGAAGTTGAAGAAGGCCAAGGAGATGCTCGATCTCGAGCTGATCACTCAGGCCGATTACGACGCGCTCAAGGCCAAGGCGCTCGGACTGTAAACCGCGGACGCGCGAACACCACCATGTCCAACGCCAATAATCCGCCTCCGAGGCCACAGGCCTACACCGGCCCGGGGTCGCCGCAGGACGTGCCGCCCGAGCCGGGCAGCTTTCCAATCGATCCGGAAACGCTGCCCGATCAGATCCGCGACGAGTTGCTGGCGCCGGATCCGGTCGCCATCGACACGTCCGCGACCGAGCTCAAGGATGGCCTCAACCACTGTCCCAAATGCGGCTCCACCGAGATCCGGCACAAGCCCGGCAGCGACCTGCTGATCTGCCTCTACTGCCGCAACGAATGGCAGGGCGTGCAGGTCGAGGAGGAATTCGGATTTGGCGAGGGCATCGACCAGCTCAGGGGCACGGTCATCGCATCGGGCGCGAAAAACATCGCGGCCGACGTCGCGAGCCTGATGAGCTTCAAGTGCACCGCCTGCGCCGCCGAGGTGACGGTCAATACCGAAAGCACGATGACGGCGCGTTGCCACTGGTGCCGCCACGTGTTCGGCATCAACGAGCAGGTGGCGAATGGCGCAGTGCCCGATGCGGTGCTGCCCTTCCACATCAGGAAGGAGGACGCAGTCGCGCGCATCCGCCAATTCGTGGACAAGCGCCGCATGTTCGCCCTGAAGGAATTCAAGGAACAGTTCACGCCCGAGAATGTCGTCGGCGTGTACCTGCCCTACATGATCGTCGATGGCAACGTGAGCGCGGACGTGGCCGGCCGGGGCGAGATCGAAACGCGCCGCTACACGGTCGGCAGCGGCGACAAGAAGACCACGTACTACGACGCCGACGTGTACGAAGTGGAACGCCACGTGGACTTCACGGTGGACGACCTGCCGCTCGAATCTTCCGGCAAACGCGGCAACCTCGATACGCGCGTCAACACCAACAACATCATCAACACCATCCTTCCGTTCGACACCAAGAACGCGGTGAAGTGGAATGCGTCGTACCTGCTCGGATTCACCACGGAGAAGCGCGACCTCGACGTGGAGCACCTGCACCCGCGCCTCGAGGACCAGCTGCTGTCGATCGCCCGCGCCCAGGTCGAAAAATCGGTGAGCCGTTTCGGCCGCGGCGTGCGCTGGGAATCCGAACGCCTCGACGTGCACGGCACGCGCTGGGTATCCATGTACCTGCCGGTATGGCTCTATTCGTACCTCGAGCCGGGCCGCAACGGTGGCGTGCTGCACTACATCGCGGTCAACGGCCGCACCGGCGAGACCATGGGCAGCATTCCGGTGCAGCAGTGGAAGCTGATCACGGCCGCGATCACCGTCGGCACCATCCTCGAAGGCATTGCACTCTGGATTCTCGGGAACTCTTCATGAGCGACGACGGTTCACTAGCGCTGCTTCTGATGGGCCCTGCCGGCGCAACCGGGCTTTACTGGATGCTGTACCGGTATTACCGCAACACGGACAAGTCGCATGCCTTCGAGCGCGAAACGACCGTCGTCGCCCAGCCGGTCACCGGCTCGGAGAAGGACAGAAAGGTCGACGAGATCAAGCGCACGCGTGCCACGGGCATACCGGGCGACAACGTGTCCGCGTATCGCAATCGCGTGAAGCGCATCCAGGCCGATACCAGCTAACGGGCTTGGGGGGCGAAGGGCCGAAGGCGCACTTCGAACTTGTTCCATGACAAGAGGTACCCCCACGCATGATTGACCTACGCGAAGCGTTCTCGGCGTAGCTCCAACCAACCGACCACGGGAGATTCGATGCGCGCTGCTCCCTTCATGCTGTGCATGTTCGCCGCCGCGCGCATCACTGCGATGTGGGCCGGAACCAGCTGCAACTTTCGATAGGTGATCCAGTTACTGCAGGATGCTTGTCCGCTTATTCCTGCTCACCGTCCTCAGCTGGCGGCGCATCACCCCGCGCCACGTTGCGCGCCGCCCACATGTTGTCCACCAGATTCGGATAGCGCCGCCCTGCCTCAGCCGCGCGGGTCCGCGCTGCCTCCAACTGCACAGGCGTCAACGGCCGCGACTTGCCAGGCGGCCCCTTGCGCTTCCAGGGCGGGAAGTTTGAAGGATCAACGGGTTTACCTGGCATGTCGCTTGGTCCAAGGCAGTGCACCGACGATCAGCAGCGTCGCACCGGTCAGAATCCCCACCACACCGGCCGCCGCAAGAAACCCCCATCCCAACAACATCAACGGCAACCCACTCGCCGCAACCGCATCCTCTGGCGCATCCGCGTCGTACAGCACCCGCACGCGCTCGCCCTGCTCGAAGGGCGGCGGCGAACCACCCACCGGATGGTGGAATGTGATGACCTTGCCATCAGCAGTTGTGAACGTGATCTCGGCCGGGTGCTTGGAGCTCGGCAACACTGCCCGGGAACTGAAGCCACGCGGGCGAAGCGCTGTCACCACACCCTCGGCGGACTCTCCGCCCACCCACGTAGCCACAGCACCCACCGTCTTCGAGCAACCTAGGTAGCCGACGAGCAGGCCTGGAACGATCAAGCTCCATCCGAGTATCCGCGTTCCGAGCTTGATGGCTGATTGCATCTGCGACTCCTGGCGGTGAATCCCGCCCACCTGACCTGATTGTCGCTCCTGAGCGGCGTTGCTGTACCGTGCGGGCCCGCGGAATGGGGTCAGGTACTGCGATCTGCATACCTACGTGCTGATGACCAACCACGTCCACCTGCTCGTGACACCACACGAGGGTGGCGCCACTTCCCGCATGATGCAGGCGATCGGGCGCCGCTACGTCGGCGCTTTCAATGAGCGCTACCGCCTGCGCGCCCACACCCAGCAGCAGAAAGTGTGGGGCAGCGACCGCTTCCAGCGCCAAATCGAACTACTCACCCAACGCGCCGCAACCCTGGCCCCGCGCGGCCGGCCCAGGCAGCTTGGTAAATGTACCTGACCCCTTTTTGCGAGCTCCTCTCCCCGCTGTCGGGAAGAGGAGCTCAAGCGGGTTCATCGCCCCTGGGAGTGCTGACACGCAATCACGCGGAGCGGAATGTCCGCCGCATGCGGCGCCTAGCGACTACTTGAAGGTGATTTCACGCAGGCGATATTCGCCTGTGATCTTGCGGATGCCCGGATAGGTCTTCACCGTCTCGCGGTTGCTCTTCTCGTTCGCGTCGCCCCAGGCCTTCATGAAGGCGTCGTAGCGCTCCCTGTTGGGCTCGAGGTCGGCAGCACTCTTTACGCGCGTGACCAGCACCACGTTGAAGTCACCACTGAGCGGCAGCTCGCTCACATAGACCGAATAACTCTCGATCTGGCCGAGCTTCTTGGCGGCTTCGTTCGACGCGACCCAGGTGCCGCGGATGCCTTCGAGGTAATGGTCGATCATGTTCGCGTCCACGTGCACTGTGGAAACGCTCGATACCGAGGTACTGGTGTCGTAATCCTCGTAGGGCTTGAGTTGGGCGAAGGCAGGCTGGGCAAGACCCATGGCCATGAGCAGCATCAACGGAGTGCGTAATTTCACTTTATTCGTCTCCCCTTGGACAGCCCGGGCGGACACGATGCCGGTCGAGTTTCCGGCAGCACCGATGTGGTGAGCCGTGGTCCGATCCGGCGACTTGCAGCCTGTGGCTGTTTGGTGCGTGCGCAGAATTGCGCAGCCACAGTATGGACTCATTCTGAGTACCAGTTCTGGGCCCGCAGTGAAAAAGTGTGGTAACCACGTGCCCCTACCCGTTCCAACACCTCTTGGCCGGCAACGCGCCGTCTGCAGCCGAGGCGACGCTGTTGGCCTGCGCTTGCGCGCGCGTAGTGGCGCGCGTGCGCGGGTCGATGGACCACACGCGTAAAAAAGCCGGGTCAGAGTGGACTTTTCCTACCCATGCGCGAGGTATCTGCCTGACGACGGATGCCGGTCGGCAGAGCAGCATTGGAATATCCTCGCACGGCCGTTCACCATGCCTCGCCCTACGCGACTGGATCTGCCCGGCGTCCCGCAACATGTCATCCAGCGTGGCAACGATCGACAGCCTTGCTTCTACGTCGAAGGCGACTATCTCCGCTATCAAGCCGACCTGCGTGAACTGGCGCGACGCGAAAACTGCGCCGTGCATGCGTATGTCCTGATGACCAACCACGTCCATCTGCTCATGACCCCGAAAGTCCCGGGTGCCGTGGCGCGCGTGATGCAATCGCTGGGGCGGCGCTACGTTCGCTACGTCAACGACCGCCATCATCGGACAGGAACGCTCTGGGAAGGCCGGTACAAGTCCTGCCTGGTCGATGACGGCGACTACCTGCTGCATTGCTACCGCTACATCGAGCTGAATCCACTGCGTGCCGCAATGGTCGCAGACCCGCGCGACTATCCTTGGTCGAGCCATCGAAGAAATGCATACGGGCAGCACGACCCGTTGGTATCACCGCAACCGGACTACGTGGCGCTTTCCAACGACTCGACACAACGCCAACAGGCCTACCGTGCGTTGGTCATGCAAACGGTGGAACCCACGGAACTGGAGGCCATCCGCCAGCACGTGCAGCGCCAGCATGCCTACGGCACGGACCGCTTCCGCGTATCGATCGAAGCACAGTTGGGCCGAGCGGCTGGCCCGCAGAGAATCGGCAGGCCGCGAAAGTCAAAGCCCTGCGAGGAAAGTCGACTCTGACCCGGCTTTTCTTGGTGTTTTAAAGTCGACTCTGACCCGTGTTTTCCTGACCGGCTTTTCGTAGCCGATTAAGCCGGCCGTTCGATCCGCCGATAGAACGCCTTGGTGGCCTGGTGAATGCCGTACGCCATTAGCCCGGCGCCGACGCCAACGAGCAGCCATGCATGGCCAAGCATCTTGAGCACCTCCTCGGTGTTGGCCGCCTCCTCCGCGCGGTAGTAGCGCCCCGCGTTGAACACGAACCAGCCGATCGGCATCAGCACAAAACCTCGCGCAGCAGTGCCAATGCGGCCAATCATTCGCAGTCCGGGGCCTTCGCCGCTCATGTGCTTGTCGACATTATTGCGCATCGCCTTGTAGAGCTGGAATGCACCGTAGGCCGCTACGCCAAGGCCTGCGAGCATCACCAGCCAGGTGCCCATCGGCTTGGTCAGCAGGCGACTCACCCATACCTCGTGCGAATCACCCGACCCGGCTGCACGCGACTGGCTCAATTGCCACGCGGTCCATCCCAAGGATCCGTAGATGAGTCCGCTCAAGGCAAGGAGCGCTCGCGTGCCCACGCCCTTGGCGTCGGTCCCTCGGTGCTCCGGGTCGAGCAGGGCTTGTACAGCTCGCCAGATCACATGGGCCATCAAGCCGAGCGCGATAACCATCAACATCAGGCGCCCGCCGTTTTCATCCGCCAGCGAAGCAAGCGCACCGGTGCTGCCTTCCGGACTGCCTGAAGCGAGGCCGGCCTTCACCGAGATCCAGCCCACCAGCAGGTACACCACGCCCTTCGCGGCATAGCCAAACCGGGCAATGGGAGGAACCCAGCCCGCCACCGCGCGGGTGGCATCCTTGGGCGCAATCGTCATCGAGATACTCCTACGGGAATGTCCACCTTATCGCAGCGACTTCAACGCTGACCCCAGCTTCTCAGTACGCACCCATGTAGTCCTTCTTGCCGATCGCCACGCCGTTGTGGCGCAGCAGGTCGTAGGCGGTAGTGACATGGAAGAAGAACTGCGGCAGCCCATACGCGAGCAGGTAAGCCTGGCCGCCGATGCGGCGCTCCTTGGGCGTGCCGGCGCGCAGCACCAGCTCGCGGTCCTCACTGCCTTCAAAGCGTGCCGCGTCCACCCCTCCGATGAAGGCCAGCGTCGTAGCGATGCGATGCTGCAGGGCGACGAACGTGCGGTCGCCATCTTCATACTTTGGGACCTCCTCGCCCGCCAGCCGCGCCGTCACGCTGCTGGCGAAGTCACAGGCGATTTGAACCTGGCGCGCCATCGGAAACATGTCGGGGAACAGCCGCGCCTGCAGCAAAGCGTCCGAATCGAGATTGCGTTCGGTGGCGAAGGACTCCGCCTTGGCCAGGACGCCCGCCAGCGCGGCGAGCATCTGCTGGAACACGGGAACGGACGCGGCGTGCATCGAGAGGGACATGGAAGTCTCTGCGGCTATGGGGAACAGCATGGTAGATGGCGCGCGGGGTGCGAACAGAATTGGAGCCAGTTGAGCCAGCGGTCAAAAAAAAGCCGGGTCAAAAAAAGCCGGGTCAGAGTGGGCTTTTTTCACCAAGCATCTTGATTGCCAACAAGACCTGAAAAAGTCCACTCTGACCCGGCTTCTGCGGGGCAACCGCAGGACTCAAGCCAATCTGAAAAGTCGACTCTGACCCGTGTTTTTATTTTGGCGCTGCTGTTTCGGAGCCGAGCATTTCCTGCTCGACCAGCGTGACCGGTATGGCGCCGATGTCGTTCACCTCCTGGAAAAAATCACGCAGCACGAACGGCTGCCCCGCTGCCTCCTTTTGCTCCGCGGCACGCGCGAGCAGGCGTTCCAGCAGATACTTGCCGACCACGTAGCTGGTGCCATATCCCGGCTGGCGCAGGTAGAGGTGCTGCTCGAACTTGAGCAGTTCCGGTTCGCGCTGCATCCACTCCCGCGGCGTCCATCGCACGTGCACCTGCCCGGCCTGCTCCATGGTCATTTCATTGGCGTGCGCATACAGCGATCCCAACCCGCGCGCAGCGCGCTGCGCCAGCATGATCCACACGATCTCGCGCGAGCGCGGGCTGTCGGCGTACAGGCCCGCGTGCATGAACATTTCTTCGACGCCGGTGGCCATGCCCTCCATCCGGCTGTCCCAGATGTTGTAAAGCAGTGGTCCGCGACGAACGGGGCTGGCGTGCGGCTCGTCGCGTATCTGGGCAAGCTCGAACCAGTGGTAGAAGTGGCTGTAGAGCGGCAGCGGGTCGTAGTGCAGCCCAATGGCAAAGAAGTTGCGCTCGGCCTCGGGCACGAACGCGCCCATCTGCGCGCGCAAGGCCGGCTCCATGTTGGGCTTGATCGGCATGATCTCTGCCCCCGCCAGAAACGCCATCATTCGGACCACGGCCTTATCCGTCAGCGCGGCAAATTCTTGCGGTGTGTTGGCTGCAACCAGCGGCGGCAGATCGCGATTGCGCTGTTCCTCCAGTTTGAGGCTCGACCAGGCGCGATCCAGTTCGCGCTGCAGCAGGTCCACTTCCTGTTGCCATGTCAGCGGGACCCGATGTACGTGTTGCTGGTACCAGCTGTAGTTGTCCTTGCCGACGCCGGATGGGCCGGTCTTGCTGTCGGCTTTCGCTTTCAGCCACGTCACCATGCCATCGGTCGACTCACGCGCCGCGGCGAGATTGGCCGCAATCGCTGGCGTCCCGGAGTCGCCAATCAGTTTTTCCACTGCATCGAGATCGCGCCGTTGCTGCTCGATATTGCGAATGCCGGCGACCCACAGATCGCGCGCGTTGCCGGTCAGGTTTGCACGCGCCTGCGCAAGCAGCGGCGGAATGACCGCCAGCTCCTTCGCCATCCGGGCCTGGCCCCCCGCATCGAGCGGAAAGGCGTACTCCCAGACCTCGAGCGTCGCGTGATGGGTAGGCCCCTCGTGCGCCGGCACATCGCTCTCTTCCATAAACAGCGTTTGATAGAACGCCGGATCGCGCACCCACGGCATGAGCACGCGATGATTGAAATCGAAGCCGTGCATCTCCGCTTCGACCAGCGCCCAGTCCACCTTCTGTGCGGCGGTCCAACCCCTGCGATCGATGGCGCGCAGGCGCGCCTGCCAGGACGGCAGCTCGGCGTGGGCGGCCTGGAAGCGCGCCGCGGTGTAGTCCGGAACTCCCTCGCGCTGTGGCGGCTGCTCGAATGCGCGCCACTCGGCAAACAGCGTGAGCAGCTCGCTGTAGCTGCCACCTTCCACCGATTTAGCGGGCACTTGCATCGCCAGGCCCAATCCGACCAGAAGCGCAAGAATAAATCGAATCTGCATGTCCACCCCCTCCCGGCGCAACCGGAAATGTAGCGAGTAAGAAAGCCGGGTCAGAGTCGACTTTGATCGCCAAGCAGCCTTGGCCCCGATGCAGCCTGAGAAAAGTCGACTCTGACCCGCGTTTTCTCGTTTTCTTAGCCTGCGACTTTCACGCCCTTCCAGAATGCCACCCGTCCACGGATCTGCTCAGCCGCTTGCTTGGGTTCCGGGTAAAACCAGGCAGCATTGGCGTTGACCGCATCGCCCACCACCACATCGTAATAGTGCGCAACGCCCTTCCAGGCGCAGGTGGTGGTGTGGTTGGAGGCGCGGAAGTGGGCGCGCTCCAGCGCCTCGGCCGGAAAGTAATGGTTGCCCTCGACGACGACGGTCTCATCGCTGCGGGCCACGACGGTGTCGTTCCAGGTGGCGGTCTTCATGGCATGGTTCCAGATCGGAAGCCAAGCATGCGACCTGCATTCGCAAAGTGGCGTCAAGAAATCGCAGCCAATGCATCCGTGCACC